>DDCZ01000062.1 GCA_002336485.1 Flavobacteriales bacterium UBA1993
CCCATTCAATCGGATTATGTCGGTAAAAATGGTCATGGCCTCATTCCAGTCGAGGTTCATTTTCCAGTTTCCAGCAATTAGTTTCTTACGCATGGTGCAATGATACGGCTGATTTTACTTTAGATAATCTTGCTTGATTGTCTCGTAATCCGGCAAGTCATTAAAATGCCATTTTCCGAGAACCGTACCGTGGTTAAGTAACACCACGCCTGGGTTTGCACGAATTATAGTTTTGAGCATGGTACCATCCGCCACCAAGTAATCATACATGATTTGATGCTCGTGTCTGAACACATCCACCTCTGTAAATACGTTTGAGCAAAGTCCATACATATATGGCCCGCCATCGTCGTTGGCAGCTTCGTATAAGGCATTAAGCTCTTTTTGAACATCGTTGTCTGCGGTGGTGAGATTATAACTTACCACGAGCAGCATATACTCCTCGCCCAAAATATCATCGGTCCAATCCATTCCATCAATATCTTCTAGAATGAAATCATGGATAGGCGGCTCACATCCTTTAAAAATCAGTTCCGTTTCGCGATCAACAAACTCTGCACCTTCAATATTCCAGGGCGCCTGTTCGGTAGTGTACTCCCCTACTACTCCATCGACCTCATAAAACCACTTGTCGAGATAAACATCTGCAGGAGCATCTGGTGGGCATTCCTTCAGTTCGGCAATGTTGTTTCCAATTTTGTATGGCCTGAAGTCCTTTATTGGCAAATGATTGATGCAATGAATACAGAACCACGTTGTAATTACCGTAGCTGCACCAGCCATGATCCAGTCTTTTGAATCAGATTTCATAGATACCTTGATACCCATCAAAAGAGCGAATGATATAAATGAGAACCAGATTGGGAACGGCCAACCCACTACACCCAATGAAAAGGCTGCAATCAAAACGAGCGCGATTCCAAGGTTTATCATATCGGTTTTCAGGTCCGTGGCGGCTTGGATTGTTTTCCGCTTCATGAAAATGATGATGGTGAACACCATAAGCACCACGTCTTTCAAGAAGGACTCCCAAGGGTCTAGTTTAATGGCATCTCCAAAGCAGCCACAGTCTTTCATATAACTGTAATCATCTCGAATTACGAATCCAAAAATACCTTCGATTGTCTGCGTCAACGCAGACTCGTTGTTGTCAAATAGCCAGTTCGCAACCGCGGTATATCCTGTCAGAAAAGTGAAAAAGACCATGAGTCCGAGCAAAGACCAGGCGGCCAGTTTCATCCTAGCGCCAAAGAGAATGGCAATCCCTAGTACAATTTCAGCAACGCATGCAATCACGGCAAGTTCTAGGGCCATGGAATCTAGCCAAGGCATGTCGAACACACCTGGAGCGAAGTAGTCGTTGAGTTTATAAGAAAATCCGATCGGATCATTTGCTTTGATGAGGCCACTAACGATGAAGAGGGAACCAACAAGCAGGCGGGAAATGCGGGTGAGCATGGATTGAAAATTTATGCCACAAATTTAATGGCTGGGCTTAACCCTGAATTACCCTTAACAGGAGATTAACGCGTTATAAACTTTGGAAGATGCTACAGACATATGGATGTAAATGTATTTTTAACCCAATCTAGCACTATGATATCAAAAGCCGATAAGTCCATCTTGCGTGGCACCATTTTCAAGCATCTCGATGGCATCGTTACAGCTCCTGCATTAATGACCCTGAGCAAGCATGGTGTCTTGGAATCTCTCCTTCAAAGCAGGGGTCAAACCCTGGACGAACTATCCAATAAATTCAAAGCCAACGACGGCTACATCAATGTTGCGTTAAGGTCACTGGCATCTCAAGGCTGGTTGAATCAAACGATAGAAAACGATCTTCCTAGTTATGGAGTCACGGACAAGGGTGCCATTGCCTTCACCTACGCAAACCACTATGAAAAAGCGGTAGAGCTCATCAAAATTGGAGAGCACTATCATCCTCGAAAATTTGAGCCCGCAGCATTTCGCGTTCTCGAATCTGCCTTTGATTCATACTTAGAATTACAATTAAAAAAGCATGATGCCGCTGATGATCACATCTCGGTATTAGACCAAATGCTCGTTCATATTGAAGGTGTCATTCTCGGCCCCAGCATCGTACACCTCGGCATGTCAGGCATGTTTCACAAGTACTTTATGGAGTCGAGTTTCAAGGCCGAAGAGTTTCACGAAGATGTGAAGCCATTTTCGAAACTTCTAGATATTTTCACTCATTTCGGTTGGTTCGAAAAAACGGGCGAGACATACCGATTTACACCGAAGGGGTTATTTTATTCGAGGCGCGCAAGCGCTTATGGAGTCACCGTTTCCTACCTGCCATCACTGCGAAAACTGGATGATCTGATATTCGGAAATGCACTCATTCTTCAGCCAGAAAAGGGCGGACCAGAGAAACACGTAGATCGCGCCATGAATGTTTGGGGAAGTGGTGGGGCACACTCTACATATTTCAAAGTGGTAGACGAATTGATCATCGAAATTTTCAATCGCCCACTTGAAAAACAACCAAAAGGCATTTTGGATATGGGTTGCGGCAACGGCGCATTCTTGCAACACCTGTTTGAAGTTATTGATCAGCACACTTTGCGCGGAAAATATTTGGACGAGCACCCGCTGACCTTAGTAGGCGTGGACTACAACGAAGCCGCACTGAAAATCACAAAGGCCAATTTGATACAGGCAGATATTTGGGCAAAGGTGATTTGGGGAGACATTGGAGATCCAGCACAATTGGCCACTTCGCTAGAAACGGACTACGGCGTTGATCTCTCATCGCTCTTAAACGTGCGCACGTTTTTAGACCACAATCGACCTTGGAATGCTCCGGTTGACTCGGTTCCTAGCACAGTAAAATCAAGTGGAGCATATGCCTCAAAGGGGATGCGACTTACCAACGATGCTGCACAGCAAAGCTTTGTCGAGCACATGCAACGCTGGCAACCGTACTTGAAGCAACATGGGTTATTGGTGATTGAGCTACACACCGTTAAGCCTGAAACAACTGCTAAGAACCTGGGCAAAACTGGAGCAACAGCATACGATGCAACACATGGCTATTCTGATCAATACATTTTGGAAGTGGATGCGTATTACGACTGCATCCGACGTGCCGGGCTTGAGCGCGACGAGCGACTTGGAAAGCAATTTCCAGATTCAGAGCTTGCTACTGTTACGATCAATTTATTGAAGTAAGTCCTCACTTAAAAATTAACAAAAGCAATTCACACTTTTGCTTGATGCTAAAAAAGGCCGTTCCTTCTGCCCTTACCTCCATGAATCTACTCTGTGGATTTTGGGCTATTCTGATCAACGATCCTGTTATCAGCTTTTACTATGTGCTGGTTGCCATCGTATTTGACTTCTTTGATGGTTTATCGGCGCGAGCGCTAAAGGTGCAAAGCATGTTCGGGGCCGAGCTCGATTCGCTTGCCGATATGGTGACGTTTGGCGTCGTTCCTGGATTCCTCTTTTACCATCACGTGCTGCTGGATCCGGCAGATTCTATAGCGATCATGTTTGCCAAAATGTTGTTAGCAACACTTGTGCCTGTGTGCGCCGGTCTTCGACTCGCCAAGTTTAATGTAATGGATAGCGGCAAAAAAGGATTCGTTGGAATGCCCTCATCTGCTTCTGCATTAATGATCATCTCCATTCCGTTCTTAGGTAATCAGTGGTCCGATGTGGTGCCTGAAATTGGAAACTACATCGTTCCCATTCTATTCTCGCTTCTTATGGTGAGCAACGTTCCAATGTTTAATCTGAAAGGACTCAATCTTGGCCTGAAGGCAAACATTTACCCTATAATCTATGCTGTCACGATGCTACCAGCCATCTATTTTCTGGGATGGCTAGCGATGCCGTTTTCCATTCTGTGGTACTTGGCACTTTCCATTCCTTATGCCCTCATGAACAGAGCCGATTAGTGAGACTGATCGTAATACTTGTATAGTTTCTTAATCTTTTTGTGAAGGTGATTCGTCGCCTCACTATTGCCGCCATCACTCGTAACATCAAAAACGCGCTTCACCTCGTGGTCGCCAGATACTTCGAAGGTTTGCATTTGCATTTTCGCCCTTCCCTTTGATTCAAAGTAATCCAACGTGATCAATGTCTTAACCCGCTCTCGCAAGAGAAACTCGGCTATGGCCGGATGAGTCGAAATCAGGTCAACATTATCCACTTTAGGCATGTATGTATAATCGTATAAACTTGACAGCAATACCAGCGCCTCTGCTTCATTTGTCGGAACATAAACTTCGTCTTTGAGATTGAAGAGTTTCGGGTCTGGAAATCTTTTAGCGAGCAAATCTGTTGTTTCCCGCCAATCGTAAAAGGCGAAGCACTTCTCGTATTCCGTTTTCCGCGAATAGTCATCGAACATTTCCAACCGAAGTGGGAGAATGACATTCCTATCAAACTGAAATGAATCGGGGCTTAATAGATATTGGGCGTATTGCACATACTGCCCGCCTTCATCTATATACTTATTGAGCATTTTTCGATCTATCCCACTGCGTGTAGCCCGCTGAAGGATCGATTCAACGTCACCTTTTGGCGCCAAATCTGTTTGAATCCAATCATGCAACTGACGAAACGTAATGTTGATTGGAAACGGCGTAGAGCCTTCTGAGTCGAGCATCAAAAGCATCGCTCGGATGTAGTCCTTCGCTTCGTCGCTGCTCACATCCGCCTCCTGCAATGCCGATTTATTCTCTGCAGTCGTATGATAATCTGAAATAAGCACATATCCAGTTAAGAAACTCACCTGTTGATTATCCTTCAGCTGTTCAAGCGCCACGAACATTTCTTCTCGAATTCCTTTGTTATCCGCGTCTTTCAGCAAAAATGACCATCCCACCTCAATGGTGTTGCGATAACGCTTCTCGGCATTCAGCAACTTCAAGGTCTCCAACCGCGCCTGATTTCGTAATGATTCAAAGTTTTTTGGATCTACTGACCTTCCTTCAATGCTGGGATGTTGTTGAATAAGGCTGTGATATCGGCTTTCCGAATCCGGATGTGTGCTTCCATACAACCAATGCTGGGAACTGTGTCCCGTCTCAATTTTGTTTTTTTCCTCCAATTGATGAAGTAACCTCATTACCTCAAGGCCTTCCGAAATCGAAAATTCCGATTCTTTCATTGCATGCGCACCCAACTGGTCGGCCTCTGTCTCTTGCTCACGACTATGTTGTAATACGGCATTGTGGGCTGCCATTTGTGAACCTACTTGGACGGCGTATCCAGCGACGCCACCAAGTAGAGCCCCAGCCACAATTCCAGCCGAAGCAGCATTTTGGGCCTTTCGCATTTTCACATAGTTTAAAAAGGAGTGATGGTGGTGTATGTGCGCCATCTCATGTGCCAGAATCATACGTAGTTGGTCCATATTCTCAACATGTGCCAGTAGCCCAACGTTGACGAATATGAAACCGCCTTCTAGCGCAAACGCATTGATATTTGGATCCTTTACAATCATTAATTCATATGGACGAGGGTAACCCGAAGCCGCCGTCAATTTGATCACAGATTCGTTTAATTGACGTTCCCATTCACCCCACAACTCTGGGTCTTGATACACCTTATTCTTATCGATCATATCAAACGCCACCGATTTCACTTTGCTTGCAAATGCATCGTGCCATTCGGGTCGAATCATGCCTTGAATATCCGTTAAGACAATCGCCTCTACATCTTCAGGAGCACAGTCCTCGGGCTTGTGTAACACTTCCGCATCACTACTCACGGTTTGGCCAAATGTGGTAACTGATAAAACACAAAAAATGGATAAAAGTGACAGGCGCTGGATCATACTGGGTGGTTTAGTCTGTGCATAGATATTGAATCTCGCTTATCCAAGAGGCACTCATTCAGAATGGAGGCAAATCGCACTTCCTTTATTTCCCGATGTTCGGATCAATTTGGCGCGCCTTTGCAATCCACTCGTCTGATAGCGCCTGCTCTCCCATGTTTTGATATGTAAGTGCAATGAAGAAATAACTCTGTGCATGCGATGGATCAATTTCAATGGAACGTCTAAACCATTTAATGGCCGGTTCATATTGCCCAAGAGTGCCATAACAGGTCCCTAGATTTCCAGCTGCCTCTCGATAGTTTGGATTTATTTCTAATGTGCGTTCAAAATGTGGGATCGCCTCCTCCACTTCGCCCTGAAGGAAGTAAACAACACCTGTGTTGTTGTTTGCACTCACATGATTGGGGTTTATTTTCAATGCCCGTCTATTGTAAGCCTGCGCCTGCTCATATTCTCCCAAGTTTTGCAGACTTAGGCCCATTTCACCAAGCGCGTCGCTGAAGTCAGGGTATATTTCAAGCGCAAGACCTAACTCCTTTTTAGCAGATTCAAACCAACGCTTCTTGGCGCCGTCATTCTTTGCAAGAAGGCCTTGTTTGTTCATGGTAAGCCCCAGTCGATAGTGGGTTCGAGTACTATTCGGAGCGTTTTTAACATCGGCGGTATATAGTGTCAATTCATCTTTCCACTCTCCAGCCCTGTTAAACGATTTCACCCCGTACATGGTTGAAATGAGTAGGAAGAACAAGCCGGCAACTCCCATTTTACGCCATTGGAATACTTCAGTTTTTAGGGTGGCCCACTTCCAGAACAACCAGCCTAGACCGGCACAAAAACCTATAGATGGAAGAAACATCAATCGATCGCCCATATGTGTACCAATGGTGACCACAACGTTGGAATAGATGGAAAATGTCAATAGAAAGAACAGTATTGAAAACGAAACGATTTTCTGCTTCCCAAATGTCTTAGACGCTGCAAAGACCATCGCGCCGAAGACAATGAATCCGAAAAGAACCGGGAGCTCAAACACACCCATCGCTTCGAATTGACCAATGCTGTAGTCATGGGATAGCGACTCTGGAAAAATGAGTTTTGCCACATAAACCCCTGCCAGACCAACGGTGGTAGTAATACGTTCAAACCCATCCAATCCAACAAGGAGGTTGTCTAGCATCGGAGTTTCTTCGACTCCAATTAATCCTCCCAAAGCGTTTACTCGCAGTATGAAATAACTTACGATGGCAACGACAAATGGAGAAAGAGATAGTCCTATCTGTTTCCATTCACGACCACGAAACAACATAAGCATGAGCGGTGCGACAGCGACCAGTGTGATGACTCCTTCTTTAGATGAAAGCGCTAAGAAGAATAGAATTACCGTCGCGATTCCCCATATTCTCTTTGAGTTGTCGTAAAAAGCGAGGGAGGTAGTTAGCGCCAACAAGGAAAAAATGACGGATAGCAATTCGTCGGCGCTTTTAATGTTAGCTACCACTTCCGTATGAATTGGATGAAGCGTAAAAAGCAGGGATATGAAGAGTAGAAGCCAAGGATCAGTTGCGGGCAATAGCCGTTTCAACCAGAAGAAAAGCAACCAACAACAAAACATATAAAGCAGGACATTCAACACATGCGGAGGCCCCGGATTGTTTAGCCAAAGCTCCCATTCCAGAGCAAATAACGTCAGGGCCATTGGCCGGAAAAGGCTTCCCTTTTCATTCGAAAATCCCGAGCGATACTCCGAACTCCAAATTGCGGATAGCCCGTCTATGCCCTGCTGAACGTTTACATTTTTGACAATGGCATCCTCATCATCCAAGACATAATCGTGGGTGAAGGTTTGCGCATAAACAACAAGCGCAAACAGCGGTGGAATAAATGCCAGAAAACGTGTATTAGTGCCAGTGATCATTGAAGCCAAAGAAAGTGAATTGAACGTTCAAGGCGGTTTTACTGGATACTTTTCCTATTGATTAGGTCCTTGGATGGTGCATTCAAAAACAACTCATACCACTTTCGAAATAAACGCGTGCCTGATTGTATGTCGAGGGATGAAATAACCTCTTCTAGGCTAGCGTCAGATAGTCGATTGGAAGATTGATATCCTTGAATTACCTGCATAAGTGAGACTCCTTTTTCAGTCATCAAGGCTTTATTAACGTGGGCAAAATAGCATGCGCCACCCCAGTAGGCAGCTGGGTAGTTGTGCTTCGCTATCAATGCCCGATTGACAGAAACAACATCCTCAGTTGTATTGTACTTCCCCACTATTTTATTCATTCTCTCCTGCATTCGTTCCTCGGCCTCGTCTTGCTCCAAGACATCCATTTCGACCATGATCAAATACTGCATATAGCTTGCATAGCCCTCGCTGAACCACATATTTTCCTTCCCAACGTATGGAATGGATAAATTGGCTATCTCATGTGGTGCAGTCCAGTCGTCTAGAAAATCTTTCAAATCAAACGTAGGGTCGATGTAAAATTCGACGCCTTGTTCGCCGTTGCGAATTGTATTGGCCCACTGCACCGGTTCGGATGCATTTTCGCGACGATGCATGTAATACGTAACTTCAAATGGGTAGTCACCAAGACAAGTTGATACGGCTTGTGTGCAGGTGCTAAGCCAGGATTCAACTTTTGTTTTTTCAGATTCCGTGAAATTCTCCTTCCAAACAATACGATAATTGATTGCCGCCTCAGGTTCCATACTTTGCAAGAGAAGAACACCTATAAATAAAAAATTTAGGAAGTATTTCATTTACACATCTTGGAAGATTAAGCCCCGAAAGCCTAACACATTCTATCGTAAAAAGGTTTTAAACCTAGCTCAATCGGATCAGCGCGAACATGGCATAGTTCATCATATCCATGTAATTGGCGTCGAGTCCTTCACTGATTAGAGTCTTGCCATCGTTGTCCTCGATTTGCCGGGTGCGTAAAATCTTCATTAGAATCAGATCTGTCAATGAACTCACGCGCATATCTCTCCATGCCTCACCGTAATCGGTGTTCTTCATGATCATCAAAGAACGTGTCTCCTTAGCTTTCGAGTCATACAATGATTCTGCACGTTCGTAGCTCAATTCCGTCTCGTCACTCACACCCATTTCAAGCTGCAGTTGAGCCATGATACAGTAATTCACAATCCCAATGTATTCGCTCGAAACATCTTCGCCCACTTTATTCTCTCCAGTCTCTTCGATGGTACGGATGCGTTGGGCTTTAATGAAGATTTGATCCGTTAACGATTTGGGCCGTAATATGCGCCAAGCGGTGCCGTAATCTTTGGTTTTCTTCAAAAAAATATCGCGGCATTTCGCTAGCGCTTGGTCGTATTGTTCAAGGGTCTGTTCCATCTATATTCGCATCCTATGCAAGGCCTGCAAAATAATGTTTTCCCTTCCAAGTTATCCTTGAATTGTAGAGGTAAATTAATAGACCTGAGCCAGCCAAAGGTGATGGGGATTTTGAACGTCACGCCCGATTCATTTTTTGACGGAGGTCGCTATCGAAACCTTGATGACGCATTGCGGCTGGCAGAGAAGCACATTGAAGCGGGCGCTACGTTTATAGACATGGGTGGCATGAGCACACGGCCTAAATCTGAATTGATCTCGGTCGATAAAGAGTTGGCGCGATTACTACCAGCAATTGAGGCGATACGAGCGCAATTCCCTGAAGTGGTGATTTCCGCAGACACATTTAGGGCCAGGGTGGCGAAAGAGGCGGTAATGTCTGGTGCGGATATGATCAATGACGTGGGAGGTGGCACGCTTGATGAATACATGTTTCAAACCGTGGCAGAATTAAATGTTCCCTATGTGATGATGCATATTCAAGGTACGCCTCAAACCATGCAGGAAAACCCAGTATATAGGGATGTGTTGTCTGAGGTGGAAGACTATTTTATTCAACGATGTTTCACACTTCATTCCCTCGGCGTAAAGGATGTTATAATCGATTTGGGATTCGGTTTTGGAAAAACTTTAGAGCACAACTATACTTTGCTCAATGGGATGCGTCACTTCAAGTCTATTGGCATTCCCATCCTAGCCGGGCTAAGCAGAAAAAGCATGATAAATCGAGTACTCGGAACTAAGGCGGCGGACGCACTTAATGGCACCACAGCCCTCAACATGAAGGCCCTTGAGCAAGGAGCTTCCATTCTGCGTGTGCACGATGTAAAGGAAGCCGTAGAGTGCGTGAAGCTCAATAATGAAACCCAACCCAGTCATTGAATTGTTTTGATTCATTTCTATCTATGATTCTAATGTGCCAAGACACACAATCGGATTCGATGTGAGATTGGAACAAGGATCAGTCTGCGGGCACTTTCCAATCATATCATGCTAGTAGAAAATAGGTCATTGCCAAGCCCCAATAATTGAAGATCTCGCCTATTCATTTTGAATAATTCAAGACCCCAATGAAATGTCCATTCTAATCATAACTTTGGCCATTCTTAATACCTAATACTATGGCTGTTTACTTAGATTTTGAGAAACCTATTCAGGAGCTCCAAGAACAATTGGAAAACCTAAGACAGGTCAAAGAAAAAAGCAAATTGAAGTCTTCGGACTCCATTCAAGAGCTGGAAAACAAGGTGAAATCTACCCGAAAGGAGATTTACAAGAAGTTAACTCCTTGGCAAAAGGTCCAGGTAAGCCGGCATCCAGAACGGCCGTATACTCTTGCATACATAGAGGCTATCACCGGTGGTGATTT
>DDCZ01000010.1 GCA_002336485.1 Flavobacteriales bacterium UBA1993
ACACCACCATAATTATCGTCTTCGTATGGTTGCTATTTGTTCTCATACTCTGAAAGTAGAAGTCGTGCATGCCATTGAAAATGACTCAAGTCACATAAGAAGATGATTTTAGGATTTTTCTACGACCAGTCATAGCCAATGGCGCCATTCCGGCGTTAAAAATTGTACGAGAACAAGAAGGATGATTAGGCCGCTAGATCAATCCGTTGAGCAGTTTGAAGACCGTATGCCGTAAGCATCACTTTTGTGGTCTGGCCCAGCGATTCTATAAATCCATTGACTTTTAGATAGCCGATAAGATCGAGGCCGTAATCGCGCTCAAAACCAAGTGCATAGGCACAATTAAGAATATCTGTACGTGTATTTAGGCTCCCATTCAATTGATGGTAGAGCTTCTCTAACAACAGATAACAATCGCGGTATTTTTTTTCCTGATCGGACACAGCAGTGGGTTCCTCTCAAATTTAGAACAGGACGGTTCCGTTTTCCCCTTTTCGGTTTTAAAGTTATTAACCCCTTATGAACGGACTTAGTTTTGTGAAATTACTGCTGTAGCGTTTTGGTTGGTTAGCTCGAACGCTTCGAGGCCACAATCCAAGAATTCTTTGTATTCGTCCGCGTCAGGAGTATAGCCCACAGGAATGTTCAATAATTCCTCCGAAGGACTAATTAAAGCATAGTGCGGTTGAGCGTTGGTGCCAAATGTCTCGGTTTCCATGGTCGCCCATTTGTCACCATACGTTTTGATTTTCTTCTTTCTCCCTTGGGCAGTCACGAATTCAAATTGCTCCTCTTCAGGAAGTTTTTTTCTATCGTCAACGTAGAGTGAAATGAGCACATAATCTTCACTAATTCGAGAATATATTTCAGGGTCTGGCCATACGTTTTCCTCCATTTTCCGACAGTTTACGCATGCATATCCAGTGAAGTCGATTAAAATAGGTTTGTTGACACTTTTAGCATGAGCCAAGCCTTCTTCATATGTGTGGAAGCACTCGAGCCCTAGAGGACAATCCGCTGGATATATATAGCTGTATCCCGCTGATGGGGCAATTCCGCTGAGAAGGGTTAAGGAGGTGAATGTTTCTGATTTTTCATCGTAACGAAACCCGGTCATCATGTAAACTGAAAATGCGAAAAAGACGGCGGCTGTGGTGAGTGCAATTTTTCCAGGCTTGTATCCTGGTGAGTCGTGTGGAAATCGGATCCAGCCCATAAGGTAGGCCACAACTCCTAGTCCGCATAGTATCCATATAGCGAGGAATAGCTCGATTCGTAGGAACCCCCAGTGCTCAACTAAGTCTGCGTTTGATAGAAACTTAACGGCCAAGGCTACCTCAACAAATCCAAGAACAACTTTGACTTGGTTTAACCAACCGCCGGATCGTGGAAGCGAATTTAACCAACCAGGGAATGCTGCGAAAAGCCCAAATGGTAGTGCGAGGGCGAGACCAAATCCTGCCATTCCAGCGGTGAGTTGCATGGCGCCTCCATCAGAGGAAATGGCGCCAGCTAGAAGCGTTCCTAAAATAGGTCCAGTACAGCTGAAACTAACGATAGCTAGTGTAAGCGCCATGAAGAATGTTCCGAGTAAACCTCCAAGGTTTGATGCGGTGTCTACCTTGTTTGCCATTCCACTAGGAAGGGTGATTTCAAAGTACCCAAAGAATGAAATCGCAAAGACGACGAAAACAACAAAGAACGCCGTGTTTAACCAAGCATTCGTAGATATCGAATTAAGTATTTCTGGATCAAGGTTCTCCATCAGATGAAATGGAATGGATAGAATTACATAGATCAAAAAGATGGAAGCCCCATAGAGTAGTGCATTCATTATCCCTTTCTTTTTGTCGCTGCTACTCTTTGTAAAGAAACTTACGGTCAATGGAATCATTGGGAAAACACAGGGTGTGAGAAGTGCGACCAATCCGCCTAAGAAACCTAGAAAGAATATGGTCATCATGCCACTTGAGGTGTCGTTCGAGCTGCTGTGGCCTCCTTCAGCACAGTCGTTTCCAGGGTTGTTTAGATCAATGCTCCCAATTTTCAAATTCTCAAGTCTGGCCGTGGCCTCGTTCGACGCATCGCTGCCATCCGTTGAGGCAGTTTCTTCGATAATTTCCCCCGTATTAGGGTCTATCATAAACTCAATGGCATCAGGTGGGATGCACTTTTCTGCATCACAGCACATGAAGTAAACTTCACCCTTCACTGGCTTATCACCCGTGGCGCTAAATGTGAGTTCCAATGCCATCTCGTCAGAATAATAATCCAAATCCATCATGAAGTTTGGATCGTATTCTGAATGCATTTCGCCAATTTCTTTTACCTCACCAATAATGGTGTAATCTCCTTCAAGTAGGTTGAATGCGGTAGCCTCTGGGCCGTCTTCGCTTGGAAGATCCTTTGAGTAAACGTGCCACCCTTCGGCAATTGCAGCTGTGGCTCTGACCGTAATTTCGCCATTCTCGTTTTTCGCAGATGAAAAACTCCATGTTACGGGATTGTGAATCTCATTTTGTTCTTCCTCTGGCGCAGCTTCCGTCGTCGCTTCGGGCGCTTCAATTGCTTCAACTTCTGATGAAGTGTTTCCTGGTTTGATTGCGGCTTCGATGTCGAATGAAAACTCTAGGTAATCAGGGGGCAAACATTTAGAATCGTCGCATGTCATGTATGTCAACTCTCCCTTAATCGCCGCCATGCCGGCTGTTAGCTTAACCCTTTGTTGCAAGGTCGCGCTGTTTTCGAACCACAGCAATTCCATATCGAAGTTCGGATCGTAATCCTTGTGTGCTTCTGGTTCAATGATCCCGCCATCTAATGTTGCTCCTTCTAGAGATTGAAAGTCAAAAGATGTTGGGACTGGCCCGATACCATCTTCAATCGTGGTTGAGTACACATGCCAACCCTTTTCGATCGTCGCGTGAAACTGGAGCAAAGCATGCTCGTCGCCATCAAGTTTATAGTCAAAGGTCCACTCAACTGGATTGTAGACTTGGGCACTCACCTGAAAAAGGGAGGCGATGATAAGGAGGAACGTGGTGGCGATTTTCTTCATTTACTTGAATTTACAACGATACAAAAGTAGGTAAGCCTTGCTACAGACGTGGCGAAAGGCGTGCCGATGTTTGGATTCTTATTGCGGACGAAGCTTTAGATTTTTTTTCAATCAGAATCAAAACAATGATGCTTTAGGAATCCATCATGCAAGGTTACTGAAAGAGATTCCATCTAACCAATAAATCAAAAAGGAAATCAGATGAAAAAGACAATTGGAGTTGCATTAATCGCCTTGATGTTAATGGCGTGTGAGAAGGAAATTGATCTACCATTAAAGAATCCGTTTGATGGTTGTTGTGAAATTGCTAAAACCGAAGAGGTGACCTTCCACGATAATGGCATGTGCAGCGGCATGTGGTTTGAGCGTTCTTGTGGTGACTTGCTTGAGGTGTATAATTACCACGAAGCATATCCAGGATTTTGCGGCACGATCAATTTTTTACAGCCAGGCGATAAAGTGATGTTGACCTATCAATGTTATGATGACACAGATCTTGTTCAATGCGAAGCACTTTGTGCTTTTGAAGAAGAGAATCGGCGCAAAGGCATTCCAATAAAAACCGTAGAACGGATTCAGGATTAAAAAAAAAGGCGGGTCAATTGACCCGCCTTTTTTGATGTTAATTGCAATTACAGCTGCATTTCTTTATCCCCAGACATTTTGTAAGCAAGTCTAGATTTCAGATAATACATGACCGGAACAATGACCAACGTTAAGAAAGTTGCGAATGTTAGTCCAAATATTATCGTCCAGCTCATTGGCCCCCAAAAGACAACATTGTCTCCTCCGATGTAAATTTTGGGATCATATTCTGTAAGGAGTGAAATAAAGTCGATGTTCAAACCAATCGCTAAGGGCACCAATCCGAATACCGTGGTTATCGCCGTTAAAAGAACAGGTCTAAGTCTTTTCTTGCCTCCCTCTACCATACAGTCAATCAAAACTGGAATCGGAAGTTTAGAAGTCGCCCCCAACCCAAGTTCCGTCTTTTTTCTGTCCATCACGAGCTTGGTGTAATCGATCAAAACGATGGCATTGTTAACTACGATTCCTGCGAGAGAAATGATTCCGATCATGGTCATAATAATGATGAAATCCATCTGAAAGACCACGAGACCAAGAAAGACACCAATTAAGCTGAGAACAACCGATCCAACGATAATAAACGGTGTCAGAACAGAGTTGAATTGAGCTACAAGTATCAAAAAGATAAGAAAGACTGCGATGAGCAACGCAGTACTGAGAAAGGCCATTTCCTTTTCCTGATCTTCCATTTGACCGGTAAACTTGATGTTAACGCCTTCGGGTGTCTGATAACCTTCAATGGCCTCCTGAATATCAGCCACAACTTCGTTTGGATTATGACTCTCCAAAACGTTTGACGAGACAGTGATCAACCTTTTCTGATCCTTTCGTTTCACAGCATTATAGGTTGTTGAACGGGCTGCGCTGGCAATCGCCGATATTGGCACTTGTTGAATTCGTCCATTTGTCTGATCTCTAAATGTGATCAATTGGTTCATCATGGCATCCTCATCGTATCGATACTTGTCTTCTAATCGGATCATGATCGGGTATTCGTCTTCGCCTTTTTTGTATCGACTGACTTCCATTCCGAAAAGTGAATTTCTAAGAGTCGATCCGATTTGACCAGTTGAGATGTTATATCTCCTGGCTTTGGCTCGGTCCACAATAACTGGCATCTCTGGTTTTCCAACGCTCACGTCTAGTTTGAGCTCTTCGACACCTCCTATGTTTATGTCTTCAATAAACTCCTTTACACGATTTGCCTCCGCCAATAATTCATCGTAATTATCACCAGAAACCTCGATGTTTATTGGCTTCTTTTGAGGTGGCCCAGCTGGGTCTTTGTCTACTGTGATTTGAACACCCGGTGTTCCGGCCATTAGTTTTCGAATGTCGTCCATGACTTCATTGGTGCTAATGCCTCTTCGATGTTGAAATTGAACAAACGACACTGTTATCCGGGCTTTGTTTGGTGTAGATGCCATGGATGGACCTTCGTTTGGATCCGATGTTCCCGCGCCAACCTGAGCGATTACTGACTCTACTAAGTAGTTGTATTTCGTGGTGATTCCATTCTCTTCTTCCTCCACCTCAAATTGATCGACGTATTCGAGAATCTTTGTTTCAAGTGTTTTCGTGGTTTCATTTACTTGGGTGATATCCGTACCAATCGGGGCCTCGATAAACACATTCACATAGTTCGGCATGTTGACGGGAAAGAAGAGCACTTTCGGCATAAATACACCTAGCAGAATAAACGAAAAGATGAGTAAACCAATGGTTCCAAAGAAATATACGAGTGGTCTTTTACCGTTATAGACCGAACGTAACACTTTCTCATAACCACGCTCCATTGATGGAATGAGCGTGTCCTGAAAATATCTCGTCGCAGGAGAAAGGATGAACTTTGTGGAGAAAATTAGAATACCGGCAATCGCGATAAGGTTTCCTATTAATACCGAACCAATATGTGCATTTAGAGCTTCTGTAGAAAATGAAGCCTCAGTAGCTACTGGACCCAATGCTATAAGCAGACCTACGATAATGAGAATGCTGCCCAATGTTATAGCCTTTCTGGCTTTCATTACTGGTTCACCTACCTTCATGAACTTGGCCGTCAACACTGGGTTTATAACCAACGCTACAAAGAGTGAAGAACCTAGCACGATGGCGAGCGTCATTGGTAGGTAGAACATAAACTCCCCCATCATTCCTGGCCATACCAAAAGCGGAGAAAATGCGGCTAGCGTAGTAGCTGTGGAAGCGATAATTGGCCAGGCTACTTCACCAACTCCGTATTTTGCAGCATCAGTGGCGTTCATTCCTTCGTCCATCAGTCTGTATATGTTCTCCACCACTACGATTCCGTTGTCAACCAACATTCCGAGCGCCAATACAAGCGCAAAGAGGACCATCATATTTAGAGTTACACCAGCGGTGCTGAGCACAAATATTCCGATGAACATGGAGAGTGGGATGGCCGCGCCAACAAAAATCGCGTTGCGCAATCCGAGAAAGAAAAGCAACACAGTGATGACAAGCAGCATACCGAATATGATGCTGTTTTCGAGCTCGCTTACTTGCGTTCTGGTCTGTTTACTTTGATCGCCCGTTATTGTTATTTCAAGATTCTCAGGAAAGACCTCCGTTCTGGCCTCCTCAAGAATTTCCACGATTTGGTCAGCGGCATTGATCAAGTTTTCGCCCGCTCTTTTCTTTACGTCAACCATGACTACAGGCTTAGTGGTTTGTCGAGCGAAGCTTTCGGCCTCTTCCTCCTCAAAAACAACTTCTGCAACATCGCCCAGGTATACAATGTTTTGTTTTTCTTGTTTGATAATAACGTTACTAAGCTCCGCTGCGTCCTTAAATTCACCCTCTATGCGGACAGTTCTGCGCATGGATCCCTCGAGCATATTTCCAGCAGAAATGGTCATGTTTTCGTTCGCGATTGCGGCTGAAATATCGTTGAAACTCAATTCGTTAGACTGCAATTTGAACAGGTCAACATTGACTTTCATCTCTTTTCCTTGAACACCCCTTATGTCTACCTCGGTAATCTCTGGAAGCTTTTCAATTTTGTCTTCGAGGTACTCAGCATATTCATTCAATTGATCGACACTGAAATCTCCACTGAGGTTAATGTTCATGACCGGTGTCAACTCTGAAATATTCATTTCAAATACATTCGGATCTGCCGGCAGGTTCTGTGGAAAATCTTGATCCCCCATCGCAATATCCACCTTGTCCTTCACCTTTCTCAACGCTTCGGCTGGGGTAACGCTGAAATTGAACTCAATAAATATGGTCGAATAGCCTTCTACCGAAGTCGATGTCATTCGATCGATTCCTGATATGGATCCGATTTCTTTTTCAAGAGGGCGCGTAAGTAGTTTTTCAATATCCACGGGTGAGTTTCCTGGAAACGGTGTTCCCACATAAATCTGTGGGATAACCACCTCTGGGAAAGCCTCTCTGGGCATTCCCTTGTAGGCAACAAGACCGGCAATGACCAAGATTACAAGAACGACCATTACGGTCATCCGATTGTTTATACTAGCTGTGCTTAGACCAAACTGTCTAAGGTGCTCGTTCTTTTTTTGTTCCATTGTATTGGCTTTAATCGAGTGATTATTGAATAGAAAGGTTGTCGCCATCCTTGACTGAACGTGAACCTCTATCAATGAGCAATTCCGTTCCTGATAGACCATCAACCACTTCCGCCATTCCTTCGAATGTCATTCCAGTCTTAATCATGATTTTCTGGGCTTTGTTGTCTACAACTGCGTACACAAACTCATCTCCGGTTGGTGTCATCTGAAGCAGAGCGGTAGGAATTACGGCCGTGCTGTCCGAATAATAATCACGGATCTTTAGCTCGGCAAGAAGATTTGGCTTTAACGACAGATCGTCGTTCTTCATGGAGAGTTTTATTTTGAATGTTCGGTTGGCCGGATTTATATAGTTTCCAATACGCTCAATTTTGGATTCTTTCACAACACCAACGCTTGGGAAGGTTACAACGACATGGTCCCCGGCTTTGATTTTACTTAAATAGCGTTCTGTCACATCCGACTTGATATACACGCTGCTTAGGTTTATCAACCTAAGAAGTGGCATCGCAGGATTCGCCATCTCACCAACTTTAGGCGTTATTTCATCTACAATTCCTGAGAAAGGCGCCTTCACTGTGTAGAATGCGCGTTGTGATTCAAGTGCTTCCAGGTTTTGCTCTAAAGATTCGTAGTTGTTCTTAGCTTGCAGGTATTGAATTTCAGATCCAATTTCTTGGCTCCAAAGATTCTCTTGCTTCTTATAAATAGTCTCAGCCAAGGTTAGGCGCAGTTTCAACTCATCGATTTGATTTGAAATGACTCTGCTGTCAAGGGTTAGGAGTGTTTGTCCTTTGCTCACATTGTCTCCTTCGTTGATGCCGATTGAGATTATTTTGGCGGGAACTTCAGGATAGATGAGTGCATTCTGGTCGGTTTCAACTAGTCCTTGAACTGTGAAATAGTGATTGAAATCTACCGGTGCCAATTGAAGAGATGTGACAGCTACGTTTCTTTCAGCTGTCATAGCGTTAGTGCTGTCACTGGTCATATTTGATTCCTCAGTGGAGCCTCCACCGCAAGAGGTTAGAACTGCGGCAAAAACGATGAGTATACTTAGGCTTCGCATGTGCTTAATATTTGTGTTTGGTTTTGTCATGGCTTAGAAATTTCCGAGTGCTTTATCAAGAGCGAGTTTTGAGTTTAGAAGCTCGAGCGTTGTATTAATGTAGTTTCCCAAAGAGGTGAGATATTGGTTTTCTGCAGATGTCAAATCGGTGCTTGAAGCAAGCCCTTCATTGTATTTGGTGCGGGTGCGGTCTTTTATGCTCTTGGCTAGTTCAAGATCTTCCATCGTTGTTTCATATCGAGACAACGAGCTGCGATATGTGTTTTTCGCATTCACCACTTGCATGGTCAAACCTTCTCTAACTTCCAGCTTCTGGTTTTGAATTTTAGCCAGTTCAATTTTCGCTTGTTGTACCCTCTGATGCCCTTGGCCTGATGAGAAAATTGGCACTCGAAGCTGCACTCCCCAAAGAGTAGTCGGATACCATTGGTCGTCGTTTAGAAAGTTAAACTTGTTTCGATAGGCATTTTGACTATGGTTGAAAAACGCGCTCAGTTGCGGGTAATATCGGGCGCGTTCATTGGATAGAGAAAGCTCGGTTAATTTCAAGCCTTGATCCAAGCTGATTAGGTCGATGTGGTTGTCGGCGTTGAATGCCTGATCAATCAAGGCACCATCGGAAAGGGATTGGTTACTCACCACCGCATCGATATCGTCGGACAGTGTAATCTCAGTTTCGATAGCCAAGCCCATTTGATATTTCAGAAGATTGATAACACTTTCAAGCTGACGCTCTGCATAATCAAGTTGAATCGAAACGTTTGATCGAAGCAGCTTCATTTGATCGGCGTCTTGCTTTTCAAGGAAGCCAGATTCATAAAACGCATTTGTTTCCTTGAATATCTGCTCCATATTAGCCTTGTTCTCGATGAGAGCCTCAATGTTTTCCTGTGCAGCTAGTGCAGAATAGTAGGTTTGAGTGACGCTGGTTTTCACTTCAATTTCTGAGCGTGTGAGAGCGTACTCTGAAGATTTCACATATTCCTTGGCTGCCTTCAATCCTACAAAGTAAGATCCATCAAACAGCAATTGGCTAGCGTTAATGCCAGCAGACATTGAGTGCGGTAAACCAAACTGTAGCGGCACTAAAATTCCGGCGGGCGCCGAAGGGTCAAAAGCACTCGCTTCGGCCACCTGGGTTGGGATGTCTATGAAGTTGTTGTAGGATGCTTCTCCACTGATTTGAGGCAAACCAATGGCTGTAGTTTCCTTCACCTTGCGTTTACTTAAATCAATATCGAGTCGTGCGCGTTGGAGCTGATAATTGTGCTCCACCGCATGCTTCACTGCTTCCTCTAAGGTGAATCCCTTTGCTTCCTGTGCAAATGAGGTTCCTCCAAATAGGAAAGCGAATGCAAATACGATGATTGGTCGCTTGTTCATTATAATAGGATGTTTTCTTGTTTGACTTTTTCTTTTAGGTAGGCTAATCCCTTATCACTGGCGATTCCGCGAATGTGGTATCGCATCATTTCAAGGTGTATCTGACGAAACGAATAACGTTCGGGAGGAAAGGTTTCCCCATCCGCGCACAAATGCACTTTGATGGCATAAAAAGCAGCGATCAAAAATGGATCGAGGTTATCTCTATATAGTCCTTGCTGGATTCCTTTTCGCAAGTTGTCCTCCACGCATTCTGCGATGAACTTGTGCTGAAATTCATGAAAAACGGCCCACGCTTCTGGATGATACTTCTGCAGATCGTAATTGATTGATGGGTGCACCTGTCCAAATTTTTGACTCATCTCTTTTGTCAGAGCAAAAAGCATGTCTATCGCATTATCGATGCTCTCACACATAGAATTTGCATCGCTCTTTTCTTGATCCACCAATAATTGAACAGACTGGGTAACTAGGTCATTCTTGTCGTTGACATATAAATACAATGTCTTTTTCGAGACTCCCAGTTGACGTGCAATATCATCCATCGTCATGCTCTTTATGCCAAATCGCATAAAGAGAAGAACTGTCTTCCCCAATAACTCAACTCCTCTATCGTCTACCGTATTTTTCATTTCTGAGGGCGAATGTAGGAACATTTTTAATCTGGGAAACGTTTCGTGTAAAAAATGTTTCCTGCGTGGGGAGTTTGCTTCCATGTCGAGCAAGGATTTGGTTTTCTGACAAGGGAAGGACGTGGAAAGATGGCCTGCGGGCTTTGTACGAATTAGCCAAGCAAATTGGTAGAACACTTTTAAGTTCAATTGAAAATCGCTTGTTTCTCAATGGGGAATCAATGCTTAATAAGTAAATAGCCTTCAACCTGTAGACATTTCCGAACATCGCTGCAGAAAGAAAGGCGCTTCGGGTTATTATGTCTAATTAAATTGAAGTCAGTCACAATTTCCGGCGCCAAGGGTGGAATATCCTCGCAAAAAATTAGACCTTTCAACAGTGAAATTGAGCAGACAAAAAGAGTTGTTTACTGAGCGGTGGGGGCTTGTTGTCCTCATTTTTTTGACTTCTGCTCAAAGCTTCGCACAGTTGGATCAATGGCGCGAGCAACCCAATTATGTGGAGTGCCTTACAAAGATCAATACAAATCAGTATCCCGATGTATCCTTTCAGGCAAAGGATCTGCTTTGTCAAATGGAGTCGGCCACTAAGGCTGCAGATTACGAAGCCTCCGATTTATTTCTGCGCCAATTGGATTCCATGTTGTCTTGAGAACCCGATTCAATGTTTATTATGCGTGCGTCACTTGAAATGGGCCGATTGCATCGTAAACAAGGACGATATGAAAACGCCTTTATTAGCTATTCCTCCGCTTTAGACTATTTCAAGCATCATCAATCCTACAATAATTGGGGGCTTGCGCTTGTTAGGCTGGCGGAATACTATCGTGACCTAGATCGATTCGACTTGGCTCAAAGTCATCTTGAATTGGTTATAGAGTTGGAGAAAAACCATGGCCCGTTGCATCCTCAAACCTTGGCAATACTGTGGCATCGTTATGCGGCAATTTCGGTTCAAATGAAGCTACCAATCGAAGAGGCCGTTTCTTATTCCGAACGCTCACTCTCCTATTCCGAACCGAATAATTTTAAGGAAGACATGGCCACGTCATATCTCGAATTGGGCTATATCTATTATAACTTAAAGGACGATCGTGCCGAGGCTTATTATCAGGAGGCATTGTCAATTTGGAGACGACTTGGATTGGTTCATTATAAAGTCAACACATTATTCAACTTGGCGAGATTGCACCATTCGACCGGAAATATTGCGAGGTGTGAAGAGTTGCTAGAGGAAGTTTTAGAGTTAAGTAATGCCCTCCAGCTAAGAACGCCACAATACGACGCCTTGTTTTTGAAGTCAGAAATAAGTATCGCTAATGGCCGGTACAAAGAGGCATTGGAAATGAGGGGTCAGGCCAATCAAATACTCGTGGATAGGATGTTGAACCAACATGATGTTGCCATTGCGCAGATTTCGAAAAAGTACGAGTCAGACCTAACGAAACATCAATTGGAAATGGCAAAGTCGGAGGTGCTCGCAGCCGAAAAGGATGCCAACCTGCAACGGAAGAGGCAGGGGTTTTTTGCGGCTTTATTGATTGTTGTTCTTGCATTAGCCGTTCTATTGTTTGTGTACTATAAAAGGCTTCAAACTCAATCGAATGAAGTAGACATTCAGCGAAAAAAAATTGTGCAACAAAACGCCAAGCTGACTCTGAGTTTGTCCGAAAAAGAAACGTTACTGCAAGAAGTGCATCATCGAGTACAAAACAATTTGCAATTTATTCTGGCGCTTATTGAAATGCAATCGAACTCTGAAACTGAGGAATCGGGCAAGGAGCTTCTTGGCGAGTTTTCGCAGAGGGTAATGGCCATTGCATTGGTACACGAGCAATTACATATTGAAGACAAATCCGAATCCGTGCTGATTAGCTCGTATGTGAGACAATTAATTAATACCCTGCAGCAGCTCATTGGCCCCAAGGCAAACCCAATACAGTTTAACCTTGAGCTCGAGCCTATAAATTTGGATGTGACAAGGGCTGTGGCAATAGGTATGGTGCTCAATGAACTCGTTACAAATTCGATGAAATATGCGTTTCAATCCGAGCAAAACCCGCAGATCTCCATATTGCTGAAAGAAGATTTGGATCGAAATGAAATCAGCCTAGAATATGCAGACAACGGCTCGGGGTATGTCGGCGATGTCACGGCTGGATTGGGGTCACGGTTGATAAACATGTTTAGTCGCAGACTGAGAGGCAAGCATGAAATATTGTCGAACGACGGCGTTAAATACCGCATTACTTTTACAAAATGAGCGCACTGGAAGACGCCACCATTTTAATCGTTGAAGATGAAATTATCATCGCCGAGCTTCTGAGAGACATTTTGGAAAAGATCGGGATTAAAAAAATCAAAATGATTCACGAAAGTGATGAAGCCAAATCAGCCTTATCTGAGGGGTCATTTGACCTAGTCCTTCTCGACATGCGCATGGATGAAGATCTAACAGGAATTGAACTGGCAAACGTCATCCTAGAGGGAAGTGGCGATCCTTTTATGTTCATTACTGCACATTCGGATCAGGCCACACTGACAAAAGCGTTGGAGGTTGGCCATGTATCGTATATCACGAAGCCATTTAGAGCGCCCGATGTAATCGCTGCCGTTCAATTGGCACTTACAAAATCCCATGAAAAAGAGCTGGTGATTAAGGATGGATGGTCCATTGTTCGATTGCCATTTGACTCCATCATTTTTGTTAAAGGAGAGGGAAACTACATCCACATTCAAACGGATAGCAAACGATACTTGGTTAGATACACGTTGGATTGGTTCGTCAATTCCAGTCCTAGCTCTATGTTTATGCGCATCCATAGAAAGTGGATTGTCAACATCGATAGGGTTAAAAAAATCGAAGGGAAAAACTGCATTATTGGCGAGATTAGTCTGCCCGTCTCTCGAAACAGAATAGCGGAATTACGAAATTCCATGGGCATTTAGTGGCTGATTTAGCGCCAGAAAACCCTTTCATCACCTTCTTCAAGCATTTCATCAACGATTGGATGATCTCCGCAGAAACCTAAATATATTTGAGAGAGAAGGAAGCTTAGGAGCCTAAGTAGGATCCTTTAGAGATTAACATTTGAAGTCATATGAATGATTCAAGACGAACAAAGATCTTGTTCTTGATTATAGTGTCGGTCTTCTTTATCGCATTGGGGACGATAGTTAGCTGACATCATATCCTGGTTATTGTTTTTTTGGAATAGTAACCTACCCTAAAGTCGCCAAATAGAAATGTTTGGCGATTTTTTAAAACACTAAGTTCAGGATCCCAAAAAAACCGAGCTGAGACAGAAATACGGCAATTCCGATCACACTATTTAGAGCGAGAGTTGATTTTTGCCAAAACGCTGATAGAATAAAGGAAATGACGAACCAGGCTAGGTAATTTGTCATAGGAATTGCTGGTTCACTCCACGACCAGAAATCCAAAGTAATGGCAATTGGCTCTATGAGAAAATCTAAGAAAACCATCATCAAAGCCGAAATAGCGGCTCGTATAAAAGGTGATTTTATGCTCAATGGTTTTGTCATTGAATTAGTGGCATACAATAGAATCAACCAGTTTACACCAATGACAACTGAAGTATTTAGAATCTTTGGCCCCAAAACCCAGCCGTATTCATACTGACCAAAAGGGAAACCAGTATTCACCCCAATAATTTCGACGACCAATCCGGCGAAAGCGGTGAGTGGAAATATCCACCAGACCCGATTCCAATCTGAGTGATTAACCAAAAGAATGGCAAGTGTTAAGAGGAGGTTTAAGGGAGTAAGTGAAAGAAAAAAATCAGAATGATCTGACGTTATTCCAACTAGACCTACCACATAGAAAATGAAAAGCACCGCAATGGATATGTGGACCTTATTAATTGACATCCTTTGCGATTATTTCTGATGTGATTTTTGCTGAAAGTAGGGCAAGCGGTATGCCGCCACCAGGATGAACCGAGCCTCCGCAGAAATAGACATTTGGAATGCTGCCTTGATTCGGGTGCCGCAGAAATGCAGAAAACTTATCGTTTGAACTCGTGCCATAAAGGGCTCCTTTAAAACTGTTCGTATCCGCCTCAATACCCAATGGCGACCATATTCGTTCGGTTTCTATTAGAGCACCGATTTCCATTTTGAGCATGCGGCTGAGTTTTTTTATGACTTGTGCTCGCAATTCCACGATGAGGCCATCCCAGTTTTGTCCTTCGTTGGCGGGGGCGTTTATCATAACAAACCAATTCTCACATCCATTTGGAGCATCGTTTTTCTCAAGCTTGCTTGATATGTTGACGTAAACCGTCGGGTCTTCGGGAAGTGTTTTTTCCTCGAATAAATTCTTGAATTCTTCTCGATAGTCTGAGGAAAAAAAGATGTTGTGCAACCCCAAATTTTGGGTCGATGTTTTCATTCCCCAATAGAAAACCACCGCAGACCCTGAACGCTCCTGATGCAAGGTTTTCTCCGGCGCTTTCACCCCAGGCATTAGATGTTTATAGGTAAAGTAAACATCACTATTTGATACAATTAGATCTGAGGAGAATTCGAGTTTTATTGACTCGGATTTAGACTTGGTTGCGCGTACTCCGATAGCTCGCCCTTGGTCCATAATTATTGACTCGACTCGATGATTAAAGTGAAAGGTGACGCCCAGATCTATGGCATGACGATACAATGTTTCTGGGATAGAGCGCATTCCGCCTTTTGGGAAGTAGGTTCCGAACCCGTGCTCCAACCAGGGAATTACGTTGAGAATGCCAGGTGCGCGATAAGGGTTTGACCCATTGTACGTTGCGAAACGATCAAATAGTTGCACTAAATGTGGTTCCTTGAGTCGCTCGGAATTTGCCTCGTGCATCGACTTCCAGATATCGAATTGAGAGATTTTTAGGAGAGACTTCACGGTAGCGGCTGAGAACCAAGTTTTGGATGAACGCAATGATTTCTCCAAGAAAATCTTACCGCTGTGATCGTAGATATTTTTTGCGTGTTGAAAGTACTTTAGCGTGCGTTCCTTTGGGACGTCAAAAACCCGCTCTGCCTCAAGAGCAAAGGATTCTGGGTCTGAGTAACCCTTCATTGAATGACCGTCTTCCCAGAAATAGGAACACGAAATTTCTTCCTTCTCATATTCAAAAACCTGCGAAGTCTTTCCCAACTTCAAAAGCTCATCTACATATTGCGGCATGGTGAAGAGAGATGGTCCGCCGTCAAAAGTGAATCCATCCTGTTCGAAGCAATGCATTTTGCCCCCAGGATAATCGTTTGATTCAAACACATCAACCGCATGACCAGCATGTGCCAGCCGGATGGCAGAAGCCAATCCTGCTATTCCAGATCCGATGATTGAGATGTTCACGTTATAGGTAAATCAGTGTAACAAGGCTACGCCATTTCGGTTCAAATTAGTGATGTGAAATGCGCTTATACATGGATTTTTTCGCTGAATGGGGTCATAGGTCGATGAACAGCCTATGCGTTATGCGTTTCGAACGCCTTAAACACTGACATTTGTATTCAACCCTATCTCAAGATTTTGAATTTCAAATTGGGAGAAATGAAAAATGTTACACATGGCCTTTGGCCAAAACTCACGATATTGATTTGTTGTTTGGTCCTGGCCCTAGGATCTCAAGCTCAAGATGAACTTGTGCTCAAAGGATATGCTACCACACAAGGCATTGAAGACCTTCAAAACAAACCCGCCGCCGATGTCCTTGTTCGAGTTTACGACGACGAAGGAATCATTAATGAAGTTTATACGTCCCTGTCGGGGGCATTCTTTTTCAAACTTCCATTAGGATCTGATTATTTTGTCGAGTGGATAAAAGCCGATAGAACCACAAAACGTGTGTTGTTTGACCTTATTGGTGTGAAACCTGGGGACATTAAACGATCCAAGTTAACTTTTGAAATGGACGTGGTATTAGTCGAAACGGCCTACCTGACACGAGAATTGAAGGCTGAGGCCGAAGTCAACAAGATCTATTGGGATCAGGCTCGAAGGAATTCGTTTACACCACCGGAAAGATTGAGAACTATTGGGATAAGTTTAGTCAACTGCAATCCAAGTATGACCTAGCCAAAAAAGACGCAGGTGCGAATCGAACGAGTAAACTTATCCATGAAATACAGGATGATATCGTTTGGCCGGAAGACCCGGGAGACAGCCTAGAAATTTATGTGCTTGAAGATTACGAAACGTACGTAAACCTAAAGATGCTTCAGGCAAATGATCCCCAATACAAAACGTCAAGTGTGCATTACCTTGAAGGCCAACGCATGTTGGAGCGTGCCTACGCAAAAGGATTTGACATTCTTTACGCTTCTGATAAATCGAGTGTTGATCCCAAGGAATTGGCAAAGATGGTTCCGGACAATGCCTTGTTTTTCTCTCAGGGGTTGCCCTTTCAATATTCTATGGTAAGCCTTACCAAATCCATGACGGATACCAAATTCGAGATCAACGACCTGGCATTAATTGACAAAGGGTTCAAGAGTTCAGATGAATTAAGAGACATGCCGGAGTTTACGGTGGATAAAGCAAAATATGACGCTATGATTGCCGGTGCTCAGAACAGCATGATCGATCAGAAAGAAAAGACTTCAGCTCTGGAAAAAGAGAAAACAGGTTTGGAATCAGAAAAACAAACCTTAATTGTTGAAAGCAACACGAAGGACAGTTTGATTGGTGCACGCGAAAGGGAAGTTCTCGGTTTGCAGAGCGACATTGATGAAAAGGGTCGAAAATTGTTCGCGTTAAACTCCATGGTAGGTGAGCGTAACAATGCGCTTCAAGCTGCCCAGGCAATTTTTGAAGCGAAGCAGGTTTCGCTAGACAATACCATCCAGACATTAGAAGAGAAAGAAGCGCGTTTGAAGGAGTTTGATGATCTGCTACAAGAGGCCTCAGTTAAGTTTGCAAATCAGGAAGATATGTTGACGGAGTCAAGCAAACTTCTTGAAAATNNTCGCAATTGTTATCACGCTGCTTTTAATATGGGCTTTCAGCAATTATCGACGTCAAAGGAGATATGCTATTGAAAACGATAAGCAGGCCAAGGTCTTGGAATTTCAAGGTCTTCAATTGAAGGAGAAAAATACTGAACTGAACGATTCAATTAACTACGCAAAGCGTATCCAAGATGTGATGTTGCCGAGCACGGCTTTACTCGATGCATCTGTTGCTGAGTCTTTTGTTTATTATGAGCCCAAGGACATTGTTGCTGGGGATTTTTATTGGATTCAAAAATGGCAGGACAGCGTCTACTTTGCTGCTGCAGACTGCACTGGTCATGGCGTCCCTGGTGCGATGATGACAGTTGTTTGCCATAATGCAATGAACCGAGCATTCCGAGAGTTGGGGGGCGTTTCTCCAGCCACCTTGCTTGACCAAACGCGTAAATATGTGCTTGAGCAGCTTCATTCTAGTGGAGATGACGTGAAAGATGGAATGGACATAGCATTATGCGAATGGAATTCATTGAATAATACCATGAGTTTTGCGGGCGCGCACAATCCGCTTTGGTTATTTACCAAACGGGATGTTTCCGGTGAGCTAAAAGAGGGGGTTCGCATAGATACAGTGGGAGATTTCACGCTTTTAGAGATAAAAGCGGATAAACAACCAATCGGACATTTTGATGATTTCGTTCCGTTTAAAAATCACTCTATAAAGCTGGAGGAGGGAGATCTCATCTACATTTTCAGCGACGGATTTGCAGACCAGTTTGGAGGGAAGCGAGGAAAGAAATTGAAAACGAAGCTGTTTAAGGAATTACTGGCCATGAGCGCCAAAGGTGATATGAAGGAGCAGGAAGAATTTATTTCGGAATACTTCATCAATTGGCGGGGAGATATTGAGCAAATCGATGATGTGGTTGTCATCGGGGTCAAGGTTTGATCCGCTTCCAATTTGTCAGGCTAGATTGAAACGTACATTTAGCATCGATGAATCGAAAAACAAAACAACAAGCAGATCGCCTTTATCTTCTATTGGCAGCCCTGTTTATTACGGCTCTTATCGTATGTAATCTCATTGCAAACAAATTTGTTCAGGTAGATTTTGGGTTCTACGTTTTCACCCTATCTGCTGGGGTTTTACCCTATCCAATTACCTTTTTGATTACAGATATTCTGAGCGAAATTTACGGTCGTAGGAAAACCAATTACGTCGTTTTTACTGGCTTCGCTGCGCTGTTTTTCACCATGTTCATTATCTGGTTAGGTGGTCAGTTCGATGCCATTCCAGGGTCGCCAGTTTCAGACACGATATTTGACAGCACGTTTGGAAATTCACGTAGAGTAATCATTGCTTCGATGGTTGCGTATTTGGTTGCCCAATATGTAGATGTGAGGCTGTTTCACTTCTGGAAGAAGCTTACTAAAGGGAAGTATTTATGGTTAAGAAACAACGCCTCAACCATTGTTTCGCAACTGGTTGATACCACACTTGTGGTCCTTGTCCTATTCTACGGAAAGGAGTCTTTCGATGTAATGACTCAGTACATACAAGACGGGTGGTCGTTCAAAGCATTGGTGGCGCTGGCTGACACGCCCATCCTTTACCTGTGCACATGGTATATCCGAAAACGGTTCAAACTAAAGTTTGCGCAAGAAGTAACTTAATTTCACTCGCTTGCTAATTCGCTGAACATCCAGTATTTTCGCGGTAAATTGATCGCTATTTAGATTCCTTCTAAATAGCTTTGAACCAATTGTCAACAAAACTGTTTGAGCCATATGATTAAAGTCAGCGAAAGCGCAAAAGATCAAGTACACAAACTACTTGGAGAACAGAAGATTAAGGGAGATTCTTTTATCCGTGTTGGGGTAAAAGGCGGCGGATGCTCAGGATTGACATACGTCATGGACTTTGATTCGGAACTTAAGGATGACGATAAAGTCTTTGAGGATAAGGGCATTAAGGTCGTTGTCGACAAAAAGAGTTTTCTATACCTCATCGGAACGGAGCTTGACTATGCCGGAGGCCTTAATGGAAAAGGGTTCGAGTTTGTCAATCCCAACGCAAGCCGCACATGCGGTTGTGGTGAGAGCTTTTCAATTTAAGCAGCTATACACGAGATTATGGCTTACACAGAAGCAGAATTAGCAGAAGAACTTAAGAATAAGAAATACGAGTTTGGGTTTGTTTCAAACTTTGATTCGGACAAGGCTCCAAAGGGTTTGAATGAAGACATTATTCGACTTATTTCTTCCAAGAAAAATGAGCCGGAATGGTTGCTGAAGTATCGGCTCGATGCATTTCGAGTGTGGGAATCGATGACAGAACCTGAATGGGCGCACCTGCATCATCCACCAATTGATTTTCAGGATTTGCACTATTACTCGGCCCCGAAAACCAAAAAACGGCTAAACAGTCTTGATGAACTGGATCCGGAGCTTAAATCCATGTATGACAAGCTAGGGATTAGTACCGAGGAGCAAAAAAGATTGACAGGTGTGGCCATAGATGTGGTTGTGGACAGCGTTAGTGTTGAGACGAGTTTTAAAGAAAAATTAGGTGAGCTGGGAATCATATTTTGCTCATTCAGCGAGGCGGTTCAAGAGCACCCAGAATTGGTTCGGAAATACCTCGGAACGGTGGTGCCAACCAACGACAATTTTTATGCAGCCTTAAACTCTGCGGTGTTTACCGACGGCTCCTTTTGCTACATCCCACCGGGAACTCGATGCCCTATGGAGCTGAGCACATATTTCAGAATAAATGATGCGCAAACAGGTCAGTTTGAGCGCACGCTTGTGATCGCCGATAAAGGAAGCTATGTGAGTTACCTCGAAGGGTGCACGGCACCTATGCGCGATGAAAACCAGCTCCATGCTGCTATTGTTGAGCTTATCACTATGGACGATGCGGAGATAAAATACAGCACCATTCAAAACTGGTATCCAGGCAATGAAGAAGGCAAGGGCGGTATCTACAATTTTGTAACAAAGCGCGGACTGTGCGAAGGACGTAATTCGAAAATTAGTTGGACACAAGTCGAAACTGGGTCGGCCATAACATGGAAATATCCGAGCTGCATCCTCAAAGGTGACGGATCGGTAGGCGAATTCTATTCGGTAGCCGTAACAAACAATTACCAGCAGGCAGATACAGGAACCAAGATGATTCACATTGGTAAAAACACCAAGAGCATGATCATTTCGAAGGGAATTTCTGCAGGTAAAAGCAACAACAGTTACAGAGGTTTGGTCAAGGTGTTGCCTAAAGCACACAACGCTCGAAACTTCAGTCAATGCGATTCGTTGCTGTTGGGTAGTGAATGCGGAGCGCATACCTTCCCATACATTGAGGCGCAAAACAGTTCGGCCAAGATTGAGCACGAGGCCACAACTTCAAAAATTGGAGAGGATCAAATATTTTACTGCCTGCAACGCGGAATTGATGAAGAAAAGGCGGTGAGCCTTATTGTAAATGGCTACGCAAAAGAGGTCCTAAACAAGCTCCCAATGGAGTTTGCAATTGAAGCGCAAAAGCTGTTGAGTATTTCCCTAGAAGGATCTGTTGGATAGATAATTAATAGAATTAAAGAGTAAGAATGTTAACAATAAAGAATCTAAAGGCCTCCATTGAGGGCAACCAAATTCTAAAGGGAATTAACCTAGAAGTTAAGCCAGGGGAAGTGCATGCCATAATGGGCCCAAATGGAAGCGGAAAAAGCACGCTGGCGTCTGTATTAGCTGGGCGTGATGAGTATGAAGCGATTGCGGATGAGGTGACTTTTCTAGGACAAGATTTAATGGAACTCGCTCCTGAAGAGCGCTCTCGCGAAGGATTGTTTTTGGCGTTTCAATACCCAGTTGAGATTCCAGGAGTAAGCAACATTAATTTCCTCAAAGCAGCCATAAATGCCAAGCGACACCACCAAGGGTTAGAAGATATAAGTGCCAAGGATTTCATTGCAATGGTTAAGGAAAAGCAAGCCATGGTGGAGCTGAAGTCCAACCTTGCAAACCGATCTGTCAACGAAGGTTTTTCGGGTGGAGAAAAAAAGCGGAATGAGATTTTTCAAATGGCCATGTTGGAGCCGAAACTTGGCATATTGGATGAGACCGACTCAGGTCTGGACATCGATGCGCTTAAAATCGTCTCCAATGGCGTAAACAAATTGAAAGGACCAGATAGAGCCTTTGTCGTCATTACGCATTACCAGCGCTTGTTGGATTATATCGTTCCGGATTTTGTCCATGTTTTGTTTGAAGGCCGCATTGTGAAATCAGGCGGAAAAGAGCTTGCATTGGAGCTGGAAGAGAAAGGTTACGACTGGATTAAAGAAGAAATTGGGGTTCATAATTGATCACTGAAGAGAAATAGATGATGAATCAGAAAGAAGCATTTCTAAAACAATTTGAGAACATCACCGCCAACTTTCCTATTCAGGGAGAGGCACGGGCAGCGATTCACAATGGATTGGACTTTCCTACGACTAGGGATGAAAAGTGGAAATATACCCGTGTCAATTCGATCATTGACGGAGCATTTAAGAGAAATGACGCACAAGCGATCGACATCGAGAATTTCAAAATGGACCCATCATGGTGCCACCTCGTATTTGAAAATGGACAGTTCAATGCACAATCGAGCGACGCGCTTCCATCGGGTGTTCATATGGTTTCTATCGCATCTATGGACGGAGAAAAGAAAGCATCCGTCCTTTCAAAACTAGGCGGGCTAATCAATCATAAGAAGGACGCTTTTCCATCTTTGAATACCGCATATTTTCTTGACGGGGCATACATTGAAGTGGAGAAGAACACTAAAGTTGAACAACCAATCGTGATTCTTAATATTACGAGCGGCGAAGCCCAAGTTACGAACGAGCGCAACCTGATACACGTTAAGAGTGGGGCTGAAGTGAAGTTTGTTCATCAATTTGAAGGCCAGAACAACGCGCAGGGATTCAGTAATTCGGTTTGCGAAATCCTAGTAGATGAAAATGCCCAGGCAGAATATTACTTGATCGAAAATGAAGGTGCCAACACTCGGTTGATCACCAATACTAATGTGGCTCAAAAAAGGGACAGTCGATTCACTATTGTGACGGTAACAAAGTCTGGCCAATTGGTCCGAAACAATGTGCACATTGCCATTCAGGAGCCCGGTTGTGAGTCAAACATGATGGGAATCTACTTTACAGACAA
>DDCZ01000008.1 GCA_002336485.1 Flavobacteriales bacterium UBA1993
ATCGATTCGCTCTGGATTTGTGATCGATACCATCCTCAAACTTGAGGATGCTGTAATTCCAAAATAGGTTGTTAGATCACTTAGTGGAGCATAAAAATCATAGAAGTAATCAGGGTCATTGCAACTTTCAATGCCTGCGATAGATTTCTGATGGTGGGAGCTGAGAGAGTAGGTTTCTTTCACATCGGAACAGTCATCCGCACCATCTATATCTGCAATGAAAACATCACTTTTCGAGCGAAGCACAATTGCTACCTCGAAACCGGGATTTTCATCTGTGGAATTTGTGTCTTGAGAACCAAATTTACCATCGGTATCAATAAGTACGGAATATCCCTTTGCATTTGGCGCATAGCCGCCGAGCCTGAATCGAGTAATAAGGTTTGAGGAGTCGAATGCAAAATAGGTTGCATTGCCATTGGTGTCTACAGCCAGATCTGTAAAACCGCAATTTGGGCCGCTGGATATATCCCCTAAGGCTTCCCCTGTACCTAGCGTTGGAAGAGGAAACATGGTTATCTCAAATTCGTCCACATCGTGTCCGTCACCGGCAAAGCCTGAGGTAGTTTCGGATGTATACCCATCCGAATTCGGATCCAATATTACCGACCCGGTTTGATATATGAATCCCTTAGTTTGTGCCACGCTGCTTAGCGAAAACAACAGGCAAATGATCAAAGTAGAAATGAGGGATTTCATTATAAGAGTCTGCGGACTATACGACCGCTAATGTAAATAGTTCACTTATGCAAACATATTGTTTTAATAGAGCGAATGTATTGTGCGAATTCATCAAGAAATAATGGGATTCGTTCAAAGGGTATTTATGATCGACAGATAGCTTTTTTCACTCTGAATAGCAATCGAGGAGAGGTCTAGATTTTACAATTGCTGTTTGATATTGGATTAGATGGAAATGATTTGCAAATTTCTGCGACTTTCGTTTCAGGATTGAATTGTGGGAATAGATGACCTTAAAAAGCTGTTTGAGAAAAGTTCAAGGATCGAGGAATTTGATTTTGGACCTGACCTTGCTACGCCCATTCGACATCGAATCAAAGGAGTTGCCGGTTCTGCCTTAAGCTTTGTATTGTCCGCAGCCTTTAGAAAGAGCGACGTGCATCACTTCGTCGTTTTCAATGATCGTGAAGAGGCCGCGTTTTTCTACAACGACCTTCAGAATTTGGTCACCCCAAACCGCGTATTCTTTTTCCCGCATTCTGGCCGTGTTCCTTATGCGCTCAGCGAGGAAGAAATGGAGTTAAATCCCAAAAAGAAAGAGAGTGAAAGTGCGCTCATGCGTGCCGAAGTGCTCAATGCCATAACCACTCGAAAGCGGAACTTTATAGTTGTCGCTTATTGTGAATCGTTGTCAGAAAAGGTAGTAACTAAGCAGAACCTTGTCAAGAACACCTTGGCCATTCACACGGGCGATCAGCTGGATCAGGAGTTTGTAAACGACATACTTCAGGACTTGGAATTTGAACGGACCGATTTTGTATATCAACCTGGCCAATACGCGATTAGAGGTGGAATTGTAGATATCTGGAGCTTCTCTAATGATCGACCTTTTCGAGTAGAGCTTTTTGGGGACGAGGTTGAAAGTCTACGTACATTCGATCCAGTCACTCAGCTGAGCGTAAAGGATCACGCTCATATTACCATCATTCCTGACGTTCAAAAACAGGCAGCCAAGGAAGTGCGCCAATCTATCTTAGAGTTTCTTCCATCGAATGCCGCGGTTTGGATAAAGAACTTTGAGTTTGTTCAAGAACGCATGGCAAGTGAGTTTGAAAAGGCCGAACGACTTTATGAAGAGAGTAACGCCACATCGCAGCTCCCTGCCAAAGAATTGTTCGTTCAAGAGCACGATTATCTAGATCAGCTACAAGAGTTTACGCAGGTCGAATTTGATCGACCTTCCCTTTTTAAACCCGATGTGGAAATCCAGTTTAACCAAACGCCACAGGTTCCCTTTAGTAAGAACTTTGACATGCTCATGAACGATTTGGGCAATCACAAAAAGAATGGGTTTTCGAGCTACATCTTCGCCTCCAATCCGAAACAAATCAATCGACTTCATCAAATTTTCGATGACATTCTCGAGAATAGACCTGGATCTGAAACGATTGAATTTGAGGGCGTTAATACTGCCATTCACGAGGGTTTTATTGATCACGACCTCAAGCTTGTTTGCTATACGGATCATCAGATTTTCGAGCGATATCACCGCTATCGATTAAAAGAAGGCTTTGCCGAAGCTGAAAGGCAGATCACGATTAATGAGCTAACAAACTTGAAGCCAGGAGACTTTGTTGTTCATATCGATCACGGAGTTGGAGAGTACAGTGGCATTCAAAAAATTGAAGTCAATGGTCAGATGCAGGAGGCAATTCGACTTATCTATGCTGGGGGTGACACGCTTTATGTGAGCATTCACTCTTTGCATCGAATCTCAAGGTATGTAGGCAAAGACGGAACCACTCCAAAAATCAACAAGCTTGGTACCCAAGCTTGGGCCAATCTAAAGAACAAGACAAAGAAGAAGGTAAAGGAGATTGCCTACGACTTGATTAAGCTATATGCCGAGCGAAAATTGAAGGATGGTTTTGCCTTTACTCCAGATACATATCTGCAGACAGAGTTGGAGTCTTCTTTTATTTACGAAGACACACCCGATCAGGAAAAAGCGACAAACGCGGTGAAACGCGACATGGAGCAGACTTGGCCCATGGATCGGCTTGTTTGTGGTGATGTGGGATTTGGAAAAACGGAAATTGCGATTCGAGCGGCGTTTAAGGCAGCAACGGACGGCAAGCAAGTCGCGATTCTGGCACCAACAACAATTCTGACATTACAGCATTTTAAAACCTTCAGCAAGCGTCTAGAGGACTTTCCGGTCAAAGTTGACTACGTCAATCGATTTAGATCAAGTGCCCAGATAAAGGAGACTTTAAAGCAACTTGCAGAGGGCAAGGTCGATATCCTCATTGGAACGCATCGAATTGTAAGTAAAGACATAAAATTTGCAGACTTAGGGCTGCTGATTATTGACGAAGAGCAAAAATTTGGGGTAGGGGTAAAGGATAAGCTCAAGACCATGAAGGTTAATGTGGACACGCTTACACTGACCGCAACACCCATTCCAAGAACGCTTCAGTTTTCGTTGATGGGCGCCCGTGACCTGAGTTTGATTAATACTCCACCACCAAATAGATTTCCGGTTCAAACAGAGCTGCATACATTCAACGAATCGGTGATTCGAGATGCGATTTATGCCGAGTTGAGTAGAGACGGACAAATCTTTTTCATTCATAATCGTGTTCAGAATATACAGGAGGTGTGCACCATGATTGAGAAGATTGCGCCAGATGCGAAAGTCGAATTTGCCCATGGTCAAATGGAAGGTTCACGTCTAGAGGAAATCATGCTTCGATTCATCGAAGGCGAATTCGATGTGTTGGTTTCCACCACCATTATTGAAAGTGGGCTTGATATTCCAAATGCGAATACGATTATCATTAACCAGGCACAGAACTTCGGATTAAGCGATCTGCATCAGATGCGAGGCCGTGTTGGAAGATCGAATCGAAAGGCGTTTTGTTACCTATTGTGTCCACCAATGTCATCGCTAACAACCGAGGCCAGAAAGCGTTTACAGGCCATCGAACAGTTTAGCGATTTGGGAAGCGGAATCAACATTGCTATGCGCGATCTTGACATTAGAGGCGCGGGAAACCTACTAGGAGGCGAGCAAAGTGGATTCATTTCGGATATCGGATACGATACCTATCAGAAGATATTGGAAGAGGCGATTGCAGAGCTGAAGGAGAATGAGTTTAAAACGCTATTCGCCGAGGATAAAAACAAAGAATATGTGAGCGATTGCCAGCTAGAAACGGATCTTGAAGTGCATATTCCCGACGATTACATCAACAATGTCACAGAAAGAATGACTGTATATCGTTCTCTTGCCGACGTGAATGACTCCCAAGCCTTGACAGAATTTGAAGAAAATTTAATCGACCGATTTGGGGCAATTCCGCCTGCGGTACATCGATTATTGGAATCGAAGAGAATGATTTGGGCTGGAAAGGGCATGGGAATGGAAAAGGTCGTGTTCAAGCAAAAGAAGGTCATTGGATACTTCGTTGCCGATCAAAAATCTTCCTTTTACCAGTCTCCAAAGTTTGAAAAGATCATCATGTATGTTCAACTCAATGCGAACAAGGTGGCAATGCGCGAGCGAAATGATCGACTTAGCATGGTGTTTACCAACGTGAATACACTCGAAAAAGCTATCGGGCTATTGGAAGAAGTTATGGTCGAATAGTCGACTAGGGAATAAAGACGGTCTGTGTGAACTGTGTGGTAATTCCTTCAACACTTATCAAGTATACACCCGCCGCATCCGTCACAGATTGATCAATTGAATGTATGTGCTGATAATAGGACTTATTCCATAATTCTTGATGAATTAATTTTCCAGAAGCATCTCGCACGATTATGCTCAATGATTCAGTTCCCTCATTCTCAGCCAAAAATTCGATGGAGTTTTCGGCTACATAAATTTTCATTTCTTGGGAGGCGGTTCGAAACACAGCATCAATATTGCTGTAAGATGCAGAGCCGTCAAAATCTGTTTGTTTCAACCGGTAATATGAAATGCCCACTAATGGATTTTTGTCAACCCAATCATATCCGCGTCGAGAGACTGAATTTCCGGCTCCAAGGATATCCGCTAGCGGTTCAAAATTGACAGCGTCAATTCCACGCTCCACCGTAAAATAGTCATTGTTTGTTTCGGAGGCAGTTGCCCAATCCACTTCAACGACATCGTCAAGTGAAGCAGCCATGAATTCTAGAAGCTCCACCGGCAGCGGATTGTTGGTTGTTGAAGAGGCTAATGTAAATGGGCTAAAGCTCGTGACGGCAGCAGAAGTTACAATGGTTCCAGTTGTGGTATTGCCAGTGGTCCCGCCATTTCCTTCACTTGTCCAAGAGTCTCCATCCCATCTTGCGACCAGCAGATCGTCAAGGTCATCGACACCTCCACTGTTAACATTCCATGTGAGCGTAACGTTGACAGTGCTTGTTGTGTTTAGGCGATCCAACATCCAATATTCGCGCGTACTATGGTGATCAATTGGCGCATCGTTCAATCCATATGCGTATGTGGGCGCAGGGTTTTCGTAATTGTATGTTGCTCGGAAAACCGCCGCACTACTCGATGGATTTGAAATTGAAATGGGACGGTAGATCGAGTCTCCCACAGGGAACGCGAAAGCATCATTGCCAGCTTTTCGAACATACCCATAAACAAAAGATGCGTCTGAGGCGCCCGTGGCGGTTGCGTTGTCACGAATCCTAAGAATATTAATGGTGTCCGTATTCAATATCCCATCAGTGAAAGTGACTGTGGTTTGTATCTCAATAGGCATATTCAGTGTGACCGAATCTGCTGAGTTATTGATCTCAAATCGTCTAAACAATGGGGTTGTGCTTGTGCCCAAGTCGTTTATGCTCTGTGGGCCAGTGCCATCCATTTCTATGACTCCTGTACTTGCTCCTAAGCTGATAGATGTGTTCGCATCAAAGTTGATATCCCCAGCATATGTAGAGTTAGAGGAATAGGATGGATACATTAAGCCTGTTGAGGTTTTAATAAATGACACATCTCCATTATAGTCATCAGCAATGTTGTTCGGAATCATTTGATATCCGGTTCCGTTATTCGTAAAAATGACGTCGCCGTTGTATGTATTACCACCCGTTGACGCATCGTTAGACGCTCCCGTTTTTTCGAAGTCGAAGTCGCCGTTATATGTGCTATAGTTGGTGTATGTTCTCGGTGCGTCAAAATCTAAGTCGCCATCCCATTCAGAGTCATAGATGCTGAAAATATTCGTTGTTCCGGTCAGGCTAATGCTTTGGACCGTGCCACCCTGCTGATCAAAGTTTCGGAAGTAAAGAGTTCCCGCGCTAAAGCCATTTGGCCCTACAGAGACCGTATTGCCGGCTGTAAGTGTGCCCAATCCAGCGCCACTACCAAAGGAGATTCCGTCACCAGTAGCATTATAAGACTCTATTATGATGTGTCCGTTATAGGTGTTCGCACTCGTTGAACCATTGTTAAGATAGACTGTGCTGTTCGTAGCAGAATTGTTGTTGCGTACGTATAAACTGTCGCCAAACGTTACATCGCCGTTGTTGCCGATGTATAAATAATGGGTTGTGGCTCCGGTATTGAATTGATTAAAGTTTGCCACGCCGTCAATGGTAACTGTTGATGCGCCATTTGTGGCGATGTAGGAATAAGAATTCGTTCCGCTTGCGGTATTGGAATAGTCGAGAGTTCCATTGAAATCGATATCGCCGCTATTTCCAATATAGAGCCGTGGATTGGATGCGGTAGAGCTATCGGTTATTGTAGTATTTCCATCCACTTGCAGTGACGAGTTTCCGCCATTTGCCAAGTAGAAATACGTATTGGTTCCGGTTGTCGACTGGGTAATGCCTAAATCGCCACCGATGTAGTTGCCAGCGGTGCTATTGGCGAAATACATGTAGTTGGTTCCACTATTGGTGAAAATGGCATTGCTGAGAAGTGAATCGGCAGCACCATTTCCCATCATGAAATAACCAGAACCATTATTAACGAGTTCAGCGTTTCCCGTGATTCTGTTCAGGCCAGCGGAAGCATCGCTGCCGGACCCGGTTTTTTCAAAATATGCTGTTCCGTCGTAGTCGGTATTGTATGTGTAGAATCGTGGTGAAGTGAATGTGACATTCCCACCCCAACTTGAACTATAGTTATTAAAGGTTGACGTTCCAGTCAGTGTCAGGCTTTGATTTGTAGGCCCAGTTTGTGTGAAGTTTCTGAAGTAAAGCGTTCCAGCAACAAATCCATTAGGACCAACAGTAACGGTCTGCCCTGCCGCTAATGTGCTTGTACCATTGCTTGAACCAAAGTAGACGCCGTCACATGCAGCATCTGAAGATTCAACCACAATGTCGCCAGCGATAGTGCCAAGGCTAGACGCAGCGTTTGCAACGTAAATTTGAGAGTTACTGGCGCTGCTGCTGTTTAATAAATATAGCGAGTCACCTACCGCAAAATCTCCACTGCTTCCTAAGTAAGATCGATGGGTGGTTCCGCTGCCCCCATTTTCTATCCGTGTAACACCACCCACCGTAATCGATGCCGATGCACTATTAGAGGTGTAACCATATGCTGTGGCGCCGGGCCCGTAGTTGAGCATAGTTAAGTCACCACCAATCGTGGCGTCTCCACCCAAGGCCATCCCAATTTGGGTAGTGGTTGCGCTGCTAGTGTTTGATAAGAAAACATCACCGTCAATGGCCATCGTAGACGTGGCTCCGTTCACCACGTATATCCATGTGCTTGTTCCTGTTCCTGTGTTTGTTCCAATAATATCTCCACCAACATAGTGGTTGGGCTGATTATTACCCACATAGATTCCTCTTGTGCCAGAGTTGGTAAGATTTAACCGAACCATAAAGGAATCTGCTGCCGAGTTTCCCCACATCATATATCCAGATCCTGTATTAACAAGCGTGGCTGTATCTGCGATGGTATTTCCTCCTGCTCCCTGCTCATCAACAGCTCCCGTTTTTTCAAAATAGAGTGTTCCGCCGTAGTCAGAATAGTCTGTTCGGTTTCTTGGTCCCACAAATACCAAGTCTGCTTCCCAATTCGAGTAGGAGTTATAGTTGTAGGTGGTCCCAGTTGTCGTGAGGGATTGTGCT
>DDCZ01000021.1:0-634 GCA_002336485.1 Flavobacteriales bacterium UBA1993
CAAGTTCTGATTGAAACGGACAATCTGCTTCGGTTTGCATCACGTACACAGCCTTGACAGCAAGCGCGAGGTAATCATCCAGCAGCCCTTTGCTTAATTGAACAGGACCCGAGTAGACGCTCGGATGCTTTTCGACCGTATTGCCGTTTGCATCTACACCGACCAAATCGGACGTTTTGACCGGGTTGCCATGCCCATCTCGCTTGAGCATGGAAACACTACCAGAGGGCAAAACATGCCGGCCGTCTATCAACGTCGCCATGGTGCACACTTGCCCCTCTTTGTCCTTGCATTGCACCTCAGACCAGCCGTAGACGTCGGCTCGGTTCAATTTGGATAATCCAGCATTCCAGGATTTCCCATTCCATACAAATTCCGCAGTTCTCATGTCGTCTATCGCTTCAGGTTAGCTGTGCATTGAAAATAATGTCCGCCATTCTCTCCATTTGCCATCCGTCCCTTTCACAGCCCTCACCCCTTTCGAGTACCCTACACGGGCAGGTCCCGAACGGGTCACAATATCGGCCTCTTCATCGGAAATAAACCGTACCGTGTGTTGAGAGAGGGTGCTGGATGCGAAGATGGCGCGGCCTCCGCCTTTCCACCTCGGCTTCGGTCGATCTGGACGCCACAT
>DDCZ01000021.1:807-7466 GCA_002336485.1 Flavobacteriales bacterium UBA1993
ATCTCGGGCGCAGGAATGGATGTGGCGGATGAGCCCACCTCTAGGAGAGCGTCTTCAAATTCGTAGGGAAGATCGGACTGCTCCTTCTGCACCCAATGCCTCAGGCACTCTTCAAGAAACTCCGCCCGAGATACTTTGACACCAGAAGGCCCGATGAACAAATCACAATTGCACAGCAGCGAAATCACCGCTCTCCAATGCGGAACTTCTTCGCTCCCAAAGTGCATCCACCAGCCTGGGAATTCCGACGCTCCGTTATTGGGCCGGTCGTCGATCAGCACATCCCCGACCACGAGGTCTTTTCGGTGGGTCAGTACGAGTCGTTTTTTCACAACCTCTCCAAAGTGTTGCTCTAGCCACAACCTCTTGTCCGTCCACGCACTTGGGTTGGACCACGGTGCCGTTGACACAAAGTAAACGTCAAACCTCGGGTCCCCGAGCAACAATTCAACTGCATCGATGGCTCCTTCAATCGGCGGAAAACTCAGAAACATGCCTTCTTCTGTGTCACCGTGCTGTTCTCTCCACGCTTTCGTTCCTTGCTCATAATCCACCACCACCCCATCGAGGTCGATGCACACACGGATCACTTCGAAATCTGCGCCATGCGGCATGATGAGCTTTTCGACGCGCTCGAGTTCGGATCTCAATGCGTCCTCTCCTTCTTGGCATCGGCTTTCGACAAACACCTTCAACAACCGTCCAAGCCGAACAAATAGCGGATGCACAGGGCGGCCGCTGTCAAAAAAGAATCCATACAACTGCTCAAAATCATCCCGATCTATGGCCCGGTTGAGGAAGTTGAACAACTCATCGACGATTCGGTATTCATCTTTGCCAAATGAAGTCATGGTCGTTTATCTACTTTTGGTTTGTTCAATCCACTGACGAAAGCATCCGGCCGATTTCTTTCGCCACGTAGTACCACATGGAGCTGCTGGCTCCTCCTGACAATTGCCTTGAGAAAACCACCTGGGGCACCTGTTCGGTATCATCAGTTTGGATACGAAGTGAAAAGGAAGCGTTATCCCAATACAAGGTTTTGCCAAAGCCTTGTCGACCAGGACCACTTCCAAAATTAAATGTCTCATTTAAGACATCGTCGTAGTTGGTGAAAATGAGATCCGACACATTCGAATTAGCAACCAACAGCACTTTTGGTTTTAAGCGATCGACCTGTTTCCAAAACTTCCGAACTGCAATTTCGGCCTTATCATTCCATTTTTTTCCGTCTTTGAGACTTGAAAGAAACGAAGCTTGCACCGTTTCTCTCTCGTGAAACAAATCGATTTGATACCATGTGAGTTCACGCCTCTCAGAGTTAGATTCCATTGCCTTCAGTCCAGCAGCGAGCGTTCGTCGGATGGTGTCGAAGTAGGTGATAGTCTGGCATTTAGAGAGATTGTCTCCGAGTCTGACCACTGGCCAGGAAATTTTGTCCCTTCCAGGTTTTTTCTTACCCTCTACGAAATAGTATTGAAGCTCACTGAAAGCTTCTTCTTTTCCACTTGAATTTGAACCGGAAAACGTATCTCCCACCCAAACATTCCAATCTTTTTCATTACCAAGGCTTTTCTCGAAACCTTTTCCGCCTTCACTCAACTGGTTCAGAACATTTAGAAGTCCATCTTCTTCTTTCCGCTTCCTGAGGCGATTAAAGAGTTGCTTATAGGTCCTTAGCGACAGGCTTGGATTCATACCAACCACCAATACGTCTAAATCTAAACTGGATTTAATCTTTACGATTTCCTCCTCGAGTAATGCTGGCTGCCCTGGTAAAAGCGTGGTAGATGGTTCTTTAGACAAAATGAGTAGAATTGAGTCAGAAATGAGTGGCTGAGCATTCGTCAATGCCGAGACCTTTAATTGCGAATGTAATCGTTATCAAAAACTTCATTGTCAATGAGGTATTCAGCGATTCCATCAAAATTGTATTGGTACGCTCCCCGCCATAGGTCTCCATCGACTTCATAGATCGCTAAATCGACGCCCAACGCCGTCAACGCACCTTCGAAAATAGACCAGGCAAAATCTCCTGCCGCATGTTCCAATACAAACGAGTCTTCAAGCACCGAAACCATCAAATCGACCAATTCGCTTTGGCTTAAGTCCTCCTCGCACATTTTACAAATGGTGCAGTAGAAAACCGTCACGCAAGTATTGTAAAGAATGATGAACTCCTCATCTGAGAGGGCGCTTGGATCTTTCGGGGTGGCGGAGTCCACGAATTGGTTAAACAAAAGTTCAAAAAATGCAGATCCCTCATCAGCGTCCTCATCCAACTTGAAACACTCACCAAACGAATCGTAGAACAGGCTGAAAAGTTTCTTAGGATTGTGATTCAATTCCCTACCGTGGGTGAGCAGGCGATTTATGTGGGCATCCCAATCTTTCTCTTCGTCATCACTGATTCCCTGAAAGACATTTAAATGATGCTTGACGTCGGGGATGACCCAATAGGCGGAGGGATTTGCATTCACAAAGTCCAAAACCGACTTCTTGAAGTTCAAACAACCTGCTTCATCTCCAGCTTCAAGCAACTCTCGAATCCTTTCGTGGATATCGTCTGAGTATAATTCGTTGGTCGGTGAAAATAATTCCATCTGTTTGTAATTTTTGAATTGACTCGAATGCGAATCGAGCTGTACATCTCAGGCAAGAAGACAATTACTTAAAAGCTACAAAAATCAAAAATACAATATGTTTTTCGGAATCAGATTGAGCCCAAACACATATTATCTTTGAACCGTCCAATAGATTGCAAACCACCCAAGAAAAGCACGTCTGAACCATGGAAACCCTGAACGACAAAATCCTTTCACTTTACCCGAAGCACATCAAAGAGTCTTACAATGTTGAATTCGATCGAGCGTATCGACAGAAAATCACAGAGGGATTAAGCGGTAAACACTTCAACGCTTGGGTGCGAAATTGGAAAAAGGAGAATGGAGTAAAACATCAACTGATCCAATTGAATGTTCCGCCGATGTTTTATCCTGCATTTACTGGTCAGTCGGTACTTACAATAGGGCTCAATCCATCCCTTACGGTTGATTTTTTTAAGGATCTTCCTCTCAAAACAAATGATCTGGCGTATCAGAAAAATCAAATAGAAGAGCTTGTTGGGTTTCAACGAAAATTGAAATACGGTGCAGAACAAATACCCTATTTCAAACAGCAGGAAGTCTTTTTCAAAAAAATAGATCTCGACTTTGCAAAGGAGGTCTTCCATTATGATTTTATTCAAATCAGACATACGGATGCATCTGACATGGAAAGGCATCTGAATGAGAATCACTCACTTAAAAACCAGGCCTTTGAGCACTTGAATTTTGTTCTGAATTCCTTGAGACCAAAGGCCATATTCGTATTCAACGCTGCAGTCTCGCGCTTCATAAAGAAAGAAATGGTCCCACATCAAAGCTTGCATCCGGAAATGGGCTGCTATTTGCTCAACGAAGTGCCGCTAATCTTTGCTAATCAATTAAGCGGTCCGGCCACCTCGGAACCGTTTCGGGAATTGCTTGTGTGGAATTCGAAGCGGATTTTATCCTTTACTTAGAGCTGATGGGCTAAGTTTTTGAATGATGACGCGACGTACGTGAGCACTCCATTCAGACCGACCTTGTTCAGTCGCAAAGACATCAAATGGTTGCCTTCACCTCATCGATGAGCCTGGGGAAGATGCGTTGAAAAACCCTTGAATTGGTTGCAATTGAAGACAACCCCGTCTCGTGTCCAGTTTTCTAGTCCACCAGCACACCGTCCATATCAACATGTACAACGAGTTTATCCATTTTTTGAGAGTTATTCGATCAATTCCTGGAAATGCTCCCAAATGAAGACCATTGCCAGCGTGTCCAGTTCGCAGTATTGGAGTAGGGCTTTCTCGAGCGCCTTACGTTCTTTCGGATGCATATCTGCATTTTGCATGTGCGACCACGCTATCATTGCGGCACCACCATTGTTGAGTTCGTCACCAGCGTAAAACCGATCAATCTCGTCGAGGTCGACGTCGATCAGGTCTGACAAGGGGGGCAAGAACTTGTAGGGGTTTATGGGGGTGCCTGTCGAGTCGGTGCGAAACCAGGTGTAGCCAGATGGGAAGTTCCAACTTGGCATCACTTCAGTTCCATAAACCGGCTGTGAATATTTGTATTGTAAGCGCTTGCTCGAAGCGAGAACGGCGGGCAATACATCCTTGATGGAATTTGACCCCCCCATTCGGGGGTGCCAGAAGTGCTTTTCGACGAGTTCCTTCAGATCTACCATGTTTCGGTGACCTGACCACCCACCACCTTTCTTCCCTGTTTCATAGGTGATTTCCTCGATAAAGTTGAGCAAGATCTGCGTGTGATCAGCATCAAACGGACTGCCTTGCGACAGTTGCCGATGTGCGAAGTTCAAATAGGTATTTTCGTGTGAAGCGTAGCGGAAAATCGTACCGCCTTCATTTGAGAGTGCGTTGTGCAGGGCATCTACAAAATTGAACGTAGGATTGATGTCGCTGCCAGTTTCCAGAAATTGTGTTCGATGAGTCACTGAACCACTGGCGTCCATGACGTGATGGGAAAACTGGAAGCTCAGCCCCTCATGGGGGCGCATGCCCGCGAAGTGGGGGATAGCTGGCGCGCTGGTTTCAAAATCAATGAAATGGTATGGTGGGGGTAGTTCTAACATGGCTTTTCGGAGCCCATCCACATCGATTTGGGAAGTGTCAGTCTTCGTTCCCAAGACTTGAGTCCATTGCCTTGGGACATTTTTACCCGAGCCCAAATCCTCTTCCTCCACTTGCTCCATAAACTGAATCCCTTTCTCGAATAGTTTGCCCCCGCCTTTCCAAATGTCCCAAACCTTTCTCCGCTCGAACTCCCGTGCCCCCCAACCGAGCCCCCGGCTCCAGCACTCCTCCTTGCCTTTCGAAAACTCGCATTTCTTGCAGCGTGTATCGATGGGGGACTGTCGGGGCGGCGCGTTCCTTTGATATCCAACGGCATCCTCTTCGCACTGCTTCACGAACTCAGCAAAAGTTGTCTCACCGAGAACCGCCGCCTTGTTTGCTAAGCCTATAGGGCCCTCAAGCGCCCGAATCGCCTCGGTGAGATCCCGCATTTCCATCAAGGGTTCACCGATATCCTGAAGGGCAAGAGACCTATCTACCCTGCAATTTGGGCTGCCATCCCGGGCACGTGAAATCGGAAATTTTGAATTCAGGTGATTGACGTTTGCCACCCGACGCTTGTCCATGACCATCATAAGGCCTTTGACGCGGACATGTTCCCCCTTCTCCTTGTACCAGTCTTCAACAAGTTGTCTCTGAAAGGCCAAATCCGCTACATACCCCAACCACTTTGTCGTCACGCCTTGGCCGCCCTTCAACAGCATGTTTGTCTCTTCATCCACACCTTTCGATTTCACCTCAATCACCTCCACTTCATTCCCCACTCGCCGAAAGATGTCTACCCGGGCCATCCTCATCCCTACTTGAAAGGCCGGTTCAAACAACGTTCTCTCCGACTGCTCCTCGAGTAATCGCTCGGTCTCCAGCAGTGCCGTTACATTGCCAACCTCGTGAACTTCTACACCATCTGGAAAATGCAACTTGGCCAATTCGCCGACCTGGATTCCACCCTCTGCGAGTGCCGCCAGAAAAGGATCGCGCACCGATTCGTCGTCATAACTCTTCAGACTGTAGTAAAGCTTGGTGGGACACTCGAGCGCTTTCTTGAAACGGGACTTGGTTAGCATGTTGGCTTTCAGTTTTGATGGGTGCTTTTACGACCAAATTGACCAAAGCTGCGGTGTGATCTAAGGGTCTAATTTCACTTGGTTTTGGTCGCTTTTTGAAGGCTTTTGTCCGGACTGAATACGAAAGTCCTTCTTTATACTTGACTGATTCTCTCGGGAAATTTCAAATTGATAGCTTTCAACCGTTTGGAGGTTTCCATTAGTCTTTTGATTGCATAGCGCATAGTGAAAGGCATTGATGTAGGCAGTTTCGACTTGGGAATACTCCATTTACACGTTTCTGATCCGTGCACCTCCTAGTCAATGTACTTGATTAGAATATTCTGAAAATCCCTCGGGTCATATGGAATCGTATCGATGAGTTCAACATGGTGCGATACATACTCGAACGATTCATTTGAGTTACATGTGGCTTGAACAGCTTCGATGCAGCATTCTTTCAGGCTTGTGGTGCCTAGGAAGAGTAAGGATGCGGGGTCAACAAATACCAGGAACTCTACAATTGACCGTTCTGCTTCTTTGTCGTTTGAAGTCGTCTCTAATGAGTGTTGGCGTTGTCGCTGTGCACGGATCCTTAGTTGGGCATTCATGGGTCGAAATTAACTTGTCGTGTTTGACAAAAACAGTTCGATAGCATTCTGCCTTATAGTAGGCTTTTTGCGGCTTCATCTCTAGCGATTCCGGATTAAGCAAGCGGCCGCTCGAAGCTTCAATCCCTCGAATCGATCGGCTACATCAGAGCTCCAAAATCTCCAGTTCAATCCGATTCATTGTCTTCGACGATAGCTTTCATAAAGTCAAACGGTTGCCCTTTGATCTCAAGAACGTCCGGATGTGCATCAAAACTCTCAAAAAAGAAGGGGTCTCTTTCACGGCGATTCACGGCCGAAACAACATAAATACCCTCAATC
>DDCZ01000090.1:0-6170 GCA_002336485.1 Flavobacteriales bacterium UBA1993
TTCATCGTAATTTTCCCCTATTTGCCAGGAAGCGATTCCCCGGTATTTCAAGGGGTGAGTGTGTTTTTGGGATTATTGATTTCGCTGGGTTCTTCCTCTGCCATCAGCAACCTAATCGCAGGATTGGTCATAACCTATATGCGGCCATTCAAAATTGGTGATCGAGTGAAAATTGGTGAAACGACCGGAGATGTCATTGAGAAAACAATGCTCGTGACCCGTGTGCGGACAATTAAAAATGAGGATGTTTCTATTCCGAATGCATCTATTCTCTCTGGGAGCACGATTAACTATAGTTCTAGCGCCGATGAGCTGGGGTTGATCCTTCATACTACAGTTACGATAGGTTATGACGTGCCATGGAAACAGGTGCATGAATTGTTGTGTGGTGCTGCAGGCAAAATAGAAAGTGTGATGAAAGAGCCTGCGCCTTTTGTTTTGCAAACTAGCCTGGACGACTTTTATGTCAGCTATCAAATTAACGCTTATACAACAGAGGCTGGAAAGGGAGCTAAAATTTACAGTGAACTATACGCCAACATTCAAGACGCATTTAATGAAGCCGGACTTGAAATTCTTTCTCCACATTATCGCGCCCAAAGAGATGGCTCGCCAATGGCTGTGCCGGCTGATTACTTGCCTCCCAACTATGTGTCGCCAGGGATCAAAATAAACTCCAATAAGGGTGAATAAATCGAATAACAAATTAATGGAATGGCTTAGCGGCCAGGATGCCGAGCGCTTTATTTTAATCGCCGTTGGGTTCAGCGTCATATTGATCTTGAATTATTTCGTTCGGCGGGCGCTGAGTAATTCAGTGAAGAATAATTCGAACAAATACAGAGCAAGAAAGGCAGTTAACCTTCTCGCATACCTTCTTCTTATTTCCGTGGTCCTTTTTGTTTATAGCGATAAGCTAGGAAATATTGGCGTTGCGCTTGGTGTTGCAGGCGCGGGAATTGCCTTTGCCCTTCAAGAGGTGATTGTGAGTTTGGCGGGTTGGCTGAATATGATGATTGCAGGCACGGTGAGCGTGGGAAACCGAATTAAGGTAGGAGATGTGAAAGGCGATGTAATCGACATTGGAATACTCACCACAACCATTATGGAAATTGGAGATTGGGTGCAAGGAGATTTGTATAATGGGAGACTTGTAACACTGTCGAACAGTTTTGTCTTCAAGGAAAAAGTGCATAACTACTCTGGAGAGTACCCATTTCTGTGGGACGAAATTCAATTTCCAATTCGAACAGAGTCGGATCATCGCGAGGCGCGTGTAATCTTTAATAAAGTACTAACGGAAGTTTGTGGTGACTATGCGAAACACTCCCGTGTCGAATGGAAGAATTTAGCAAACAAGTATAGGGTAGAAGAGGCGCAAGTAGACCCAATGGTGACCCTAGAGGTTAATGAAAATTGGATTCTATTTACACTCCGATACATTGTTGACTTTAAACGAAGGCGATCAACTAAGGACGTAATTTTTACACGCATCCTTGAAGAGATTGAAAAGACAAACGGAGGGGTTAAAATCGCCACCTCCACACTTGAAATTTCCCAAAATTCCGCCAACTAAGAAGATGCCTATAGGATAATCAGGCGCTGAGAAAAGGCACCGGATTCCGTATTTAAAAGAAGCGTATAAACCCCAGCAGGAAGCTGGCCTAAATTGACGCTATTTGCTTCGACTAATCTCCTATTATGGCTGATTACGATAGACCCTGAAATATTCATCAACTCAATGGTGGATTGTTCACCAATCAGCTTGGGGGAGACGTAAATCTGAACCTCAGTATTTGCAGGATTTGGTACTAGTCTAAGGGGCTTTCGATTTGGATCTTCTACCCCGTAGAAACCCTCAATATTTACATCCAATACTTGCTGATTATCAACTTGACCTGTGTTTAAATTGATGAACTCTACCGAGGCTGTACCGATGTATTCTTGCCCTGGATCTAAAAGCACACCGTACCGCTCGCCCGGATATATTTCAAGCACATCCGAGACTTCAGGTGTCGGCAATGGGCGACCGTCTGAATCAATAATCTTGGCATTAACTGCCGCTGGAAACGTGATGCGATTTGCTAAATAACCGATGTTAGCCATGCGCACATAAATGGATGAATTGGCTTGACCATGAATCTCCACTTTGTCTACTAATTGTTGCTCGCTGAGTCCATTGATTAGAAAGTGCTGTGGGGTATAAATGGGAATTGGAATCATGTGATGACTCATGCTTGTATCATAGTCGTGCAAGAGCACTGAGTCGTGATGCCAAATGGTGTCCATTTCTGAGAACATCAAGTTAACATCGCTTTGATATTCGTATCCATCTGTCCAGGTCATGCTTGTGTCAGCCGGCTTGACCACGATTAACCCATACATGCCTGCCTGAACGTGGATGCTAGAAACGACATGGCAATGATATAAGTACGTGCCAGGGTGTGGTGCTCGAAATCTATAGTACCCATGCTCATTGTGGTGCACTTCAAAAGATAGATGGGGAACGCCATCGTTGGCTTGATTCACATCCAACCCGTGCAGATGAATCGTATGCGGTGCGCCTTGGGATATATTCCAAAAGTCGAGGCTAATGGAATCGTTTTCAGTGAAAGTCAACGTTGGCCCAGGTATTGGCGGGTTTTCCCCAAACGCCTGAGCAAACCCGAATGTTCTAATTGTATTGCCATCAAATAACAACTTCGAGCCCGTGTTTCTGCCTATTAGTTGATGAATGGTTTGGCCAATTGAAGCAAAGCCAATCGAAAGTGCAAGAATCGTGTATATGAGTCTTGTCATCATTGGATTAACATGGTTAAGAACATGCCGTTGGGGTAGATGCCTCCTGCAGAAACGGCGGACAGATTGTGATCATGAACAGGATACTCGCCTGGTTTGTCAGGAACCATTTCGAGAATAAGTGTTTCCATGGACTTAATAGGAAAGGTATCTTTTGATCTACCAATATGCGCACTGTTTAGGCTGGAATACGTGATTTCAGCATGATATCCGTGAAAGTGAATTGAGTGAACCGAAGAACCAGTATTGGCTATCACGATTGTAATGGTTTCCCCGACGGATCCAACTACCCGAGCCATGGAATCTTGATTAATATGAGGGTTGCTGCGTCCATTAATCGTGAAATAGTCAGGATAATATGTCATCCAGTTCACGCTTTCGCCTGAGACTAACTGGGAAGCCCAATTCTTTTGAAAGTCTTTAATGTTCCAGTAAAATAGGCCCTCAGGGTTGCTGGGAACATGAATTATTCCGCCCAATCCCGCAGCCCGAAAACTTGAGTTATTCAAATGATCATAATAGATTGTAGCGTAGTCTTCTTGATCGAAAAACACAGTCAGATGAATCGAATCACCCGGAGCAATCTCTTCCCCAGAGGTTTTGTCCTTTATCTTAAACCCATGTTTTATACTGTCGTTATTGACAATGGTCAGGGAGAGGCTATCTCCAGATTCAAGTGTTATGCGGGCATTTTGAGCCTCGAATGTCGTGGTCCAATTAAAGCTGGCCATTGGAAACGTGGTGGTGTCAACCGCAGTGTATACACCAGCATTAAGGTGCAATCTGTGATGGACCGTTTCGGCATTTGAAAGAAATGAGGTGCAGAGGACAATTAAAGCAATTGTCGCTCGAAGCATGGATTGATATCCGAGACTATTTCTTGACAACCTTTTCTGACGTAACAACGCCTTGTCTTCGAGCCAGTATAAAGTACGGTCCAGCTGGTAAGCTTTCAAGGTTCACTAGTATGGCCCCTGACTTTGTACTCACAGGAACAGCCTGTGTTTGCCCAAGTAAATTGACGACTTCAACTGCGTCTAAATCATGACCGATTATGGATACAAAATCTGCAGTTGGATTTGGGTAGACCTGAAAATCAACATCGTTTAATCCGGTGATTCCTGTTACATCTGTTGTGTCAATCACTTCGTTTGTTTGAAGCGTAAATACAATGGTGTCTGCCATAGTAACATTCGCAGAGTCATATAGTAGAAGTCGCAAGGTGCCTACGGCAGCAGAATCATCTGTGCTTACAAGAAGCTTGAAAAACCCAAAAATGTTATCGTTATAGTCATCCATCGACAATCCAAACATTTTAGCAGAATCCGGAACGTTTACATAACAGTTATTGTAATCACAAAGCGAGTAACTCCAATTTGGACTTAAGGTGTTTTCCAATGTTGCCCATGCAAAAGTGATATCCGATGAGTCTTGCGGTAAAAAATGGATTGTGGCTTCGAAGAGCCCTCCAGCATCGCCTTCCATTGTTAAGTTCGTAGTGGTGTCATAAGCAAATGACTGCGCAAACATCAATGTAGAGGTCAGAATTAGCGCGAGTGTTGTGGTGAGTAGCTTCATAATAAGCGGGTTTATCTGCCAAAGATAAACATTAGAGCGACCAACAGGTTATTAAAAGGGGAGATGAATAAGCGCTCAATGTTGAAACACAAGAAGCGATTACATTAAAATAGGCCCTTTTAGATATGATGGATCGCCGCTTCCAACCTAAATGTTGCCATTCCCTAAACGATCTGGTTAAAATCAAATGAATGTTTGAACCTTGCGTTTGTTAGATTTGCGGACTTAATTGGGCATGAATAGCTGAAAATGACGAAAAAACAATCTCAAATTCAAAATTTCATGTTCGCTTAATCTGCGAATTCATTGCACATTCATATGTTTGGCAATCGAATTTGAAATCGAATTATCAAAAAGCAAAAAAGCAATTACAAAATCGTGACTATGAGACGTACACTTTTATCCTTAACAATGACCTTAGCAATAATCTGCATGGGCTTTGGAGTTACTTATGCTCAAACAGATGCCACTCCGGCTGACGGGGAGCCAACTGAAACCGTATCGGATTCGGTAAAAATGGCTGAAGAGGCTGCCGCCGCTGAAAAAGCAGAAGCTGATGCCGCTGCAAAAGCGAAGGAGGCCGCCGCAATGGAAGCGAGCACAGATGGAGATGAGGATGTTGCTGAAGAGCAAAGCCTTCACCAGGCAATAAAAAAGAAGTTTATTGATGGCGGTCCATTTTTTATGTCCATCGTTCTTATTTGTTTGATTCTCGGACTTGCACTTAGCATTGAGCGAATCCTTTACCTCAATATGGCCTCGACAAATACGTCTAAGTTGCTTGATGAAGTAAATAGCGCATTACAAAGCGGTGGAGTTGAGGCGGCAAAGGAAGTTTGTCGAAACACTCGAGGCCCAGTTGCTAGTATCTTCTATCAGGGGTTGGATCGAGCGGATCACGGAATTGAAATGGTTGAAAAGTCAGTTGTATCCTACGGAAGCGTTCAGATGGGGCTTTTGGAAAAAGGATTGTCTTGGATTTCTTTGTTTATCGCTCTTGCACCGATGCTTGGTTTCTTTGGAACAGTTATCGGTATGATCGGCGCATTTGACGCAATTGCAGCGGCCAACAACATCTCCCCTGGAATTGTTGCGAGCGGTATTGGTGTTGCCTTGATCACGACAGTATCAGGTCTTTTAGTTGCCATGGTACTTCAAGTATTCTATAACTACATCGTAGCGAAGGTTGATAGCATCGTAAATGAAATGGAAGACGCTTCTATTTCACTTATTGATATTATGATCAAGCACAACATGACTAAATAAGCACAGCATGTTTCAAAAAGTAAATCAAATAGGAATGTTCGCATTCATGGGCATCGGATTGATTCTGATGGTCTTGACTATGGGCATTGAAGTTGCCGAGGATGGTTCGTGCATGAACTGCGGCATCGAAGGATCTTTCATTGGGATGTCATACATTCTTTTAGGGATTTCAATTATCGCAGCACTTGCTGGAACGGTAATGACTGCGGTTTCAGATCCGAAAAAAATGATGGGTACTGGCATAGGAATTGGGGCAATGATTGTTGTCTTCTTCGTTAGCTACCTTATCTCTTCTGACGAGGTGTTAGAATCGTATGGCGATATCACGGCTTCCACATCGCAAATGGTTGGAGCAGGATTAATCACATTTTATATTCTTTTAATTCTTGCAGTACTCTCGATAATCTATGCGAGTGTCTCGAGAATGCTTAAATAATAATTAGAATGGCTAGAGGCAAAAGAGAATTACAAGAGATCAATGCAGGGTCGATGGCTGACATCGCTTTCCTTTTGTTGGTCTTCTTTTT
>DDCZ01000090.1:6253-58453 GCA_002336485.1 Flavobacteriales bacterium UBA1993
TTGTTGGTAGAAGGTGAATTAATGCAGATTAGTGAGTTGCGAGAAGCGGCTCGAGAGTTTATCGCGAATCCGCAGAGAAAGGATGATCTTCCTGAGTTTAAAGAAGTAGACATAGATCTGTTAGGCACAATGATGGTGTCTAAGCAGGTAATCTCGCTACAAAACGACAATGGAACTTCGTACAATCTATACATCCAGGTTCAAAATGAACTGGAAGCAGCTTACAATGAACTGCGTGATGAGTTGGCCCTCGAAAAATTTGGAATGAAGTATTCTCTTTTGGAAGAAATGGCCAAGAGCGACGATCCAGCGATTTCTGAAGTGAATAAGCCAAAGGTTAAGGCGATTAGAAAAGTATATCCGCAGCGTATATCGGAAGCGGAACCAAACGAATCTGGAAGCTAAAATGTCAAAGTTTAAAAAAGACGGAAAGAAGAATACACCTGCGGTATCCACGGCATCTCTGCCAGATATCGTATTCATGCTCTTGTTTTTCTTTATGGTAACAACGGTGATGCGTGAGGTTGATTTGAAAATCAAACTGAGTCAACCGCAGGCTACGGAGATTGAGAAATTGAAAGATCGGGCATTGGTAGACTATATCTATATCGGTGAGCCAACCAATACCGCACTATATGGCACAGTGCCGAAGATTCAGCTTGATGATGATTTTGCGAGCGTTGATGATATTCAGGATTATGTGATTCAAAAACGAGCAGAGCGATCTGAGGCTGTACACGGAGCGATAACCGTTTCACTCAAGGTTGACGAAGACACCAAGATGGGTATTGTCACAGACGTTAAGCAAGAATTACGAAAGGTCTCCGCGCTGAAGATCAGTTATTCTACACGTGAGAAAATGAACAAAAACGAATTCTAAGAGCCCAATAATTTTAGAGCGAAGCCTTCCAGAAATGGAGGGCTTTTTTTATGTTTCAATCGGTGTGTTTGCCGCTTTATTGAAACTGGATCGTCGATAGATTAACCACATTCCCATTGATAATAAGATGGTGCTCATGATTGCGAGACTCAACTGACCTTGATCTGCGCCAAGAGTTTCAACATCGCTGTCCAGAGCATCCAAGCCAATAAAGTATGCGACAAGTACCGCAAGCGCATTGTTCATGAAGTGTCCGATCATAGGCAACACCAGTGATCCTGACCAATGTGCGGCATAGCCTAGTACCGCCCCGAGTAGGAGTCTTGGAAAAAACCCTAAAAATTGAAGGTGAAGAAAGGAAAACCAAAAGGCGGTCACCCAAATTGCGAGATGATAATTGCGCTTAAATGTCTTAAGCATGAACGGTTGAAATGTGCCTCTAAACAACATCTCCTCTCCCACTGCAGGAATTAGGGCAATGATGAAAAGATTAAAGCAAAGCCCAAGAATAGAATCTGTTTCTAAGAACAGACGGATAAGGCCTTCTGCATCTTTTTCGGTATGTTGGATCCACTCATTTACGGAGTCAATTGGGAAAGCTAAGGAAGCGTTCCACCCGGCCAGAAAGTTAATCAACGGAAAAGCTGAAAACATGGCTGCCGCAAACACAAGTGCCGCAACACTTCCTACGTGTTTAAGTCGAAAAGGCGAGTAAGTGTCATCGTGTACTAAATAACGATAGGCAACGTACGGTGCAATAAACAACCCAATGGCCTGTGCCATTTGCATGACCTTAAACATCAAAATTTCTACTGTGTTTTCTGGGCCGAGGTTCTTGGCCGAGGACAAGGTTTCAAGGTCAAACCCATTTAAGTAAAATGGAATGAAGGCGATAACGGCCAAAACGAACATGGCACCAAACCCAAGAAGGATTAAGATGATAAGTTGAATGACAGGATGCGCCCGTCTAAAGTCTTCTCTCATCTCATCGGGAATTGATAGTAGTTTTGCACTCCGCAAAAATGGTCAAGATTGATAACATAGAGCTTGGAGAATTTCCCTTATTGCTAGCTCCAATGGAGGACGTAAGTGATCCGCCGTTTCGAATTCTTTGTAAAAAGCATGGGGCCGACCTCATGTATACAGAGTTCATCAGTTCGGAAGGTTTGATCAGAGACGCGCAGAAGAGCGTGCAAAAGCTGGACATATACGAAGAAGAACGTCCGATCGGAATCCAAATATTTGGAGGAGAAGAGAGCTCCATGCGATTGTCAGCCGAGATTGTGGAGAGAAGCAATCCGGATTTATTGGACATAAACTATGGTTGTCCCGTAAAAAAGGTAGTAAGCAAAGAAGCTGGGGCTGGCATTCTCCGCGATATTCCAAAAATGATTCGGCTTACGAAGGCCATCGTTGAAAGCACGTCTCTGCCTGTCACGGTAAAGACACGACTTGGATGGGATGAAAGCACAAAATACATCGTGGATGTGGCCGAGCGGCTGCAGGATGTCGGAGTTAAGGCAATTTCTATTCACGGGCGCACGCGTGTTCAGATGTATAAGGGAGAGGCGGATTGGACATTAATCAGCGAGGTGAAGAATAACCCGCGAATGCATATTCCTGTTTTTGGAAATGGAGATGTTGACTCTCCAGAGAAGGCAATGGAAATGCGTGATCGATTTGGCACAGATGGATTGATGATTGGTAGAGCCGCGATTGGAAATCCATGGATATTTAATCAAATAAAGCACTTCTTAAAAACAGGGGAACACCTTCCGCAACCGACAATTCAAGAGCGAAAACAAGCCGCCAAAGAACACTTGTTAAGATCCGTTGACTGGAAGGGTGAGCGTGTAGGAATCATGGAAATGAGAAGGCACTATGCAAACTACTTCAAGGGAATCCCACATTTCAAGGAAACCAGAATGAAACTGGTGACAAACGATAGCATAGACGAGCTGGTAGATATTCTTGATCAGATAAAATTGTATCAAGAAACTGAAACAACCTGAAGTCGTTTGGCCCGCAAAAGAGCTGTTACGGGTAAAAAGCTAGCCAATAGGCCTATTCCAAACGTCACTCCAATAACGGCAAGTACATCAGGAATTTCGAGCTCAACAGGGTAGAACTCTACAATTCCGCCCTGCAACGGAAAGAATCCCACATACTGTTGCAGCAAAATTATTGTCACTCCTAAACCGAGGCCAATTGTGGTGCCCAAAGTGGTAATCATAATTCCTTCAAACAGGAATAGTCGACGTACATGTTCAATTGAAAAGCCAATCGAACGGAGAAGAGAGATGTCTTTGCGCTTTTCAATAATGAGCATAGATAAGCTTCCGACAAGATTGAACGTTGCTACAACAAGAATGAAGCTGAGGATGAAAAACGTCACCCATTTTTCGGTGGCATTGGTCTTATAGATCAAATCGTTCAACTCAATTCGAGTTTTCACACTAAAACCATCGCCAAAGTGTGCCTGCAGTTTTTTCTTTGCATCGTTAAGATTCGCTCCTTCTGCGAGTGTTATGTCGACATAGCTTGCCTGCCCATCATAGTCTAGCAATTCCTCAGCAAAATCAAGTGTTGTGTAGAAATATGTGTAATCAAATTCTGGGTTAAGGGCGACTATCCCAACAGGTAAAATCCGTGTGGACTTAAATTTATTTTCGGGATTCATGGATTTCATCCCGTCCCGTTTTGCCGCGAATACGCGGATTGTCTCGATGCCATCTCGTACGAAAAGGCTCAAATTGTCGGCTATTCCAAACCCGACCAGCGCCGCACTCTGGTCTCGGTAGGTCAAAGCCAGCTCTCCCTCCACAAGATGTTTATCCAAGTGTAGGTTACTCAAGTAGCTCTCAGGAATTCCACGGAGGGTTACAATGTTTTGTTGACTCTCGTATTGTAAGAAGACCGTTTCTTCCAGGACCGGTGCCGATGCGTGAATTTCTGGCCAGGTGGCCAGCGATGCATAATTGGCGGAATCAAGTCCAAATACTTTCCCTTTTGTTGGTTCGACGCGAAGATCAGGGTCAACAGATGTGTACAGGGTGGAAACAAGTGATTCGAGGCCGTTAAACGCACTGAGAACGATGATCATAGCAAGACTGCCTATGGCAACACCACTGACGGCAATGCCCGAGATAATGTTGATCACATTTCGATTGCCCTTGGAGAATAAATATCTCCGCGCGATTGCCATCGAGACGTTCACGTCTTAATCGGGTAGAATTTTGTTGATGCGATCGGCATAGTCCAGAGAGTCGTCATGATAGAATCGAATTTCCGGCATTTTGCGAAATTGGTTTCGGATCTTAGGGTAAAGCGCTCGGGTTATTTCGCCTATTTGTTCATTCAGCGCTTCTACGTATTGAACCGGGTTCTTTTCGGGGAAAACACTAATGTAAATTTTTGCGAACCCTAGGTCTGAGGCAATCCGCACGACCGTAACGGAGATAATGTTGCCACTCGTCAGATGACTAAGACTTTGTTGAAATAATATTCCAATCTCTTTTTGAAGAAGCCGAGAGACTTTCTGTTGACGCACTGTTTCCATGGAAGCAAAGGTACGTTTTGCCGAGTGTTCAGACACATTCAGCTTAATGTTCACGATTGATTGTTATTTAGAATAAACCATAGGCCATACTTCTTCGTCCTTTATAAAATACATTCGTATTAATTATCAAACTATGAAGCAAATTTTACTCGCGGTAGCACTAATAACGACGGCTTCAGTATCATGGTCGCAAATAACTATCACTTCGGCCGACATAGGTCAGGCAGGCGATAGTATGATTGTTGGAAATGAGTCGCCCTCAAGCACAATGAATGTGGGCGGAACTGGAAGCCAAACATGGGATTTCACTTTTCAAGTTGACGACTACAATACATTGGTTTTTAAAGACCCTAGCAACACCGCTAGCGGCTCATCTTTTCCAAACGCTGATATCGCGATTGAACGACAATCAGATACGCTCTTCTTTAAGAAAAACTCAACCGAATTCTCTCTTGATGGTCTGTCAGGGGATGTTTCCGGATTAACTGGAGTTCCATTAGCCTTGGCATTAAATATTGCCAACGATGTAACACAAATCGAGTTCTCATCAACATTCGGAGAGGACTTTGTTGATCAGGCAGAAATTGACACTATTGTTGATTGCGATGACATCAATGCCGGCACCTATTGTTCACAAGCGCGCATCAAGAGACGTTACCTAGTAACATCAGAGGTGGATGCATACGGCCCACTTGAAACATCAGGAGGCGATTATAGTTCGACTATTCGCCAGTACTATTTAGAGCAAACTATTGACTCGGTCTGGGCCAACCTTCCAGTGTTCGGAGGTCCAATGAACTTCATCCAGGATATCGACTCTACGTCGCATATTTATCGATGGTTCGCGAATGGTGAGAAATGGCCTGTGTTAACAGTTTACGCTGATGATGAAGGCGGAGACATTGTTACTGCTGAGTTTCAAATCGACAATCTTTTGGGATATGTTGCGACAAAAATTAACCCGGCTTGTATGGGAGATTGTAATGGCGCTGCCACCGTAGAGGGACTTGGAGCGGATCCACCCTATACATACGCATGGCCTGCATCAGCAAATAATCAAACTACGGCATCTGCCTCTGGATTGTGTGCTGGAACATATATGGTAACGGTAAACGACAACGACACTGATAGCTACGAAATTGAGGTGATTCTTACCGACCCAATGCCGCTTTCGATAACAGGATCTATTCAGGGTGTGATATCAGGAAACGATGGCGCCATTGACATAACTGCGAGCGGAGGCTCAGGTACTTACACATATGATTGGTCAGGACCGAATGGGTATACGGCTTCTTCGCAAGATGTTAGTGGACTTGAGGAAGGGGAATATACTGTAGTTGTTACGGATGAGAACGGATGTGATACGAGTCGCTTGTTCTTAATTGAGACAAATGGGATAAACGATTTAGAAACCACACGCGTGCATGTTTTTCCAAATCCAGCCAATAATGAGGTTGTGATCGAAAGCAACATAACGCTACAATCGCTTCAAATTATGGACTTGCTTGGCAATGTTGTATCGAATCAACCGTTGGATGGAACTAAGGTGGAGTTGAATACGACAGATCTGAACAGCGGTCTTTATATGCTTCGCATCACCACAAACTCAGGCTCACAATTGAAGAAGATTACGATTCAACACTGATCTGATTCAAGGCATAAGGTGACAGACATCATTATACAAATTACTAAAGCGGAACACCTTTGTGTTTCGCTTTTTTTATGAGTGAATCCAAACAAATTACGACCTGCTTTCATTGCGGTGAGGATTGCCAAGATGAGGTGATTCATCACCACGATCATGACTTCTGTTGTGTAGGCTGTAGAACCGTTTACACTCTTTTAGAGGACACGGGTTTAGGGAGTTACTATTCCATTGAAAAGAACCCCGGACGAACCCAAAAGCCGCGAGAAACGGATCATACGGCGTTGGATATTGAAGAGGTTCGTGCCGAGATTCTCGACTTTGCCGAGGGAAATCGTAATAGAGTTACGTTTTATTTGCCATCCGTCCATTGTGCCGCATGTATTTGGCTGCTTGAAAAGTTGAACCGATTGCACGATGGGGTTTATCGCTCTGAAATTAATTATTTAAGGAAAGAGCTGACAGTTCATTTCGATGCCGAACAACTATCTCTAAAACAGCTTGTCGAACTACTTGAAGACCTCGGTTATCCGCCAGATTTGCAACGCAAAAAGGGGAATACGGCACAACAGAAGAACGACAAAGAGCTGCTGGTGAAATTGGGGCTTGCTGGATTTGTTTTCGGCAACATTATGCTTTTTAGCTTTCCTGAGTATTTGAGCATTAATGAGGAAAGTCTAAGAGGGTTTTCCGAATTGTTTGGCTGGATAAACCTGATGCTGGCCATTCCGGTGTTGGTATACTGCGATCGTGATTATTTGGTTAGCGCATGGAAGAGTTTAAAGTTGAGGTACTTGACAATTGATGTTCCAATATCGCTTGGGATAATTACGCTGTTTGGGCGAAGTGCCTATGAAATCATAAGCGGGACAGGCACTGGGTATTTTGATTCATTCGCTGGCCTAATCTTCTTTCTGTTGGTTGGTAAGTGGTTTCAAAGTAGAACTTACTCGGCCATTGCATTTGATCGTGATTTCAAATCATATTTCCCTATGGCCGTTGCCAAAGTAGAGGCAGGTGAAGAAAGTGTCGTGCTCATTGAGAAGATAAAAACTGGCGACCGATTAAGAATTCTTAATAACCAGATTATCCCCGCTGATTGTATGCTTTCAAGCGGAGAGGCTATCGTTGATTATAGCTTCGTGAGCGGTGAGTCTGACAGCATTCGTAAGGGGGTTGGTGAACGATTATTCGCTGGGGGCAGGCAGCTAGGCGGCATCATTGAAGTTGATGTGGTGAAAGAGGTGTCGCAAAGTTATCTGACGCAGTTGTGGAATCAAGGTGGGAGCACCGAACAAAAGGCCAGTACGGATTCAGACCTGATAAATAGAACAAGTCAGTGGTTCAGTGTCGGCATTATTTCAATTGCCCTGCTTACCCTAATAGGCTGGTTGTTAATTGATCCTTCACAAGCGATGAACAGCTTTACAGCCGTTTTAATCATCGCTTGTCCATGTGCACTGGCATTGGCAATGCCTTTTGCAAGTGGGAACGTGTCTCGTCTGCTTGGTAGGCGCGGGTTTTTTATAAGGAATGCTGAAACGCTGGAGACAATGGCGAAAACAGAGGCATTTGTATTTGATAAAACAGGAACCCTCACAGATAACAATGCTTCAAAGCTTCGCTATTTCGGACCTGAGTTGAACACAAAAGAGGAGCAAATCGTCTTTTCCATTGCGTCGGCATCAACACATCCTTTGAGCGTTTCCATTGCCAATTGGTTAAAAACTGAAATGATCAAGGTTGAAGGGCTTAAGGAGAAACCAGGGCTAGGCATAGAAGCGACTGTTGGCTTGCTCAATGTGAAACTTGGCTCTGCGGAATTCTGCGGCACGAATGATCTTGAACAGCAAGGATCGCAAGTCCATGTTTGCATCAATGGCGAATACAACGGCACGTATGTGATAGAAAAAGGACTGCGGAAAGGAGTAAAAGAGATGGTAGGGTCGATCGAAAACTCGGAGTTGTATTTGCTGAGCGGTGACAATAATCGGGATGAAGCCCGAATGCGTAAACTGTTTGGAAATAAGGCGCAGTTGCACTTTAATCAATCTCCACAATCAAAGCTTGAATTTATACAAGCCCTCGAAAACGGCGGTAAGCGCACCATTATGTTTGGAGATGGATTAAATGATGCCGGAGCGTTGAAAGTGGCCTCTACAGGGATCGCGGTCGCGGATAATGTTTATAGTTTTTCACCTGCTTGTGACGTCATCCTACAAGCAAGTCAGCTCCAAAACTTTGGCCGAATTCTACGATATGCAAAACGAAGCATTCAGGTCGTTAGAGCAAGCATCATTATATCTCTGATTTACAATGTCATCGGTCTTTTCTTCGCTGTGCAAGGAGACCTAACCCCAATAGTGGCGGCAATCCTGATGCCCCTAAGTTCCATTACTGTGGTTGCTTTTGTAACGTTTATCACCACAATTACTGCTCCTGATTTGGGAGAGTGAAGTTGAGTATAGAGCAAAAAAAAGCCCCAATGAAGGGGCTCTTTTACAATTAATTGTTTCGAATTACTTCTTAAGCAAGTCTCGTATCTCACCAAGTAATACTTCTTCCTTGGTTGGTGCTGGTGGAGCTGCTGGAGCTTCTTCTGCCTTCTTCTTCTCCATGTTCGCCTTCATTTTATTGTATCCCTTTACGACCATAAATATGGCGAAGGCAACAATCACGAAAGTGATGATGGTATTGATGAATACTCCGTAGCTAATTGCTACTTGTGCAACTGCATCACCTGCCCCTTCAGAGGATTCAGCGATACCTTCTTGAAGTACCATTTGCAGATCTGCAAAGTCAACGCCACCCATAAGCATCCCAATAGGAGGCATAATGATGTCGGCAACAAGTGATTTGATTATAGCTCCAAAATAGGTAGCCATGATAAGACCAACAGCCATTTCCATGACGTTGCCCTTGCTGATGAAAGTCTTGAATTCCTTTAACATAGTTAGTTATGATTTAGTTTATAAGGGCAATGATAGAGAGGTTTGTTGTTCACGCATAACGAATTGGCACCTAATCGTTGAACGGCGCGATACGTAGGTGAAATCAATCTATTAGCGGTTAAGGCGCCAAGGAGGAGACAATCGATTTACTCCCGCGTGATAGAGTAAAATCTTGTTCCCATCAGGGTCGACCAGGTGTGCTTCTTTCCAGAGCCAAGGTTGCAAGGTTGGTTTGAGCGTAAAGATTATTCCGGTGTCGCGTAGTTCTTGGTATGTAGCGTCGATGTCATCAACCTCGAAGTAGACAATCGTTCCCGTTCCTATCGGAAGTGTTTCCACTTGGTGAATAGAGAAGGTGGCGTCGCCGGTCGAGCATTCAAATCGAGCGTAGGCATCGTGGGTATGTACAATCAACTTAAGTCCCAATGCTGAGTAAAAGTCAATGGCGTTTGGAACATCCAGTGACGGGACAGTAACCTGGTTTAAATTCATAGCCCGTTACAGACGTCCGGCAACAACGAATTTTTTGCGTGTTGATTCAGTGGGACCTGTGAGCTCAAGAAAATAGATTCCAGACTCAAGGCGAGAGATATAGTCATCTACATCGGTGAACCGATTCATGCCTCGTTTTACAACAATGTTGTCTGAGTGCACCCTGCGACCTGACTGATCGTATATCGTTCGCGTTACAGACTGTTCCTTGGTTGATTCAATCACCAAAACGGACGAAAGGCCAACCGGATTAGGGAAAAGGGAAGTCTTTAAGGTCTGCGAAACCGGAGAAGAAAAGCCCAATGCATTTGTGTCGTTGTTGGTTGTGTCTGTGCCAGTCGTGTCAACTTGAACGGTGTCCCAAGAAATGACCCGAACGCTATCCATTACCACATCAACAAGTGGCCGATTTGATGAATTAACCGCAACGGCTCCAATGGCCTGTACGTTTTCAAAACTGTCCACGACCATTCCAAAAACTGGATGTGCCGAAGTGAATGGAAAGTTGTCATAGTCTAAGTAGGTATTGCTGACGAGGTTGATAAAGAACTGACTGCCGCCAGTATTAGGCCCCGAATTGGCCATTGATATTGTCTTTTGAACATTGCTCAATGTGCCGGTTGAGTCGAACTCATCTGGAATTGTATATCCAGGACCGCCAGAACCAGTTCCTGTAGGGTCGCCACCTTGTATCATGAAGTTGTTTATCACTCGATGAAAAATAACGCCATCGTAATACCCCGAATCAGCCAAGGCTAAAAAATTACCAGAGGTAATTGGAGTTAGACTATCGGACATTTCAAGGTGAATTTGCCCCATGGTGGTATACATAATAACCTCAGATTGGCTATACGATTGCACAGATAGTAATGTGAAAGCAGAAAGGAAGATGGACTTAAGGATTCTCATGATAGTGGTTTAAAATGGAAAGTTAGTGAATTCAAAGACGTTTCGACAGCTGAGCCTTGATGGAGCCAACCCAGTCATCTTGTAGAATGCTAAGCACGATACTATCGCGTCTTTGTCCGATGTCGGTGCTCACGTTTTGTCTGAGTATGCCCTCTTGGGTGCAGCCGATACCAATCATTGCCGAAATACTTCGCTGATTTAAAGCATCTGCCCTAAACTCTACGCGCTGCATGCCCAGTGTGTCAAAGGCATATTCGAGCATGAGGAATTTGCAGTTTCCATTCAAACCAGTTCTTTGAAAGGCTTTGCCATACCAAGTATATCCGACCTGAACAGTGTCATGTGTTTCTTGGATATCATAGAATCGAGTGCACCCTCCATACTTGCCATTGCGTTTGTCAAAGACAATAAACGGATATGAGTCGCCCGAGGCTTTCTTCTCCAACGCGGTTTGGAGGTAATGCTTCATTTTTTCTGGGCTTCCGGCTGCTTGAAGCGAATAGTGCCAAAGCTCTGGCTCGTTCTCTGCAAAGGGCAAGAGGTGCATGATATCGGCCTCTTCGAGGGGCCTAAGAATTACCCGATCGTTTTCGAGAACAATGTGCTCACTGGTGTCAAATCGCGTCATGACAGTAGCAATCGAGTATTCGTTCCCTCCAGTTCAGATATATGTGCTTCTAATTTGAAATCTGCCCCATATTTCGACGAGCGTTCCTTTTTCTTCTTGAATCGTTCTATGCTGCGCAAAAAGCGACGAACGTCTTCCTTTGATTCGAGAATGAGTCCTGGCACATCTGTGGTATTACCATCATCATCCTTGGCGACCATGGTGAAATAGCTCGAATTGCAGTGTTTGGTTGCACCAGATTGGATGTTCTCGGATTCTACTCGAATGCCAATAACCATGGAGCTTTTTCCTACATAGTTCACCATAGCTTTCATTGAAACGAGTTCGCCCACCTCGATAGGCGCTAAAAAATCGACGGTATTTACAGAGGCCGTCACGCAATAGAATCCAGAGTACTTAGATGCGCATGCAAAAGCCACCGAATCCATCATGCTTAGAATATATCCGCCATGAATTTTACCGCTAAAGTTGGAGTGACTCGGGAGCATGAGCTCAGAAATTATGACTTCCGAGGCACGCTTAAATTTTGGTTTATCCGACATGCGAGAAAGGTAGGAATTCTACGATTCGTTGATGTGCTTGACGCGCCCAACTTGGCCGTCTTCGAGTCGCACTTTAATGCCGTGTGGGTGCGATGGCGATTTGGTTAAGATGTCTTTGACCACTCCTGATGTCAGTGTGCCTGATCGCTGATCTTTTTTCAATACGATGTCGACCTCTGCGCCAACTTGTATATCTGCTCGGTTTGTACTAATCATGCCTCCACCACTATTTCTGTTCCGTTGAAGGTGGCCGTATCTCCAGCGCGCATTTTCTTGCGCTTTTGGAGTTCGATGGCACCGTTTACTTGCACTTGTTTCGTTTCAATCATGATGTGTGCTTCACCTCCTGAGCCGACAAGGTTTAAGATTTTTAATAGCTTGTTTAAAGGAATGAAGTCTGATCCAGGGGAAAGAGTAAATGTGATCTTGGGCATTGGAATGGAATGGGCTTCGAAAGTAACGAGAACAAATTATCAGAATTTATTTAATCCGAAATACGCTCTAACGTTATCGTTAAATTTTCAATTCTGAGTACATCTCCGTGTCCGGATGGGTAGTTACCATAGCTGATTATAGAGCCATGGCCGCTAAATTGCATTTTGCCCCTTTCGAAAAAGACCAATTCCTCTGCGCTGATACTTCGTTTCTCATGAGTGTCGAACCAATACATTATGTTTAGAATTTGCGGGATTGGGGTCTCATCGAAAATAATTCGACCATAACTTTCATAGAAGGGCAGACGATCAGGGGAAAGTTTAATGTCAATTCCCTTGGGATTTCCTTGAAGCTGAGAAACTGGATCGCCAGATTTGAGATTGTGCATTCCCAAATAAACATCCTCTATGAAAAAACGGTTCTGATTATCACCTGCTACGCTGATCTTATAAACCCCTTCGTATATCTTTATACTCGGAATATTACAGTATTCACCAGACCAAAATGGTTCGCAACCACATTTATTATCATTACAAACTCCGTGCTCGCAAGGGTTAGCTGGGCTCGTAATGCAAATATCCTCGAGAGAGCATTGTGGTCCACTGAAACCATCACGACATACGCATGTTCCATTTTCCAAAACTTGATTTACCGAGGGTTCACAGTCTTTTGTGGAACAGGCAGTTAGTGTAATGCCTATGAAAAATAGATGTCCAATGGTCGATTGGAGTTGCATAATAAATGGGGTTTGCCTAGCCTAACGAGACCGACCTTCATTTATTTCATTCTTATCGTGCGTATACGTCGATGCTCGAGGCCATCTTGCGCGCCCATGTTTCCTTGTATTCTTCTGATGTTAGTAGAGCTCTATCAATTTCCGAGGACATAAATCCGAGTTCAACCAAAACAACCGGACATTCGGTATGGGTCAGTATCCAATAGTTTGCGGATTTGATTCCACGTGATGCCATCTCTCCGTCTTGCATTTGATATTCGATAGATCGGGCAAATTTCTGACTCTTAAGGAACTCCGCGTGGTTCGATTCTGGAATGAATATTTCGAATCCCTTTGCACCATCGCTTTTGGCTTGGTTAACATGTATCGATATAAACAAAGCCTCTTTGTGATTTTTTGATTTCTCCGTTCGCTCCTTTAAGTCAAGTGACTCATCCCCGGATCTAGTCGTTATCACTTTGACATTGTGATCCGCCAACGCCTCCTTTAAGGCATTAGCATAAGACATGGTAATTGCTTTTTCTTCAATCACTCCTTCAGTCGACCCAGCGTCCTTACCACCGTGTCCGGCATCAATGATTACGACCAGTTCTTCAGTTTCAATATTTAAGTCATTCAAGCGCTTCACCAATGGGGCCATGGACAGGTAGCCTTCAGGATCTACAAAGGTCGTGTCGGATATTACCTCGAAATGAAGATGCGGCCCCGTGCTTAATCCCGTTGTTCCGCAAAGAGCAATTTGTTGGCCTTTCGACACAGTTTCACCGGGCGTCACCGAAAAAGACTTGAGGTGTGCATACGTTGTCGACAGGCCGTTGTCATGTTCGATTTCGACTTTGTTTCCATAGCCTTTATTACTTGTTTCAACGCTTAATACGACCCCATTTGCGGCTGCAAAAATGGGCGTGTTTTCGGCTGCAACGAAGTCAATGCCGGTGTGCATTGTGCGCGAATTGTTCATTGGATGCGTTCGAAGCCCAAATGCAGATACCCTGGTGATGGCATCAATTGGAAGAGGAATAATCAATGGCCTTATTTCGTGTGCAACCGATGCTGTTGGCGCACTTTGAACAACCGATTCAATTGAAAAGGCATAGAATAGGATTGGGACAATTGGCAATGCCAACATGAATAGCGCCTTTTTTGCGGCATGTGTTTGAGACTGAAATAACCGGCCAATTCTGCGCTTGATAAGTCGCTGGGCAAAGTGAATTTCAAGGGTCGATTGAGGTTGGGATGAGCTGAGTTTAAGTAATAGCTCAGGGTAGGCAAATCGATCATCGGCCCTTTGAACATCTCGGTCTACTTGATACTCATGGATTGCGCGCAATTCGTTTAGAATAAACCAGAAAACTGGATTATACCAGAAAATGGGCTTTAGGAGATTCAGCAAGAGTAGGTCCATAGAGTGTCCATATCGAATGTGCAGGCGCTCGTGCTCAACTACTTTGGCAACTTCCTCTTCGGTTAGTTCAAGCATTGATACTGGTAAATAAACCTTTCCCAAAAAAGCGAAGGCCGATTTGAAGTTGGACGAGATGTGAACCCCGACAAATGAAGGATGTGGTACGCTGCTTCGAAGCTTTCTTGTGAGTAGGATGATGCGAGCTAGCAACAGAAAGAAAAATCCAGTACCGACAACCAGCGTGAATCCAGGAGCTAGCCATTTCCAATTTGTAGCCAACCACGAGATTAATGAGACATTGGACGCAACAGCAGTGGTCTCACTGCGCGACTCAAAAGCAGGGTAGAAATCGCTTAGGGATCCGCTTGCGATTGGCTGGTATGGGGTTAATGGTTCAATGACTTCGATTGTTACCGATCCAATTGCGATGCTGACGACCAACGCGCCAAGAAGAAAAAATCTACTCCACTGATAATGCGTGAGTCGTTTGAGGACGGCAATGTAAAATGCGGTGAATATGGCGAGGGAGGCCGAAGCCTCAATCGCGAACTCAAGGTATATATGAAGGAAGTTCATTTTTTGGCTTGCTTTTGTTTACGTTGCTTTTTGATGAGCTTCTCCAGCTCAAGAATTTGAGTTTCGTTGAGCTTTTCCTCGTTCACGATGAATGACACAAGAGACTTATGCGATCCTTCAAAATAGTTTCCAAGCAAGTCCTTAAATGTCCGTTTTGAGTATGCCTTCTTAGATACAATGGGAAAATACTGATGCGTTTTTCCAAATGCATTATGGTCTACAAAGCCCTTTTTCTCTAATAATCGTATGACGGACGACACGGTGTTGTACGGCGGTTTAGGTTCCGGAAGTTTCGCAATTACTTCTTTCACAAAGGCCAGTTCTAGCTGCCATAGCACGCGCATAATGCGTTCTTCTGTTGGTGTAAGCATTTCCATTTGCCAAATGTAACGGAAAAAACAGTTATACAACTGAAATATCAGTTATTAAACTGACAAAACCGTTATTAGTTCTATCAACGTCACTTTGTTCTAGCAACATTACGGCCTTGGCCCCGCGAGAGTGAAACGTTTAGAATGAACTGACGCGTTAATTCCATTCTCAGCAAATCACTCGCCTTGAAGTGATATGTCAATCTCTCTTTGTTGAGTTGAATCATGACAAATATCAGGAAGACCTCCCGCACAGGTCATTCTCTACCCACACCCCCAACAAGACATTTGCCCCGAAGTAAAATTCAAGCCAAATGAGTGTAATGATCATCCATATAGTAGTAAGCCTAATCATCGCGTTGGGTTTTCTCGCGGCCTTTATCTGGGCCATTAAGTCAAATCAATACGATGACGATTACAGCCCCTCCGTGCGGATGCTGTTTGACGACACAAAACCTAAAAACTCCAACTCCAAATAACCTAATTCTATGGAACTCGAAAAGTTTAGTTATGACAACGGCATCGTCCGTAAGTTCTTAATTGCCACCGCCATTTTTGGCGTGGTGGGTATGTTAGTCGGCCTATGGGCTGCATGCGAACTGGTGTGGCCAGGCCTTGGTCTTGGCGTTGACTTTTTGTCGTTTGGCCGGATTCGACCATTGCACACAAACGCCGTCATTTTTGCCTTTGTAGGAAACGGAATTTTTGCCGGAGTCTACTATTCCTTGCAGCGACTCCTCAAAACACGAATGTGGAACGACACCCTCAGCAACATTAACTTCTGGGGTTGGCAAATTATTATACTATCCGCAGTGCTCACCCTACCGTTTGGTTACACCACGGGTAAAGAGTACGCGGAGCTTGAGTGGCCAATTGACATTGCCATCACATTGCTTTGGGTGGTGTTTGGATTAAACATGATTATGACGATCGTGAAACGACGAGAACGACACATATATGTGGCGATTTGGTTCTACATAGCCACATTCGTTACCGTTGCCATTCTGCATATTTTCAACTCTATGGAGCTTCCAGTAAGCTTTCTAAAGTCTTATAGCGTGTATGCAGGAGTGCAAGATGCCTTGGTTCAATGGTGGTATGGGCACAATGCGGTAGCCTTCTTCCTCACAACACCGTACCTCGGATTGATGTACTACTTCATTCCAAAGGCAGCAAACAGACCGGTCTTTTCATATCGACTTTCCATCATTCACTTTTGGGCCCTCATTTTCATTTATATCTGGGCTGGCCCTCACCACTTATTATATACAGCACTTCCTGATTGGGCACAAAGCCTAGGAGTGGCTTTTTCTATTATGCTTATCGCACCAAGTTGGGGCGGAATGCTGAATGGACTTCTCACGCTTCGTGGAGCATGGGATAAAGTGCGCGATGACGCGGTTCTCAAGTTTATGGTTGTTGCGGTTACCTGTTATGGTATGTCAACGTTCGAGGGACCAATGATGTCCTTGAAAAACGTGAATGCCATCAGTCACTTTACAGATTGGACCATTGCTCACGTGCACATTGGAGGTCTTGGATGGAACGGCTTCTTAACATTTGGTATGCTCTATTTCATTGTACCAAAAATGTGGGGCACAAAGCTGTTTTCCGAAAAGTTGGCCAACTTCCACTTCTGGATTGGCACACTGGGAATTATCTTCTACGCCATTCCAATGTACTGGGCAGGATTCACACAGAGCTTAATGTGGGATGAATTCACAGCTGAAGGTTTCCTTGCGTATCCTAACTTCCTTGAAACCGTAACTCAACTTGCACCGATGTATGCACTTAGAGCATTTGGAGGCGCCATTTACATAGTTGGAGTTCTAGTTGGCTGTTACAATCTAATCCTTACAGCCAAGCACGGGTCATTTGTTAAGAATGAAGACGCGGAAGCTGCTGCACTTGAGCCAACATATACACCTCATAAGGGCGAGTACTGGCACAGAGCCTTGGAGCGTAAGCCTCTTATACTAATGGTGCTTGCCATTGTAGCCGTAAGTATTGGTGGATTGATAGAGATCGTTCCAACGATGTTGGTTAAGTCAAACATACCTACAATCAGCAGTGTGCGGCCATATACTCCGCTCGAGCTTGAAGGACGTGATCTATATATCCGAGAAGGATGCTACAACTGTCACAGCCAGATGATCCGACCATTTAGAGCCGAAACAGAGCGTTATGGAGAATACTCTAAGGCAGGTGAGTTTGTGTATGATCACCCGTTCCAATGGGGTTCAAAACGAACCGGTCCTGACTTGGCTCGAGAAGGCGGTAAAAAGTTGCGCAAGCCGAATAGCTGGCACTTCAATCACATGCTGGATCCGACAACAATGTCACCGGGATCAATCATGCCACCATATCCATGGCTAATTGAAGACGACTTAGACGTAAGTCTTACAGGAGATAAAATTTCCGCGATGCGTACGCTTGGAGTCCCTTACCCAGTTGGATATGAAAATCAAGCATTGGCGGATCTTCAGGCACAAGCTCAGGAAATCACCAACGACCTAGCCGCGTCTGGAACAGAGACCAGTGCAGATAAGGAGATCATTGCGTTGATTGCCTATTTGCAGCGACTAGGAACAGATATCGAAAACGAAGCACCAACTAAATAAGCAAGAATCATGTTGAAATTCATAAAACACCACTTGGAAACGATTGCTGGAGTAGAGATCTACCCACTTATCTCCTTTGTCATATTCTTCGCATTTTTTATTGGACTCTTTGTCTATGTAGCCATGATGCGGAAGACATATATCACAGAATTAGAAAACCTACCATTAACTGAAAACGAATAACAATGAGCGCATTCAAACGACCAACAAGAATGGTAAGGATCGCCTTGATTTTTATCGCCGCCTTACTACTACCTAAAATGAATATGGCCAGTAGCGTTCTTATTAATAGCACTGGGGCTTCAGACGAGTCACTCTTTTTGATCTTGGCTTTTGTGGCCTTATTTCAAATCACCGTGATTTTAGTAATCGCCGGAGTGATCAAAGCCATTGCTTCTAACCACGAGGTTTGGAAGATGCGCTGGGACAAAGGAGCAGCCGTATTAATTGGAATTTTCTTATTGAGCGGTGGCACAGCTATGGCTCAAGGAACCCCGTTTAATGAAATGGTATCAATGGGAGACACCGGCTTTATGGCCCTCATTTTCGTGAACCTGATGTTATTTGTCACATTCATCTATCTCACTTCTAAGCTTAATGGTTTATTGAAAATGATGATGAAGGACGAGGAAGGCAAGGTGCCTGAAACGTTCCTGGATAAGATCAACACGATGTTGACAGATGCTGCTCCACTGGAGGACGAAAAGTCCGTGGAAATGGATCATGAATATGATGGCATTCGAGAGCTTGATAACAACTTACCGCCTTGGTGGCTCTATATGTTCTACGCCTGTATCTTCTTCGCCGTAGTTTACCTATTCCACTTTCAAGTCTCTCCAATACCTGGATTATCCGATTGGGTCATTCTTGGGAAGGTTGAGCAAGGAAACCAGATCGATCAGTATAAGCTGGAAATGAAAGAGGCGGAGGAAGCAAAGGCAGCATTCGTCGCAACGGTAGAAAGCGTTGTGGATGAAAGCAATGTTGAACTGCTCACAGAAGCAGATGATATAGCTGCGGGGCAAAAAATCTTCAAATTGTATTGCGGGCCTTGTCATGGCGAAAACGGTGCAAGTATGCCGGGAGGCGTTGGACCAAACCTCGCAGATGATTATTGGATTCACGGTGGTTCAGTAACCGATGTCTACAAAACGATTAAGTACGGTGTTCCATCAAAAGGAATGGTGAGCTGGGAAGCACAGTTGAACCCGACCAAGATTCAGCAAGTGTCTAGTTTCATTATCTCCCTGAAGGGTACGAACCCAGAAAACGGCAAAGAGCCTCAAGGTGATTTGTACGAAGAGGTGGCAGTCCCTGCAGAATCGCCAGCTGAGGATGCCACTGTAGATGCCGAATCGACGGATGACGAAGTGGTTGAAGAAGACGTTATGGAATAGTTTTTTTGAAGGTGACCAGAGTCACAATTCAATGCCTTCTTCCCTTGTAATTTTAAACTAAAAATGACCACAGAGCCAAACAAAGAGTCGTTTAGAGACAATCTTTCTACTGTCGATTCAGAAGGTAAACGCGTATGGGTTTACCCGAAGAAACCGAAAGGGAAATTCACCAACTATCGCCAGCTTGTGAGCGTTGGTTTGTTGGCCCTGTTGTTTTCTGCGCCATTCGTGCGCATCGGCGGCGAACCGCTTGTTCTCTTTAATATCTTGGAACGTAAGTTCATCTTATTAGGCCAAGTTTTTTGGCCACAGGATTTCCACCTTTTCGTCTTCGCGATGATTACGGGCATCGTATTCGTTATCCTATTTACAGTGGTTTTTGGTAGGCTTTTTTGTGGTTGGATGTGCCCACAGACCATTTTCATGGAAATGGTATTCCGCAAGGTTGAGTATGCTATTGAGGGCGATTTTAAGCAACAAAAAAAGCTGGCGAAGCAAGACTGGAATTTTGAAAAAATCTGGAAAAAAACGCTGAAGCATCTAATATTCCTTGCCATCAGTTTTCTAATTGGAAACGTCTTTCTAGCCTACATTATTGGCAGCGAAGAGTTAATCGCAATCATTACTGAGCCCATGGATGCGCACTTTGTAGGATTTATTTCAATGTTGGTTTTCTCCGCTATTTTTTACGGTGTATTCGCATGGATGCGAGAGCAAATCTGCACCACGGTTTGTCCTTACGGTAGGCTTCAGGGAGTCTTGCTTGATCGGAATTCACTCATTGTCGCGTATGATTATATAAGAGGTGAACGAAGCGCTGGCCGAGCCAAATTTCGAAAAAAGGAAGATCGTGAAGAACTTGGAAAAGGCGATTGTATTGATTGTGGCCATTGTGTAGATGTTTGTCCAACAGGAATTGACATCAGAAATGGAACACAGCTGGAATGTGTGAACTGCACCGCATGTATGGATGCATGCGATCATATGATGGAGGCTGTTGATTTGAAAAAAGGACTGATCGGCTACAAGACAGAAGAGAGTATTGCCAATCGAGTACCGTTTTCATTCACCACTCGCGTCAAAGGATATACGGCCGTTCTATCCATACTTATCATAGCTTTAACTGCGCTTCTAATGAGCCGTTCAGCTGTCGAAACCTCCATTCTGAGAACACCTGGCGTGATGTTTCAGAAGCAAGTCGATGGTCGATATAGTAACTTGTACAACTACAAGGTCATCAATAAGACAAATGATTCTTTCCGCGTTCATTTTGAAATTGAGGAGATGGAAGGAGAAATAAAGATGATCGGTGATTTGGATATGGTAGCGCCACAAGGGGTATTTGAAGGAGCTATGTTCATCATCTTTGACAAAGAAGAATTGGATGGCTTGAAGACTAAGTTAAACGTGGGGGTTTACGAAGGGGATAAAAGAATTGAAGTGGTCTCAACCAACTTTATGGGACCCGCAACATAACAGATTATGAAATTTAATTGGGGACACGGAATTACCATCGGATACGTACTATTTGTAGTCTACATTCTATACTTTGTGTTTAGCAGCTTCGCACACGACAAAGACCTCGTAGCCGATGATTACTACGCCCAAGAAGTTGTCTTTCAGGATCGAATAGAAGAGGAGAAAAACGCAGAGAAATTTAACTCTGAGGTAGGCTTGACGCAGACTTCGGGCGGAGTTCAGATTCAGTTCCAATCAATCGTATTGGAAGATTTCACTGAAGGAGAAGTCTACTTTTTTCGACCCAGCAATGCTGAGTTTGACCTTCGAATTCCATTGACCTTGGATGAAACGGGCAGCTTAACTATTCCAGCACAAATGCTCCACGCCGGTAGATACGAAGTGCAATTATCGTGGAAGGGAAAAGCTGATAACTACTTCATCAAAAGAAACATTGTGATTTGACTTATCTCTGGGTCGCCATATCGCTTGGTTTTATCGGAAGTGCGCATTGCGCCGGAATGTGTGGTCCAATTCTGTTGACAGTAAATCAGGGAGAAACCAAGTGGACACAGGAAATTGCGCACCATGCTGGTCGGCTCTTGACCTATATGCTTTTTGGATCCGTGGCGGGCGCATTGGGCACAGCCATTAGCTTGATGGGTGCGCAGCAGACATTCAGCATCGCGATAGGCATCATCATGATTGCCGGTGTGTTACTGCTTTCATTGACTCGATATATCCATCAATTTGAAACACGACTTGGCCGGTTCGCCATAAAGTTTACGGGATGGTCACATAGCTTACCTGTCAATAAAACGACTCTTCGATTTTTGTTAGGCATCGGAAATGGAATTCTGCCATGTGCTATGGTTTACATCGCTGTCGCTGGCGCCTCAGCTACGTTTACACCATGGGATGGCGCCCTTTTCATGCTGTTTTTTGGGCTTGGAACACTGCCAGCGCTTATTTCAATTACAGCGTTTGCGAAATCGCTCAGCAGCCAGTGGCGCAGTAAAATTCGTCGACTTGTTCCCATTACGGTTTTGGTTATGGGTGTAGTGCTTATACTCAGAGGGAGCAATTTAGGTGTGCCATACCTCAGTCCTGCTGTCTCCGAGAGCGGCTCTATTGAGCAGTGCGATTAGGAGTTGAGACAAGAATTTACCAGCTCATCATGGGTAAGAGGTGCGGTTTACATGATCAGTATCAGGTCTTTGGTTGAGCGGCATTCGGGTGTGGCCCACGGACTTTGATGAGTTTTGCTGCTAATATGAATTTAGTAGATAAGTACAACGTTCCCGGACCGAGATATACCAGTTACCCTACGGTTCCATTTTGGGATAACCCACCAACCGAATCCGATTGGAAAGAGCTACTAAAGTCGTCGTTTGAGACCTACGATTCAGACGAAGGAACCAGCATCTACATTCACCTTCCTTACTGCGAAAGTCTATGCACGTTTTGCGGGTGCAATACACGCATTACAATCAACCACGCGGTTGAAACACCGTATATCGATGCGGTATTAAAGGAATGGAGCCTGTATACGGAAGTGTTTGGCTCAAAGCCCAACGTGAAGGAGATTCACCTTGGAGGAGGTACGCCAACCTTCTTTAGCCCCGAAAATTTAAAGCGACTCATCGACGGAATATCGTCTACCTCAAACATCCATGAAAGTGCTTCTCTGGGTTTTGAGGCGAACCCACGAACTACTTCGTATGAGCACTTAAGAGTATTGGCAAACCTTGGGTTTACGCGCATAAGCTTTGGTATCCAAGACTTTGATCCATTAGTACAGAAAACAATCAATAGAATTCAGTCATTTTCTCAAGTAAAACGGGTGACCGACTGGGCTCGAGAATTGGGTTATACATCCACAAACTACGATTTGGTTTATGGCCTGCCGCATCAAACGACTAGCAGCATCGAGAACACCATCGATATGATAAACCTGCTTCGACCCGATCGCATCGCATACTACAGTTATGCGCACGTGCCTTGGGTCAAGCCAGGGCAGCGCTCTTTCACGGAAAAGGACTTGCCAAGCCCTGAGTCGAAGCATGAAATGTATCGATTGGGAAAAAAAATGTTGATGCGTGCTGGCTATGTTGAAATAGGGATGGATCATTTTGCCCTACCAGAAGATGAGTTAACAATTGCCTATCAAGGCAAGAACATGCATCGAAACTTTATGGGATACACAACGCAACCAAGCAAGCTGATGGTTGGATTGGGAGTCTCGGCGATTGGCGATACCTGGACGGGCTTTGCACAGAATGTTAAGGTGGTAGAAGAATATTTAAGCCGAGTGAATGCGGGGCAGTTCCCGATATTCAGAGGTCACAAACAAAGCGACGAAGACTTAAAAATTCGAACACTTATCTTGGACATTATGTGTCATTTTTCAGGAGACATGGATGAATTTGAGGTCAATCAAGTCATCAAAGCTTCGGGGCAACTGGAAGAGCTGAAAAAGGATGGCCTGCTTAAGTGGGAAGATGGAAAGCTATCTGTGACAAGAAAAGGACGCCCGTTTGTGCGAAATATTTGCATGGCCTTCGATGAGAGATTACTGTCCAGCAATCCCGAGACGCAGATTTTCAGTATGACCGTTTAGAACACGAAGGGTTATATTGCACCATTGAAAACCAAAGACTTTTAAATTCGCCAATATGGACGCCAAAGAACACCTTTACTACGGATTAGGAATAGTAGCATTTGCCGCCGCAAAGGCAGATGGGGAGATTCAGGTAACGGAACAAAAAGAATTGCACGATTTGGTCCATGAGTGGTCCGAAAAGTATTCACGCGATTTTGATGTAACCGAGATCATTTTTTCTGTTTTGAAGAATAGCAAGCCGGGCTTCAACGAAGGGTTTGAGGATGGAATGAAATACATCAAACTCGGGAGCAACCACCTGGACGAACAAACCAAAGAGCACTTCATCTATTTGATTCAAGATATTGCCCATGCATTTCCACCTGTGACGCACGCAGAAGAGGAAATTATCAAGCGTTTTAAGGAGGCAATGCATGAGTTGAAGTAACGCATGCTTAGCGAATCTTCAAAAGATCAGCTGTATGAGCTGTTGTTTGAAACAGCAACCGAGGGGTTAATCGTTGCCGACGCTAAAGGTGATGTTCATCTTGCCAATGGTCGAGTCGCTGAAATGTTTGGATACTCCGTGGACGAATTGTTGAAAATGAACGTCGATTCGTTGCTGCCAAAGCACCTTAGAGAACAGCACGTTTCGCATAGAGAAGGGTACACAAAATCTCCACATAAACGCCCCATGGGGCACGGTTACGACTTGATCGGTGTGCGGAAAGACGGCGCATCCGTTCCTATTGAAATCAGCCTGAATTATTACCGGCAAGGAGACACAATGATGGTCATGGCCTTGATCATGGATGTAACCGCGAGAAAGGAACAAGAAGCTCAGGTCTTACTATTAAACAAGAACTTAGAAAAGCGTGTAGAAGAGCGAACCCGCGAGTTGGAAGAATCGCAATTGCTCTATAGAATGATTGCCCGAAATTTTCCCAATGGCACCATAAACGTTTTCGACACGGACTTCAACTATGTTTTTGTGGAAGGCCAGGATTTATACAAGAATGGAATCACCAGCGAGCGCCTTGTGGGTAAAAACTACCTCACTCAGATTCCAGTGCGAATTAGAGAAGAAATTCAGAGCCGTCTGAAGGGTGTTTTTGAAGGAGAAAACACTTCATTTGAGCTTATGCATGAGGATCAGCATTATCTGTTGAACACAGTAGGTTTATCCGATCAAACGGGTAAAATAAACCGAATTTTGATGGTGGAACAGAACATTACTGACCGGAAGAAAGCGGAACAAAAGGTGGTGATGGCGCTCGAAAAAGAAAAACAACTTAACGAGTTGAAATCGAGATTTGTGAGCATGGCTTCTCATGAATTTAGAACGCCTTTGAGCACTGTATTAAGCTCACTAAGCTTGCTCGAGAAGTACGATGAAATGGATGCGAAGGATAAAAAACCTAAGCATTATGATCGAATTAAAAGCTCCGTACGTCACCTAACTAGTCTGCTCAATGATTTTCTATCCATCGAAAAAGTGGAAGCGGGTAAGGTTGCTTTGCATAAGTCAAATCTTAATATTCAGGAATTGTTGGGCGAAATCGTTGAACAGCATCAAGAAATTGCACAGACTGGGCAAATCATCCATTTCAGCTACAGTGGCAAGCGCACCTTTAGCACCGATCAAAATATGCTCAGAATAATTCTCAGTAATCTGCTGAGCAATGCCATAAAATATTCAAAACAGCATCAGCGTGTTTGGGTAAACATTGAACGAGAAGACGAAGGCTTAAAAATCGAAATAAGAGATGAGGGTATAGGCATTCCTCTAAACGATCAGGAAAACATGTTTGGTCGATTTTTTCGAGCCCAAAACGCCCTTAATATTGAAGGAACTGGGCTAGGTCTCAACATTGTTCACAGGTATGTGCAAATGCTAAATGGCACCATTTCCTTTGAGAGCATGCCAAATGAAGGCACTACCTTTAGCGTAGAAATTCCAAGCTAACAATCTATGAAGAAGCTTTTAATAATTGAAGACAACGATAACGTTCGCGAAAACACGGCCGAAATATTGGAGCTTGCGGGCTACGAAGTCCACACAGCAGAAAATGGAAAAAAGGGCGTGGAAGCCGCGTTGAATGCCAATTTTGATCTGATTCTTTGTGACATCATGATGCCTGAATTGGATGGTTACGGCGTACTTCATATTCTGAATAAAAACCCAAAAACCTCTGGGGTTCCGTTCATTTTCCTTACTGCCAAAGCCGAAAAAGCTGATTTCCGAAAGGGGATGAATCTGGGTGCTGACGACTATTTGACCAAGCCATTTGAGGACACAGAGCTGATGGATACCATTGAAATGCGACTGAAAAAGTCGGAACAAATGGGAAAAATTGTTGCCGTAAATGATGCGGATTCTGTTAAGTCGTTCCTGAATGATGCGGCCGAGTCTATTAGCTTGGAAGACCTTATTTCTGAGCGCAACACACGATTTTATAAGAAGAAAGAAACGTTGTATCGAGAAGGGGAATATCCACACGCCCTCTACTACATCAAATCTGGAAAAGTGAAGTTGAGTCGGGTGAGCGATTATGGTAAGGAGTTTATAACCTCTATAAGCAGCACGGGAGAGTTTTTGGGATACTTAGCGCTCCTAGAGAACACCACATTCCAAGAAGAGGCGAGCACCATCGAGGATTGTGAGATCGTATCGATTCCAGTGGATCAGTTTAAAAAGTTGATCCATACCAACAGAGAGGTGTCAAACAACTTTATTAAGATCCTATCCCGCAATATTTTAGACCAAGAAGACCGTCTTTTGAAGTTGGCCTATGGTAATGTTAGAGAGCGTGTAGCTTTTGTTTTGAATCATATATTCGAAAAGTATGGCAACGATCAGAACGATATCGGGGTTACGATTTCTCGTGAAGAATTGGCTGGATATACAGGCATCGCGACCGAGTCATTGATTCGCACACTGAGCGATTTCAAATCAGAAGACATCATTTCAAATGATGGTCGATCCATCCAAGTGAAGGATCCCGTGCGCCTAAAGCGTTTAGCTGAGGGAAGCAATATCTGACGGGTAGCAACCTACGCACTGATCTAGATCATAGGAATTGGGATTGGATTATGATTGTTTTGATAGGCATCAAATCAACCCGGCTTTCATGATTGATATCTCACACATTAATGTAACCCTCGTTGGATTCGGGAACGTCGGTAAATGTGTGCTAAACGTGATGCTTCAAGATCATCATAGAAGTTTCAACATCAACATTCTAGATCCAGACCCTAATATTTCGGGCAGCCTTAGAGACCTTGGGCATGCGTGCATGCTGGCCAAACGGCACGAAATAATTTGGAACAGCCAAGAGGCATTTGAATCTGCTGACTTTATCATTTTTTGCGCTGGGAGGGCCATCCCTATTGGAGCCAATCGATCCTTCGCCTTGGATGAAAATCGAAAAATAGTTCAAGATGTTTTCCACAACTTTAAGGCAAAGGCCGACCCCATTTTAATTGTTGTATCAAATCCTGTGGATGTAATTTCTCTTGAGATTCTGCAGGCATCCAAATTGAACCCGGAAAACATTCTCGGTATTGGAACAATAGTGGAAACACTTCGATTGACGCATCAATTGAGCCTTGTAAGTGGGATTCCACCTTCAGAAATCGACACTCTTGTCATTGGAGAGCACGGCGAAACCATGGTTCCCTTGATTAGCAACACATTCATCAAGGGCATTCCTGTATCTAAATATCTGGAAGAACATCTAATCAGGGATTGCATTTACGAAACGAGACGTGCCGCGCACAGGATAAAAGAAACACAACATGCCGCCTTTTACGCCGCTGCAAATGCGGTAATTCATGTATTTCAAAGCATTCTGACACAGGAAAGCAATCCAATGCCATTGAGCATTTATCATGAAGAGGATGGCGTCTTTTATAGCGTTCCAATTAAGGTAACGAAAGGTGGAAACTTGCTGCCAATTGTGCTCTCCATCGATACCGACGAGCTTGAGGCTCTAGAAGAATCCAAGCAAAAAATCCGCCTCATATCGGGGGTTGGAGGCGCTGGGGTTGAGATGAGTCAAGTAAATAAATGAGTCAGATCAGGCTATCTGAGTCATTGCTGATTCATATTTGCTGCCTAATTCAAGCCAAATGAAGAAAATCTTAGTACCAACAGACTTTAGCGAATGTGCTGAGCACGCCGCAGAAGTCGCAGCCAATTTAGCGAAGCGCACAGGCGCCCGGTTATATATGTTGCACATAATGGATATTCCTGTTTACGATCGGAATGATTCCTTTCAGTCATTTTCCGATGCAGCGGAAGGCATTTTTTGGATGAAGCTGGTGAAAAAGCGATACAAGGAGCTATTTGCCAGGCCATTTATGAAAGGTGTAAACGCTGTTGAGGTAATCCAATACGATGGAGTTTATAGCACCATTGCCAAGCAGGCCGCAGAACATGATATTGATCTAATTGTGATGGGTTCGCATGGAGATTCAGGCGCCCACGAGTTGTTTATCGGTTCAAATACAGAAAAGGTGGTTCGGATCGCCGAGTGTCCGGTACTTACCGTTAAGAATAGGCATCAGGACTTCGACTTAAAGAATATCATTTTTGCCTCTAATTTTTACGGAGAAGCGAAGGAAAATTTCGCGAAGCTTTTTAACTTTATCAAGCTTTTCGATGCACATGTACATTTAGTCAAAGTCATCACGCCGGACCACTTTGAATCGACCGAGCAGACAAACAAGTTGGTCGCAGATTTTAGAGCGGAATGGCGAATTGATAATTGCACAGTGCACGTAATTAATGAAAGCACTGTTCATGCAGGAATTGGTTATGCAACGGGGGTTGTAAATGCCGATGCCATCGCAATGGAAACACACGGAAGAACCGGTATAAGCCGATTCTTCTATGGAAGTCAAACAGAAAGTGTTGTAAATCATGCTGAAATCCCCGTACTCTCTGTCAAGATTAAGGAGTATAAAGGTGATTTAGGCCCATTTTCACGTATAGGATCATAAACAATGAGCACAATTTTAATACCGACCGATTTTTCAGATACTGCACGAAATGCCTTTGTGTATGCCGTTAAACTATTTGGAAAAGATAACCAGTACATCTTATTGAACACTTTTGAGGAACCCCATAGCACTGGAGCTTCCATGATCTCATTACGAGATGTGATGGAGGAAGGCTCTCTTGAAGGTTTGGCGGAAGAGTGCATTCACATTAAAAACATACTGGGCGAGGACACCCCAGAAATAACTTCCATTTCTGAATATGGCAGTTCGGTGAATTCCATTCTTAGAGTTGCGCGCACAAAAGGTATAAACCTCATAGTTATGGGAACTACGGGTGCTTCTGGGCTAAAGGAAGTGGTCATGGGAAGCGTAGCAGCTGGAGTCATTCAAGAGTCCCTTGTTCCGGTTCTGGCGATACCTTCCAACTATGTTTTTAGAAAGCCTAAAAATATCTTGTTGGCCGCAGATCTAAAATCAAACATCGACGCGGAACACCTCACCATGCTGAAGTCAATAGCCGATGCCGCAAATGGGAAAATTACCGTTGTGACCGTAGAGTCCGACGATGATGACATAAGCATGGACGACGTGGAGCAAGGCTATAACATGCATGTGCAACTTGAAAACATAGAGCACGCATTTGAAGTTGTAGAGAATGAAGATGTCGAACTTGCGTTATCGCTTTTCGCCAATGCAAATGACATGGATATGATTGTGACCATACCTCGAAAAAGCAACTGGTTTCAACGATTGCTAAATCCAAGCATTTCAAGAAAGTTGGCACAACATCAACAGCGTCCTGTGCTCGCCTTGACGCGTTGATTAAAGTATTTCGACGCGTTTGAATACAACAGAATTAGAAGAACCTAGTTGCAGTAAATAAACACCTGCGGCTAGGTTTTTCACGTTTATAGCAGCGCTATTTTCCGCGACGCTTCCTGACTTCACAGCCGCCCCCAAAATAGAATAAAGCGTGTATGTCACAGTGGAGCGAATCCCAGAGATGTGTAGCAACTCATCTGTTGGATTTGGATAAACCTTCAAGCTTTCCACATCCAATTCTTCCTGACCTAACCCTTGGTAGACCACCTCATTACTATAGTCGCTGGTACTCACTGAATTCTCAGCATACACTCGATAGTAATACTCCTCACCGTACATGATCACATTATAATCTAAGTACGAAGTGCTGTTTGGTGCCAACGTATCTATGACTGTGTACGCACTATTGTTAGCGATGGACTTTTCTACATACCAATTTGTTTCAGAAGAAAAATCATCGTTCCAAGTAAGCGCCATAAGCGCATTAAAATAATCTGGGTTAAGGTTCAATACGATGTCCTCGTCCTCGAGTTCACTTGGTTCAATCACACTGAATTTGCCGCCGATATTGAAGAAAATATTATCTGCGGCGCTAACACGAATGTAATAGCCGTTACCCACGTTTGAGAGTGAAATGCTCACTGCCTCAGATCCATCATTTGAAGTGTTCGTGGCCAAGTTTTCAATTACATCTAAGGTTAGATTGGCGCTGCTAAACTTGCAGAGGTCGATGTTTACATTTTGACAATTAACGGGCGATGCATCTGTGCCTGCAACGTCCCAGGTTACTAAATATCCATTGACTGCCTCAACTGACTCTCCTGTCTGAGCAGAGGTTACCAAGAATGGCCCCGCATCTTCACTTGCCTCAAATTCAACCTCATCGATGCCAACACCACCTCCTGCGCTGTTTTCATCCCGAACCGTTAAGCGAAAAGTCAAATCACGATCATAGGTAGGGTAGGTTTCTCCAAGAACGGTGTTCCCCAGAATGATATTCAACATTTTCGGAAAGACGCGATATGTCTCATCTACTGGATCCCACGAACGAAAAATTGGAGCATTTCCCGATGGGCTATCAGGATGACCTGCAGGGCCTAAATCCATTTCTTCCCAACAATAGGTGAGGTCGTCGCCGTCTTGATCGGTCGCTGACCCATCGAGTAGAAAAGGAGTTTCAATTGGAATGAAAAACCCGCCGTTCGGCACAGTTACTTGCGGCGCGCTGTTTCCAGTATTGGTGCTCGAAGCGCATGAATTTCCACTTCCGTTGTGTGCAAATGCAATTACTTGGTCATAACTATGTGCGTGAAAATAGTCGTCCGAATTGTTTTGAAGACTTGGGCTGCAAACACCTGCGTAACCCATAATGGTGGATGCACTTCCCGGCTCAAAAGCATTGTTCGCCGAACGGTTGCATGATGATGTACTGCTGTTTTGGGTGTGACTTGCACCAAATTGATGCCCCATTTCGTGACATACATAGTCGATATCAAAAGGGTCACCTGTTGGAGAAGAGGAACCTGTAACGCCCCTCGCCTTTGCTTGGCCACAAACTACTCCAAGTCCCGCGATGCCTCCTCCTCCAGTGCTGTAAACATGACCGATGTCAAAATTGGAGTTTCCAATAACGCTGCTCAGATTCGAGATGTTTTGGCCCAGCATTGTACTTCCGCTGTTGTTTGTATACGGATCGGTGGCTGAATTTAAATAGATGATATCATCATTGTTGCCAATAAGCTCGAACGTGATGGCAAATTCGCGTTCATACACGCCGTTAACTCTATTAATGGATGTTACCATCGCGCTGAGCACACCCGATACCGTGCCCCCATGAAATTGACCGTATTCGCCCGTGCAGGCTAATGCCAAACGATACGTTCTTAGTTTGTCGCCACTGCGCCCGGCATCGTGTCCATTAATGGGCATAACTTCAGATGCGACATCAACAATTTCACCCTCAGTATAACACTGGCGCTCCTTCAAACCGCGATAATGCTCCGTATAGTCGTCGCGGTAGTAGCTGGTATACCCCGCCGCGTTCGAAGCAGGATCAATATATACGGTGCCATTTGTGGTAAACAAAATTCCATGAAATCCTTTATACGTCCATCCAACACGGCCGTGAATTTGGTCGCCCGTTACCCGAAAGCTTTTGATCTCGGGATATTTTTCTGCGAGCTCAGGAGCGATAATTGGTGCGGACTCTAGGCGTAGATCAACGGCCACACCGTTTGGCAATGGAAGTTGAATAGTTGCCGCCACAGTTGCTGAGGCCGTGTTAAGTGCCGACATCAAGGAGGGCTCTATATCAAACGTAAACTGTTTGAATTCGGGTTCTGTAGACTCGGTTGGGGTGAAATAGCGTACTTGACTAGAAACAGTCAGCGAGAAGAATAGGGCAGAGAATAGCGTAAGTAATTTCATAAATTATTTTTCAAAATCCTCACGCGAGGCCTTCGGCAAGGATGATTTTTCATAAAGGACATAGAATGTTTTGTTGCCTTCCAGAAAAGGCTCTAAAAGCATGATTTCTTTTCCATTTTTTATTTCTGCAAACAGACCTTTTTCGTTTGTGTCCATTCGAATGCTGTAGGTTTTGTCTGCCGAATAGCCTTTGTATGATTTGATTTCAGGGAATTTTGCGGCCAGCGCTTCACTCATGGTTCCAGAGTTTTCTAATTGAAAAAGTTGAAGCTGATCCTCGATAGGCAGTTGTGTCTCAGCCGATGAACCACTCAGAGACTCCATCAGTTTCGAATAATCACATTGCCAAAGAGAGTAGGAGGCCGGACTTATTCTCCGCTCAAGATCTGGAAGATCCATCTCTTTATACTCCGTCCACACACTGTTTTCAAGTGATGGGATTTCGGCAGATTTTGGTGACTCAGCTGTTTGCTCGACGGGCACACTTGCTTTATCAGATGCTTCAGGCGCAGGCTTGTTAGACTTACAACTGGCAAATAGGACAATCAAAAAGAAGGGTAGAAAGCGCATAATTAGTTAGGTGGGCTAAATGTAAGGAGCTGCGCCTAGAATTTTAGCTGTCCACCAACAAATAGATACTGGCTCGTGGATTCTTGAGGCACAATGAGGTTCTCAAATTGCTCTGATTTAACAATCAGCTGAAACTGGTTTTTCACATTGATTGCCGCGGTTAACCCTAAATCAAATCGAGAAAACCCCCCGATTCGAGCCGTTGGCTCAATCGTAAACCAATTTGTAAGGCGATAGGCAAAACCAAGGTTTAGTTCTGGAAGACCAAATCGGATATACTGGCGTAGACAAAGATGAGCGCTCGCTTTTTCGCCAATTGGATGCACATAGTTTACCTGAATATTGGCGGGTAAATTGGCGCGAGTAAATGGATGGACGCGCTGAAGTCCTATCAAGGCTTCGATGCTATCTAGATCGCCACCGTTGATCAAGCTGTCATCGAGCTGCAATATATTGTCGACGTCGAGTCCAGTAAAATGTAACGTGTCGTTCATCTTCCAGCGATTTACTCCTTGGTAAAAGATCTGACCGAGGTCCTTTATTTGGAACCCTATCAGTGGAGCGTCCGGACTAGGTTGATGTTGGAAATACGCATTGATTCCATACCCGGTTCCGTACCAAGCACCCAGTTTTGGTTGGCTTGTGTTGGTAGCGTCATATCGCATAGCGAGGGGCGCATTAATCTCCGTTCCATAAGGCGCGGTGTAAAATGTGGAGTATCCCATATTGAGTTGAGCATATCGACTTGATTTGATCATTTGCACAGTGATTCCCCAGGTCGAGCTGTTGGTGCTTCGTTCAATTCCGCCGCCTGCAAATTGATAGCTGTGGTATGTTAAGTATGATGGGCCTAGAGATAATGTTTGATCCTCATAAGGTCCGTTTCCGCGCAGGTAAAGCTGAGCCAATCCAGTTTTCATAGCACCGAGCACTTTGTCGTAATATCCGGCGCCAAACAGCCACCGCCATTTGCCTTTCCGATTGCTTCTAAACCACATTGAACCGCTGGTTCCAGCAGAAAGCCGAATGTATTGGTCATGGTCTAAGTCGTCCATGAACGCACTAGTCTCTGAGGATATTTTACCGTCATATACAGCCTCGTTGAACAAGGCATTGGTGAGTTTATTTGAAAGAATTTCATAATGCGCATCGCCTGAAAGACCGGCTTGCGCGTAGTTTGTGTCGCCGAAATAGTGAAACTGACTCCAACTCCAATCATTCTGGGTGTGTCCAAGGAGCGGGAGGAGTCCGATACAGAAGATGAGTGTGTGTTTTTGCCAAATCATTTCTTGCCGTATGTATAGTTAAACCGGGAGCTGAGCTTTAAATCGATTCCCATGTCCGAATATATTTTGACTGCTTCGGCACCTTCGGTCGAAACTTCAGCAATCATGACGGCATGATCCGCCGAAAGGATGTTGTCAAAGGTGGTTTTGTTGAATGTCAAGGCCAATACGCTCTCCACATCTTTACCTGTGCCACTAGCGGAAATTCTACGATCAAATCGTAGAGTCTGAACCCTACTATTCCCTGATATAAACTCAATTCTGACGCTTGCTTCGAGAGGTAGCGAGTTATTGGCAATTAAATACATCACTCCAGAGCCTATTTCCTCTGGGTATCGGATGTTTTTACCGCTAAACTCCACGGTGTCTTGCAGTATTAGTTCTTTGGCAATGAAGTCCAAGGGAATCTCAATATCGGCGTAAGCAACAAGCTGATTGGAGTCGACCGCGAACTGAGTCAAATCATTCAGGTCTTGAAGCGGGTTGGTCTTGACGGATAAGGCTGCCTCAAACTGATTAGGTAATATTCCGATGGCGGCATTTAGTGAAGTCTTCGAATCGATTTCCCACGTCTTTTCCCATGGCGTCTCTAAATCTGAGGCTCCAAGTACCGAGATTGGGTTTGGGAGCGAAGACAAATCTATTTCTACCGACTCGCCACTTCGAGTATTTGAGGCACGCAGTGTGCTGATATCTACGTCGAAAGGAACATTGTTTCCATTTACAACGCTCAATGCCATCTTAACTTCCGAAAACTCTATGCTGCCGCCATTAATTTTCTTGAAGAGCTCTAACGGAATTACTTCTGGTCCGATATCAATTGTTGTGTCACCTGCATAGCCCTCAATATACTCAGGTACAAAACCGCTCAAATTCACAAAAACTCGGATGCTATCATTCAGCGTGATATTCACTTTACGGCCAGTAGAATCGATCCGTCCAACCAATTCACTGTAGAATATATTGACGCTGTCTTTAACGGGAAATCCAGTCATTCCAAACTCATACCCCGATACATCGAACTTAAATTTTTTGAAAATGGAACCACCACTTGGAGCAGGATTGATGGTTTCTTCAACCACAAAAGATTCGCCATTGAGCGTTCCATCTGGTATAAAGTATTCGAAATACAGCGTGTCTTCAATGGTGCTTTCTACCTCCACATTTACAAACCCCGACTTGGCAATTGCACGGGTAATACGTGTCGTTCCAACTCCCTCCATGGCGTTAACATCGTTTACGGCTATGATGTCCTGCGCAGGAAAGATCGCCTTGGCTGAGAATACCTTTAGGTCTCGGGTAACTACCGTTACGATGAGCGCGTCCGATGTGTCAATCACTACTGGGCCAGCGCTTTGATCCACATTGAAGTTTGTCACAAATGCTTCTAGAAACGCCTCCACGGACTTTCCCGCAATGTTTACCGAGCGTGTTTCTGTTTCTCCGGGACCAACGTAATCGAACGTGGTGTCGACCACAACGTTGCCAGCACCTTGATTACGGATTTCGAAATTGATATCCGAAATGCTTGTCGGAAAACCGTTCTCGATCGTGATATCCATGAACCCAGAATCGAGGGTCATTTCATCAAAATAGGATGAGCCGTCGAGCACCTCGGGACCAAAACTTTGATTCGCTATTTCAGGTATCTGAAATGGATTTCCTGAATTATGGGCTAAGATTATTAATCCTTCGTATGGGCCGCCCTTGGTGATCTGCCCAAGCGTGATGGTGTTTGAAACGGAGCGATCGCTCAGCTTTAGTTTTTGAAGCTTTGCGCTCTGTACAAATTCGCGGGTATTCAGTTCGTTGAAAGCGTTGAGCTTGGCCTCGTGAATCACGTTTCTGTATACAAGGGATATGGAGCCATCCGATTTTTCGGCTCGAAGCGAGTCCGGAATTATATTGGCCAAATTCAATTTGGTGTGCAGAATCGGCGTGAGGATTTCATTTTCTACTTCAGGCGGTTCAAGCTCTCTCCTACACGATTCAAACGAGAAGGAAAGGAGAAGAATACACAGGTATGCTGTAAGTCGAATAGCGTTTCTCATAACATCGCAAACAATTTGGTGGCAATGAAGGTTACTAATGTCATTAAATAGCCGACACAAACGGCTACTTTTGCCACCGATTTATTAATAATGACGAAGACCACAGAGAAAAGGAAGGATGTCACCATACTTTTTGCAGGTGATTCTGGAGACGGAATGCAATTAACGGGGAGTCTTTTCACTGACACAAATGCGCACTACGGAAACGATATCAGTACGTTTCCGAATTTCCCTGCCGAGATACGCGCCCCGCAAGGAACGGTAGCAGGAGTATCTGGATTTAAACTACACTTTGCCAGCGTCGACATCTTCACCCCAGGCGATGAAGTTGAGGTGCTCGTGGCAATGAATGCGGCAGCCTTAAAGGCCAACGTGAGCCAGCTCAAAAAAGGAGGAACCATAATAGCCAATACGGCAGGCTTCGACAAGAAGAATCTTCGATTGGCCAAGTATGAAAGCGACGTGAGTCCTTTGCTCGACAAAACCTTGGATCAATTTCGGGTGGTTGAAATTGATGTCACGAAAATGACGAAGGAGGCATTGGCTAATTCAGGCCTCGGAACCAAGGATATTGATCGATGTAAAAACATGTTCGTTTTAGGGTTTTTGCTTTGGATGTATAACCGCTCCATGGAAACCACGCAATCATTTATCACTGAAAAATTTTCCAAGAAACCAGACATCAAGGACGCGAATTTGACCGTGCTTAAGGCGGGCTATTACTTTGGCGATACCAACGAAACATTTACATCGAGATATGAGGTTGAGTCGGCCAACTTGCCTAGCGGTGAGTATCGAAGTATAATGGGAAATCAAGCAGCAGCATTGGGTGCTATAGTCGCTGCGAATAAAGCGGGGTTGGAGCTATTCTATGGTTCATATCCAATTACTCCGGCATCCGATATTTTACATGAATTAGCTCGACACAAAAACTACGGCGTTAAAACCTTTCAAGCAGAAGACGAGATTGCTGCGATCTGTGCGTCTATTGGGGCCAGTTTTGGCGGCTCGCTTGGAATGACGGCCTCAAGCGGACCCGGAATCGCATTAAAAGGGGAGGCGATGGGTCTTGCTGTAATGCTCGAAATCCCACTTTTGATTATTAATGTGCAACGCGGCGGACCCAGCACTGGATTGCCGACAAAGACCGAACAAAGTGATTTGATGCAAGCCATGTATGGTAGAAATGGCGAAGCACCGCTCGTAATTGTTTCTGCTAGCCATCCATCAGATTGTTTCGATGCCATGGTTGAGGCTGTAAGAATCACGGTCGAACACATGATTCCGGCTATGTTCATGAGCGATGGATTTATCGCAAATGGTTCAGAACCGTGGAGCTTTCCAAAAGCAGCAGATATTTCATCCATCACACCACGATGGGCCGATCCAGAAAAATCACTTTCAGACGAAACATATTTTCCTTTCAGAAGAAATGAAAAGCTTGTCCGTGAATGGGCCATCCCAGGCATGGAAAATCTACAACACCGGGTTGGTGGACTAGAGAAAGAGAATGAAACGGGCAATGTGAGTTACGATCCAGATAATCATGAGTTGATGGTCAAGATTCGACAGGAGAAAGTAGACTTGATAGCAAACCATATTCCAGCGCAGGAAATTGCTCAAGGCGATGAAAGTGGCTCCGTTTTGGTCTTGGGTTGGGGTTCTACTTATGGTGCCATACGAACCGCCGTTCGTGACTTAATTAAAGACGGACACAAGGTGAGCCAAGCACACGTGCGATATTTGAATCCATTCCCTAAAAACCTTGAGGAACTTATGTCCAAGTTTGATCGGGTGTTAATCCCCGAGATTAACAATGGCCAGCTGGTGCATTTGATAAACGCCAAGTATGGAACAGGAGCTGTTCCGTTCAACAAAATTCAAGGAATGCCCTTCACATCAAGAGAGATTAAGGAACAAATAAAGGAGTTGATATAATGCAGAACCCAACAACATATACGGCCAAAGATTTCGCGACAGACCAAGACGTGCGTTGGTGTCCAGGATGTGGTGATTACAGCATTTTGAAGCAAATGCAAAGCACGATGGCGGAGGCTGGCATCAACAAAAAGGACATCGTATTTGTGAGTGGCATCGGTTGCTCTTCTCGATTTCCATACTACATGGATACCTATGGCATTCACAGCATACACGGGCGCGCAACAGCAATGGCTAGTGGTCTCAAAGCAGCCCGACCAGACCTCAGCGTGTGGGTAATCACCGGAGATGGCGATTCACTTTCTATTGGAGGAAATCACCTGATACATCTGTTGCGAAGAAACTTCGACCTAAACGTTTTGCTTTTCAACAACGAAATTTATGGCCTCACAAAAGGTCAATACTCGCCTACTTCGCCAAAAGGCCAAGTGACCAAGTCTACACCGATGGGTTCGTTGGATCATCCGTTTAATCCACAGGCATTGGCGTTGGGTGCTGATGCCACATTCGTAGCGCGCACCATGGACCGCGACCCAAAGCACATGCGAGAGATACTAGCGGCGGGGAATGCGCACAAGGGAACCTCACTTATTGAGATTTATCAGAATTGCAACGTCTTCAACGACGGTGCGTTTGAGGTATTCACGGATAAAGCAACCAAGGCAAAATCAACAATTACAATCCGTGAGGGTGAGCCGATGATTTACGGTGCCGATAGCGAGTTTGGAATTCGATTAAATGGCATGAAAGCAGAGGTCGTTTCCATGAATGACTGCAGTGCCGACGATCTTTGGATCCACGATTCTTCAGATCGAATGAAGGCGACTATTCTGAGCCGAATGTTTGACAACAATGCGCTGGAAGGAGGATTGCCAAGACCATTTGGTATTTTGTATCAAGAAGATCGTTTCCGATACGAAGACGCTATGAAAGCGCAATTGGAACATGCAATTTCTGTAAAAGGAGACGGCGATTTGGATGCGTTGATTCAGGGAAGCCATACCTGGACGGTGGACTAATTCGATTCCCGTGGCCGCCGTTTCACACTTCGACCAGTTCTCGCTTCGCTCGAACGCCCAGCATGACTGCTAGGCGGACTTGATCAAAATGATGATTTTTCTCGCTTGCTAAAACCGGTTGTTCTCACACCCAATACACGTAGCGTCATGCAGAGCCAGCGAGGCACGAGCGTCGGTCGAAGCAAGAGCGGATTCGAATTTATCGTGTTTTCTGTTTGCCAAACACCCCACCTGCTCCACAGGCACCCCCTTTTTTTAGAAGGGATTCGAAACATTGAAGTGTCTACTTGCGATATAGCTGCCGTTTCACACTTCGACCAGTTCTCGCTTCGCTCCAACGCTCAGTATGACGGCTGGGCGTGATGGTGCAAAACGATCGCGCTTGCACCCAATAAACGTAACGTCATGCAGAGCCAGCGAGGCAGGAGCGATGGTCGAAGCAGGAGCGGATTATTGATCTTGTTTGTTGCGTTCACGAAGGTTCTTCGAAATGAATGGTAATATTTCTAGGCGATTTTCAATGAGCGCTTCCTTCTTTTTTCGCCCCCATCCTTTTATTTGTTTCTCCAAGAGAATAGCCTGATTTGGGCCCTGAACCTCAAGGCTCCATTTCAACATAATTGGTCGCCTTGGATATGTATAGGCCTTTCGATCAAGTCCACTTGAATGTTGTGCGATTCGTTGTGTCAAATCATTGGTAATCCCCGTATAACAAGAGTCATCCGAGCATTGGAGAATGTAAACGAACATTGTCTTCAACATGTTCAAATCTATCCATTTGAGTCAAAGACTCCAGCTTCATGCGAAGTCAGCACGATCAACCGATCTTGGAAGCATTGATAATTGAGGGCCGTCGTTTCACACTTCGACCAGTTCTAGCTGCGCTCAAACGCTCAGCATGACGGCTAACCGGAATTGGTTAAAATGATGATCGTGCTTGCCTCCATAAACACGTAGCGTCATGCACAGCCAGCGAGGCACGAGCGTCGGTCGAAGCAAGAGCGGATTCACCTCTAAACGGGTGTTAGTCCAGCAAATTTCTTGGAATCTCACACACCGGAATAGGCTCCATCTTGTGTCTATTGGCCCTGTGTAAGCGAGTATAGATTTCCAAAACTTGACGTTGCCTGGCTGTTGTCTGGGTCACATCCCCATTAAATGTCATTGCCCATTCAAGCTCTGGATACGATGCGCCAATTTGCTCCTCATCCGTTCGATCGTCTCCCCAAAGTCCGTCCGTCGGTGGGGCAGATAAAATGGATTCGATGATTCCGAGATCGCGGCCAACTGCATACACTTCCGTTTTATTCAAATCTGCGATCGGACTCAGGTCTACTCCTCCATCACCATACTTGGTGTAAAATCCAACCCCAAAATCTTCCACCTTATTTCCTGTGCCAAGCACCAACATGCCATGCGTGGCAGCGAAATAGTAGAGCGTGGTCATCCTTAATCTGGCCCGCGTATTTACCAATGCCATCTCTCTAGATGAGGCATCGGTTTTTGGTAAGGCTGCAATGAGGCCCTCAAACGTGGCCGTCAGCTCTACGGATTCAACCGCTACGTTTTTGTGCTGGTCTTGCATCCAGTGGATGTGATCACGTGCTCGATCAACCTGAGATTGATGCTGATGAATGGGCATCTCGATGCAGAGAATTGGAAGACCTGTAAGTGCGCCCAGTGTAGATGTGACGGCAGAGTCAATACCTCCAGACACACCAATTACAAAGCCATTGGTTCCAGCCTTTGTGTTGTAGTCGCGGAGCCAATCAGCTATATGTTCAATTATTTTGCTTGAGTTCATTTAGAAAAAGACGCCAATGTCTAGCGAAATATACATCGTCTTCGCGTCTTTTCGCTGACTGACAATGACATTTCCGGAACTGTCCAACTCAGGTGTCCCGTCCGAGGCGGGCTTTAGGATGTTGCTACCACCCTTGTTGTTAAACATATTGGTGAAGCCATTATGAATTCCAAGCCCCGCGTAAATGTTTGTGTTGCCCGTGAGATTGTACTCCGCTCCGAGCGTAATGTTGAGTGCTAGCCGCATGAAATTGATATTGCTGTTCAGATCCATGTCTTCCTCATCATCAGGCTGAAGTGCGCTATTTCCTAACCAAGTATATGTGTTGTTTACCCTAGCCCGAGTTCTAAAACTGGCATCAAAGCCAATGGCGCCGAAGTAGCTCATATATCCCACGTCGCCGGTGCGCATTTTTAGAAGAAGTGGCACATTGACGTATTGCAGTCGGTATGTGCGATCATTTTTTCCTAAGAATCGAAAGGCAGTGTCGGTCTCGGTAATCACCGTTTCCCATGGCTCTATTAATCCACCGCCGTTGGTGGTAATGTTTGCGCCCGTGCTGAACAAGTAATTTGGGCTATCGGTGAACTTATAGTCCATCATTACGCCATACCCAAAACCGAGTCGAGGTTGTAGGCCGTCTTTCTCCAGCTCCTTTATTTCTGGCCGTAACCATCCAAAGTTTGGACTTCCCATGAGGCCAAATCGAAGAGATCTGTCGTCCATGTCGCTCTGGCTCTGGCCATTTAAGCTGAGCAAAGCGATAAATATCAAAACGACCGATATACGTTGAGTAATCATAGTTGCGCTGTTACATTTGTCCCAAAATTACACAGCCGCCTTTGGCAATTTCCTATGTATAGCAGCACTCTTCGAACAGCCATTTGTTTACTATCTATATTAACAATTAGCATCGGTTGCGATGAAAATAGACTTGACGTTGATGTGAGTCAAATCGAGGCCAACGTTGAGATTGAACGTATCGATCAGCTTTGGTCCAACCTCACACCCGTGTCTTATCGCACCGAGCATCCACGCCTTCTTGCTGAATATCCGCTGGCGTACACCCATTACGTGGAAGATGTCTTGCAGCTGGGCGCCGTTTCTGATTCAAACTTGTTTGAGTCCATCCGTTCGTTTACCACACACCCAGATTTTGCTGAGGTATTCACCGAAGTGAACGCGGTTTATAGCGATATGGATCCAATTCAAGCAGAGCTGGATGATGCGTGGAAGCATTACAAGTTGTACTTCCCAAATGCCATTGTTCCTAAACATCTGTTGTGTGTTGGGGGGTTCAATTCGCCCTATATCATGACCGAAAATGAGATTGGCATTTGCCTCGAGCTCTTTTTAGGGAAAGATTGTAAATTCTATGAATACCTGCAATGGCCACTTTATCAGCGTGCGCGAATGTCTCCGAATCACGTGGTGCCTTGGATGATGAAAGGCTGGTTGGAAACGGATTATCCATTGATGGTCGAAACCGAATCGAGATTGTTGGATGAGATCATACATCAGGGTAAGATCTTTTACTGCTTAGATGCCCTGTTCCCTAAGATGCCCGATTCAATTAAAATCGGGTATACCGCGGAGGAAATGCACTGGGCCATCACCCACGAATCCATGGTGTGGACGCACTTTGTCGACAATGAACTGCTGTTTACAACCGAACCTGGATTGAAAGGAAAATTCATCAACGATGGACCTTTCACGGTTGATTTGGTAAAAGAATCGCCATCTCGTATGGGCCATTTCATCGGCTGGCAAATGGTGCGCGAGTACATGGAAACACAAGAAATCATTGACCTTCAGTTGCTGTTGGAGACACCAGCCGACGAGATATTAAAAAAGAGTAAATACAAGCCATAACATGTCTGAAAAACAAACAAATATTCAATTCAATGTTGCCTTAGATGAGAATCAAATTCCAAGTACAATTACCTGGAAGGCAAGTGATAATGATGAAACTGGCGCATGTGACGCAGCCTTTTTAACCATTTGGGATTCAAATGAGAAAAACACACTTCGAATAGACCTTTGGACCAAGGACATGACCATCGATGACATGAAGATTTTCTTTCATCAGATGATGCTCAGCATGAGTGATACGTACAAGCGTGCAACCGGTGACGAAGCGGTAAGCAAGGACATGAAGGAGTTTGCATTTGCCATGGGAGAGAAGATGGAGATTCTGAAGAAAGGCGAGGACTAAGGGAAAGAACGTATAAAAATGGGTAGTTTGACCTATTGAAGGCCCCTGACTGTTGGTTGATATTTGCTTTTGTAATAACAAACAACTGATTATGAAAACGAACTTATTCTTTACGACCAAACTTATCGCATTTGCACTTCCATTGCTACTGCTAACGGCGTGCAAAAAGGCACCAACAGCAGACTTCACATTCGAAGTGGATGGATCGGAGGCCGCATTTACCTTTTCCGGCGAAGGCGACGTATCGTCATATACCTGGGATTTTGGAGATGGCAATGCTTCTTCGGAAATGAGCCCAACCCATGCATATTTAACCGGTGGTGACTTTGAAGTGACACTCACTGTGTCAAATGAAGACGGCGACGACTCAAAAACAAAAACAGTTACCATCGAAGCAGCGAGTGGTTCGTCCGCAAACCCTGAACTTACGTTTGGTGATGCTGACGGCGCCTTTTATGCCATCAACACAAACACTGTACAGACTACGGCGGGCTTTGATATCGTCCTTTCTATTGGAACTTCGCTAGCTTGGTTTCAAGATGGGGGGAGCTTTGTTGAAGTTGGTGATGTGCAATGGCATCAAGGTTCGACATCCGAAATCTTGGACTTCAATACGGCAGCTTCAACCTATTCTTGGGTTGAGTTGGAACAGCCATCAGAAGGATTCAACAACGACGGTATTTCATACACAGTAGGAGGTGGAAATGGTTTCCCAGCAATTGGTGGCACGGGACTTTCTAACCTATATCCTTTTCCAGGAGCGCAAAAGGTGCGTGAGGTGAACGAGACAGTAGACGGCGACGCAGCTTACAATCTAGCGCATGATGGAAGTATCAGCAATGCCGACTCAATTTACTTTTCGATTTACGGGCCTGACAATAGTGTTTTGAAAAGACTTGGTGGAACTGAGACGTATGCGCCGTTTACTGAAGAAGAAATGAATAGCTTGGGTAAAGGTTCGGCCATTCTTCAGATTGCTGCATTCAATATCACGTCTGACGAATCCACCGGTAAGAAGTTCTATATGGTGAATGAATCTGTGGCTTCCAAGACGGTAACCATCGATTAATACGATCTCTCAATCCGTAGAACCCTCGGGACATTCTTGTCTTGGGGGTTTTTTATGTTCAATCTCAGGGTTTAAAATGACAAATACCCGTTTTTGGGTATTGCCGCACCCTAGTATCGACGGTATGTTTGCATCATTATTTAAAATCAGTCTAAATAAAAATTGATGTTCAATCGTACGCTTAAAATTGTGATGTGTTTACTTCTTGGATTGACAGCACTCACTGCCTGTAAGGATGACCCTATTGTTTTCGAGGAACCAAAGTTACCAGTGGTGCCACCAGAATCCTACGATTTTGAAAATGTCGATTTCTCAGGGCAGACAGCGCGATTGAATCAACTTTCAGAGCTAATCCTATACGTGAACACCTCTAATGACTCAGGAGTTGGGTTGGATATCGGAGTGATGCGTGAAATGTTTGAAAACACAAACAACGATGGCGGTGGGAATTTCACTTTCAGCGCCACGAAACAATTGAAAGACAAATGCTTTGAACCGGATCAGTCGCTAATTGATGACTATTTCGTGCGGGCGGCGGAGATTAGCCTGACGGCAGAATATGGATCAAGCGGCGTTCCTGGACGGGTATTCTCAGAGGATAGTAGCGCAATGCGGTTGTTCGACGAAAATGGCTGGGAATACGGTCAGTTTATCGAGAAAACAATCATGGGCGCTTTGTGCTATTATCAGGCAACTTCTCATTACTTAATTGACGAGCAATTAGACGTAGACAACGAGACCGTTGTGATTGGAGAAGGCACCGTAATGCAACACCACTGGGATGAGGCATACGGTTACTTTGGTGCACCTATTGAGTTTCCTGAAAGCCTAGAAGACGTGCGCTATTGGGCCAAATACTGTGTCGGTCGTGATTCGCGATTGGGCACCATCGAATCATTAGGAGAGGCGTTTCGAAGAGGAAGGCAAGCGATCAACGTACATCGATACGATGTTCGGGATGAAGCCAGAGATGATATTAGGGAGAGTTGGGAGTTGGTTTGCGCAGCCACGGCGATCCATTTTATAAACGTGGCCATTGATAATGTGACCGAGGACTACGGGCGAAATCACGCACTTTCTGGAGCCTATGTGTTTATACAAAATTTGAAGTACAACGAAGAAAAGTCAATCACAAACGGTCAAATTGATGAGGCTCTAGGCATAATTGGAATCAACTTTTATGAGGTGACGCTTGACGACCTGAAAGCTGCGCGTGAGAAGATTGCAGAGGTGTATGAGATTAAGGGTCACCAAACTCAACTATAGCAATGCGAGGTATTCAGGCTTTAGTAGCAATCTGCATTTTCCTGAGCGCGTGCAAGGGCGGCACTGACCCTATTGACGACACGTTCGACAAAGCAGCCATGTTGAAAAACATAGGTAACAGTGTCATACAACCCACCTATGCGGATTGGGTCAAAGCGATGAATCAACTTGATTCGGACTCCAAACTGCTTGAATCCAATCCCACGATAGCGCAACTGGTAGTAGTTCAATCATCTTTTATCAAAGCCTATAGAGAATGGAACGCATGTTCTGTGTTTGAAATCGGTCCAGCAGCAGATGTAAGTATGCGCACTCGGGTAAATACCTTTCCTACAGATACCGCTCAAGTGGAACAAAACATAGCAAGTGGAGATTACGATTTGGACGGCGCAAAGAATGCAGACGCTAATGGATTTGCCTCATTGGATTATCTATTGTTTAATGAATCTGAATCACTGCTTTCGGATGCAAATCGAAGGACCTATTTATTGGATAACGTGGTGCATATCCTAAAACAAGGAGTGGACGTTTCAGATGAGTGGTTGAGCTATCAAAGTGAATTTGAGGTGAACACAACAAGCAGCGCGGGAGGCTCGATCAGCAACCTCGTAAATGAAATTAACTATGAATTTGAGTTGTTTAAGAATGCGCGGATCGGGATTCCACTTGGAAAAAAGACACTTGGGGTTACTCAAGCACATAAGCTAGAAGGGTATTACTCAAACACTTCGGCGGCACTGGCTCTTGAAAATTTAAGAGGAATTCAAGATGCATTTAATGGAGGGACAGGACTCGGATTTGACGACTATTTAAACAGTCTTAAGGCAACAAAAGACGGCACTGATTTAAGTATGGCAATCAATAACCTCTTCGACCAGATCGCTTCAGACTTGGATGGGGCAAACCTGAAAAGTTCAATTGAATCAAATCCTTCTGATTTAGAAACGGTGTATAACCGTATCGAGCAATTGGTGGTTTTATTAAAGGTTGACATGCCATCGCAATTGGGAGTTCAAATCACCTATCAAGACAACGATGGGGATTAAGGAAAGGTGGAATTCGATCCTATTCAAGCCAGTTTCAATTGCCCCACTGGTTACCTTTCGTATGCTCTTTGGGGCCATTATGTTTATAAGTATCGTGCGCTTTTGGTCCAATGGCTGGATCGAATCTCAATTCATTGAGCCGTTAATTCACTTCAAATATTTCGGATTTTATTGGGTAGCAGACCTTCCCGACACGGCCTATTATGTCATGTTTGGTATAATGGCAATATCATCGCTAGGAATTGCTTTTGGGGCGCTTTACAGAATTTCGGCCGTTCTGTTTTTTCTTTCGTTTACCTACATAGAACTAATAGATGTTACCTACTATCTGAATCACTATTACTTTGTTTCTCTTGTCTCACTGATTATGGTCTTTCTTCCTGCGAATGCGAGCCGATCGGTGGATCAACGCTTTGGTGCAATCAAATCTAGAAGTACAGTAAGTGCCTGGACCATTGATATCTTAAAGTTTCAATTGGTGCTGGTTTATGTATTTGCTGGTATCGCCAAGCTAAATACGGATTGGTTGATTCATGCTTTGCCGCTTGCAATATGGCTTCCAGCACAGGATCAACTTCCAATTTTAGGAACCATTTTCAAATGGGAGGCAACGCCTTATGTCTTTTCATGGGCAGGCGCTCTATATGATCTTTTTGTACCGTTTTTTCTATTGGTGGCGAGGACTAGGGCGCTGGCATACGCCGCGGTAATTGCCTTTCACCTCATGACATGGTGGTTGTTTCAAATTGGAATGTTTCCTTTTATTATGATCGGAGCCACTCTGGTATTTTTTAGCGCTGCATTCCATGAAAACTGGCAACAACGACTATTTGGCGCGCAAGCCCAAAGTTTCGGAAACACGCACGTTCCAGCCAATCAACTTGTATCGCTATCGATCGCACTGCTGGTCGTTTTCCAACTGGCATTTCCTTTTCGGCACTTAGCCTATGATGGCAATCCATTCTGGCATGAACAGGGATATCGGTTTGGATGGCGGGTTATGTTGATGGAAAAGGCCGGATACGCTCAATTCTCAGTTGAAAACGAAAAAGGCAATCGAATAGAAGTCCAAAACAGCGACTTCTTGACACACGCTCAAGAGAAGATGATGAGCACTCAGCCTGACCTAATGATTCAGTACGCTCAATTCTTGAAGGCGCACTACGAAAAAGCGGGCGTCGTAACGAGCGGGGTGTATGCAAACGTGCACGTTACATTTAATGGCCGGGGCAGTCGACCATACGTTGATTCGTCTGTAAACCTCGCAGATCAAGTAGACAGCTGGAGGCCAAAAACATGGATTTTACCCTTTGAGTCTTGAAGCAATTAATCTCTATACTTTCCATGCTTTTCGCCCTGGGCGGATTTGGCGCCGAAGTCACCATTCGGGTGCTCGCGCCAGATTACGATCGCGTCAAGGCTGAGGCGTTTGTTGACAACACCTACGATTCTTATCCTTCCAATGAGGCTGGCTTTATTTTGATTGGAGGACTCGATAAAGGTCCGCACGCTGTCACCATTTTCATTGAGGGATACGCTTCAAAAACCATCGAGGTGAATATTGAACGTCAACTTTTTTATGAAGTCGAAATGAAGCCACTGGAATCGACGTTAGAGACGGTGGAAGTGTCCGAGTCGAGTAATTCTGGAACCGGCCATGGCTACCTAAAATATATCCAAGTAGATGGTTTGTACGCGGCTAAGAAGAATGAAGTCATCGTTCCTGGGGAAATGTCCATTAACCAAGCAAACAATAACGGCAGACAGATATTCGCAAAAGTTCCAGGAGTGAACGTGCAAGAAACAGATGCCGGTGGCCTTCAAATGGGTGTTGGTGCTCGAGGACTAGACCCAAAGCGTACCACCAACTTCAATACCCGACAAGATGGCTATGATATTGCCGCCGATGCTTTGGGATACCCCGAGAGTTATTACACCCCAGCAATTGAAGCTGTTCAGCAAATTGAGTTGGTGCGTGGAGCAGCTTCACTGCAATATGGAACTCAGTTTGGAGGATTGTTGAATTTTAAAATGAAGCGCGGTCGAGAAGACCGAAAAGCCGAAGTTGTTAGTAGGCAAACAATTGGGAGCTACGGATTTCTTGGCTCATTTAACAGCGTTGGAGGCAGCGTTGGTAAGTGGAATTATTACGGCTACTATCAGCACAAAGAGGGCAGTGGATGGAGGCCTAACAGTTTTTTCAACGCCAATGGAGCCTACGGACAAATAGGAAGATCATTCGGAGAAAAGTGGTCGGTTGACCTTGCCTTGAGTCATTATTTCTATACTGCAAAACAGTCGGGCGGCCTGACGGATAAGATGTTCGAAGACACGCCAGAATTGAGCGTTCGAGACCGTAATTGGTTTCGAATTGATTGGAACGTGGCCTCGGCTACTGTAAACGGGCAACTCACCAAAAATCTGACGATCAACAGTAAAACATTTGCCGTCATGGCGGAGCGTGCAGCGCTTGGTTTTCTTGGCAACATTAATAGAGTTGATACGCTTGGCGCCCGCGATCTGATACTTGGAAACTACCTAAATGTTGGAAACGAAACCCGCCTCGTTCAGCGGTTTAATATCAAAGAAAACCCAGGTGCTATACTTCTAGGTGCGCGCCTTTACAAAGGCGATACTCGAAGTCGACAAGGAAAGGCCATCGGATTTGACGGGCCAGATTTTGATTTTATTAATCCAGAAAGCTTAGAGGGTTCAGATTTTCGATTTCCGTCGCAAAACGTTTCCGTTTTTACTGAAACGCTTATTCCACTTTCAGGATGCTGGTATCTAACACCCGGTGCTCGATTCGAATACATCCGGACGCAAAACACGGGTTACTATTTGAGTGAGAATAGACATCCGCTCACGAATGAGGTGCTGTTTAGCGAACAAGTGCAAGCCAGTGACGACGATCCGAGGAGCATGGTACTTTTTGGAATTGGAAGTACATATAGGTGCTTTGAAGATGTTGAGATTTATGGGAATATTTCTCAAAACTATCGGGCCATCAACTTTTCAGATGTCCGTGTTGTAAACGATAATCTGCAAGTCGACTCAAACCTTACCGATGAGCATGGATGGACTGCCGACCTAGGTTTCAGAGGAAAGGTGTTGCGAAATTCAGTGACCATCGATGCCAGTGCATTTATCATGATGTACAACAACCGCATTGGCCAAGCGCAACGCGCTCTTGGAAACTATAGCACCAAATTGGTTCGAACCAATATCGCTGATGCGCGATTCATAGGATTGGAATTGTTTGAAGAGTTGGAGGTGTTTAAGCTACTCAAGAAAGAAACGAAATGGGGCTTAACCTGGTACAATAACATAGCCTTGGTCGATGCCCGATATCTGAAAAGCAATGAAAAGGAATTCGCCGGAAACTATGTGGAGAATGTTCCTAACCTAAATTTTAAATCAGGCGTTGCATTGTCTGTTGCTGGATTTGGCGCCGGGCTGCAACTAAATCATGTAGCACAACATTTTACGGATGCGTCTAACGCCGAGTATTATCCAGATGCTACGGTTGGAATAATCCCAAGCTATACGGTACTTGATTTCTCTATGAAATATGGCTGGAAACGATATGCATTGGAAGCAAGCATCAATAATCTAACGGATCAGATTTACTTTACACGACGAGCCACTGGGTACCCGGGTCCGGGAATTATTCCCGCAGAACGAAGGATGCTCTTCGTTACGTTCGAAGTGCGGATTTAGAATAATTCAAACCATACCTTCGCTAAGTTGTTTCAACGCTATGGAAACCATTCCTACATCCAGTTGGCTTAACCGAAAAGCCTCGCCGCTTATTATTGCGGGTCCGTGCAGCGCAGAAAGCGAAGAGCAGATTATGCGCGTTGCCGAAACACTGGCAGAGCGCGGAAGGGTTCAACTCCTTCGAGCGGGGGTTTGGAAACCGCGAACAAGGCCAAATTCCTTTGAAGGTGTCGGACGAAAGGCGCTTCCTTGGCTGATCAAAGCGGAGAAGGAATATGGAATTCCATTCATGATCGAAGTTGCGAATGAAGAGCACGTAAAGGCCGCTCTTGACGCCGGGATAAAACATGTTTGGATCGGGGCGAGGACAACGGTTAACCCATTTTCAGTGCAAAGTATTGCCGATGAATTGCAGGGAACGGACATTCCCGTTTTCGTGAAGAATCCATTGAATCCAGACCTTCAACTCTGGATAGGAGCATTGGAAAGGCTACACGTAGCGGGCATACGAAAATTGGTGGCCATCCATCGAGGGTTTAGCACGTATCAAGAACCGACGTATCGAAATAGTCCAAATTGGGAGATCCCGATAGAGTTAAAAACAAAATTTCCGAATCTCGAGGTGGTCGTTGATCCGAGTCACATTGGTGGCAAGCGCTCCCTGTTGAAAGAGATTTCTCAAAAGGCCCTTGACCTTGGCTTTGATGGATTGATGATCGAGACACACCCCAATCCGGATGAGGCGCTCAGCGACCCAAAGCAGCAGATTTTCCTTGATAAATTTGAATCGTTTATTGACCAGCTTGAAGAAAAGCAGCACCACTTCGAAGATTCAGTGGCGCTGAATCAATTGGAGCAACTAAGAAGGCTTATAGATGAGCTGGATCATGGCCTCATGGAAGGATTGAAGCGGAGGTTGGAGATCGTTGAGCAAATTGGAAACTATAAGGCCGAGCATGGCGTGATAGTTTTTCAACTGGAGCGGTGGAGATCGATTATAGAGGACCGAATGAAGTTTGCCGAAGATCAAAATATTGATCCTGAATTGGTTCATGGATTGTGGAACGAAATTCATAAAGCGTCTATTCGATTGCAAACGGATGTTGTCAATAGAAAGCTTTCAGACTAATACCCCGAATCGAGTTCAAATTCTATAAATTCGGCCAATGCCTAAGGCCGTTTCCATTTTCACACTGGTTATTTTACTCTCCATCGTTGGAAGTGGCGCTCACGCCCAAGTATCTAATGTAAACGCGTCCATCAAGATTGTGGGTGGAGAGGCGTTTTACATTCACACCGTGCTCGAGGGTCAAACGCTCGATCAAATAGCCACTGCCTATTTTACCCAAACGGCAGAAATAATCAAATACAATAAGAAGCAATCAGATCCGCTTTTAGTTGGAGTAAAACTAAAAATCCCCTATTCAGATGAATCGTTGGAGTCCATGAGTAAAATGGACACGCCCACCCGTAAACCTGCTTCGAAACCAGTAGTTGTTCGCGCTGAGTCTTCCCCTCCGGTAGAAAAAGTGGAGAAGGAAAAGGTGGCCAAAGACCCCCAACCAACGCCGATACAAGAGGCGTTGTCGCTTATTCAGGAGCCATTAGTTGAAGAGGATTCTGAGCCTATTGAAATAGAATCAACGACAGCAGAAGTGGAAGAGGAAGTTGCTGAGGAGCAACCACGGGAAGAGGTAGAAACCGCTGAGATTGAAACCGAACCAATCGAGAAATCTGTTGTTGCAGAAATCGTGGATCCCGAACCGGTTGCAGAAATTGAGGAGGTCGAAGAGAAGGTAGAAATAACAACTGTAGCGCCAAGAATGGGCAGTGATGATGAGTTGAACTCGAAGGTTGATTCTACAGATTCAGACAAGGCACTTAAGGATCTGAATGAGCTTGCTGACAACATCACCAAGAGCCTTGCGAATTTGGCATTGATACAAGAGGCACTGGACCCGGCAGGTGTCAACCCAGAAACTGGGGATCTGTTGATGGATCCATCAGAAGACTTGCCAGAAGAGGTACTGCTTGCTAGCGACCTTTTAGAGCAACAGATTGAGAATTTTTATGACACGACAAGGGATAAAACCGCATTGATTTTGAAGGAATTTTTCATAGTTGACTTGAACTCTAATCACCGAATTGTACGAACAAAAGATGAACGCACTATAACGAATGAGAATTCTCACTACTTGAGTTCTGCAGAGTTGACGGGGGTGAAAATTGATTCGTTAGAAAAGCTCTACCAGCGTGCAGCAATAGGCTTTCATGTAGACGCTAAGCGATATAATTATAAGGTTAAGGTAAAGAAGAAAAAAGTGCGCTTGTATCTTACCCAAGGCTATGTTGAGCATTTTAATCAGGGTCACCCGCATGAGAAACTCATCCTAGAGGCGGCGAAAAATGCAGACGTTAAAGGAAAGGGCTACGTAAGCATTCTTGAGGGCTCAAAGGAAATCGCCACATACTCGAAGTTTGAATACAATCCGTTTGGAACGAAGGATCAATCCATCTATCGCGATCAGTTTATTCGAATAGAAAAAATGGACTTTTGATATGAAACCACTCGAAAAACAGTGGTCAATGAAACCCGTGCCGAGCGCAGAAAGCGTTCTTGGATTTCAAAATGCGATCAATGCGAGTGGCCCACTCGCCACCTTATTAATGCAGCGCGAAATTCGAGACTTCGAATCGGCTCGCTTATTCTTCAATCCGAAACTCGAGCGCCTGCACCCGCCTTTTTTAATGAAGGA
>DDCZ01000090.1:58547-82309 GCA_002336485.1 Flavobacteriales bacterium UBA1993
CCCAAATGTTTCTTATTACATACCTGATCGATACGGTGAAGGCTATGGCGTTAGCCTGAAAGGGATTGATTTTGCTGAAGACAACGACGTTTCACTCATGATTGCGCTTGATTGTGGTATAAAGGCGGTAGATCAAGTAGACTATGCCGCGGGAAAGAACATCGACTTTATTATATGCGATCACCATTTGCCGGGTAAGAGCATTCCGAAGGCAGTTGCCATTCTGAACCCACTTCAGTCTGATTGTACCTATCCGGACAAGTATCTTTCTGGGTGCGGGATCGGATTCAAGCTGGCTCAAGCATTGACTCAAGCATGGGACTTGGATAAGCATGAACCGTATAAGTATTTAGACCTCGTTGCGATCGCAGCAGCGTGCGATATTGTTCCGTTGATTGGCGAGAATCGAGTTTTATGTCATTTTGGAATCCAGCTGATCGAGGAGGCCATGCGTCCCGGACTCAAACTGCTCCTTGAAAATGCTGGGCGGTTGGTAGATGGTAGATTAAAGAAGGACTTAACTATAGGAGATATTGTCTTTGCAATTGGCCCTAGAATAAACGCCGCGGGAAGGATGGAACATGGGCAATTGGCTGTGGAGCTACTTACGTCCACGACAACGAAGGCCGCAGAAATTCCAGCGAGTAGGGTAAACGAAAACAACACAACGAGACGTGAAGTGGATAAGCAGATGTTGGAACAAGCACTTGCTATGGTGCAAGAATTAAACGAAAACACTGTGTCTACCGTCCTATTTGATCCAAATTGGCATAAGGGTGTGGTTGGTATAGTGGCGTCCCGCGTGCAAGATGTGCGCTATAGACCTACGATAATTTTAACCGAGGCTGAAGGAATGGCTACAGGTTCGGCAAGGTCGGTTGAAGGTTTTGATGTGCACGCCGCTATAGAGTCTTGTGCTGACCTCCTAGATACCTATGGTGGCCACAGAGCGGCGGCTGGGTTAACCATGAAGCTTGAGAATTTGGAGGAGTTTCGCGACCGATTTGAGGCGGCCGTGGATGCGGTAATTGATCCTTCACAACTTATACCAAGTATACCAATCGATCTTGAATTGAAGCTTCATCAGATTAACATGCGCTTTTATAATAGCATGAATCGCATGGCGCCATTCGGCCCAGAAAATATGCGGCCGGTTTTTGTGAGTCATAATCTTAAGGATACTAAGCGTTCAAAGAAGGTGGGAGATGGATCACACCTTAAATTGGAGGTCTGTCAATCCGGCGTCGAGGCACAGTTAATTCGAGGAATTGCCTTTGGGCTTGGTCACATGCTGGACGAAATCGAGGACAGGGAATTTAGCGCAGTTTATACCCTAGAAATAAACGAGTTCAATGGTGTGAAAAGCCTGGAACTAATGGTCCGAGATATCAAGGTTAGCGCTTCGTAAGGCGATACGAAAGACCAATCTTAATGGCTGTGTTGTAATCGCTGATATCACCCGTATTGAAGACGGCGTTGTCTGTCGCATCAAAGATCCCAAAATGAAGTTCTGTACAAACATCCAGGCGTTCTTTTAGGGCCATTCTGTGATTTAATACAAATGCCGCGTCAATCCCTGCCATGCCGGTCTTCTCCGTGATAATGGCGGATTTCGAAGTTTCCCCATTTATGGTTACATTTTCCTTTGCGACAATATTGATAAATGGATTTAATTCGAAACCACCGCCAACACTGTGTCGCAATCCAATTCTATAGCCCGTCCCGATTAGAACAGAAGCATAGTTTGCGGCAATAGGTGAAACCTCAATGAGGCTGCCTGGCTGCATTCCTGTAAAGTCATGGTTTTTAGTGATGGAACTTCGATTCAAAAAGCCTGCTCCAAAATCTAAATACACGGACTGTCCTAGGTGATACTTGGCGAGAACGCGGGCATGGACACCAAGTCCGGGCCCGAGACGTTCGACATTTAAATCGTGATATCCTCGGGCAATCAAAAGACCTCCTTCAGCGAATACCTGGAGCTTGTTTGGTGAGAGTTTTACCGGCTCGGGTGTAAGGCTTGGGCCAAGTTCAGAAAGCTCGGATGAATTCCTGTTAATGGACACAATGTCCATCATATCTAAATTGGATTTTAAGATCAAAGAGGCCATCTCCGTACTCATCATTTCTGAGTGATATTCTGCGGAGGCTTTTTCTCGCGAAGGAGACGCTTCTATATGGGCTATGTCTGCTGCTCTTGGCGTTGGATCTGGCTCAAGGTCTGGTTTTGGTGCTGCTACTGCGTGCATTTTAGGCTGCGTGGTAGCACCCATTATTGGCGCAGAATCGTCCGGTGTAGATACATTCTCTAGATCGGAACCTGTTTTGAGATAGCTTGATTCAATTTTTGCTTGCGTACCTACTGTAATGTCAGGCTTGTCAGAGGATTCATGAGGTTGCTCAATCGGCCGTGCGTTTGGTGATGTAAGAGCCGCATTAACTGTGTTTCCCGTTACGAAGCTGGCGGCGTTTTTAGCAATCTCCATATCGGCTGGCACGCGGTCTTGACTCGCGGCAAAACCAAATTCGGTCGAAACAATTTCGTGCCCCGCTGTTCGAAGCGTCTGTTCTCCACCTATCCAGTACAACATTGCTGATGTGAAGATGAACAGGAATGGAATTCCGAACAAGAAGAGTTTCTTAAAAAACAACCATCGAAAATGGCTGTCAAGAAGCGCACTGGCACTTGCCCATGCCGATGCGGAATACCCAACTTCCCGTCCAGCAAGTTTTGATTTAAATAGGTCGTCTATGTTGTTGATGTCACTCATTAAAAAAGCATCACGCTCATCATTTTCTTCATTACACTTTTGATCATTGCTTGCAGCGATTTCCGTGCAAATGAGACATGCCATTTACTTGTTCCATCGCTCATTCCAAGCATTTCTCCAATTTCTTTATGCGTATATCCTTCAATGGCATAGAGGTTAAAAACCTTTCTACTCATTGTTGGTAGCTTCTGTATCATCATCTCCAGCTCCTCTGCCTCTAATTCTTGTGCAGCTTGGTTGAAATCAACGGGCGGTGTTGCAGGTGCCTCTTGAAAATCAACGGTCTGCATGTTTTCGCGACGTTTTTTGTCTCGCCTGAATTCGTCGATGATCGTGTTCACGGTAATTCGATTAACCCAGGATCCGAATGGGATGTCGTGATTATACCGATCAATATTCGATACGATTTTCATGAAAGCTAGGTTGACGAGGGCCTCTGCATCTTCCCTATTGGATGAATAACGAAGGCAAATAGCCATGATAAACCCAAAGATTTGACGGTAAAGCTCATTATGAGCCTTTCGGTCATTCTTGCTGCACTTTTTGAGCAATTCGGGTTCTACATGCATACACTAAATACGCAGAAATCGAAAGCTGCGTTGCCTTTTTCACTAATTGATACGCAATTTCAAAGATCAAAACACACCCACAGGGCGCGTTAAAGCCGAATCACGTATTTGTTTTAGAAAGGGTTGGGTACGTAAAGAAACTTATACGTTTAATGTGAAATTCACCGGCTCTACCCGCGCAATTTCAGGGACGAGACGCATAATTGCGTCCTCCACGCCATTTTTAAATGTCATATCGTTCATAGAACATGAACTGCACGCACCTACAAATTGAATTTTCAAGACTTTTTCGGCCGTAATATCAACAATCTCCAGATCGCCCCCGTCCTCATGAAGAAACGGACGCAGTTCGTCCAGGGCGCTGACCACCTTCAAAAACAATGCTTCTTTCCCAGCGTCTTCTTGCATGCTCAAATGTATAAACGGTTAGGCATTATCTAGTGATTTCAGGACATTATCGATAACTCCGTCAAAAGCAGCAGCCTGTAGGGTGTCTGTCTGCAAGATTGCTGGCCTACCAACGTCTCCTGCTTCTCGAATACTCTGAACCAGCGGAACCTGCCCCAGTAGAGGCACGTTTAATTCTTCGGCAAGCAGTTTTGCGCCCTCTTTTCCAAAAATGAAATATTTGTTTTCAGGAAGTTCGGCTGGTGTAAACCAACTCATGTTTTCAACGATTCCTAAAACAGGGATTTTAATATTGTCTAGTTGAAACATACCAACACCTTTTCTGGCGTCAGCTAGAGCTACAGCTTGCGGTGTGCTCACGATGACTACTCCATCCAACGGAATTTGTTGTACCAGCTGAAGGTGAATGTCCCCCGTACCAGGTGGCAAGTCGATCAACATAAAGTCGAGCTCTCCCCAATGAACATCGGTAAACATTTGAGACAAAGCCTTGCTGGCCATTGGTCCGCGCCAAACAATCGCCTGATTGGCCTCTGCGAAGAACCCAATGCTTAGGATTTTCACCCCATAATTCTCAACAGGGACGATCTTGTTTTTCTCTTCATCACCTGCTAGGCTTGGTTTTTCATCGAATACATCAAACATGATCGGCATTGATGGGCCATAAATATCAGCGTCGACAAGCCCTACTTTATAACCGCGCTTTGCTAGTCCAGCTGCCAGGTTAGCGGTAACGGTGCTTTTTCCAACACCTCCTTTTCCAGAGGCGATGGCAATAATTTTTTTCACATTAGGAAGTACTTTTCGTTGTTCCACTGGCCGATCGGCGCTCTTAGGAAGGGCTTCAACTTCAGCTAGGATGGCTACATCATCGCCGTGGAACCTGCGCACTTGGTGTATGCAGGCTTCCTCTAAACGCTTGCGGTAATGCAGGGCCGGGTTAGAGGATCGCACTAGAAACGAAACCGTATTTCCCTCGACTTTCACGTTTGAAACGAGCCCGAGTGTGACGATATCCTTTTTCAATTCAGGTTCGGTCACGAAGGCGAGGGCCTTTAATATACTTTCTGGTGTCATCATTAACTTAGGTCTTCGAAAATTGCTTTTAATTCGGTCGCATCATCTGGCTTCATTCGTCCAGCCAGAATCAAGCTTAATTGCCGTCTCCTCAAGGCGGCGTTGTATCGTTGTATCTCCTCCTCGGTTTCAGGAATTAACTCGGGTACTTCGATGGCATGGCCAATTTGGTCAACGGCTACAAATGTGAAAATTGCTTCATTGCATTTCGATTTTTTTGCCGTTTTGTGGTCCTCTACCCAAACGTCAATAAAAACTTCCATGCTGGACCCAAAGGCGCGCGACACCTTGGCCTCTAAAGTCACGAAGTCTCCAAGGTGAATAGGTTGGTTGAATGAAATGTTATTTACCGAGGCAGTGACCACCACGCGAGTGCAGTGACGATGCGCAGAGACCGCCGCGATCACGTCCATCCAGTACATGAGTCTGCCACCCATGAGGTTGCCCAAAGTGTTGGTGTCGTCAGGCAATACAATATGCGTGGCTATTCCAATTGATTCCTGCGGTCTTTTTCCTTCCATCTCTAATCTTTGTTGCAAAGGTAGAATCCTCCCTTGCATGTCTTACCTTCGGATCGATGGAATTATTGTACGTCAAAGCGCTGCATATCATATTCGTGGTTTCATGGTTCGCCGGCCTGTTTTACATCGTCAGGCTCTTCATTTATCACACTGAAGCGGAGTCTAAAACCGAGTTAGAAAAGAAGGCATTACAGACACAATTTATTATAATGGAGCGGCGGCTGTGGACAATCATCACTTGGCCTGCGGGCATTCTGGCCACTATATTCGGTTATTATCTTGTGTATCGATTAAATAGATGGAACATTCCATGGATGATGTTAAAAATGGGAATGACCACCGCACTTTGGGGATATCATTTGATCAATCACATGCTCTATAAAAGGTTACAGAAAAATGAAATTAGCTGGACCTCGGGTCAATTGAGGATGTGGAACGAACTAGCCGCGCTCTTTTTGGTGTCGATAGTCTTCATTGTAATTCTAAAAAGCAGCCTTAATTGGATCTATGGATCGATTGGCTTTTTTGCCGTTGGTCTGCTACTCATGATCTTGATTCGGATGTATAAGCGACTTAGAAAAGGGAATTAAAATACGTTGACATTAAGTGTTGGTGTATTTTTGTACGAAACAATCGTATGGCGAGCATTTCAGAGGAGATCAAGCAAAAAGAATTTAAGTCGGCATATAATAAGCTTCTGGTGAACATCCTGTTTACCAACAGTTGGTTGAACGGCCAACACAACAAGCTTTTCAAACAACACGGTCTTACAACACAGCAATTCAATGTGCTCCGAATCTTGCGTGGTCAATACCCAAAGGCTGCCTCTGTTAACCTGTTGAAGGATCGGATGATTGACAAAATGAGCAACGTATCTCGCATCATAGATAAGCTGAAAGCCAAGGATTTAGTTTCAAGAAAGCTATGCAAGCAAGACAGACGTCAAGTTGATGTGAAAATCACCCAAAAGGGGCTGGATTTATTGACAATTCTGGATGAAAGCTTGAATGAATGGGAGGGTTCTCTGACCGGGATTACGACTCAAGAGGCGGAGCTGGCAAGTGAGATACTAGATCGCTGGCGCGAATGACTCCCTCGGTTGTGGAAACTTAGGGATCGGAATTAATTTAGATTAATGGCTAAGAATATCCGATCAAATCAAAAGTTTTGAAGTCAAAGTTGTTGATATTTAAATATTTGCTACTTTGACCCTCCTTTTGCTAACCTAAATAACCCTACGAATCCTATGCGTCAGCTTAAAATCACGAAGCAACTTACCAACCGTGATAGCAAGTCCATCGACAAATACCTCAGTGATGTTTCTAAAGAAGAAATGATCAATGCCGAAGAAGAGGTAAGACTTGCTGTAAGAATTAAACAAGGGGATGAGGCCGCCCTTAATAAAATGGTCAGCGCGAACTTAAGGTTCGTAATCTCCGTCTCGAAGCAATATCAGGGACACGGACTAACATTAGAAGATCTCATTGCCGAAGGCAACATTGGGTTGATCATTGCCGCGAAACGGTTTGATGAAACCAAGGGATTTAAGTTTATCTCCTATGCTGTTTGGTGGATTAGACAGAGTATCATGCAAGCCATTGCCGAGAACTCTAGAGTGGTTAGGCTGCCATTAAATAAAGTGAGTGCCATTCAAAAAGTGGCGCAAGCATTTTCAAAGCTAGAGCAGCAGTTTGAACGACCTCCGTCGAATGATGAGATTGGAGAGTTGCTAGAGGCGAATGCTGAAAGCGTTGGGGATCTTTTCGTTTACGCACAGAAGCAGGTTTCTGTTGATGCGCCATTGATGGAAGGTGAAGACAACAGCCTGTTGCACGTTATGCCTAATGGTGAATCACACGTGCCAACATCAGAGTTAATGAATGAATCGCTTCGCCGTGATATTGAGCGAGTTCTGATTCATCTGAAAGAGCGAGAGGCGGATGTGTTGAGACTTTCTTTTGGATTAAACGGAATGCCGCCAATGACATTAGAGGAGATAGCAAACAACTTAGGATTAACGCGAGAGCGAATAAGACAAATCAGAGAAAAAGGATTGAGGAGCTTGCGCAAAAAAGCAAATAGTCACTTATTGAAGAACTATTTGTAGAGTATCCAAGCATTCGGAATTTCATTTCGAACAGAGGCCAGCATTTGCATGGCCTCTTTTTTTGTGGCAAAACTTGCCACACTCACTCGATGTAAGCTCCCGACTTGCCCAACAATAGATGGGTTAGATCCGTTTAAATTATATAGCTCCACCATGCCATTGGCATTGTCTATGTCACTGAAGCATCCGCCAATTATATGAAATGGAAGGATTATCTGAGCTGCTTGTTCAACCTTCTCCTCCATCGAAACTACCAGCGTTTTGTCTCGGGATTCAACCTCGAAGATTTCAACATAACCACTGGATGGATATTTAATACTCGCTTCGAATTCTGGCATTTCCTCCAAATCAAAAGCGCTAGTTGAAGGTTCGTATTCTGGGCAAATTTTTTCAGTAAAAGGATTCAAGTCCGAGTAATGAAAGTGACTGCTGTCCTTAAAAAGGGGTGTCTGAAAGGACACGTACAGTGCGTATCCGATTATGGGAAGTGCAATTGCCGCCGCGATCGCTGCATACGGTCTACGTCTGCGCTGGGAGGATTGCTCCGCGCTACTCTTTGATCGATCAATTGGAATGACAACGGTTGGTTCTGGCCGCTGCACTGGTGCTTCCTCGATTTTTTCTGGAACGATGGCTAAAGGTCTTTCCTTCTCAGGTTCAATAAGAGCAGTTCCTGCATTATGGCGGTCAATTTTTTGACCAAAAAACGCATCCAAACCAAAAGAGTTGGTGGAAAACTTGGCGTCCTTTAGTTGCTCAAATCGAAGACTGCCGTCTGGATTTTGAAAAAGGACTCCAATTTTATCAAAGCTCACTTTCTGATCTTGTTGCAGTGCGCCCTTTAGATAAACGCTGTAGTCCTTTAATTCTGAAAGGGCATTCTCAAACTTGACAGATTCTTGCTGCGCAATATATGATGCGAGTAATCCATCATTGTGAACCAATAGCTTATTAAAGGAGATCTTACGAAAAGGAGGGTCGAAACGGTGATTGACAGGGTTAACTTTAGCTGGGGCGTAGTTGCCTACAAAGCCGCCAAAATCAGGAATAATTACGCAGTCGTTTGTAATTAATAGGTCCGCTATGTATTGGTCAAAATTCAATTCTTAGGATAGAAGACAAAGTAAAGGAATCAGATTGAGATTCTCAGCTATTCAGGATGGCAATAACGCGGTCTATGTCTTTCGGGATATCCACTGAAATTGAATTGTGATTGGTTTCTAAAGTATCAATCGTATACCCGGCTTCCAGCCACCTAAGTTGTTCTAGACTTTCTGCCTCCTCCAGGGCTGACGGATCAAGAGCGCTGATTTTTCTCAGCACTTCGGCCTTGTACGCATAGATACCAATGTGATTCCAATATGTGTGGTAGTCTAGCCAAGAACCCTGGTCTTTGGATTGAAACGGAATTGCTGCACGACTAAAATACAAGGCACGTCCCATGACATCGCGCACCACTTTGACCTTACTATAATCGAATAATATTTCCTGAGTATTGATCTTTTTTACCAGCGTAGATATTTGACAGCTTTCCCGCTCAAAGGCAGAAGCAATTAAATCCAATTGCCCTGGTTCAATAAGCGGCTCATCTCCTTGGATGTTTACGACGACATCACACTTATCTGAGTACTTTTCCAAAACTTCGGCGCACCGGTCGGTTCCAGTTGAATGCTTGGGGGAGGTCATTACGACTGCGCCTCCAAAGGACTCAACGTGGTTGAAAATTCTTTGATTATCCGTTGCAACAATGATTTTTTCGAAATTTTTTGCTTTCATACATTGCTCATACACGCGCTGAATCATGCTCTTCCCTTTAATCTCGACTAAAGGTTTGCCGGGAAACCTTGTTGACCCAAAACGCGAAGGAATAACGCCTAAAATTTTCATTGCCCGACGAAAGTAATCAACCAACAACCAATTGAATATTACTTTCGTTTAGATCAGATGAAGGATGAGTTATTCTACCAAATTGCCCTTAAAAAGTTAGAGGGAATAGGCCCTGCTCGAGCAAAAGCTTTGGTGTCATATTGTGGTGGAGTTGAACAAGTTTTTAAAGCTTCAAAGAGACAGTTGGCAGCGATTCCAGGAATTGGCACCGTCATTTCTTCTCAGATAGATACAGGCCAGGCATATCGACTGGCCGAAGCAGAAATTAAGTTCATTGAGAAGAATGAAATTAAGCCGCTATTTTATCTTGATCCGCAATATCCTCGACGCCTTAAACATTGTGACGATGGCCCCATTTTAATTTATACAAAGGGCCAAATGATCTTGAATCCAACAAAGGTCGTTAGCATAGTAGGCACTCGAACCGCCACCGATTATGGCCGAAAGCTGGTAGATCGGTTGATCGATGGTCTAAAACCTCATAATGCGCTTATTGTAAGTGGTCTTGCATATGGTATTGATGCAATGGCTCATAAGGCCGCACTGAACGGCGGCCTGCAAACAGTTGGTGTTATGGGTAACTCACTGGATCGAGTGTATCCAAATCAGCATAAATCTTTGACCGAAAAAATGCTGGAAAATGGGGGCTTGATAAGCGAATTTGAACATGGAACAAAACCAGATCGAGAAAATTTTCCCCAACGAAATAGAATCGTGGCTGGAATGTCTGACGTATGCGTAGTAGTCGAGTCTGCAGTAAAGGGTGGATCAATGATTACAGCGCGTCTTGCTGCAGGTTATAATCGTGATGTAATGGCATTTCCAGGAGCTGCAGACGCGCCAAATTCAAGCGGGTGCAATCATTTAATCAAGACTCAACAAGCTCATTTAATCGAAGGGATTAAGGACTTAGAATACATCATGGGTTGGGAGCACGAAGACTTAGGCACTCGGTCGTCTCAAAAACAACTTTTTGTAGAGTTGACTGATGAAGAACAGAAGGTCTATGAGAGATTAAAAGAAACCTCGACGGAGTCTCTGGACAACATAAGTTTAAATGCAGGGTTACCGGTAAGCAAGGCATCTACACTATTACTCGAGATGGAGTTTAAAGGTGTTGTGAAGTCACTTCCAGGCAAGGTTTACACATTGGCTTGAGCCACCATTTGGGCGTATTCTTTTGCGAAATAGGTAAGAATAACATCCGCGCCAGCACGTTTGATGCTCAAGAGCATTTCTGGCATTGCACGATCATATTCTAACCAACCCATTTGTGCAGCGGCTTTTAACATCGCGTACTCACCACTAACATTATATGCAGCAATCGGAATCGGGAACTCCTCCTTGAGCATATGGATGACATCTAAGTAGCATAAGGCAGGCTTCACCATCATATAATCCGATCCTTCTATATAGTCTAGCTCGGCTTCAACCAACGCTTCTTTTTTATTCGCCGGATCCATTTGATAAGATTTCTTGTCGCCAAATTTGGGCGCAGAATCAAGAGCGTCTCTGAAGGGTCCGTAAAAGGCACTTGCATATTTTGCTGTGTAAGACATGATGCTCACATCGGTGTGGCCATTATCGTCCAGCTCATCCCGAATATATTCGACCCTTCCATCCATCATATCTGATGGGCCGATGATGTCAGCCCCAGCATTAGCCTGTGCCACAGACATTTTCGCAAGAACTTCAAGGGTTTCGTCATTGAGGATCTTTCCATCCTTGACGATACCGTCATGGCCATCCGAACTGTATGGATCTAACGCAACGTCTGTCATGATAACTGCCTCCGGAAAACGCGATTTCACCTCTTTAATATACCTCAGGTAAAAATTCTGATCCGAATAAGAATAGGTGCCATACTGATCTTTAAGAGATTCATCAACGGCGGGGAATAAATCAAAGCATTTCACACCTAGATTCATGCACTCTTCAACCTCAATAAGCAGATTATCCAGCGAGTATCTGAACTGACCCGGAAGAGATTTAACCTCTGATTTATGGTTCTGACCGTCTACCACAAACAACGGGTAGATTAAGTTTTCTACACCCAATTTCGTCTCGCGCGCCTGGCTACGGATGACTTCATTCTTTCGATTTCTTCTTGGTCTTCGAAGCATCATGTCAATTCTATCTTTGTCGCGAAGGTATTAAACACTCTTGCATGGATTCACTACTCTATTTTGTTTGGACAGCCGACCCAATCTTGGTTGAAATTGGCCCCTTAAGTATTCGCTGGTACGGGCTACTATTTGCCATGGCATTCATGGCCGGCTTCTACATTCTCCAATGGATATTCAAAAAAGAGGATCGCCCTGCGGCGTGGATGGACTCCGTGTTTATTACAGTTATGATCGGCACGATCGTTGGCGCTAGGCTTGGCCATGTATTTTTCTACCAGTGGGATTATTATCAAAACAACCTTATGGAAATTCCAATGATTTGGAAAGGCGGGCTTGCGAGTCATGGAGCTGCCATTGGAATAATGATAGCCTTATATATCTGGAGTAAACGTGTGTCTAAAAAGTCCATTCTTTGGATTTTAGATCGCGTGGTTATTGTGGTGGCGTTGTCCGGCTTGTTCATACGAGGGGGAAACTTTGTAAATCATGAAATTGTAGGAGCCAAGACAAAAACAGAGAGCGGAGTTAAGTTTATGCGCAACTATGATGATATCACTCCAAACGATGTTCAACAGGTTACTCAGATGTCTGTGTACACGGACGATAATTTAGATAGATCGAAGCTAAATGAGGCGTATAATGAGTTGATCAACAATGATAAATATGCCGATGTAATTGCTCAGGTGCCCAACAGATATCCTGCGCAGCTCTATGAGGCCATTGCTTACCTATTGGTGTTTTTAATACTAATGGGTGCTTACATATACACGGGTGTTGGCGCACTCCCTGGGTTTATGTTTGGGGCATACTTGACCTTGGCTTTTACTGCACGATTCTTTATTGAATTTTTGAAAGAGGTTCAAGTTGAATTTGAAGAATCCATGGTTTTGGATATGGGACAATGGCTGAGTATACCTTTGGTGTTGGCAGGATTGTTTTTCACGATTCGTGCATGGATGCTAAAAAACAAAGAAGCCAGTCCATCCTAATAAATTAGTTAAGACCGGCTTCAAGCCAAACAAAAAGCAAGAGCATTATGCTTTATACCGCGTGCTCTTCGGCGGTTTGATTTTGTTCACTCAATGTCCAATTGTCCGTGGCGGTGGTTTGCAACCACACGTTCCCGCTTTTTCTGAACACTTGAGCATTCAATCCATAGTGGTCATGAAACGCTTGTTCGAGTGTGCTCACCTTTTGGTTTCCATGGATGCTTAATTCCCCCGAATTATGGATGGACCGGATCTCAGACAATCGCTTATGGACGTCGAGCTTAGCATCATCTGAATTCCCCTCACCCTCGGCATGTTCGCGGCTATAAAACTCTAGTTTTAAGTAAGGAAAGTGCGCGGTGAAGCGGGTTTGAATTTCTTCAAGCGTTTCGGTATCAGTAATTATTATGTCCATTTTACATCCACTTTGATAGGTAACGATTGAATTCCATTTTCAATTCGTGCATTAATTTTCGATTGGTATCAATTCTATCACGCAATGGTCCGTGATCTACAAACAAGACATGATCAACTGCAACCGGGTGCTCTTTTGCATAGCGTGCAATTTCTTGCTCATGTAGGTTGATATCGTGAAGCAATCCATCCATAGCATTTCGCTCGATGTATAACTGGTTTTGAAAATGATCCAACTCTTTTAAGACATCTTTATCTGTGTATCGCTTTGCTACTTCTTCTAAACGTGCCTGGAAGAATGGTAACTCTTCAAGGAAGAATTTCAATTCCTTCTCCCAACGTTGGTGTTCGAAGTGAAGGTCGTCGATGTGTACTTTCTGCTCTTTTGTTTTTGTTGTCATGGCTTTTTCTATTTCTACAACAAAGTAGGCTGTTGGAGATTGGAGTCTTTATGACGGCAGTCATTAATGTCATTGATAAGGGTCAAATTCAGCGTCAATTTGACATAGAAAAACAGGACTAATATTTTCTCTACGCATAATGGTATCTATACCTTCGCGGTCTCAAATTGATAGGGATGTATAGATCGCATACGTGTGGGGCCTTAAGGGCGGAAAACATTGGAGAAGAAATAATGCTAGCGGGTTGGGTTCAGCGCTCGCGTAACATGGGTGGGATGACCTTTGTTGATCTTCGAGACCGCTACGGCATTACCCAGCTATCGTTTAACGTTGAGAAGGATGAAAATCTATGCGAGGCTGCACGAAAACTAGGTCGTGAATTCGTGATTCAGGTGACTGGAAAAGTAATCGAACGAGAAAGCAAGAATAAAAATTTGACCACCGGTGAGATTGAAATTGAGGTGCAAAAATTGGAAGTCTTAAACGCGGCCCAAACACCACCGTTTACAATTGAGGATGATACGGATGGAGGCGAAGAACTCCGAATGAAGTATCGATACTTAGACCTTAGAAGAAACCCGCTAAGAAAGAATTTGGAGCTCAGACATAAGCTTGGTTTTGAAACAAGAAAATATTTAAGTGATAGTGGATTTTTAGAAATTGAGACTCCGTACTTGATAAAATCCACTCCTGAAGGAGCGCGAGACTTTGTTGTGCCTTCTCGTATGCACCCTGGAGAGTTTTATGCGCTGCCACAATCGCCGCAAACGTTCAAGCAAATCTTAATGATTGGGGGGTATGACCGTTATTTCCAAATAGTTCGGTGTTTCAGAGATGAAGATTTACGTGCTGATCGTCAGCCCGAGTTTACCCAGATAGATTGTGAAATGGCTTTTGTTGAGCAAGAAGATGTGCTCCAAATGTTTGAAGGATTGGTACGGCACTTGTTCTCTGAAGTAAAGGGGGTTGCATTGCCTGAATTTGATCGTATGACCTATGCTGAGGCCATGAAGCTCTATGGGTCAGACAAACCAGATGTGCGCTTTGGGATGCAATTTGTAGAGTTAAATGAACTAACAAAGGGCAAAGGGTTCGGCGTGTTTGATTCGGCAGAATTGGTCGTTGGAATATGCGCGAAAGGAGCGGCTTCATATAGCCGTAAACAATTGGATAAGCTCACGGAGTTTGTGCGAAAACCGCAAATTGGAGCTACCGGGTTGATTTATGGAAGGGTCGATGATGAAGGAGGAGTAAAGTCTTCCGTTGACAAGTTCTTTGATGAGTCCGATCGAAAAAAATGGGCCGAGGCTTTTGATGCCGAATCGGGTGACTTATTGCTCATTCTTGCCGGGGATGCAATTAAAGTCCGAAAACAATTGAATGAGCTGAGGCTCGAAATGGGGAATCAATTAGAATTGAGAGATCCGTCCAAGTTTGCGCCATTGTGGGTCGTAGATTTTCCTTTACTAGAATGGGATGAAGACGGAAAACGATTTCACGCGATGCATCACCCTTTCACAAGCCCAAAGGCAGAACACATGAGCTTACTGGATACCGACCCAGGAAAAGTTAATGCGAATGCATACGATATGGTCGTAAATGGAGTAGAACTCGGCGGAGGATCGATTCGTATTCATGATCAAGCATTGCAGGCCAAAATGTTTGAGGTTCTTGGGTTTACCAAGGAGGAGGCTGAAAAACAATTTGGTTTTTTAATGGGCGCCTTTAAGTACGGAGCCCCTCCCCACGGCGGAGTGGCATTTGGTTTTGATCGACTTGCAGCCATGTTTGGAGGAACAGATTCGATAAGAGATTATATCGCGTTTCCGAAAAACAACGCCGGAAAAGACTTGATGATTGATTCACCTTCAACGATTGCGCATGAGCAGCTCAAGGAACTTGGTCTAGCCGTTAAAAAGGAATAGCTATTGTGTCAAAGGCCTCAAAACTATTTGATAAAACCAAGGAGCAGGTAAGCCCATACCTCAGGCACACCAACACTATGTTGGCTAAATTGGTCGCTCTTATACTTGAGTGGCGAAAAGACTACTTAACCGAAAAACAGTTTACCTATTTCTTGGCCATTCTTATTGGCTTTATCTCTGGGCTTGTTGCTATCACCATAAAGAATAGTGTGCACTTCATTAAATACCTCCTCACGAAGAGCTTCTTCGTAGACTATGAGTACGTGCTGTATATCTTTTATCCCGTAGTTGGAATATTACTAGCCCAATGGATCATTCGGAAGATGGTGAAGCAACCGGTAAATCATGGTATACCGAATGCACTGCATGCCATTTCCAAGAAGAATGCTCTGATCCGAATGCATAACCTGTATAGCTCCGTAGTTACGGCTTCAATTACCGTTGGGTTTGGCGGTAGTGCTGGACTTGAGGGGCCAACAGTTGGCACCACCTCGGCATGGGGCGCGAACATCGGAACGTTATTCAAACTTCCATATAAAACCCGAACCCTTCTGATTGGGTGTGCCGCCGCAGGTGCGATGGCATCCCTCTTTAATGCGCCAATTGCGGCAATTGTCTTTGCCATTGAAGTGATCATGCTGGACCTCACCACGGCATCGCTCATTCCATTATTGCTTGCATCTGCTACGGCGGCTATTACATCGAAGTTTTTTTTAGGAGGAGATATTCTCTTCCATTTCGACATCACCGAAGAGGTTCGGTTTTCTCATTTACCGTATTACGTCGGACTGGGCATTTTCACAGGCATTGCCTGCCTATACTTCTATAGTTCATTTAATTGGATCACGAAGGTCTTTGACAGTATGAAACGTCAACGAACCAAAACGATCATTGCTGGCTCGGCTTTGGGAGGGTTGTTATTCCTTTTGCCCCCGCTATATGGTGAAGGATATGAGGCGGTAAATGCGATAATTGAAGGCAGGTCATATGACATCCTTCAAAACAGCTTATTTGAAGATTATGTGGGCAACATTTATGTGTTACTTGGATTCGTGCTCGTGCTCGGCTTGACCAAGGTCATAGCCGCAACCTTGACGTTTCGCGCTGGCGGAATCGGAGGAATGTTCGCTCCCACATTATTTATGGGAGCCATGTTTGGATTCGTCTACGTACGCGCCGTAAACCTGTTTGGCTTGGCCGAACTGCCGGTGACCAACTTCACGTTAGTGGCGATGGCCGGCATGTTGGCCGGGACACTTCACGCCCCGTTAATGGCGATATTTTTAATTGCAGAAATAACGGGCGGCTACGAGCTGTTTGTTCCACTTATGATTACATCTTCCATTGCCTTTGTAACTGTGAAACAGTTCAAGCCGCACAGTATATACACCACACAGCTTGCGCGTAGAGGCGAGTTAATCACACACGACAAAGACCAAGCAGTCTTGACTTTGATGCGTCTCCACCGCGAAATAGAAACAGATTTTACGACCGTTGATCCATACAACACACTGGGCGATTTAGTTAAGACCATCTCTGAGTCGAAGCGAAACCTTTTTCCGGTTGTGGATGAAAAGAACAACCTAATTGGCATCGTTAATTTGAATGAAATACGCCATATTATTTTCAATCAAGACCTTTATCAAACCACGTTTGTACACGATTTGATGAACGATGCGCATGACTTTGTCAGTAAAGAGGATAATATGGATGTGGTGATGCGGAAGTTTGAACAAAGCGGCGCATGGAACCTTCCCGTGCTCGATGAGGCGGGTCATTATGTTGGATTCGTATCCAAGTCCAAACTGTTTAGCGCCTACAGAAATTTGCTCAAGGACTTCTACGATTCTTAGAATCCTACCCCAAACCTTGATTAGGCCACGCACTTAATTTTCTGTTACTTAGTAAGTTCTAACTAAACAAGCATGAAAAAATTACAACTAATTGCGGGTGCGCTATTGATTTGCGCGGCCGGAAACGCCCAATCTCTAACGGATGGGTTCGAATCTTACACAGTAGGAAACTACCTGGGAAGTGAATCTTCAAACTGGGAAACCTGGAGTGGCGTGAACGGTGGTGCTGACGATGTCCAAATTGTGGATGACCTTGCCAATGGAGGAGATAATGCCATTTATTTTGAGGCCGCGAGTGCCGCCGGTGGACCTGATGATGTCGTGTTGCCATTTGGCGGACAATACACCACTGGAAACTTCACATATGAAATGATGATATACGTGGCATCTGGTTCTGGGGCCTACTGGAACTTCCAAGCCAACACAACTGTTGGACAAGAATGGGCATTTGAGTGCACCATGAATCAAGACGGCGATATTGACATCGCAAATACCAATGGCCCGTTATTAACAGGTTCATATACAACTGGTCAATGGGTGGAATTAAGCTTTGAAATTGATCTAAATCAAAATGAGTGGGAATTTTTTGTTGATGGTTCCTCACAAGGTTCATTCAGCAATACGATCAACAAAGTGGCTGCTCTGAATATCTATGCGTACAACAACACCAATGGTGGAAATGGATCGGCGATCTTCTGGGTTGACGATGTAAGCTATGAGTACACCTCTGCAATATTACCAGATGATAATGGTGCCCTTACCGGTATCAATCCGGTCAATGGTTTGGTGGGTCAGGCTAAGAAGCCGACAGTTATGGCTAGAAACCTTGGAGTTAATGACATTACATCATTCGACGTTGATCTAACATATAATGGAACTACCATTACCGAATCGGTTACGGGTGTTTCGCTTGCCTCTTATGATGAATACGCGGTCGAATTTACCGATGCGGTGACACTAGTTGCTGGTTCGAATATGATGACAGCCACAATCAAGAATGTAAATGGTGCTGCGAGCGATGATGATTCAAGTGATGATGATGCTTCTACCACGGTAGACCCAACAGCTCCAGGACTTAACAAGATGGTAGTGGTGGAAGAAGCGACTGGAACTTGGTGCGGATGGTGCCCTCGCGGTGCAGTGTGGATGGAATACATGCAAGAGACTTACCCTGAAAACTTCATCGGCCTTGCCGTGCATAATGGCGATCCAATGGTTTATGCAGAATACGATGACGGAATTGGAACGTTGATTGGCGGATATCCAAGTTCACTTGTTGATCGTGGTGGTGATATTGATCCTTCTGTTATGGAAGGCGATTTTCTAGATCGCGTAGTGCTAGATGCTTCGGCAGAGCTTTGCCTATCGGCAAGTTTAGATGAGACGGAAGAAGAAATGACAGTAACACTAATGGTTACACCAACGAGCGACTTTGATGACAGCTGGAGAGTGGCAGTTGCCTTAAGCGAAAACGGGGTCACAGGAACTGGTAGCCAGTTTGCGCAAGCCAATTATTATTCTGGTGGAGCGAGTGGCGAACTATCGGGCGCTGGGCATGATTGGCACAACGCTGCGAATCCAGTATCAGCAAATGATATGGTTTATGACCACGTAGCGCGAATGATTGAGCCGTCATTTAACGGCCTTGAAGATGCGTTTCCTGATGGAGGCGAGATCGCTGAGACATATACATTCGAATTCACAATTGATGTGTCAAACGAGTGGGATCTTGATCACCTTCATGTTATTGGAATGTTGATGGACGGAAACGGCTTGATTGACAATGGTGCACAAGTAGATTACAATGACGCCTTATCAATCGAATGCGGAGTGCCTACGGTTGGTTTAAATGAAGTTGTCCGTCATTCTAGCGATGACCTTAAGGTCTATCCTAATCCAGCAAGCAACATGGTTAACATCAACGCTGATTTAAAGGCTGGAGTTGACAATCAGATTGTTGTGCGTGATGTAATGGGAAGAGTTGTTTTTAACCAGACCATTTCAGATCAAGCTGGATTATATCAAGTTAACCTTGACATATCCAAGATAAACTCAGGTGTGTACATTGTTGAGATGACTTCAGGTTCTTCAATCGTAAGCGCGAAGTTTATCAAGCAATAGTTAGAAAATTGAGCATAAAAAAAGCCGAGTGATTCACTCGGCTTTTTTTGTTTCTAAGAGTTTTAGAGGGTTCCCCTGTTCTCTTGCTCTCTTTCTATCGCCTCAAATAATGCCTGAAAGTTTCCTTTTCCAAAGCTCCAAGCTCCTTTTCTTTGAATGATTTCAAAGAACATCGTAGGTCTATCTACTACAGGCTTTGTGAATAATTGAAGCAGGTATCCTTCGTCATCACGATCAACTAGGATGCCGTGCTCTTTCAACACACTTATGTCCTCGTCGATCTCGCCAACGCGCTCCTTTAAGGTTTCATAATAGTTGTCAGGAACGTATAAGAATTCCACACCTCTGTCCCGCATTTGAGTCACTGTCTTCACAATGTCTTCTGTTGCTACGGCGATATGTTGTACTCCAGGGCCTTTATAGTAGTCTATGTATTCCTCAATTTGAGATTTCTTTCGACCCTCGGCAGGTTCATTGATTGGAAATTTGATGCGACCGTTGCCATTACTCATCACCTTGCTCATCAAGGCGGTGTATTCGGTCGAAATATCTTTATCATCAAAGGTTACGATCTGTGCAAACCCCATCACTTTGGCGTAGAAGTCTACCCATGTATTCATTTCGCCCCAGTCTACGTTTCCAACCATGTGGTCGATAAACTTTAAGCCAACCTCAGATGGGTTGTAATGCGACTCCCATTTTCTGTATCCAGGTAAAAATGTTCCGTTGTAGTTTTTACGCTCAATGAAAATGTGAACCGTTTCACCATATGTATGAATACCCGATTTGATAATGTGTCCGTTTTCGTCCTCCTCACGTGTCGGCTCCATAAAGGATTTCGCACCGCGACTGGTTGTCTCTTCCCAAGCCTTTGTGGCATCCTCAACCCAAAGGGCAACAACCTTTACGCCATCGCCGTGTGTGTTTAAGTGTTCATTCATCCATCCGTCTCCTTGAAGAGGCGTTGTGAGTACGAGACGAATTTTGTCTTGACCAAGCACATAAGATGTGCGGTCTTTGACTCCAGTTTCCATTCCAGCATACGCAATGGATTGAAAACCAAATGCTGTTTTATAGAAATGGGCTGATTGCTTCGCATTTCCTACGATAAGCTCAACATAATCCGTTCCTAGCAATGGCAAGAAATCCTCGGCATCTTGGAAGATTTTATCTGTACCGTATTTTACGTTTTCCTTTTTGTTTGCTGTCTCCATAATTCTGTGGTTTAGTCAATCCAACTTTTCCAGTAAGTAGAATCGTCAATTCCTAAGGCTTGCTTTGTGACTTTTAATGGCGCAAAGGTATCCACCATTACGGCTAATTCTACTGTTTCTTTTTGTCCAATACTGCGCTCCATGGCTCCAGGGTGCGGGCCATGTGGTATTCCTGCTGGATGCAGTGAGATGTATCCTTTTTCGACGTGGTTTCTGCTCATAAAATCGCCATCCACGTAATAGAGCACTTCATCAGAGTCGATGTTGCTGTGATTATACGGGGCAGGAATTGCGTTAGGATGGTAGTCATACAACCGCGGCACGAAGGAGCAGATTACAAACGTTGAAGTTTCGAATGTTTGATGCACGGGTGGTGGTTGGTGCACTCGACCCGTTATTGGCTCAAAGTCATGAATGCTAAACGCATATGGAAAATTGTATCCATCCCATCCTGCTACGTCAAATGGGTGCCGATCGTATGTTAAAGAATGAAGGACGTCCTGCTTCTTAATTTTCATTAGAAAACCACCCTTTTCATCGTGTGTTTCAAGCTCAGATGGCGGACGCATGTCGCGCTCACAAAAGGGAGAGTGCTCCAACAATTGACCAAACCAGTTTCGATATTTTTTCGGAGTGTAAATGGGTTGACGAGATTCGGTAATGAACAGGCGGTTGTCTTCACCGTCAAAGTCAATTTGGTAAATCATGCCCCTCGGGATGACTAGGTAGTCTCCATACTTGAAATCAATGTTTCCGAGATGGGTGCGCAGTTTCCCAGTGCCTTTATGCACAAAAATCAGCTCGTCTGCATCCGTGTTCTTATAGAAGTAAGCTCTCAGAGATTTTCTTGGCGCTGATAGAATGAGCTGTACGTCGTTGTTCACCAGAACGGGAACTCGACTCTCGAGGTAGTCATCTTTGGGTTCTACATCCCATCCCTTGAGCATGCGGGATTTTATGTTATTCTCAACCGCAATCTCTGCCGTCATGCTTACAGATTCACCGACCTCTGCCACACGGGTTGGAGCGTGCACATGGTATGAGTTGGTGGACATGCCATCGAAACCGACGGTTCCAAATAACTGCTCCTGATATAGTTCTCCATTTTCCTGACGGAATTGCGTGTGGCGTTTAGGAGGAATGTTGCCGAGTTTGTGATAGAAGGGCATGTGTGTTTGTTTTACCTAACAAAGTTAATAAGGCGTTCAAGCTGACGAAAGAAACTGACCAACATCATCGGTGACTGTTCACATCTTGCTGTTGCAAATGAGCTAAAAGGCAGTGCATGGAAGGGCTTCATGGAACTAATTTTATTGAATGAAATCATTGATGCTCTTCCTATTCGTGGCCGTTTCTATTTCGGCCGTGGGCCAAAACGGATATGGTCCTACAAATGACTCGCTCTATCTAGGGTTTTATAAAGACAGTATTGCCATGTTAGAGCGTCCAACCATTGTGATAGCTCCATTTCACCCTGATAGGTACATGAGTGAAATTGATCGCAACATAGCTGAGGGCACACAATACACCTATAACCATACTCGAGGGTTTTTCAGAAAGGGACTCGACAATGCTATTCTGATAGGTGCAAAAGAGTACAACGAATATGTGAGCATGCACGCCGATGATCCTGTGATCAATGAAGATTTGGACTTTATGTTTAAGGTGATCTCGAATCCAATAGTACCTTATGTAGCGCCCGTAGTGGCAAAAGATCAAGGGTTCAAAAAGACGCTCGCAAATTATTGGGTAAAACTGCAAACCAATGTGGACAAAGGACCGGAACCGGGAACTCGGATTGAACGTGGACAAATTGTAAGCGTTGAAGACACGCGTGAGCTCATCACTAAGGCTAAGATTTACAATCAAATATTAATTGACTCAATGGCTCCAAAGTATGATGCGAATTACTTCCTTTTTGTCAATGAATTGGATCTGTTGAATGCCCCGAAAAATCAACAGGCACTGGAGTCCGAGAACTATGACCGCGTGATGAAAGTTCATTTTACCGTTTTTGACAGCAAAGGCACGGAACTCTTTTCGCTCTTTAAGAAGCGCTATTTCAGTTCGCATAAAAACGACCTGCCAGCCATTATCACGGATGAAATTTTGCCTATTGGGTATGAGGTGATTTATTCACTTGATAGTTATCGATTTCTACAAGCAGGATTGACGCCACTAACAAAGGCTGAAGTGGAATTAAATGCGAGTGGTAAGACTGGGAAATTATCACCTTTGTCAAAATTTAAGTAGTCGATGGAGCTCAATAAACATCTAGCAGATCAAGGCGCAAACGAGGCGCTTGTGGAACTTTTCTCAGCAATTGAAGATGCATCAAAAATTGTTCAAAGCGAAGTAAGCAGGGCAGGGCTCGGGGCAGATATTTACGGGGCAAAAGGTTCGGAAAACATTCAGGGTGAAGAGCAGCAAAAGTTGGATGTCTACGCCGATGAGTGCTTTATACATGCATTTCGAGGCTCGGGCCAAGTGGCGGGTTTAGCGAGCGAAGAACAAGACAATGCACTTCAGTTTGACGAGTCGCTCAAGGGTGAATATGTGGTGATGATTGATCCTCTTGACGGGTCATCAAATATTGATGTTAATGTGGCAATAGGTACCATATTCGCAATCTATAGGCGTGTTTCAAAAAGTGGAGAAACACTGATTGAAGCTGATTTTTTACAAGCAGGAAGAGATCAAGTTGCTGCAGGTTATGTAAACTATAGTGTGAGCACTCAGATGGTGCTTTCCACAGGAAACGGTACGCATATCTATACGCTCGATCCAGAAAGCGGCACGTATCAGCTAATCAGTGAGAATGTTAAAATTCCAGCTGATGGAAAAGTCTATTCGATCAACGAGGTGAACTTGGATGACTTTGACGATAACCTGAAGCGCTACGCACAACATTGCAAAGACAAGCGAAAGGAAGATGGGAAACGCATGTACACTGGTAGGTATATAGGTTCTTTGGTCGCGGATTTCCATAGAAACTTGTTGAAAGGCGGCATCTATGTCTACCCAGCCACAGTGGATTCACCGAATGGAAAGTTGCGATTGCTTTATGAGTGTAACCCTATGAGTTTTCTGGCAGAAAATGCTGGTGGAAAAGGATCCGACGGCGTCCAAAACATCCTCGACATTAAACCAACTGAGCTTCACCAGCGGTGTCCTTTTTATGTTGGAAGTCCGGTAATGATGGACGAGGCGTTGCCCTCAATATAGCCTATTTGGCCTTTGTAATCTTAAACTCAGTACGCCGATTTTCCTGATGCTGGTCTTCTGAACAATCAGACACTACACTTCCTTCGCATCCACAATCGTTTACAAGCTGTGTCTCGCCATAACCTTTCCCATCGATTCGCTCTGGATTTGTGAT
>DDCZ01000089.1:0-11116 GCA_002336485.1 Flavobacteriales bacterium UBA1993
TAAAAGATCCATCTAAGACAAAAAAAATAATTGGGCTCTCTGATCTTGTCATTGCTGGTAACGCATTCCTTGCCAACTATGCTAAAGAATACAACGAAAATGTGCAGGTGCTGCCAACGGTTATTGACACCGATTTCTACAAGACCAGAAAGAAAAGAGTAGAGGGAGTGATTACCATTGGGTGGACGGGCTCGCAGACAACCAATCGTCACTTTCTACTTGCCGAACCCTGGCTTCGGATACTCAAAGAAAAATATGGGGCCAGGATCAGATTCATAGCCATAACCGAACGGCCGATAGAAATTAAGGGACTTGATATTGAGACCATTTATTGGGATCGGACCCGGGAGATAGAGAACTTAGATCAGATTGATATTGGAATGATGCCACTATCAGACGATGAGTGGTCGAAAGGGAAATGTGGGTTTAAGGGCATTCAATACATGAGTTTGTCTATTCCAACAGTAATGTCGCCAGTGGGTGTCAATCCAGAAATAATTCAGGACGGTGTCAATGGATATTTACCAAAGACAACGGATGAGTGGGTTAGTCGCATTTCCAATCTTATTGACTCCGAATTGCTTAGGGGTGAAATTGGAGCCGCAGGTCGCAAGACCATTGAAGATCGGTATTCAGTAAATTTCGCTCAGGGAAGGCTGCTTCAAATGCTCAACGAATTGGCTGGAAAAAGCTAGGTTTGCGCCTCTTTTTTAGAACCTCATACACATCACATGAAGAAGACTGCACTAAACGATAAGCACTTGGCTCTTGGAGCGAAGATGGTCCCATTTGCTGGTTACGATATGCCAGTTCAGTATACAAACCTTGGCGAAGAACACCTCAATGTTAGAAATGGCGTTGGCGTTTTTGATGTAAGTCATATGGGCGAGTTTTTTGTATCAGGCCCTGGATCGTTGGATTTAATCCAGCGTGTTACCACAAATGATGCATCTAAACTAACTCCTGGAAAGGTTCAGTATTCGTGTTTGCCAAATGAAGAAGGCGGAATTGTAGATGATCTACTTGTCTACTGCCTTGCCGAAGACGATTACATGCTTGTGGTGAACGCCTCAAACATGGAGAAGGACTGGAATTGGATTTCAAAATTCAATACCGAAAATGTGAAGATGACAGACTTGTCTGATAATTTCTCTTTGCTCGCTATACAAGGGCCAAAGGCCACAGAGGCCATTGCGTCGTTAACAGATATAGATATCGCTTCAATGCCGTATTACACGGTTCAAGTCGGGACGTTTGCTGGTCAGGAAAATGTGATTGTTGCAACTACTGGTTATACAGGTTCTGGTGGGTATGAAATTTACTTTACGAACGACATTGCTGAAAAGGTTTGGGATGCTGTTTTCGAAGCCGGCAAATCAGTTGGGATTGCCCCTGCAGGTTTAGGAGCAAGAGATACCTTGCGCATGGAGATGGGGTTTTGCCTTTATGGTAATGACATCGACGATACTACGTCACCACATGAGGCTGGTCTAGGATGGATCACTAAGTACACCAAGGAATTCACTAATTCTGAAGCGCTGAAGGCACAGAAAGAAGCAGGTGTTACGCGAAAATTGGTCGGCTTTCACGAAATCGAAAAAGGTCCTATTCCACGTCAGGGTTATGAGATTCAGGATATAGATGGAAATGTCATTGGACATGTAACCAGTGGAACGAAGTCTCCTTCTATGGATAAGGCCATTGCGATGGGATATGTCAAGAAGGAGTTTAGCGCTGTGGATACCGAGGTTAGAATTATCATCCGGAACAAATCGCTCTCCGCTAAAGTCTGTCGTTTTCCGTTTTTGAAACTTGGCGAATAACTTCATTAAGCCAATTCGACTCATCGCTCACAAGAGGCCCTCGATGAAATCAATGATTACATTCGAATGATGCTGAACATCGCTCGAATAGCCCTTCTGTCAATTCTGTGCATTGCACCGCTGGATCTGTTTTGCTGGGGTTTTTATGGCCATAAGTCCATAAACAGAATGGCGGTTTTCACATTGCCTACAGACCTAATGGGTTTTTACAAGCAACATTTGGAATTTGTTTCAGCGCATGCCGTTGATCCTGATATGCGCCGATACGTGGTGAAGGAAGAGGCAGCACGGCACTATATTGACATCGATCACTTTGGCGAAAATCCATTTGACGCCGTTCCTCGAGAATGGAACGATGCCATTGATAAATACACCGAAGACACACTTCAAGCATACGGCATTGTGCCATGGCATGTAGAACGAATGTATAATAGACTTGTTCACGCATTCAAGGAGAAAGACATCCCTTACATTCTCAAGACATCGGCAGATATCGGGCATTATATTGCCGATGCACATGTGCCGCTGCACACCACCGAAAACTATAATGGTCAAATGACCAACCAACATGGAATTCACGGGTTTTGGGAATCAAGATTGCCGGAATTGTATGCCGAAGACTACGATTACTTTGTGGGCAAGGCCAAATTAATCGATAGACCGCTCGACGTGATTTGGGATGCGGTTGAAGAGAGCCACAATGCTGTCGATTCTGTCTTGGAATTTGAACGCGCGTTGACCGAAGAGTTTCCATCCGATAGGAAATATGCCTTTGAGGAACGAGGTCGGTCGACAGTCAAAGTCTACTCCCGTGATTTCAGTGCAGAGTACCATGTCATGCTAAATCATATGGTGGAGCGCCGAATGCGTGATGCAATAATCTCCGTTGGTAGTTTTTGGTATTCGGCTTGGGTAGAAGCAGGGAAACCCGACTTGGATAAGCCAATTCCTCAGGAACAGTTAGATCGGATCGAAGAGGAGCGCAAAGAACTCGAAGCAGCCTACAAAGTGAAGCCGGTTAAGAGCCGCGAACACGACGAATAGTTGAAATTCGACTTATACTAGCTGTTTGATTGCCATGTTATAATGCTGCGATCATCTCCACAGGTCGCCAATAGCTGTTCTTCTTCAAGCCAAATCCCAGCATTCACGGAATTGATATGTCCACCGGCCTTAGCCCGATCTAGTCGAGTAGGGGAGCTTAGGTCATCCGGGTTCCAAATCTTTACAGTCTTGTCACGGCTCATGGTTCCAACAAATGTTGGAGTAACCACGATGTCGTAAATAGCAAAGTTGTGGGCGGGTACGTTGATTGTGCGTGTAAACCCGTCCTCGACAGACCAGCGGCATAGCATTGCATCCTTGCCGCCACTGAGCAAATCGCCGTTTGGCAGAAATGCCACGGAATTGGCTCCGTCTTCATGTGCCTCAAGATCATATACTAGACGGAACTCGTTTGTTTCAAATATCCGAACGTGTCCATCGCCGCATGCAGTCGCAAGTAATCCTCCATCAGGGCTCAAGGCGAGGCGTCTGACCTTTTCACTCGTGCATTGAATGTGTCTTTCGAGGCTCCAATCGGTGCTGTTCCATACGCTTATGCTACCATCAGCGCATGCACAAACGATTTGGTTTGCAGCTTCGATCGCCAGCATGTGAAAAATTCCCTTTTCATGAAACTGGAGGAGTCGAATCTCTTGTCTCGTTTCAAGATCAATTACGTGCATGCCGCCAGTTATGGTGCCGATGACCAGTCGTTTTCGATCTATATTCAAAAGGCTATAAACAGTGCGTTCTGTTTTTATGGCAAATGGGTTTGGTTCCCCTGTTTCCAAATTCCATTCGGCTACAACATTATCTGCACCGGCGCTGAACAGTGTTCCAACCGATCTCCCGGGTGCTAGCGCATACAGCGATGCACTATGTGCTTGGAGTTGGTCGCGCTTATTTACCAAAAGAAAGGGCATTTATTGATTCAGCCAAGGCCCGATCCTTATCCGTGATAATTCCGCCTGCATCGTGCGTATTTAAATGAATGGTGACTCGATTATAAACGTTGCTCCAATCTGGGTGATGGTTTGCCTTTTCAGCTAGGATAGCAACTTGGGACATAAAACCCCAAGCCTCCACAAAATTCTTGAATTGGAATGTGCGTGTCAGTCTTGACTTTCCTTCTGGTAGAGATTCTTCGGTCCAGTTCATATTCTTGTTTTAAGCGATTAAAATAAAGCTGATTAAGCGAATTTATGTTCATACTGTTGGTCCAGTGGCGGTAAAGTTTAGTTCTTCGTCCAATGAATAGATTGGATTTACCTTGTGCCTCGCCGGCCTTTTTGTGAGTTCTTTTTTCGAGGACCCGTATCGCGGTTGTTCGCCTTTGATGATTTCTTTTTTGATGAAGCCGGTTTACGACTAAACCCAGCTGGTTTCTTCCGGCTTACACTCGTTTTTGATCCAGAGTTAGACCCAGAACTAGCCTTTGATTTTGAAGCGGCGGGCGCTTTTTTTGCACCTTGAGTCTTGCTGGAGTCGCGTGTCATTCTCAAAATTTCAGCCAATTCAGCTTCCGTTAATTCGCGCCAGTTTCCGGGTGGAACATCGAGCTTAACATTCATGATTCTTGTCCGCTTTAGCTTCTTCACATCGTATTCGAAGTACTCGCACATACGTCGAATTTGACGGTTCATTCCTTGTACCAATGTGATTCGGAAACTATGCGGAGTGATCATCTCTACCTTGCATTTTTTTGTCCTCGTTCCCATGATCGGAACACCCTTACTCATTTGATCAATAAAGCTTGGAGTTACCTGCTTGTCTACCGTAACCTCATATTCCTTTTCGTGTTCGTTGCCAGCACGCAGTATCTTGTTAACGATGTCGCCATCGCTTGTCATAAAAATCAATCCTTCGCTTGGCTTGTCTAGCCGGCCAATTGGGAATACACGTTTTGGGTAATTGACAAATTCAACGATGTTGTTTCGATCGCTCTCATCTGTGGTGCAAACTATCCCAGGAGGTTTATTGAGCACCAAGTATACATCTGGTTCGTCCGGCTCGGAAACCACGCGGCCGTCAACTCGGACTTTTGATCGCTTAGTGACACGTGTTCCAGGTTCGGGCCGCTTGCCATTGATTGTGACACGACCCATTGCAATCCACTTATCCGCCTCTCGTCTAGAGCAGATTCCCAGTTCGCTTAGGTACTTATTGATTCGTGTGCCGTCCTGATCCATTCGTCGCGAAGCTACTCACTTCCTTCGTTCAGGAAAGAAGTCATTATGCGATTGAATTTTCGATGCTGTTCTATGTTTGGAAAGTGCTTTGATTTTTCGAATTTGGTGAATTGGCTTTGCGGAAAATACGCGTGCATCTCTTGGCCTCGATTTAACCGAACGATATCGTCGTGTGCGCCCCACAGGATGAGCATCGGGAACGAAAAGTCGTATTCCATTGCGGCATATTTCTCCTCTTCTGACTGAAGGTGGATGAGCAGTTGCCGCATATCATTGGCGACGGGTTCATATTGTGCGGCGTAAAAACTTCGAAGGAATGGAGTAGGGATAGGTGGCGCTCGGTAGAATCCTGCATGAATGAGCTTTTTCATTCCCTGATGGTCATACGGCACGAAGAAGTCTTGAATCTCATTTACGTCATATGTTTTGCAAACATGGTCGATATCGGCTTGGCCATAAAACTTCAAAGGGGCATCAAACAAAATCAACTTTTCGATTTGCTTGCTCGATTGACGCGCAACTTCGCCAGCGACCAATCCGCCATAGCTTACGCCACAAAGGACGTAGCTTTCAATCTCTAAATGTTTCAATAGGACTTTTACTAAATCTACTTGTGATTGGAGTTCATATCGCGGAATGTTGGTTGGTCTGCTTTTCCCGAAGTATAAAAGGCTGGGCACAATGACCCGATGTGTCTGACTCAAGGCCTTGACCTGTCTAAACCATTGAATTGTTGGAGATGTCCCAAAGCCGTGTACCAAAACGATGGGGGGCTTTTCGCCTCCGCTATCCCAATAATCTATTTGAAAGTCCTCTACCTCTAAGAGGTGGTTTTTTAGGCCACCACGTTCAAATTTTCGCCCAACATAGTGCTCCGCCATTTTGTATGAATTACAAGATGATAGAAGCAACAGGATGGACCAAGATAATAGGCCCTCAATAAAGAGAGGAGTTCGCATGGATTAAAGGTGCAGATAATCTGAAAGTTTGGACGAAACTAGGCCAACTCGACGGTGAAAAAGATCATTATACTACTACGATTTCTGTTTTAAGTAATTGATTTACAGGGATGAAATTATTTTTTATTCAAAAGGCACGAATTGGTGTTTTGAATTCAATTTGAATCTAATTTTACGTATGAATTGGACAAGGCGAAACCCAAACTTGTTCATTTTAAATGATTCATTCACTCATGTTTCTATTCGATAATTTTGAGCCATTATTTCCATCGGAATGGTTTTGGTTTTAGTCTAGATTCATCGAGTTTTTATAGTTCTTCATTTGTTCTTTCGGTCGAGAAATTCGACACACTCTGCGAAATTTCTTTTCGCTGATATCTGCATATTAAACTACCAACATTTCAATAAACCTGAGTGGATGACCATCAATGTTAGCATTGATCTTCGCATACCTTTTAACCCTAAATACGTAATGGAAACTAATACCAAACCTAAAGTCATCACATCATTTGTCAATGTGAGCGATGACTTACAAGAACAAATAAAACTTGCATATCCAGAGGGATTCCTTGAGCATTTAATTCGCTTTCCATTCAAGGGTGAATTGACATCGGCTTTGAGATTTGAAACCGAGGATAAAATATATCTCTTGAAAATGACGAAGGCACGTGCGGCCGAAATTATTGAAGAGGACGATGATTACGATGACGATGGTAACCTAAAGGATGATGTCCGCGAAGGCTTTGAAGATAAACATGGTGACGACGAGGATATCGTAGAAAGTATGGACGAAGATTAATTCAACTTTCGTCAAAGTGATCTAGAAATTCGTCCTCGTTGTCGATTTGATTATTCGGGGTTTTCCTGAAAAAACTGAGTGTTTTTGTTGATCCAATCCAGAGGATCAATGACAAGATTGTTCCCAATACTATGGGTGCAATCATACCAGAGACGTATGCACTGCTCACATTTGGTACGTTGAGGTATGCGCCAGATAATGCGCCAATTAAAACGGATAGAACATACATAAGTGCGGCCAGGGAAAGCTTGCCTGCTATATTCAACCGATTCCAGTTGAGCAATACAAACATGATCACGAAAGCTACTGGGCCAATGAGCGCTATATGTATGGGTTCAATTGGAATCATCCATGGCGGTTAAACCGTGGCGTTTTGCCATTTCGCATACTTCAAATACACGGCAGATAAAACTAACATTACTCCAAAGTAAATGAATTCGTCTATCCAAACCACGATGAGCGATACATCCATTATTTCGATGGCTACGTAGGCATAAAGCACGTACGCCACCACAGTGGCAAGTTCTAAATACATCGCGTGTGCCGTGCGTCCAGTGCCAATTATGACTTTAGACAAGACCATAGCCACAGTGAAGATGAAGCTCACACCGATCATCATTCGCAAAATGTCGATGGTGCCTGCGGCAAGGTGCTCATACTCGGTAAAGATCATGGCTAATTTGTCGGGCATAAACCAAAAGAAGGGAGCGAAAATGAGGTTTGTAATCCAACCCAAATAGACCGACTTCCACGCCATTTTGCGCACTTCATCGGCTCTGTTTTCGCCAAGTAAATTGCTAGTCAACGTCGCTACTGCATCGCTTAGACTAAAGACTGGAATGATTACAAAGACATACACTATCCTTACCAGGTGAGACACGGCTAATTCATATGTCCCAAGGTGTTCGATTAACGTGAAGAAGGCAAACCAAGCACTGAGGGTGATGAAACTTTGAAACATCGCCGGTCCGCCGATTTTAAAGATATTTTGAATGATTGGGAAGTTTGGCTTGGCAAACCTTGGAATGTTGTAGGGTTTTTTGTCTGTGAAGAATGAGAAGTAGAAGACAAAAGCGCCCAACAAAAGAATCTCAGAAATCAAAGATGCCCAGGCGGCGCCTTCAATTCCAAGAGCAGGAAAACCTAGTTTTCCAAATACCAGCACGTAGTTGCACATCACATTGACAATGGCCATGGAAACATTTGCCAGGCCAACGATGCGTGTTTTGGTTATGCCAACATAGAATGCATTGAAGCCAATGGCGATGGAGACGACAATAATTCCGGGTGCGCGAATTTTGAGATATCGAGCAGCTTCCGTGGCAATTTCTTGAGAACCGCTTAATCGATGCATCAATGACTCACTGAAAAAATAGATCGCAATAAATCCAAGAATACCAAGAGCGATATGCGCATAAAAAGTTTGCCAGAAAACAATGCCGATTTTGGCTTGATTGCCCTCTCCATTTCTACGACCAATGATAATTTGGCCCCCTAGGCTTAACCCCATTAAAACCAATATTGGTATAAAGTAGAGGATAGCCCCATTGCCAACCGCACCAATTGGAATTTCGCCCAATCGGCCCATAAATGCGGTATCTGCCGCATTAATGACATTGTGAGATAGGCCCATCAAAACCATGGGAAGGGCAACGTTTAGGATGCCTCTAAAAGAAATGTCTGTGTGCTGAGACATACGTGAGCGTTAAACAACGCTAAATTGAAAATTGATTGAAATTAATTGGAGAACGAAAGCTCCTGAATTAAGGAAAGCTTACTCCTTTTTTGGATGCATAGAGAACTTCATTTCCATGAGTTCCTCATATTCTTGTGCCGCTTCTTCCATGTCCTCGTCATCCTCATCAAAGTACCATTCTACCACCAAGTTGGTTTGTCCGGCATCGTTCAGTTTTTTAAGCGTGCGCATCACATCCCAAATCTTTTTAGAAGAACCCGTATTGAAGTACTCTAAATCAATTTTCATTCGGCTTTCTGGCTTAGGAGCCTCGGCATATTCAAGGATCCAAGCGATCAGCGGCTCGTAAAACTCTTGTGGATTTGCTGGAATCGATCTTCCACCTAGAAGCATTACCCCTGTGCTTGGGTCAAAATCAACCGTAGGATGATGATCTGTTCCTGCGATAGTAATGTGCTTCATGGCTTCATAGAATTATATGTGCAATTTAAGAGTTATACCGCAACAAGTGATAAATCCAGTTGAGAATTTCATAACGGCGGACAGGAAACACGAAAATTCAGCTCACTTTACTCGTGTGATTTTCGCGTTGAAAAAGGAATAATGGGAACGCTACGGCGATTCCAAACAACATAGTCAGAATCCATAATTTCCACGGATGTGCCATTTTTAATTTCTTGGCTTCTGTATGAGACCATAAAAAGAATACGCCCACAACGAAGAACAAATCAACCATGAATGCCGTTGAAATCTGGTTGGCAAACATTCCGTCGATCGTGGCTAAGGGATCCAAGTAGAGCAGAATGTTTCCCGTTTCAATCGAAACAAGTGTGACAAAAATGTTTGGTGCAATGAAGCCCGCTACGGCCAATGTCAAGTAAATGGTTTTCATAAATAGATCAGTTTTTATCTTCCTCCTTGATATTGAAAATTTCCTTCAAACTAGAAACAACAGTGGTGGCGATGATGGCACCGAGCGTCGCTAAAAACATATCCTTCTGAGCATCCCATATGTCTCCCTGTGTGCCTAAATACGCAGCTCCTTGTTCGGTGAATAGAATGTCGGCGACAGCCCACTCAATTAATTCATATAATCCGCTCACGCTTAACGTTATTTCGATAGGAAGGGCCCAACTGACCCAGCGTGGAAATTTGATCCATTTGAGAAACATTTCACGCATTGGGTAGGCCAGAAGAAATCCAAAACCAAAGTGAACTATCCGGTCATAGTGGTTTCGTTCAAAATCCATCGCGTCTTGTAGCCAATACCCAAATGGGTTTTCAGCGTAAGTATATTTCGCCCCATAAACATGCAAGCACAAGTAGATGCAAAAAAGCAGGTAGGTCAGGTCGCTAAACTGATAACGCTTGTAGGTTACGATTAGGAAGATTGAAAACAAAACCGTCAGTGTGTTTTCGAGTATCCAATTCGCCATGTCGGTAGTTCCGATAAGCGTGCTGCCCCATATTCCCAGAAAGACGATGGCGAATAATTGCATCCATCTGTTTTTCAAAAAAGGCGTGCGATAAGCCGAAATGGCATTCGAGAATTTCATGGGTTTCAATTTACGGGCAATTTAGCAAATCCACCTTTTCAAAATGATTGTGAATCAATGAGAATAAGTCAAACTGAACGCGCATCTTTGCGCGCCCATTTTGAGTGAGGTATAATGGACGAAGACAAGCGTAGAGGAATAGCAATTTGTGGATCCACAGGATCAATCGGCACCCAAGCCTTAGATGTGATTGCGCAGCATTCGGATAAATTTCGAGTGGAAGTACTTACCGCATATTCGAATGCTGATTTACTCATAAAACAAGCCCTCCTTTTTAAGCCAAACGCAGTTGTGATTGGCGATGAATCCAAATACGAAGTTGTTCGCGATACGCTGTGGTCACACGACATTAAGACATATGCAGGTGAAGATGCCCTAGAACAAGTTGTTCAAATGGAAGGCATCGATGTGGTCTTAACGGCCATGGTAGGTTTTTCAGGATTGAAGCCGACCCTTAAAGCAATTGAAGCCGGAAAACAAATAGCCCTTGCCAACAAGGAAACCTTGGTAGTGGCAGGAGACATTGTTACAAAAGCGGCGCAAGAAAAGGGCGTAAATATCTATCCAGTAGACTCTGAACATAGCGCCATTTTTCAATGTCTGGCCGGTGAGTTTCAAAACCCAATCGAGAAGATATACCTGACCGCTTCAGGTGGCCCATTTCGTGGAAGAACGCGCGAGCAGCTCCTTGGCGTAACAAAGGAACAAGCGTTGAAACACCCAAACTGGGAGATGGGCGCTAAGATCACGATCGATTCAGCCTCCTTGATGAACAAAGGACTTGAGGTGATTGAGGCCAAGTGGTTATTCAATTTGAAACCCGAGCAAGTTGATGTAATCGTGCATCCTCAAAGCATTATACATAGCATCGTTCAATTCGAGGATGGAAGCATGAAAGCACAGATGGGGCTGCCGGATATGAAACTCCCCATTCAATACGCGATTGGATACCCGAACCGCTTATCAAGCGATTATCCACGGTTCAACTTTATGGATTATCCATCCCTCACATTTGAAAAGCCGGATACGGATACCTTCCGTAATCTTGCA
>DDCZ01000089.1:11241-24228 GCA_002336485.1 Flavobacteriales bacterium UBA1993
GTACTTAGAATCAGACAAGGAAACACGGGCCATTGCTCGTGAAATCATTACAGCACTATGACGGAATTTTGGATTAAAGCAGGTCAACTGCTGCTCAGTTTATCAATACTCGTGACATTGCATGAATTGGGGCACTTTATCCCAGCTCGGCTATTTGGCACTCGGGTAAAGAAGTTTTACCTCTTCTTCGACTTTCTTTTCCCGCTTCCGAACGTCATGAACTTTTCGCTTTTCAAAATCAAGCGAGGAGAAACTGAATATGGAATTGGTTGGTTCCCAATGGGTGGATACGTTCAAATTGATGGAATGGTCGATGAGAGCATGGACACCGAAGCGCTTAAGCAAGAACCAAAGCCTTGGGAATTTAGAAGCAAGCCAGCATGGCAGCGATTGATCATCATGGTTGGTGGTGTAGTAGTGAACCTAATTCTTGGATTTCTCATTTACAGCATGGTCTTGTTTTCATGGGGCGAGGAAAAATTACCCATCGCAAATATGAGCTATGGTGTGACGGTTGACAGCAGCATGGCTGTCTATGGTTTTCAGAATGGAGATAAGATATTAGAAGTAGGAGACGCCAAGTATTTCTCACAGATCGGAATGGAGATCATGGTGAATGAGACTCGAAACATTAAGATTGAGCGCGATGGTGCGGTGCAAGAGATCATGCTTCCAGAAGAGGCAAACCTCGAGTTAGTTGATAAAGGGACAAAACGATTATTTGCGATTCGATTTCCTTTTGCTATAGATACGGTGATGCCTGATGGCAATGCCTTAAAGGCAGGGTTGTTGAGAGACGATGTTATTGTTTCCGTTTCAGGAAGTCCAACACCGGATGCCGCCACTGGAATAATGGCTATTCGCTCTCACAAAGGCAAAACGATTGATTTGGTGGTTGTTCGAAATGGCGCCGAGATGAAATTAAACGCTGAGGTAAGCGAAGAAGGTCAAATCGGATTTAGAGTTAAGCCGATGCAAGAATTCTTGGAAACGGAGACGTATACATACGGCTTTTTTGAATCGATTCCTGCTGGATTTAAGAAGACAGGAGAAAAGCTCGGGGGTTACATCAGCAGCATGAAGCTTGTCTTCACTAAAGAAGGAGCTTCCCAAATTGGTGGTTTTGGTGCCATTGGTGGCATGTTCTCACCAACATGGGATTGGCATTCATTCTGGTCCATGACAGCGTTCTTGTCCCTCATCTTAGCATTCATGAACATACTTCCGATTCCAGCTTTGGATGGTGGTCATGTGATTTTCTTATTGTATGAAATTGTTACGGGTCGAAAGCCCGGCGATAAATTCATGGAATACACACAAACGGTTGGAATGGTCCTGTTGCTTGCGTTGTTGGTTTTTGCAAACGGAAACGACATAATTAGGTTGTTCAAGTAAAAAAGGCAGCACCAGCTTATGCCAATACTGCCTTCTACCTAACTAACCTAGCTTTCTCTTAGAACTGGACTTTGTACGTCATAATAGGAAGTATTCCTAGCATGGTTGACTTTTCCAACTGATCCGTTTCTGGGTTGTAATACTCGCTCCAATAGTTCTCTCTGTTCGTCGCGTTCTGCAAGTCAATCTTAAACGAGTGTGTTGTCTTTGGTCGATCAATTCGATACGTTAACTGTGCGTCTAATCTGAAGAAATCGGGCATCTTATCGTCATAAATCTTTGTGTTGTCTCGGACGGTATATCCAGCCACTCTTGATTCGTCCAAAAGAATTGGTGTGTAACGCTGTCCTCCTGCCCATACAAGCTTAGAGCTAACGCTTATCACACGACCTGGTTTTCTGAGGTTGAATTCTTTTCCTCCTTGAAAGTTGTTCACGTAATTGGCATTCCAAAGCGTGTTTCGCTCCTTGCCATCACCCGCTTTATACTTCGATTGGTAAAGCGAAGAGGTTGCCATCATAAACCACTGATTGGTGAAGTATTTCTCAATTGTTATTTCAGCTCCGTAGTTGTAACCTGTGCCTTTATTCTTCATCGGAACATCCGCATACCCATCAAAGGAGTTGATGCCCGAAACGCTGCTATTGGCGGAGTCGATAATTGGTACGTCAAAGAGGCCTTGATAATACACTTCAACCTTGGTGCGTAAGCTCGGAGTGATCATTTGTTCATAGCCAAGAACATAGTGCATGGATCGTGTCATTCCCAGCTTCTTGTTTGTCTGATACATGATACCATTGGCGTCGGTTGTTTCGGCGCTGTAAACACTTAGGTCGTGCGTGGCGCTGTGAATTCCAAAGCCGGCGTTGATCCATTTTGAATTGCCTAGTGCGTATCGTATACCCGCTCTAGGTTCTATCACATTTTGCTTGTTGAGATTGAAATACGTTTGGTGTAAGCCTGTATTGATAGTTAAGTTCTCCGTTGCTCGAAACTGCCATTGGGCAAAGGATTCAATTCGATCGGCGGATTCATCAGAGAGAGGATGTTTTTTCGGGACGTTCCTTAAGGTGCTTTTTCAGGAGTGCGATTTGCCCCATATGATAGTGCGTGTGCTCAATAATCCCATGAAAATTTCGATAGTGATTGCCATATTTTGGTTCTGAAAAAGATTCCCAAAGTGTACGTTCTGGCACCGTCTCAATTAAGTCGGCTAACACCTCTGCGCGCTCCCAAACGCCTTGCTTCATGCTATTCCAATCACTTTCCGATTCAATTGCCGAAACATCATAGCTGAATTTGTCATGCGCAGTCAACGGTTGTCCTTGTAGTACCGGAATTATCGCTTCAGTGAAATATTGAATGTGATACAGCAATGCAGCAATGGTGTTGAAGTTGGCAACTTTTGCAGTGGCTTCCTCCCATGTTACATCAGACAGAAGCTCTTTTAAATTGGTGGTAGTCCAGTTTCCTCCAAAATGTACTTCTCTGTAATGTTTTGCAATATGATTTACCGTCTTCACCTTAATCAAATTTAAAGCTCTGCTGGATTTGTCAAGCTAAATCTCACGACTTGATTGAACAAAAAATCTCCTAACATTGAAGACGCGATCGCACATGAAAGGAAAATGGAACTTGCTTATTGGTTTGATACTCGGCGCCATTCTAGGATGGATGCTGTTTTATCTGCGATTCCCTGCGATTAAAATTCATCATCAATTTTGGGCTGGACTTGTATTTGGCGTTTCAATAATTTCCCTCCTTCAAGTGATCCGAACCAATTGGTATAAGTCCTCAGGGAAGCGTTCAAAATGGTTTTGGTTCCTATCCTTGATAGCCGGTATAGTGGCGCTTATTTGGGTTTTGGAGTTAAGAAGCGTCGAAGAAAAGATCACGCTTGAAAAGGAACATTATGAACGATTAGAAGATATTGCAAGGGGCGAGAACGCGGAAAGAATTCAGAGTTTAACACCATTGATTGCCCAACTGATCGATCAATTAGATCGCGATATATCGGCAGATCCAGAAAGAAGGGTGGGCGATGCAATGGTCAAGCGGATAGCAGAACTGACTCGTTCCCTAAAACCACGGATAGTAGAAAAGGGTAGCGTTGTATTCAATAATCCGCTGAGCCCTGAACGTGCGCAACTTTTACATGCTCTGATAGCACTGGAAATGAGTCCGGAATCATTTGACCAAATAAAGAAAGTCGCTCACTTTGGACATTCCGATTTGATTGACGCGGATCTTTCAGGAGTCGACCTCAGTGGCATTGATCTTCATGAGGCAAAGCTGAACGGTGCAAACTTGATAGGAACCAACTTCACCGGTGCATCCCTTCAGGGATGTGAACTTCAACGGGCGGAAATGGATAGTGCTGTCTTTCAGCATGCCGATTTGAAGCGATCGAATATGAGCTGGTCAAATGCCAATGGAGCTGTTTTTATCGGTGCCAATATGGATGGTGCGGACCTATCTAGCGCAAAATTCCGAATGACAAATTTTCAGGAAAGCAGTCTGCAATGGACAACTGTGGCAAATGCCATTTTTGAAGACTCTGATTTTTCGAATGCCAACCTAAAGGGAGCCAACGGCCGACGTGCGAACTTCAGAGGCGTTAATTTGACTCATTCGAATATCAGTCGCACCGATTTTAAGGAAGCCGATTTATCTGAGGCTAAGCTGGATTATGCCGGTGTAAAGGAGGAAACGTGGATGAGAAATTCGCTCGAATGGAACGCGGAAGGTTTGGATGAATTAGGTGCAAGATTCAACCTTGTGAAGGATTCAACAGGCGTTGTGAAATTTCGATTAGAGCCTAATCAATAGTCGATTGGCACAAATCAGACTGACTTATTTCCTAATACCAAATTGATTTTGGTGCTAAATTTTTGAATCACCTTGTCAGATGGTTTGAAGGGGTCGAATCCAATTCCAAAGGCCCAACTGTAATGATTTTGAAGATCGTTTAGATAATCTGATAGAAGCTCGGGCGTCCAAATGGTCTGATCGGTGATGGAATATTTTAGTCCCAATTCTATTCCAATTTCCTGGCCCCATTCGTTGTTGACAATATCTACGTAATTATCCATTGGGTTCTTGTCGGGATCGATGAGTTGTTCTTTTGAAAACGCGCCCGTAAGCAGTTCTGGCATGGCGTGCCTCTCGTGCGAATCAGCGATGAAATCTGCCAAATCTTCGGAATGGAAGGAGGTTACAAACGCTTGTGCCGTAATATGATTAAACGTATTTATAAAGCCTTTTTCACCCGTGTCTTTGGCCGGGATATGAGGCAATTCTTGGCTATTAATATTTCTGAGCGTTTGCACAGCAATATCATAAAATGCCACATCGCCTTCTTTGAAAAGGTCAGGGCGTCGTCGTGCCAAATAATACACAGCTGTTAAGGCCGACCGATTCTGAATTGCATAGGGGGAGTTTATTGCTAGGGTGACTTTTTCAATTATTCCACCTTCTTGCGCAGCACGAAAATCACCCTCGTCAACGCCTGACTCTAAAATACTGACTACCTCTTTTCCCTTGCTACAATGCGATACACGGACAGCAGGACTCAGAAAGCCTTCAGAGCCATTCAAATACTCGATACTCATTATGGCTTCGAGTGATTTGAGGTTTGGATACCGCGTGGATAGTAAAGCTCGGTTGCTCACTTCGGATCCAGCGAATTTCGAATCACAGTTATTCATGTATCCTTTGTCTGATTGGTGACTGCACGAACAAAGGCTAAGCATAAGCAGCATGAGTCCAATATTCATTGGTGTAAATATTCGCCTGTGCTTATGTCGAGAGTTGCTTGGGTGCATTGCCATGACAATTGTAGCGATTCGCTGGCAATCGATGACATTGGCTATCTTCGGCCGTCACAGATTGAATTGGGAAAATCAACGTGAGATATTTATTAAGATACATACTTTTTATGGTGGTCGGCCTGCTTGGCTGCTCCATGACCTGTTCGCAAGATTCTGATTTTGGTGAACTCCCGTTTTTGGGTATCGAACCTGTAATTGATGGAAGCATTGATGAGTGGAAATATATCGCCTTCAATGATGGAGTATGGGATCTTCAACGCGTTAAAAAGGCTTCATGGTATCATCCAAAACGCAATCGTTTAAACGTTGAAGTTTCGGAAGACACAACACAAATCGACTTAAGCGCATCCTACTATATGGCCTGGGATGAAACCTATCTCTATTTGGCTGCTGAGGTTCGAGATAATGTGAATGATGTGGAAGAAGAAAACCATGAACCCAAGCGCTGGTATTACAAGGATGCGATATCGTGGTTTATTGAGGCTCCAAAGGACGAGACTGCCGAGAAATTTTCCCTTGGCGACCATTCCTTCGCTTTTGTAATTGACACGCTTAAACCTGATTATGGTGCATGGTGGAGGCATGGAACCGCAACTGAATCTTACGTAGAGGAACCGATACCGGTCCAGAGTGTTGAATACGCAATCAAAATGAATCCATGGAATAGAAGTCCTGCTGATTATATCCTTGAGGCGCGTGTGGCCAGATCATTACTCGTTCCTGAACAAGGTCTTGATGCTGGATCCATAACCTCTAATTCAATCGGAATGATGATCGTGCATTGCGATCCTGATGGCGGCGAATATGGTGGTCATTTATTGATCTATGGCAAGGGGGATGATGACTCCACTTGGTCTGAATTTAAGTTGTCTAACTCTTCGGACAAACAAAAGCAAGACAGCCATGCGAAATAAGCCAGTGATAGGAATTGTGATTTGCCTCTTGGCCTTTTCGACACTTGGCTGGTCGCAGCAGATGCGGTTAAATGTGTTGAATTTTGGTGCGAACAATCTTGCACAAACGCTTTCCACCATCTCAATCCAGAACACCATCGATTCGTGCTATCGCATGGGAGGTGGTATCGTGCACCTGCCAGCAGGAGATTATATGAGCGGGACACTTGTGTTGAAGGACAATGTGACCCTATTATTGGATTCAGGTGCGATCCTCCACGCAAGTCCGAATCTTCAAGATTATCGTGCGCCCCTGCAAGATGCAGTTAGGCCAACTTTAATTTATGCCAATGGAGCGAAGAACATCGGAATCTCAGGAAAGGGAACGATTCAAGGCGACGCAAAACGAACATACGAACCTCTTAGAAAGGTCGATCGGCAAATCGCGAAAATCACTGAAAGTGCAAAGGCCGCTGGTGTGGAAATGAAACGTTTTTACGCTACTTCACCTGACGTAGCCCTCGTCGTAATAACCAATTGTAGCAATGTCAGAGTCGAGGGTGTGTCCCTTGTTGAGTCAAGTTTTTGGTCGTTGTTATTGTTTCATACTCAGGATATTGAGATACGAGATATTCACATTCGGACGAGCCTTGAAAAGGGAGTGAACTCCGATGGGTTGGATATTAATTCATGCTCAAATGTCAATGTTTCGGATTGTGTGATCCGAACTGGAGACGATGCAATTGCGCTCAAATCTTGGGACAAGGTGCCGTGCGAAAACGTGAAAATTTCGAATTGTGAATTATCGTCATCAAGCACAGCGCTAAAAATTGGAACCGAAACTCAGGGAGATATTAAACACGTTCAGTTTACGAATTGCAAAATTCTGGATGCGAATCGAGGAATGAGCATTGTTGTGCGCGACGGGGCGAACGTAGAGGATGTTCGATTTTCAAACATTGAAGTCACATGCACAAGACGACACTTTAATTGGTGGGGAAATGCCGACCCGATTTGGATCAGCTTATCCAGACGAGCAGCGCACATTCCTCTAGGGTCAATCAAGGACGTGACCTTCGAAAATATCCGAGCCTCTGGCATGGGAACGAGTAAAATTGAGACTTCAGAAGAGTCCGGTATAGAAAACATTCGTTTAATTAATGTTCAGCTCGACATGCATGCCGAGAATTACCTGGATAAGAGATCTACGGATGCGCTGGTTATTCAAAATGTAAAGGATGTTGAACTCACCAATTTACGAGTTGATTGGGCTATTGACGAGACGGAGCCAAAGTGGGGGAGCGCACTTGTTTTAAAGAAAGTAGACGGGTTTTTGATAAGAAATTTTACTGGTAGGCAAGGATTGATTGACTCGGATATTGCAGCAATTCAACTAGAGAATGCAAAGCGCGGTAGTATTCAGAATGCAACGGCCAGTCCAGGCGCACGAACCTTTATTTCACTCTCAGGCCTCGAGTCTTCGGATATAAAAATGTCTCGTATTGATAAAGCTGGCAATTCTACTCAACCATTTATTATGGATGATTCGGTATTGAATCGTGATCAAATAGAATGCTGCGAATGAGGCGCACGGTAAAATATCTATGTGCAACCATCATGCTGATATTAGGATCTATTGGTGTGGCACAAACACAGCAAAGTCATGAACAATTTGTGCTCCATGAACATGCGCAGATTACCTACAACAAGGTAAAAATGAGGTCTAGATTCTACAAAATTGAGGCAGGAGACGCGTTGGTGTTTGAATATATTTCAGACAATGGAGGAGAGCCAGGAAATGAGTCTGAAGCGAAGTCTTACATCTCTTTTCAGATTCCAGAGGATGTAAAAGAATTTGAATATACCGACGCAAATTTACAACAGATTGGAGCGATCTATGTCCAAGATTGTAGATGTCAGGATCGGGGAATCATGCGCATTGAAACCGGTTCTATCAAGGGCGTTAAACGTAAAAAAGACGAATGGGATGTTGAACTTGATCTTAGCATAAAGGGTTACTTAACTGGGTACATCTATCGGTATAAGCGGACATCAACATATATGGCAACACCAAGTGAGTAGGACGGTTTCATATCTGATCCTTGCCCTGTTTATGTTGGTATTTGGTTGCGCCGAACCACAGAAACCTGATATGGTCGCGAGCCAATTGCGTTGTGAGTATCTTCAAGACCCCATGGGGATTGATGCGGTTAATCCCCGCTTATCTTGGATATTAGAAGGAACAAAAAAGGCGCAGGCCCAATCCAAATATCGGATCATAGTTTCGAGCAATAGCGAGCTAATTGGGAAAGATATCGGCGATCTCTGGGAAAGCGGCGAGATCGAGTCTTCTGAATCTGTTAATGTCAGATACAACGGATCAGCTCTACATTCTGGAGTAAAGTGCTATTGGAAGGTCAAGGTATGGGATCAAGACTCAGTGGAATCGGATTGGAGTGGCGTGCATTCATGGAGTATGGGATTGTTAGATTCAACTGATTGGAAGGCAGATTGGATCGGATATGATGCAGCGTGGCAAGACTCAACCATTCAAACCAAACCATATGCAAACGGAATTAAGACGAATCATCAGTATAAGCCGCTTCCATGCCCGTATCTCCGAAAGGAGTTTACAATTGAGCAGCCCTTCGAATCGGCAACATGCTATGTGACAGCTTTGGGTTTATATGAGCTCTATATCAACGGCGAGCGGGTCGGAGTTGATCATTTTTCTCCGGGTTGGAGCGACTATGGGCAACGCATTTATTATCAAACCTATGACATTGGTCCACTTCTTCAAACAGGCGAAAATTCGATTGCCGCAATTCTTGCAGACGGCTGGTATGCTGGAAATGTGGCAAACCGCGGTCAGTATAAATACGGAAAGCACCTTCGCTTAAAGGCCCAGGTGGAGACCAAACATGAGGGTAAAAGCTCCGTGGTCGTGCTAACCGATGGAGATTGGAAGGCATCTTATGGCCCAATTCGAGAGGCGGATATGCAAGGTGGAGAAACACACGATCGTCGCTTAGAAATGACAGGGTGGTCGAATTTAGAGTTTGATGACTCTGGTTGGACACACGTAGTGGTTGACGATACCCTCACGGCTCCACTTCAGTCTTATCCAAGCGAGACTGTAAGGCGCTTTCAAGAAATTACGCCAGTCTCAGTTTTTGAAACGAAACCAGGAGTTTATATCGCGGATATGGGTCAAAATTTTGCGGGTTGGGCTCGATTAAATGTGAAGGGGAAATCGGGGGATTCAATCGTGCTTCGGTTTGGAGAAAAACTACATGCGGATAGTTCGTTGCTTGTCAGAAATCTGCGCACAGCAAGATCTACCGATACGTATGTGATGCGCGGTGATCACTCGGAAACGTGGGAGCCAAAGTTTACCTATCATGGATATCAGTATGTGGAAATATCGGGTTACAATGGTGCATTTACCGCCAATAATATCACGGGAATTGTCCTGCATTCAAACCTTTCAGAATCAGGGACTTTTGATTGCTCTGATGGTCTTGTAAATCAGATTCATCAGAACATACTTTGGAGCCAGCGTTCAAATTTCTTTGAAGTGCCGACTGATTGTCCGCAGCGCGATGAGCGTCTTGGCTGGACAGGTGACGCTCACTTATTTCTACCTACAGCCGCATACAACGTGGATGTAGCTGCCTTCTATTCAAAATGGCTTGTTGCCGTGAGAGATGGTCAATTTGAAAATGGTCAACTTCCGAGCAATGCACCTAGGGTATATCGTCGAGTTGCGGCCGGATGGGGAGACGCAGGAGTGATTTGTCCGTGGGATATGCGAAACCTTTATAACGATCAGAAAATTCTTGCGGATTCATATGAGTCGATGGTGCGATGGGTGAATTATTTAGAACATAAACAAGAGGGTTTAATCAACAAACAACTCACTTATGGAGATTGGCAAAATGCGAATAGTGAAACGCCTCTTTATCTAATATCGGCTGCATATTTTAAACATAGCGTCGATCTCTTGGCCAAGGCTTCCTCAGCCTTAGGCAAAGTGAGCGACGTGGAGAAATACAACCAACTTTCCTCAGATATAAAGAAGGCATTCATCGATGAATTTGTCTCGGATAGCGCCAGAGTTATGGGCAATACGCAAACGGGATATTTAATGGCAATTTCGTTCGATTTACTTCCCGACTCATTGGTTGAATTGGCCCAGAGCCGATTGGTTGAGTTGATTGTGGAAAATGACTATCGATTAACCACTGGAATTTTAGGCACAAGGCTGCTTTTACCCACGTTAACGAAGATTGGTGAGGTAGATATGGCGTATCGACTATTACAGAGTCGAGATTATCCTTCCTGGGGATTTCAAATTGAGAATGGGGCAAATACGATTTGGGAACGATGGGATAGTTATTCCGAGCGTGCAGGATTTCATAAAGACAGTACAAATTCATTGAATCACTTTGCCTTAGGTTCTATAGGCGAATGGTTTTATTCCACGATTGGGGGCATCAAGAACCTTGAGTCGGGATACAAAGTGTTTGAAATTCGACCTAGAATTGGTGGAGGGCTCACCCATGCAAAAGCGTCGTATGCCTCTATTCGCGGCACCATTGTTAGCGATTGGGTATACGATGAGACTGGTTTTACGCTTAGTGTGTCCATTCCAGTGAACACTACATCAGTGGTTTATTTGCCAATGCTTGAGAGCACAGATATCGATCAGGTCAAAGAGAAAGCCGTGGCTGAAGGTGCTGTGATTTTGGAGCAAACCGATCAAGAAATGATTCTTGACGTGCCCTCTGGTCAATATATTTTTCGGGTGCCACGGAGCTAGATAATGGCCTCCTTCAGCCGATATCCTCGAAGGGCATAGAACAGAATATAACCGTAGCAAAGAAATCCGACAGAGAAGGAGATTTGAACTCCGAAACTATCGGCCAAGAGACCCTGGATTAAGGGCACAATAGCACCACCAACAATTGCCATTACAAGTAGACCTGAACCGCGACTGGTTTGTTTGCCCAATCCACTGATAGATAGAGTGAATATGTTGGGAAACATTACCGAATTGCATAAGCCAACTAGGAGTATGGCCCACATAGCCATATGTCCAGTAGTCATAATGGTGATTAAGACCAAGGTCAATGCCCCGATGGCTGCGATTGCGAGAAGCCGCTCGGCCTTTATCTTTTGCAAAAGAGCCGATCCAACAAAACGACCAACCATGGCGCCACCCCAGTAATAGGAAACATAATTACCTGCAATTTTCTCAGGCATGTTTGCGATGTCGGGCTCTCCAAAAAAGTTAACTAAGAAGCCACCGATCGAGACCTCAATCCCAACATACAGGAAAATGGCAATCACCCCGAACGTTAGTTGTTTGTGATTCCAAATGGATCCGGTTTCGATGCTGGAACTGGATTCAGCTTTTTGAATAGACGGTAGTGAAATACGCGAAAAGAACAGCGCCAAAAGAAAGAGGGAAACGGCGAGTCCGATATATGGGAGTTGCACAGCCTCCGCTGAATTGGCCAGTGATTCGCCGGGATCATGTAGAATCAGATAGGTGCCAAAAATTGGAGCAATTGTGTGTGCCAATGAATTGAAGCCCTGGGATAAGTTCAATCTACTCGAAGCTGTTCGTGGATCACCAACGGCTGCAACAAACGGATTCGCCGCAACCTGCAATATGGTGATGCCTGATGCAAGTATAAAGAGGGCGAAAAGGAACAGGGGATAGAAAACGATGACAGATGCGGGGTAAAACAGCAACGCACCAAATCCCATAACTACCAATCCGGTTACGATGCCTTTGGTATAGCCAAACTTGTCTATAATGAGACTTGCGGGCATCGACATGGCAAAGTAGGAACCGAAAAAGCAGAATTGAATAAGCATGGCCTCGGTGTAACTCAACTCAAAAACTGACTTCAAATGCGGAATCAGAATATCGTTTAACGATGTGATGAACCCCCACATAAAAAACAACATCACAAGCAGCATAAATGCTGACCTGAACGTGTTGGATTGCTTCTGTTCGTCTATCATACTTGTCTTTTGCTCTTATATAAAACTTGAAAATCGCTGACCGAGAAAGACTCGTATAGGAGATCCGTTTTATGGAGCACCTATCTATCTCAATGATAAATCTAGCGATGGCAAAATAGCTGTTTGATTCGTTAATTCTGTGGAGACAGATGCATTTCACAATTGTCAATTGTGATTTCTGCAAAAGTGCATGTCTGGTGGAAGGTTAAGGTTGGATTCGTTTCCGAATTCAGTTTTTTTTACTCAAATTCTAGAAATCGACCGTTAGGAGAAAATCAAAAGACTTACATTTCCAATCCCCTATTTCTAATCCTTGATAAAGACCCTAATCAACACGCTTCTGGATGCAATCGGTATGACCCGAGCAGTGCTCTACCGCATTTTCGTTGCACATTCTTGGTCGGCCCCCCAGCCCATGTTTAATGTGATGAGAGTTCGCGAAGGGCGCGTCGAGGACTTTAAGCGATTTCTGGTTGAAAGCGAACAGAGGAGTCTCAAATACAATACGCCGGTCTCCGTTGGCCCATACTTGGACTCCGACCTTAATACCTACCTCTACGTCACGCATTACGCTTCAACAAAGGCTTTCTTGCAGGTGATGATGTCTCTTACTTTTTCTGGTCTGGCTACGCTCAGAGCGAGCTGCACTGAAGCCACTTCGTGGACATATTGTAATCCAGAATCGTTTGAGGACTTAGGTCGGGACAACATAATTATGGTAGGCGTACAAGGTGATGTATCATCATTCCAATCCATGCTAAACACCATAGGGGTGCAGCCAACTGGGACAATCAAAAGCATAAAGAATGTGCGAAGTCATTCATTGGGGAATT
>DDCZ01000070.1 GCA_002336485.1 Flavobacteriales bacterium UBA1993
TCAAAATACGACATCATTTTTTCAACGATGCCTGACATAGCGGGTCGCATTTGGTTTTCACCTACGTATCATGTCGGCATTAGAATTTTTCCATTTAGGATTCTAAGTAAATCAGCTAACGATGAACCAATTATTCAATAAATTCTCTTTGTTGTAGACCATCTCTAACCCTGTAGAGTGATCAATTATGGTCTTACCGGCAGCCTTTGCAATGGCATGCCCGGCGCCCGTATCCCATTCCATGGTTGGGCCAAATCTTGGATACACATCCGCCAATCCTTCTGCTACCAAGCAAATTTTAAGGCTGGATCCCATAGAAGCAAACTCGATTTCACCTTTGCTTTGTTTCAATTCATCCACATATTCTTGCGTCTCTGGGCTAAAATGACTTCGACTGGCAACTACGATATACGGTTCAGCTGGTTTAGCTTTTGGGATAGAAACCTTGTTCTCTAAAATCGTTTCGATTGATGTATCGACTTCTACATTTTCGGCAACCCACGCCTCCGTTCCGACATTACCAACGAATAGTTTTTTGAGAACTGGCGCGTAAATGATACCATAAACGGGTGCACCATTTTCAATGAGCGCTATGTTTACGGTAAACTCCCCATTTTTCTTCACAAACTCCTTCGTTCCATCAAGCGGATCCACAAGCCAAAACTTAGTCCAATCCTTGCGCTCAGAAAAACCCATATGCTTGCCTTCTTCGCTTAGGATTGGAAATTCAGTTTTCTCCAAGTAGGCCATAATGGCTAAGTGGCTATTCTTGTCAGCCTCAGTAAGCGGGCTTTGGTCCGACTTTGTTTCCACATCAAAATCGCGGGCGTATACCTTTAATATTTCCTCCCCTGCTTTCAGGGAAGCTTCGATCAGTAATTTCTCAAAATTCATAGGTGCAATTGTAGGAGTTAAGCGGGAACCAAAACACACCTCGGTTCAATATCCTCCACCACTAGCCGCGCTCGACTGCACAGGGTGCCAAGTCGTTTTCAATTCCTGAAAATCAAGAATTTTATAAGGACCTTGATCTTCCCAAGTTTCCGACCAATCTTTCAAACGTTTTACGTTTTGAACAAGCGTTTCGTGGATGGAATCATCTACTCCAGGTCGGGCCACCAACAATCCATTAACATCCATGTGCGAACTCATATGTGGAAGCAATTCATCCATTGAACCTGTTAGGATGTTCACCACACCAGCTGGCACGTCTGAATTTTGAATTACTTCGGCAAACGACATAGCAGAAGTTGGGAGCTTCTCCGAAGCAAGCAGGACAATCGAATTTCCACCCGCAATAATTGGAGCTATTGTTGAAACCAAACCAAATAGTGGCGAACTTTCAGGGGCCACTGCAGCGATCAATTCCATTGGCTCATGCACAGAAAAGTTAAAGTGAGCTGTCGCTGTTGGGTTTACAGAACTGAATATGGCGCTGTATTTATCACACCAGCCCGCGTAGTAAACCAGTGTGTCAATTGCCTTTTCAACTTCAGCACTCGATTTCTTTTTTGACAATCCCAGCGCCTCCAATTCGCTTGCAAAGGATGCCTCTCGTGATTGAAGCATTTCCGCGAGTCGGTACAAGATTTGACTTCTATTATAGGCTGTTTTGTTTGCCCACCCCACTTGTGCTTTTCGCGCGGCAACCACCGCATTTTTGAAGTCCTTTCTTGATGCCAAGCACATGTTGGCAATGAGCTCATCCTTCCCGTTACGGATTGGGTAAAACCGCCCCGACTCGGTCCGAGGAAACTTGCCTCCGATGAAGATTTTATAGGTTTTTTGAATATCTAGTGCTGCCATCTTAATCAAACTTTAAATATGCCTCCATGCCGTGAATTCCACCCTCTCTTCCAAAACCACTCTCTTTATAACCACCAAAAGGGCTTGTCGCATCGAACTTATTGTAGGTGTTTGCCCAAATAACCCCGGCTTTTAAGGCTTGGGTGAGCTGAAAAATCTTCGATCCTTTATCCGTCCAGACTCCGGCGGACAGTCCGTATGGTGTGTTATTCGCCTTATCAATTACTTCGTCAATCGTGCGAAATGTTTGAATGGCGAGTACAGGACCAAAAATCTCCTCTTGTACAATACGATTGCTTTGGGCCACATTGGTAAATAACGTTGGAGCGCACCAATTTCCAGTCTTCGGTAGATTGCATTTTGGCTGGTAAATTTCAGCTCCCTCCTCTCGACCTATTTTCAGGTATTCTTCGATGGTCTTGAGTTGCGCTTTGGAGTTGATTGCACCGATGTCTGTGTTTTTATCCATGGGATCTCCCACGATGAACGTATCCATTCGCCTTTTGAGCTTTGATAACACCTCTTCGTAAACCGTTTCCTGCACAAATAACCGTGACCCCGCGCAACAAACATGACCTTGGTTGAAATAGATTCCGTTGATGATTCCTTCCACTGCCGCTTCTATTGGGGCGTCATCAAAAATGATGTTGGCTGCTTTCCCACCTAATTCGAGCGTCACTTTTTTGTTTCCATCCAGTGCAGCTTTGTAGATGAACTTACCTACTTCGGTTGATCCTGTAAATGCCAACTTCTTTGGGATTGGATGCGCCGTCATGGCTGCACCAGTTTCTCCAGCACCTGTTACAATATTCACCACACCGGGCGGCAAACCTGCTTCTTGAATGATCTCTGCTAACTTAAGTGCAGTCAAAGGCGTTGTCTCTGCTGGCTTTAAAACGACGGTATTCCCGCAAGCGAGGGCGGGGGCAATTTTCCATGCGGCCATTAGAAGAGGAAAGTTCCATGGAATAATTTGTGCGGCAACTCCCAGCGGCTTTGGTGATCGATTTGGAAACGCGTATTCCAATTTATCTGCCCAGCCAGCGCAGTAGAAAAAATGCGCCGCTGCGAGCGGAATATCCACGTCTCGAGACTCACGAATCGGTTTACCTCCATCCAATGACTCGATCACGGCGAACTCACGGCTTCGCTCTTGGATCGTTCGGGCAATCCGAAATATGTACTTTCCTCTTTCTTTGCCATCCAACTTACTCCAGGCGGGGAAAGCCTTCTCCGCGGCTTTCATCGCGTCGTCCACATCTTGCTTTCCAGCCTCTGAAACGGTGGCGATTACTGTATTTGTGGCAGGGTTTATTGTGTCAAAATACTTCCCTGACTTCGGCTTTCTGAACTCACCGTTGATGAATAGATGATAGGTGTCTTGCAATTCAACATGTGATGTGCTCTCAGGAGCAGCGCTTAAATTCCATTTTTCCGTCATATTCTAGTCTTTTGAAAAGTACGGCGCCGATTGGTAGGCGCCCGTTTCTTGTTTCTTCAATTGCATTAACACATCATTTGCCAACCGGGAAGCCCCAAAACGGAACCACTGGTTACTCAGCCATTCTTCCCCTAATACCTCCTTAACCATCATGAGGTAATGCAAGGCCGTCTTAGCATCCGATATCCCGCCTGCTGGCTTCATACCAACCTGAATGCCTGTTCTTTGATAATGGTCCCAAATGGCCTGCAACATTACAAGTGTCACCTGCATATTTGCGGCTTGACCAATTTTGCCGGTACTTGTTTTTATAAAGTCTGGATTAGCCAAAAGAGCGATGTCGGCTGCTTTTCGCACTTGGTCCAAAGCTCCTAGCTCACCAGTTTCCAAAATCACCTTTAACCTTCGATCATGCTTCTTACATAATTCATTTATGGCAATAATCTCTTCTAAAACGTAAGTGTAGTTCCCTTTCAGGAATTCCTTTCTCGATATAACCATATCAATTTCATCAGCGCCTTCATCAATGGCATACTGCGTTTCCTGAAGCTTTATTTCTCGCGTTGTTTGTCCACTCGGAAAATATGTTGCAACGGCAGCAACCTTCACAGACGAATCGCCAAGAGCTTCTTTTGCTACCCCAACCAGGGAAGGAAAAACACAAACAGCAGCCACACTCGGCGCGCCTTTCAATTGATCCATAGGATGCATTGCTTTATAGCACATTTGCCTCACCTTATTCGGCGTATCAGCACCTTCCAGCGTCGTAAGGTCAATCATGTTCAGGGCCATTTTAAGACCCTGGATTTTCGCCTCTTTTTTGATGCTCCTAGACTTAATCCTAGCGATTCGATCATTGATTCCCATTTGATCCACCGGAACAACTTTGAAACCCGACATCAGTTGCTTTGCATTCATATTCTTCAAATCTAGGAATCCGTCTTAAGGAACAAACCCAAAAAGCCACAAAAGCCACGAATGATATTTACATTTGCAGGATTAAATGAAGCACGAAGGAAACAACGTATTTAGTGTCTTTGACGAGATTATTTCCAAGGAAGAAAAAGAAGAATTTCTCGGACAAAAATCCCATGTGGTTTGGATGACCGGTTTGAGCGGTTCAGGAAAAACAACATTGGCCAAATACCTAGAACGGAAACTTTTGGATAGTGGATACTTCTCAAAGCTTCTTGACGGCGACAATGTGCGCACGGGGCTTAACCAAGGCCTTGGATTTACTGATGCCGATCGGCATGAAAACATTCGAAGAATCGCGGAGGTATCGAAGCTTTTTGTCGAGGGTGGAATCATTTGCATTGACAGCTTTGTGAGTCCAACTATTGCAGTTCGAAAACAAGCGCTGGACATAATCGGATCCGAGTATTTTGTAGAAGTCTTCATAAACACTCCTTTAGAAGAGTGCGAAAAAAGAGATGTGAAAGGTCTTTACGCTAAAGCAAGAAAGGGGGAAATACCAAATTTCACTGGAATTTCCTCGCCTTTTGAGGTGCCAGAAGATCCAAACATCGAGATAAAAACATTGAACAAATCGATAGAAGAGTGCGGAGAGGAACTCTACAACAAGCTGCTTCCATTGATCAAGATCACATAATGAAATACAACTTAACACATCTAAAGGAACTCGAATCTGAGGCGATTTTCATAATTCGAGAAGTTGCCGCTCAATTTGAAAATCCCGCCCTCCTGTTCTCGGGTGGAAAAGATTCAATTCTCTGTTACCATTTAGCTAAGAAGGCATTTTGGCCTGGAAAGATCCCTTTCCCGTTGGTTCATGTTGACACAGGTCACAATTTCCCTGAAACCATTGCATTTCGCGATAGTTTGGTTGCGAAGGACGGTGTTGAACTTATCGTGGGATCGGTACAAAAGTCTATCGATGAAGGAAAGGTAGTGGAGGAAACTGGTTTTAACGCCAGCCGGAATGGCTTACAAACCGTTACTCTTTTAGATACCATAGAGACTAACAAGTTCGACGCATGTATGGGTGGAGCCCGAAGGGACGAAGAAAAAGCCCGGGCTAAGGAGCGATTCTTTTCTCATCGGGACGAATTTGGCCAATGGGATCCAAAAAATCAAAGACCTGAGCTCTGGAATATTTTTAATGGCATGAAGAATATGGGTGAAAACTTTCGAGTATTCCCTATAAGTAATTGGACGGAAATGGACGTATGGCAATACATACTTTACGAGAACATCGATCTACCGTCGATCTATTTTTCACATGAGCGCGACATATTTGTTCGAGACGGAGTGATTTATTCCGATGGTGAGTTCATGAATAAAAGGCCAGAGGAAAAGGTTGAGAAGCGCGTCGTTCGCTTCCGTACAATTGGCGACATGAGCTGTACCGGCGCGGTTGAATCACCGGCTGATGATTTGGAGAAAATCATCGAGGAGGTTGCGGCAACAAGGACTACGGAGCGTGGCACTCGGGCGGATGACAAGCGTTCGGAGGCTGCAATGGAAGACAGAAAAAAACAAGGATATTTCTAAACGCGATTAAATCGCAAGACATAGTTATGGAGCAAAGTACAGCAGGTTATTTAGATATGGAACTTCTACGGTTTACTACTGCAGGAAGCGTAGACGACGGTAAAAGCACGTTGATTGGGCGGTTGCTCTATGACAGCAAGGCCATTTTCCAGGATCAAATGGATGCCATGGAAAAGGCCACAAAACGCATGGGTGGTGAAGGAGAAGTCAACTTGGCCCTACTCACTGATGGATTACGCTCGGAGCGTGAACAAGGGATCACGATTGATGTAGCCTACCGATATTTTGCAACGCCGAAACGAAAGTTCATCATTGCCGATACGCCGGGGCACATTCAGTATACCCGCAACATGGTTACGGGTGCTAGCACGGCCAACCTTGCAATAATTCTTGTTGACGCTAGACACGGATTGGTTGAGCAAACTTCTAGACATAGCTTCATTGCCTCGCTTCTCGGCATCAAACACGTAGTGTTTTGCATTAACAAAATGGACCTTGTAGACTATTCGCAAGAACGATATGAAGAGATTAAATCGAGTTTAGAAGATTTTGCAAGCAAACTGGAAATTAGTGATATCCGATACATTCCTATTAGCGCATTGTTAGGTGACAACGTGGTGGATCGGTCTACAAAGATGCCTTGGTTTGAAGGGTCAACTTTGCTCTACGCCTTAGAAACTGTTCATATTGGTAGCGATGAAAACCACATCGATGGAAGATTTCCTGTGCAGCAAGTAATTCGTCCACAGACTACTGAATTTCATGATTACCGAGGTTACGCGGGTCGAGTTGCGGGCGGAATTTGGAAAAAGGGAGATGATGTAACAATACTTCCTTCAGGATTCACATCTAAAGTCGCGAAGATTGACAGCTACGACGGTGAAGTTCCTGAAGCATTCGCCCCAATGTCTTGCACTATTTTGTTAGAGGATGACGTGGATGTAAGCCGAGGGGATATGATTGTTCGGTCGAACAACCAACCCGAGGTAACTCAGGATCATGACCTCATGATCTGTTGGATGAGCCAAAGGCCAATTCAATTAAACGGAAAGTATGCTTTGAAACATACATCAAGGGATGCTCGATGTATTGTGAAGGATATTCGATATAAAATTGACATCAACTCGCTTCACAAGCTCGAGGATGACAAGGTGATAAACATGAACGATATCGCTCGCATTCAGATTAGAACCACAGTACCATTATTCACAGATCGATATCAACGAAACCGGCACACTGGCAGCCTCATCGTAATTGACGAGGCTACAAATGAAACCGTGGGGGCTGGAATGATTCTTTAATTATTTCAATCTAAACCGAACAGGAATTGTCATTAGCACGGGGACCGGTTTACCTTGCTTTTTGCCTGGATTCCAGTTTGGCATCTTGCGTAGCACGCGGATAACTTCTTTGCTAAACAAGACATGTTCAGACTTCCTAACTTCAATCGTGGAAAGGTCTATTTTGCCTTTCTTATCAATGGCGAACTCCACCCACACATCGCCTTCCTGACCTATTTCTTTCATAACGGACGGAAAGGTCAGATTCCTTTGTAAGAACTCAGCATATCCATCAAAACTTGGTAATTCATCAACCATGAAGGCTGGAAGTGGTGGGATAACTATATCCGGCATTTCAACGGAATCGCCAATAACAACCTCGTCATAATCTATAATAAATTCTGGAACGGCCTTAACTGGCTCCACGTATTTGTGATCGTCTACTATTCGAATTTCAGTCGTTTTTGTATTTACCCGATCAATCACTACTTCTCTTTCAGGTGGCTTGGGAAGCGTAATGAAAACGTGCTCCTCAAAAATATCTTCGCCATCATCTATTTGCCCGTGAAATGCATACTGATTCAACATGGGTCTTCCATATTCCAGAATGCAAAGCGATGCTGCCAAGCCTAGCGCAAGTCCAAGAAATAGTCGTTCGGGTGTCTTTGATTCTTTGTTCCTTATCATAACTGTTGGTTTTGATATCTAACAGAACGCATGGATCTTTCGTATTTATAATCGGCTGCATCTAGAATACGGTATCAAACTCAAGATAAAAGGCACAAAAAAACCTGCCTCATTTCCGAAAATTCGGAATGGGCAGGTTTAAAAACTCTTGATTATTACTTCAAGTTAAACCGAAATGGCAACTTATAGTATACAGCTACGGGCTTACCTCTCTGCCGACCTGGTTTCCACGATGGCATCTTGCGAACGACACGCATTGCCTCATTATCCAAAGCTGGATGCACGCCACGAAGGATTGTGATATCATCTGGATCGACCTTACCATCTTCACGCACAACAAACTGTACATAAACGACTCCAGTGATCCCTGCATCTTTTGCAATCGGCGGGAACTTAGTGTTGTCTCTCAGCCAAATCATGAGCTCCTTCTGTCCACCAGGGAATTCAGGCTGCTCTTCAACAATATGGAAGATCTGAGGTGCGGCAACTACTTCTTCTGGAATATCAACGATCTCAAAAACATCGTCTTCGTCCATTTCAGTGTCTTCAATTTCGAGTTCCTCCTCGATTTCTTCGTCGTCTTCTACAATCTCAATAATTGTTGTCTGTGGCGGCGGTGGCGGTGGAGGTGGAGGTGTCTGCTGCGTAATCGGAATCATCTCTTCCTCATCTAGAAACACTTCTAAATCGCCAAGACTTCCTACTTCACCTTCATATTGGGTCCATTCAAACGACACAAGAACAACGCCCAATGCAAGCAGGAGTCCTGTAAGGAAATAGACTAGTTTTTTGTTTTCCAGATTTGCTTCTGGGTTCTTCTTCAGTTCCATCATAGAATATGGATTTAATCAGCGACCAAAATAATCAGTACAAATTTGATACACGCTGATTTCGAGTTAAAATTTCCATCAATTATTAAACGGTTAGGTATAGGATTCATTGCCATAGATTAACATGAATACAACCAGGCCAGCTCCGGCCCCAACGGCATTGGCTAGGACATCCGAAAACTCCACGGATCTTCCGACAAAAAGAAATCCCTGCATCAGTTCGATTAGACCGCCATAAACAGTGCATAGAATCAATACTTTCAACTTGGTTAAGGAGTGTAATGCCAAAAATCGTTTCTGTTTTATGAAACCAATCGTAAGCAACAGAAATAGCACTGCGAACAAAACTGCATGGATCACAACATCCAAATTCGCCTTGTTTTCACCCCGAAACTGATCCCCAGGAATTCCGCAAAGAATCAGGATTAAAATAGCCCAGCTTATGCCTAAGGCATTATGCCTTAAAAACATTTACGCTCCTACTTCGCCTTTGTAATCGTCAGCAGAAAGCAAAGAATCTACTTGAGAAGCATCGCTCATTTTGATCTTCACCATCCAACCCTCTCCATAAGGATCTTTATTCACTGTATCTGGTTCGTCTGCAAGTTTTTCATTTACAGCGATAACTTCACCACTCAGCGGCATGAATAGATCTGAAACAGTTTTCACTGCTTCCACAGTTCCAAAAACCTCTTCTTGATCAAGGCTCTCGCCTTCCGTCTCGATCTCAACGTATACGACATCGCCAAGCTCGCCTTGGGCATAATCCGTTACGCCGATTGTAGCTTCGTCGCCATCGATTTTCACCCATTCGTGATCCTTGGTATATTTTAGGTCTGCAGGAATATTCATTGCTTCAATTTTGCGAGCAAATATATATCATGGATTTAGGAAAGTAAGCAAGGAATTATCACCCAGAAAGGGTAAATCTCAAACTAAATCCAGCATTGATATTCGAGGTTGGAAATGAATTTGAAATCGCAGGCCGATTTGCGACCCAATCATAGAATAAACGCAGGTTCAAGGCCTTTGTCAAGGAATAGTCGCCTGTAATTTTTAGGGAGTAAACCCGCTGACCTGCTGTGACCTGAGTTTCGTCTTCCACAATTTTCCGGATGATTGTTTCAGAGTTTCGAATGCTAAAGTCAGCTCGAAGTATAAAGTCGCTGGTCACCACATTTCCGCGAATCGGGAAGGGCAGCTTTAGTTTATTTATGGTGTAACCTGAACCTACCACATATTCCACATTGCCAATTTCTGTAATCTGGCCATTGGCCGTGCTGAGCATAATATTCCGATCCCTTCTTATTTCAAATCGAGTCAGGAGGCTGTTTTGCCACGTCATGTCAAAGTTGATCAGCGGCGAAAATTGCTCGCTTATCGAAACTTGTGAAATGATGTATTCAGGTTGAATTCGTGCCGACAGATCAAACGTATCAACCGTTGCGGATGACTTTTGATACCCACCAACTGTATACGTTGATCGATAGGCGTGGTTGATACTGAATGTCTTGAAATACTTCTTCATGAAATCAAGCTTACTCAAACCCGTGTAGTTGATCCTCCAGTTTGGCAGCATCAAGGTTTTGAGCGGGTTCATGCTGACATCACCGGCCCGTTGACCTGAGTATGCCGCGAAAAAAGCCGGAATTAACACATCCTGATGCGCACTATCAAAACCAACGGTATATCCTCCTGGATCTCGATCCATGATGCCTTCTCGTTCTCCGATTCGTTGCGAAACGATGACCCTGTTTTCTAGGAATTGATTGTAGATGTTGAAGTTGGACGAATCAATGTTTTCCAAGGAAGTTGCTATTGTGAGGATAGAAGCACTATAATTTCCTGTTTCTAATCCAGTGAGTCCAGCATCCCAAATGTCCATGCCATTTGTGTCACTGAACGTGTAGTATTCTGACCAGTTAGTAGAACGACTTTCGTTAGCTGTAAGATCGATGCGTAAATCCTTTAATGGTTGCACACTAGCTCGGACATTCTTTTGCTCACTAAAACTACGTAGATATGGGTTGAAAATATTTGGATTTCGAACCAACCACCTTCGTTCGTTACCTGCATAATCCGCAAAGTGTTCTGAAGTTTCGCTGAATCCCTCCTGCTGGCCAAAAAGGAAACCAAGCCCAGGAGCCTGATAGGTGTACAATCCACGGCCATGAGATTGATCCGCACCCATATCCATTCCAATCACTTGAGATTGTCCCCCAAACCCTGGCAAGGTATTTCCTCTGTTTCGAGTATAGGTACCCGAAACACTTTTCACTCCCATCAGCGTTTTCAGCACCGCCTTAACCAGTTTTTGATCCTTTTCTTTTTTCTCCTTCTCTTCTTCTTCGCTATCACCTCCGCCTTCTTTCTTGGACAAGGTCTTTTGATCGGCACTCATCGATCGTTTCTTAGAGCTTTTCCCTCTCTTTCCTCGATTTACATCTCTCAGATATGGAACCTTGTTATACAGACTGAGCATATTAAGTGATGCATTCAGCTGTACTTGTTGACCATTTGAAATAGTATGACCAAGAGTATCCTCGACGCCTTCTTCAAGTAATGGCCCTCTCTGCCAATCATAGCTTCCTGTATATCTAGCAGTGAGGCTTGTCCAATCTAACATTGGGATCTTGGATAGAGGCACATTATAAGAGACGCTGGTGTTGTGATTGTAATTGGTGGTCATCCCAAAATTCTTCAAGCTACTCAGAAGTGAATCACGGTGAAGGGTATAATCGTATTCAGGCTGACCCGTCTCAGGATTGATTATATATCCACCCAGCCCGTTGTTTTCTGGGTCCTCGATATCGGTGAGATCATCACTCGGTCGCGCAATACGTTGCCCCTCATATTCACGCACGAGCGCTCTGTTATTTGCTGAAAAGTCAAGTTTGATGGCCTTAGCCAAATCATAGCTCAAATTATATGTTCTATTCCAGTTGAACGCTTTGTTGACAAAAGGCGGCTGAGAAACTGTTGCTTCTGGATTAAGGTTTCGAATCTTCCGTTCACCATACATTCGGTCGAAATCATTTCTAACTGCTATTGTCTTTGGCGCGAGATAGAAATTGAAATCACGAATCAATCGTAAGTATTTGGATTTTTTGATAAATCCAATTTTCTTGAATGGCTCCACGGGTTTGGCACTATTTGAAAAGCTGTATGCAAGACCACCACGGTAATTTTTGGTGTAATCATATTCCGTATTAAAATCCCGATATCTCAGCTCTGTATAGGCATATGTGGCGCTTAGATTGGATACATCGTAGAAATGTGATTTACCCTCGCTCGTCTTTTCCTTTCGAACATTGGTGAAGTTCAAACTCTTACGTTCCGTTACTTTCTGACTAATTGTAAGCAGGCTGTCTTTGTCTTCAGCGGTGCGCTCATCGAGATAAATATCCATTGGAGTATCCGGCTCTTCAGGCGCAAATTGAGGGGTGCTTGTATTGTTTGAATATCCGATGAACATTGGTACTTTCAAACCAACTTCTTCGGGAAGAAATTTATCTAATTGAACTTGAGCCGAGGCGTCCAAATTTGTAATCGTTTCCCTTTGACGTTCACTCACTTTAGATTCGAGGGCTCCCCATCCCGGTGTAGTAATCTGACCTGCTAAACTTACGTTTGCGAAATCGGCCAGATTAGCGGACAGTCTGGCCATGGCAGCCTCGCCACCGCTTTGATCGAAGTGGGTCAACCTCAATTCATTCGCCCAAACTTCAACACATTTTGGTAGTCCATCATCCAACTCTAAGTTCCCCTTTTGAGCGGGGTTTCGAACTCCGATCATGACTACCCGGGCATCGGCCAAATTCGGATTTCCCACCACAAAAATCTTTCTTCCTGAACCCAGATTCTTGATGTATCGTTGATTCAGCAGCACACCTCCCGCTTCTCCCAGATTTTCATTCCGCTCTCGTTTGGTGGCAAAAAGGTCTTCAAAATTGATAACCATGTTGTTTTCCAAGGGCCATACTCTTTCTTGATCAGAAACAGCCGAATTATCATAGAACCCTTCAGGGGTAATCGTTAGCGGCATTTCATATTCGTAGTAATTCTCGGTGAAATCTGTACCCAAACGCACAAAAACACGAATATCATCGTTGTCAATTGGGTCGCAATCAGGCATGGATTCCGCATGGAGAAACATCTCCATTTTCTTGAAAGACCGCATATCCATTTGTATGTTTCTAAATGCTGCCTGCGCCTTTCCGTCCTCAAGACCTTGAACCTGAAGTGCCAACGACTGCTCATTTTGCTGTGCTAAGTTTGGTGAACCGGCCTGAATTTCTCGTTGAAGTTGAGGTGGAAGCACATAGTTAACGGGCTCCTTTTCAGCATTCTCTTCAATGTTAACTGCTCCAATGTTGAATTGGATATCTGGATCATCGGCAATCGCATCACCTTCCTCGTCAAGGTCGCCAGTGTATCGTCGCCACTCTCCACGTACAAGCTCTAATCGAGCAAATCGCAAATAAATTGGCTTCTCAAATCCTTTCATAAAAACACGCATGAACCGAATGGATCGAAAATCCTGAATGTTACCCACGCGTTTTTCGAAGTCTCGAATTGGAATCTTAAACTGGATCCACCGCACAGTTTCGCCTGATTGTCCTTGTGGCTCGGCATCAACAATTGCGTTGATGTAATTTCTTCCCTCGGCCATTAACCCATCCTGTGAGATATCTACTTTATACTGATAATAGCTCTCTACATTATCCAAGGTGTTATCTCTGTTTATATCCTCGGCATCCGGGATTGGCGAGGCCGATGTAGGATATCCTTGACCATTTAGTTGCTGTGATTGCTCGGAGGTCGGGCTGTTCCCCTCAAGTCCATTGTATTTCTTGTATCGCTCAAGAATATTCAGTTCATCTCTATCGTAATCGTCGTCTCGATAAAAATTGTAGTTGTCATGTGATGGATCTTGAACCAGGGCAGCTACAATCCCTGATCCTTGGCCGTACTTATTCTCCAATGGTTTTATATAGGTGGAATCAAAGAATATCCGTTCCTCCTCATCTCTCAACCCCTCTAAACCAACGTCTTGATATTCTCTGGTTGATAGATTGTTTGCAAAAGCATTCACAATTTGTTGCCCTTCAGGAATTCGACCAAAGCGCGACAATTCGGAGGGATCGCTTAGGTCTTCGCTTTTATTCTCGTTCGAAGGGAATCCATTTTCAAAACTCTTGTACTCATCCTTCAAAACATCCTCGGAGATGCTACCAATGTTGAAGTAAAGCTCACCATCGGTTTGATGATCTGGGTGTCCGGGAAATCCTTCCGTTTCACTTTCCGAGTATGGGTCCATCATCCAGAATTGAATGAATTCGATGTTTGCAGCGTCAAAATCAGTTTGATCAATTCGCCGCATAATTCCTCCCCATCTTGATTCTGGATCTTCTAGGTTTCCCTCATCATCGAGTCCTGCCGTAACATTAGGCACAGGGTCTACATCATAATTATAAGGTCCGGGCTCATCAGGATAAAATCCCAGATCAAACATGCTAATCTGGAAAGTTTGAGGTGCGCTTGCTGTGGAGAATTGACGATTTGGAAACACTTCCTTTTCTGTAACCTGACGCATGAGGTTATTCTGAAGCACGTCTTCGTTGTTCTTTATGTGATCTGGTGTAGTATTATCAGCACGATAGAAGAGCGGATCAACTATGTACCAGGCGAAGCGGCCTCGGTTTTTATTAAACTCAAGGTCGTTGCTATTTCCCTCCGGAAATAAACTTGGCTGACCCTGTGGCGTACTGGCAATAGACCATAGCCCCAGCGATCTCAAGTCAATCGTACTTTGACTTCCTTCAAAATCGTCGATGTACGAATTACCCTCTTGCCCTATTGCACGTGAATGGCCCGGAATCAACTTTGCTGCTTCTGCTTGAAGGCTGATATTGGATATTTCTTTGGTGTCGATGAGCGGAATTTTATCCACCATAGAGGTCAAAAACTTGGACTCAGTCGAATACGCTCCGTCAATACCAACGACCGTATTGTTTATAGGCTCATCTCCGTAATTCACTTTTTGTGTTAGCGGCCTTTCGCTCAGGTTCATAAAGGTTCCTCCAAAGTTCAACTGATCTGAAATTTTATAATCAAACCTGGAGGCAAAGAGGGCTTTTCGGTTAATACCAAAGGCCGAATTACTCTCTAGAGAAACGTCGATTGGCGTGCCCGACTCGAGCAGTCCTTCATTAATTATTTTGACTCGTCCTAAAGTGTAGTCAACGGTATAATCTTGGTTTTCGATCAGTGTTTGTCCGCCAGCAGTGACCCGCACCGATCCCTCTGGTACGTTGAAGGCATTCAAGGCAATCTCTGAGCTATTCGAACTTTGGTATTTTCCCTTTATTGAGAAACGGTTTAGCGCTGGGAAGTTATACTGAGCGTTGGCCTGGGTGTTTGTATAAAGCGAATCAAACGCATAGTTGGAAGCTATCTTCTCGTCTTGGGTTAGGGTAAGAAGCGTCTGCCTTAAATCGGACCCAAAGGGCTCAAGAACAGGAAAAAAGATCCGCCCATTTGATGGGTTCACCGTAATCTGAGGGCTCGCCAAAAAGTCAAACATTCCATCCGGAACTTGAGCGCTGTTATTATTAATTCTATCAAGTCCCATCACCTGAAGCAACGGCCTATCGTTTAGTCCGATATATGGCTCGGGAATGTAGTTTATGTCGATTCCCTTTTTCTTATCTAGGTACCAAATTCCAAGTTCAAATCCTTGGTTACTTAATTGATATGCCCCAAGGGAATACACGTTTTTCATCATCAAGTCCCACATTGGAAAACGGGTATTTAACTCGGAACTCTTCAACATTTTAAGCACCAAAGCGTCGCTTCCGGTATTATCATTAGAGAACTCACCCACTCGATAGGTTTGCCCGTTGTAGGTATACTCAAAGGCGATGGCCAAGACCTGATTTGGTTGAACCTCTTGAACCATCGAAATGTATCCAAGTTGCTGGTTATAGGTGTAGTCGCGGCCTTGCTGCAATTTTCGGGCGAGCTCCACTTTTTGATAATCAAACCTGCTTTCCAAGTTGTATGGCGCCCCTTCTAACACTCGTGACGCCTGGGTAAATGCACGGATTTGCGCATTGTTGTATATCCCACCATAAACCTTGTTTTGGCCATTTGCCGCTGGCAAGTTGCCCTTTGGATCACCCGCGAATCCAGAATTATAGATTCTTCGAGCTTCACCCAAATCCTGAAAGGCAATTATGTTTCGAGTGTTTTCTGTGCTGAAGTTTGTGTTCGTCACCCAAACTTCTACCCTCGTAACATTCACGCTTGAATTGATTATTGGAGGTGTTGACAGCGCCTTCTCATAAATATCTCTGAAGAAGTGGCTCATGAAGTAGTGGCGATACGCCTCATATTCATCAGCCCCGATTTCAAATTCAACCTCTTGCGCACCGCCTTCCGTGCTTACTTCCCGTCGTTCACTCTTTTGCTGAGAATAGACAGATGTGACATATAGCCGACCAAATTTCAGTTCCGTCTTAACCCCGAAGAGCGCCTGGCTTCCGGTAATTAGCGAGCTCTGCAAGGGCAATGAAACATTTCCTAGTTCTATCTTTTGAATAATCTCATCCTCATAGCCTGTATACTCAAGTTTCATTTGATTCTCGAAATCGAACGTAGCTTGCGTGTTGTAATTCGTTTGGATTTTGAGTTTCTCTCCGATATTACCAATGACATTCAATTGGATGTTCTGTCGAAAATCAAACGTTGTAATTCTTCTTTGGTTTACCGGGATGGCGGGGTTCTCCGTTTTAGAGCTATTTACACCAAATGTCAACTCGGCGGATCCGTTGGGTCGAATTTCAATCGTATTCCCCCCAAATATTCGATCAAATCCTTCGCCCTCAACATTAATGGCTGGACGAAAAGAACTTCCCGTGGATCCATCTTCAGATTCTTCGTCTTCGGCAGCCTCCTTTTGAATCTGTTTCCAATAGTCATCCATCGATTTCTTCTTCTCGTAATCGCTGTATTCATCAAACGACATGTATGAAGGCGGGCGATAGTTCAACTCCCCCATAGACTGCTTATAGTTGACGTTTCCAGATTCTGGGTCGTACTCAAAATTTGTCTCTACACTGCTGGGGTTTTCGCCATAGAGCTTTCGCTCTTCCTGGTCTAATGGATCAAAGGAATCGTTAAACGGAAATAGCAGGCTATCATTTTGACCAATAAGCATCAAAGGCATCGTAAACGATGCCCAAACCAAGAGGATTGCTTTATATAACCAAGGATTTCTCAAACGATTCCGATCACAATTGCTTTAAGGCGCTTTTTATTAATGACTCCACACTTTCAGGGTGCTGTTCCTTCATGATTTTATTGATGGCTTTAACCGATTTTCCTCGATCAAATCCAAGTGCAGTCAGCGCAGATAACGCCTCTTGCCTAAAACTATTGCCTCCAGATTCGCTAATGTCCCCAGCCAATTCGGATTTGGCAAGTTTTTCCCTTAATTCGGCAACAACCTTCTGTGCTAATTTCGGACCAACTCCTTTAACCGTGGTTAGTGATTTTGAATCTCCGTTTAGAAGAATGGATTGCAAATCTCCAGATTTAAACGCACTAAGGATTGTATGCGCAATACCAGAACTCACCCCAGACACGGTGACAAGTAATCTAAAAAGTTCGCGCTCTGAATTGGTAGAGAAGCCGAAAAGTTGATGACGGCTTTCACCCGATCTTACATCAACACTCACGTTATATTGAAGTAGTAAAAGACCTTCGGACAACTCATTTATATCCGTAAAAGTATTCAGGCTGATTTGAACGCGATAGCCCAATCCACCTGTATCAACGACAACGTGCGTTGGGGACTTCTCCGTAAACTTTCCTGAAATAAATTCAAACATCCGTTATTCCTTATCTGGTTTGTGCGTCTACAACCGCGATGGTAACCATATTTACTATTTCCCTAACTGAACTTCCGAGTTGCAAAATGTGCACGGGCTTATCCATTCCTAAGAGAATAGGTCCAATAGTTTCACCTACACCCATCTCTTGCATCAGTTTATATGCGATGTTACCCGAAGCAAGGTTTGGAAATATGAGCACGTTCGCATCCTTGTTCACGAGTTTGGAAAAGGGAAACATCTCACTTAATAATTCCTTATTCAAAGCGAAGTTTGCCTGTATTTCACCATCTACAATAAGATCTGGATATTGATCATGAAGCATTTTAACCGCAGTCCTTACTTTAATGGTCTCTTCTGTTTCGCTGCTACCAAAGTTGGAATAACTCAACATTGCGATTCTTGGCTTTAATCTAAACCTCTTGACTGCTTCTGCGACAAGCAACGTTATCTCTACCAGCTGCTCTGCAGATGGTTCGTAAGTAACTGTCGTGTCCGCTAAAAACAACGGTCCATTTTTAGTCAGCAACACGTACATTCCAGCAATACTCTTCAAGCTTGGATCTTTTCCAATCACCTGAAGGGCGGGCTTAATAGTTGACGCATAATTTCTAGTTAATCCGGATATCAAGACATCCGCTTCGCCGTTTTGCACCATTGCAGCACCAAAATAGTTTCGCTCACGCATTATTTTACGCGCCTCAGGATACGTGAACCCTCTTCGTTTTCGTTTCTCTAAAAACGCCTCCGCATATTTCTTTCTTCGCTCTGATTCTTCGTTGCTTCGAGAATCGATGATCTCAATATCTCCCAAGTCCAATCCATGTTCTTCGATCATATTGATAATCCGATGTTTATTGCCCAATAGTATTGGAATTGCAACCCCATCTTCTTTTGTGATCTGAGCGGCCTTTAAAATCTTGTAATGATCTGCCTCGGCAAACACCACCCGCTTAGGATTCATCCGAGAACGCTGTGTGATACTTTGGATCAGCTTATTATCTAGCCCAAGTCGTTTATCCAAATTCTCCTCATATTTCGCCCAATCATCAATCTTGATTTGGGCTACTCCACTTTCCATGGCCGCCTTGGCCACAGCTGGGGCTACCGTAGTAATCAACCTATAGTCGAGCGGTTTTGGAATGATGTATTCTTTACCAAATGATATGTTGGTCTCTCCATATGCAATGTTCACCTCTACGGGCACAGGCTCCTTAGCCAACGACGCCAAAGCACGAACTGCAGCTAACTTCATCGCCTCGTTAATTTCAGTCGCACGCACGTCAAGCGCACCACGAAAAATGAAGGGAAACCCCAAGACATTGTTCACCTGATTAGGGTAATCGCTACGCCCCGTTGCCATTATCAAGTCCTCTCTCGCTTCAATGGCCAATTGGTATGATATTTCGGGGTCTGGATTGGCACATGCAAAGACTATTGGATTCGGGGCCATTGACCTCAACATATCTTGAGATACAATATTTCCAATGGACAAGCCTAAAAAAACATCGGCTCCTTTCATTGCATCAGCAAGGGTTTCACAATTCGTATCAACCGCAAATTTTTCCTTTTGTGCATCTAGACCTTCACGCTTCGAGGATACCACTCCCTTGCTGTCAACGAGCATCACATTCTCGCGCTTCACTCCCAACGAACAATAGAGGGTTATGCATGAAATAGCCGCCGCGCCCGCTCCACTAACAACTACGCGCACCTCCTCTATTTTCTTCTCAGCGATCTCCAGCGCATTCAAAAGCGCGGCACTTGAAATAATCGCTGTCCCATGCTGATCATCGTGCATGACGGGAATATTCAATTCCTTTTTTAAGCGTCTCTCTATTTCAAACGCCTCGGGCGCCTTGATGTCTTCCAAATTAATTCCGCCAAAAGTTGGAGAAATTGCCTTTACTGTATCTACGAATCGATCGATATCGGTTGCGTCGATTTCAATATCGAAAACGTCAATGTCAGCGAATATTTTGAATAGCAGTCCCTTGCCCTCCATGACCGGTTTGGAAGCAGAAGGCCCGATATTCCCGAGGCCAAGAACGGCAGTACCATTTGAAATTACAGCTACTAGATTTCCTTTTGCCGTGTACTTGTATACATCATCTTCGTTTTCAGCAATCTTAAGGCAAGGTTCAGCCACGCCTGGTGAATATGCCAAACTTAAATCCCGTTGAGACGAATATGGCTTGGTTGGAACTACTTCGATTTTGCCCGGTTTTCCACTTGAATGGTACTCGAGGGCTTCATCTTTTTTAATCTTGATCATAAATTGGGCAAAGGGGCGTAAAAATAGAAATATTGGTCTTGCTATTTTGCGGTGTTGGCGCCTTTATTAGCTTTGGTAAACAGCATGCAAAAAAGAAAAAGAATTGTCGTGTTTTCAGGAGCAGGAATGAGCGCGGAAAGCGGCCTCAAAACCTTTCGAGATTCTGGCGGTCTTTGGGAAGAATATGACATTGCTGAAGTTGCGACACCCGAGGCATGGAGCGCTAACCCTGAGAAGGTCTTGGAATTTTATAATCAGCGACGGCTTCAGGTATTAAAAGCCGACCCGAACGAAGGCCACCGCGCCCTTCGAAAATTAGAGGCCGAATTTGAAGTTGCGATCGTTACCCAAAATATTGATGATTTGCACGAAAGGGCGGGAAGTACAAACGTACTTCACCTTCACGGCGAAATATTAAAATCAAAGTGTGTTTCAGGAGACCCAAAACTTTATCAAGTCTCCTCTCCACTAAAACTGGGAGACTTATCTGATCACAAAAAGCAACTTAGGCCGCATGTGGTGTGGTTTGGAGAAGATGTCCCCGAATATGATCGAGCTAGGCAAATCATTGAAAGCTGCGACATTCTTTTGGTTATTGGCACCAGTCTCAATGTTTATCCAGCCGCAGGCTTAGTGCATTTTTCACCTAGCGGATGCCAACGCTTTTTGGTCGACCCAAACGAACTTGAACTAGGTGGTATTAAGGATATCAATCACATTAAAATGCCGGCAGGACTTGGAGTCCCAATGGTGGTTCATCGTATTTTGAAGGAGAATCAAATTGAAATTCAAGGTTAAACCCTCATAAACTCTTCTATCGTGGCACGATTTAGGTAAACTGGAAGAATAGGAATTCAATCAACTGAAGCTTTATCATATAGACAAAGCGACTAATTAACCCAAGTGAACCGGTACATTTGCCCGCACATAATTCATACAACATGAAAAGACTTACGACATTACTTTTATCAACGATTCTCATTTCCACAATTGCCGCGGCTCAAGATTCAGGACGGAAAATTCCCGACGTAGCTGTTAAGAATCTGGACAACTCATCCTTTCAAACTTCGCAGATAAGTAATGACGGAAAGCCAATCATAATAAGTTTTTGGGCCACATGGTGCAGCCCTTGCAAACGTGAATTAAACACCATAGCAGAGGACTTTGACGACTGGGTAGATGAGACGGGTGTGAAGTTGGTTGCTATTTCAATTGACGATGCACGAAATCAGGCAAAAGTGAAACCATACGTTGACACACAAGGATGGGAATATGATGTTTATATAGATCCTAACGGGGATTTCAAACGGGCAATGAACGTGAACAATGTACCGCACACATTTTTAATTGATGGAGAGGGAAACATTGTTTGGCAGCATAATTCATACGCGCCTGGAGATGAAGAAGAATTACGTGAGCTCGTCGAAAAACTTGCTGCTGGAGAATCTATCGACTAACCTATTTGAATGAACTTACTTAGAACTGCCACTACCCTATTTATTGTCGCCGCATACTTCACTTCCTTTTCCCAAGAATCAGGTGCTTTAGAAGGAATTCAAATACATGGGAACTTTGATCTGTATGCGCAGCAATACAACGAAGACAGCATTATTGGAGCCAACGCTGTTCCCGAAAAAAGTGGCATAAACGCATTTACCAACCTAATCATTTCCAAAGGGAAGTTTAGCGCCGGCATTCGAGTTGAAAGCTACCTTCCTCCGGTTCAAGGTTTCGACAACCGCTACGGCAATCAATCGGTAGGAGTGCCTTTTCGATATGCTTCTTTTAGCCAAGAAGGATTGGAAATTACCGCGGGAAACTTTTATGAGCAATACGGCTCAGGACTATTACTTAGAAGTTATGAAGCCCGCGGACTTGGTTTAGATAATGCGTTTGATGGTTTGCGCGTTCGATACAGCCCATACAAGGGCTTGTACTTGAAGGGCCTGGTAGGAAATCAGAGATATTATTGGGATAAGGGTGATGGTACTGTTCGTGCCCTCGATGGAGAAGTTCAATTCAATGAGCTTATATCGAAACTAGAGACAAGCAAATTTCGGCTCTCGATCGGTGGAAGTTTCGTTAGCAAATACCAGGCTCAGCCCACGGGAGCATCATTGGAGTTACCAGAAAACGTTGCAGGCTGGTCTGGCAGAGCTCAATTGAATTATGAGGGAATCAGTCTATTGGCTGAATACGCCCGTAAGATGAACGACCCAAACAAATCGAATCATTATATCTACAGACCTGGGCAAGGATTATTCGCGTCCGCTACCTATTCACAAAAGGGTTTCGGGATAAATTTGAGCGCAAAAACCATTGACAATATGGAGTTTCGCAGCGATCGCGAGGCCGGCTTCAATGATTTATTCATTAACTATTTACCTGCTCTAACGCGGCAGCATACTTACAATTTAGCGGCTACGCTTTACCCTTACGCCACCCAACCGAATGGTGAAATAGGGTTTCAGTCAGACATTAGTTACAAAATCAAAAAAGGAAGTAAGGTTGGGGGCAAATACGGAACTACTATTATGCTTAATGCCTCCTGGATTAATTCGTTGAAACGATCATATATCTCAGATGCCAACGGGGATACGGCAACGGCACTTCTTGAAGATTTCGTTTACCTGAATGAAGATCCAGGCAGAGAAGGATATACCACGAGTCTTTTTAAAGCAAGCAACGAAGTTCTTTATAGAGATGTAAATATTGAAGTGGCCAGAAAATTCAACAAAGCCTTTAAGTTGAAACTTTCATACATCTACTTAGACTACAACATTTTCGTGATTCAAAACAAGGTTTCTCCAAATGTGATCACACATATTGCGGTGGTAGAAGGACTTAATAAGCTCAGTAAAAAACACAGTATTCGATGGGAATTTCAACATATGTTGACTGAGCAGGACCAAGGAGATTGGATTTTCGGACTTGTAGAATATGCTTATTCCCCTCATTGGATTGTTAGTGTGCTAAATCAATACAATTACGGAAACAAAAACAAAGACCTGAGGGTTAACTATCCCACTGCTCAAGTCGTCTATGTGTACAACGCCAATAGAATTAGTCTCGGATATGGACGACAGCGAGCTGGAATATTCTGCATTGGCGGTGTATGTAGAAACGTTCCTGCGGCAAATGCAGTGACATTAGCAATCACAAGTAGCTTCTAATACTATTGATATGAAAACCATTCATCGACTTTCGATTCTTGTAACTCTCATGGCAGTATTTGTTCAGTGCAACAAGGTCGACTTGCCAATTCCTAAACCAGCACCTGTCATAATCGTTCAAGGAAGCATCTTTCCAGCCGTTGACTCCACAAATCTCAATAGGGATTTCAAAAAAACATACGTAGAAGAGTTTACCGGCCACAAGTGCATTACATGCCCAGCCAACACCAAAAAACTCTTGACTCAACTAAGTGAGAATCCAGAAAGAATGATCGTCGTTGCCTATCATGCAGGTAGCTTCGCACGGGTAGACTTACCAAAGTATCCAACTGATTTCAATACTGAGTACGCCACCGAATTCTACGATTTCAATGGCATGTCTACCGAACCAATTCCAAGCGCCATAATTAATCGTCGGGCATTCGAAAACTATAATGGTCTATATCTCTTCAACAACGCCACCACATTTTGGAAGGCGCCGATTAACTTTGAAAATGAAAATACAAGCACCGATTTTGCCTTAGGAGTTGCCGCCGATTATAATGACAGTTTAGACGCGATTCTGGTTCAAACAAGCATCGAAGCCCTAAACGAAATCACTGGTAACTTTCGAGTATTGACGCTTTTAGTGGAGGACAGCATAGTTGCGGAACAATTAGACGCCGAAGCTGATGAGGGCGTTTATCCAAATAAAATTGTAACTGATTACGTCCACCGACATGTCCTTAGAAAGAAACTCTCTACCGATGTATCCATTTCTGGAGATAGAGTGATCGAAGGAGGGCTAGCAATCAACACATGGGCTGATTTGCAACTTCAGGGAGCCATTCCCGAAACTGTTTTAGATATGCACCAGCTACTTGTGGTTTCCATTTTAATAAATGAAGAAACCGGCGAGGTGGTTCAAAGCGAAGAGACTCATGTTCATTTGGACGAGTAGAATTTGCCTCTTTCTGGCCTTCATCAATATTGCCCAAGCACAGAATGGTGCGAAGGCGGTTAAAAATAGATCCAAAGGAGAGTTCCATGCGTTAGCCAGAGCCGGATTAACTACAAGTCAGGTCTATGGCGATGGATTCGGAGGCTACAATAAATTGGGTTTTACCGCCGGAGTAGGAACCTATACGGCGATCTCAAACAGATTTGACTTTCAATTCGAACTGAACTATTCTACCAGAGGAGCGAGAAAGCGACCAACTTCTCAAGATCCGACTATATATAGAATCGGCGCCAACTATATCGACATTCCATTGCTTCTAAAAACATCGATTAGCTTCTTCGAACTGGAATTTGGGATCTGCAATGGGGTGTATCTCTTCCATAATGAAGCAGACAACTTTGGTCGGGTTCCAAAAAACCTACACGGCTGGCAGTTCAATAGATATGAACTTGCTGGAAATGTGGGGATAAACGTGCCCATAAATGAGAAATGGTTGGTGAATGCTCGATTTCACTATTCCCTATTGCCAGCCGCAGGGAAACTGGGTTTCGTGAGTGGCTTTGCCCTTTATGGCGGCGCTTATAACAACGTGATCACGCTTAGTCTTCACCGTCGTTTCCGTCCTTCGAACTAGCTAAGAATCGAATATTCCGCAGGAGACCATCAAATCCGGCACGTTTCACAGCGCTTCCCGCAAATAGCGAATCAAACGTTTCTAGTTCCAATTGATTCCATTGTGACCTATCTGCTTGAATCAATTCTTGCTTCGGCATAAATGCTGGCTCCTGATGTGGGACACTAAACTTATTCCAAGGACAAACATCCTGACATATGTCGCAACCAAACACCCAATCGTTGAACTTTCCTTCAAACTCAGTTGGAATCATGGCATCCTTTAGTTCGATGGTGAAATAAGAAATGCACTTACTTCCATCCACTTTATATGGCTCATGAATTGCGTCGGTAGGGCACGCGTCAACACAAGCGGTGCACGTCCCACAATGGTCCTTAACAGGGTCGTCAGGGTGCAATTGAACGTCCAACACCAATACGGCCAAAAAATTAAAGGAACCTCTGTCTCTGGACAAAATATTTGAGTGCTTTCCTACCCACCCAATTCCACTGCGTTGAGCCCATGCCTTTTCCAAAACTGGGGCAGAATCAACAAAACCTCGTCCATTAACCTCACCAATATGGTCGGTCAATTCTGAAAGAAGTCGTTTCATTTTCTTTCGAATCACCTTATGATAATCTCGTCCGTAAGCATATTTACTAATCTTCAATGTGCTCTGAGGCAGTTCTTCACTTGGAAAATAATTTTGAGTTAGAACGACAACACTCTTCGCTCCAGGCACCAACTTGCGTGGATCAACCCTAAGGTCGAAGTAGTTCTCCATGTAATTCATGGATCCATGCCTACCCTCCTCCAACCATTTCTCAAGGCGACCAGCTTCCACATCAAGTGTTTGGGCGTCGGCTATTCTGCAATCCTCGAATCCTAGATTCGAAGCTATTTCCTTAACTTTTTGGGAACGTGTTTGCGCAACCAGATCGGCAGAGATCATGACTAGAAGAGTGAACCCTGAGGCCCTTCTTTATACTCTCTTCCAAGATGCGTGAAAGCAAGTTCAGTGGCAACCCGACCACGTGGTGTTCTGTGCAGAAACCCTTCTTGTATCAAATACGGTTCGTAAACCTCTTCAATAGTGCCAGCCTGCTCACCAACCGCCGTTGCTACGGTGGTTAATCCAACCGGACCTCCTTTAAACTTGTCGATTATAGTGGCCAAAATCTTATTGTCCATTTCATCCAGGCCATAAGTATCTACATTCAGGGCTTCAAGTCCGTATTTCGCTATGGCTTGATCAATGCGACCTGATCCTTTGATCTGAGCAAAATCTCGTATTCTTCGTAGCAATGCATTGGCAATTCTCGGCGTTCCACGGCTTCGTCGTGCAATTTCAATGGCAGCATTCGGATCAATGTCAATCTTCAAAATTCCAGCGGAACGTTCAACAATGGTTGAAAGCAACTCAGCATTATAATAGCTGAGTCTCGAATTGATTCCAAAACGCGCTCGAAGCGGAGAGGTGAGTAGTCCAGATCGAGTCGTTGCACCGATCAACGTAAACGGGGCGAGTTCAATTTTCACGCTTCTTGCACTTGGACCACTATCAATCAGAATGTCGATGGTAAAGTCCTCCATAGCAGAATACAGAAATTCCTCCACGACAGGACTCAGTCGATGTATTTCATCAATGAATAAAACGTCTTTTTCCTCTAGGTTGGTCAACAGTCCGGCAAGATCACCTGGCTTATCCAATACAGGCCCGCTAGTTGACTTTATGCCCACCCCAAGTTCGTTAGCAATGATATGGGCAAGTGTTGTTTTTCCAAGGCCAGGAGGCCCGTGCAGAAGCACGTGATCTAAAGCTTCTTCCCTTTGCGTTGCAGCCTCAACAAAAATTCTCAGATTTTCAAGAACCGTTTCCTGACCAGTAAAGTCTTCAAACAGATCCGGTCGCAAGACTTTTTCAATGTCTTGTTCAGATTGAGATAGGTTCTCGTTTTCAGGATCTAGCAGGGAATTCATTTGTTACAAAGGTAGATAGTGCTTAAACAAAAAAACCCGTTCTCTCGAACGGGTTTTCAACGTTTTTAATGGCCTCCGCCATCGATTTCCCCTTCTTCCAGCGGAACGGTCTGAGGCACAAAGTCTTCTGCTTTTCCTGGCTTACTGTAATCGTAAGGCCATCGGTGTACTACAGGAAGCGGGCCTGGCCAGTTTCCGTGTATCGGATCAATTGGAGTAGTCCACTCTAATGTATTTGAACCCCAAGGATTCTGTGACGATCTAGGACCTTTAAAGATGGAATAAAAGAAATTGAAAATAAAGATGAATTGCGAAATTGCCCCGACAATCGCGAATATGGATACCATTTCATTGATAGAAACAAGGTCATCAAACAATGGAAATTCAGTGTTCGTATAATAACGTCTTGGAACTCCCGCCAATCCTAAAAAGTGTTGAGGGAAGAAAACGCCATAGGCACACACAAATGTTGTCCAGAAGTGGGCATATCCAAGTTTTCTATTCATTAACCTACTATACATCTTTGGAAACCAGTGATACACCCCAGCAAACATTGCCATGACAGCGGATAGCCCCATTACAATGTGGAAGTGGGCAACTACGAAATATGTATCGTGAAGGTTAATATCAAGAGCCGAATCGGCTAAAATGATACCGGTCACTCCACCAGAGATGAAAGTGGAAACCATCGCAATGGAAAAGAGCATGGCCGGTGTAAACCGGATGTTACCCTTCCAAAGGGTTGTAATGTAATTGAACGCTTTAACCGCTGAAGGAATAGCGATTAGAAGCGTTGTAAATGTAAAGACCGCACCTAAGAACGGGTTCATTCCAGTCAAGAACATATGGTGACCCCATACTATAAACGAAAGGAATGCAATTGCTAGGATAGAACCAATCATTGCTCGGTATCCAAAAATTGGCTTCCGAGAATTCGTCGCTATTACCTCCGAAGTAATTCCTAGAGCCGGAAGAAGAACGATATAAACCTCAGGGTGACCAAGGAACCAGAACAGGTGCTCAAATAGAATTGGCGATCCTCCAGTACGCTCCAAAACCTCTCCAGCTATATGAATATCAGAAAGGTAGAAGGCGGTTCCAAAACTTCGATCGAAGATGAGTAGGAGCGCTGCCGAAAACAATACAGGAAAGGATAAAACACCCAATACTGCCGTTATGAAAAGCGCCCAAATACTCAATGGAAGACGCGTCATTGTCATTCCCTTGGTACGCAAGTTTATTACTGTGACCACATAATTCAAGCCTCCTAATAGAGAGGATACAATGAAAAGCGACATTGACACCAACCAAAGTGTCATACCTAATCCAGAGCCCGGCATAGCCTGGGGCAATGCACTCAATGGGGGATATACCGTCCAACCACCCGAGGCTGGCCCTGTTTCAACAAAAAGCGAGAATATCATGACACAACTTGATCCTAAGAAGAACCAGTATGAAAGCATGTTAATAAAGCCAGAGGCCATGTCCCTTGCTCCAATTTGAAAGGGAATCAAAAGGTTTGCAAAAGTTCCACTAAGCCCTCCAGTTAAGAGGAAGAAAACCATGATGGTACCGTGAATGGTTACTAAAGCCAAATACATGTTTGGGTCAAGAATTCCCTCCGGAGCCCATTTGTCTCCAAGAAGTGCATTAAGAATCCAAAAGGACTCTCCTTGCCATCCGAGTTGAAGACGAAACAAACTGGACATTATCATGCCAATTACGGCCATAATCATGCCCGTGATCAAGAATTGCTTCGAGATCATTTTGTGATCCTGACTGAATATATACTTTGATATAAACGTCTCCTCGTGGTGATGATCGGTGTTTGCTGTTGCCATATCTTTTATTGTTCGATCATTGAAATTTCCATACCTACTTCACTTGAAACTTCCGCAGTTTCATCTGGCGCCACATCTTCTTTGAAAGTTTTCTGCTCCGCCATCCATTTATTGAATTCCTCCTCTGAAACAACACGGATATTCATCTGCATGTTGTAATGTGCTGCTCCGCAAATCTTGTTGCAAAGCAATATGTAGTCAAAGGCCTCATTATTTGTTTTTTCACGCATCTGCTCAGTAGTGATGGTGGGCTTGAAATGAAATTCAGTAACCATCCCAGGAACACAGTTCATTTGAGCTCTAAAGTGCGGCATATAAGCACTGTGAATTACATCTCTACTTCTAAATTTAAATGCAACTTCTCTACCAAGTGGAATAACGAATTCAGACTTCACAAGAATATCATCATTGCCATATTCTCTATTCGCTGCCTCTAGACCTTCGAAAGACTTAACCTTATCTAGCGTTCGATTCCACTTTTCAATCCGCTCGGTCAATTCTTCTTCTTTAAGTCCTCCAGCTGGTGCTGCGTCAAGTTCTGTTTGCATCTCAGCAATTTCACCCTCGAGTTCCGCTATTTTATCGCTTAAAGTTTGATCGGTAATAACCCCCAGTGGGTTCGTTCCAGAAATCATATTGTAGTTTGAAGCACCCAAGGTTGAATCCGCTCCAGCATATCTCGCTGTCCAATCAAATTGTTTCGGATACAACTCAATTACCACTGCATCCTTTGGCGTTTCATCCATTGTGATATCGATCCACTCTGATAAACCCCAGATTACAATTACAGCTAAAAAGAGGGCTGGAACCGTAGTCCAAAGCAGCTCTAACTTATTACTATGGGTGAAGTAGTATGCCTTCCTATCCTTGTCAAACACATATTTAAATGCGAAGTAGAAGAGGTAAACATGCGTTATTGCAAACACTATAGTTATGATCGCAAAGTTGAAATCAAGGAGGTTATCGAGTAACACACCATGCTCCGACGCTGCTTCTGGTAATAGAAGATCTCCATATCGCGCCACTAACCAGATGAAAAAGCTGAAGTACCCCAGCAAGAACACCAACATCATTTTTGCTTGATACCTATTCTCAGCATCAGTTGGAACCTCACTCGTCTCGCCCTTAAGCTTGGAGGAAGCTTCGAAGACACGCATTAACTGTCCTACTGCTAGGACGGCAAGCGCAATCGATAGTATTATTAGAAAAGTAGTCATAGTCTCTTTTACTTCTTACTCAGTTAATTGATATGATGATGTAAAGATTCTTCTAGATACGGGTGATTCTTCACCAACAGTGGTCGTTTTGCAATAGCTCCTAGCACAACGAAAAGGAACAAACCAAGGAAGGCAATGAATGATCCAATTTCAACCAAGCCAATGGTGCCATCCGGCCCTAAGGCGCCAGGTGAAACAATCATGAATACATCCATCCAATGACCAAAGAATATTATGCAGCCAACAAAAACCATGAATCCTGCATTTCGTTTCGCATCCTTAGACATAAGGAGCAACATTGGGAATATGAAGTTTACAACCATAGTACCCCAGAAAATCCATGTATAATCATCGATTCTCGCTTTGAAATAAGTGATTTCTTCTGGAATGTTTGAATACCAGTAAAGCATGAACTGACAAAAAAACAAGTATGTCCATAGGAAACTTACCCCGAACACCCATTTACCTATATCATGCATATGGCTGTCATTCACAAACTCCATATGTCCTTTGCTTTTCAGATATATGGTAATCAATGTGATCATGACCATACCGCTAATCCACATTCCAGAGAAAATATACCAACCGAAGATTGTACTAAACCAGTGTGTATCAATACTCATGATCCAGTCCCAACTAAATGTAGTAGACGTGTATCCGAAAAGGACTAAGAAAATCGCAGCTAATGTTTGATTCTTGATGAAAATTCCTTTTTCATTCTCAGTACCCAGCTCGTCTTCTTCCATCGATCGCTTTCGAAAGGCACGCATAAACAATATGTAGATCGCTAAGTATGCAATCGTTCGGATCCACCAAAATATTTGATTCAAATACGGTTGTTTATGAGCAATCAATTGATCATAATCATGATGATCCACATCATATAAGTTCATGTCCATCCAGTGATATATGTGATGTCCACCCAAGGAACCAACTAGAAAGACGATCACCAATGTAAGTGCACCAACAGGCAAATAAGCCATAACTCCTTCCATAATACGTTTAAACACAACAGCCCATCCTGCCTCCGCTGCATACTGCACAGCTAAGAAAAACAGTGCTGCCAGCGAAACTCCAAAAAAGAAGAATCCACTAACAAAAATGCTAACCCATAAACGTTGACCGACACCACCGCCATGGCCACCATCACCTTCGTGATGCCCCATGGATGCAGCTAGTGCTCCAATGATAAAAAGCAGGATACCAACACCCATAAGTATGAATGTGTTTCGCTTCGCTTTACCTTCAAATAAGTATTCCATTTCAGCGCTTTGGTTTAGTTATTCATTGCTGTTTCCTCCTGAGTACCTGCCTCAGGAGTCTCAGATTCTACGTTTTCATCTCCGGTCTCTTCTGCAGATTCGGCTTCCGTGGCTCCTTGCAGTGTTTGAACATATCGAATGACTTTCCAGCGCTCTTCTACATTCAATTGTGATGCATGTGGACCCATAAGGTTCTTACCATAAGTTATGGTATGAAACATTTTACCCTCGGACAAATTCTTTAGTGTTTGGCTGTCGTATGATGGTGGTGGTGGATGCCCGCCGGCTGTAACCGTTGGTCCATCTCCCTTGCCTTCCTTTCCGTGACAGTGCACGCAATACTTTGTATAAACCACTTTACCATCAGCCATAATCTCATCAGACCCATCCAATGGATTCTTAAGCAGTGCTCCGGCCATTTCGTATCCTTCGTTTGTATTCGGGATACCATAAGGCAAATATCCCTGAGGAATACTTCCTTCCGCAGGTAAACGGGCCTCCATACTGTCAGGGTAATTTGAATTACCAGAATATGGTTCTAAAGCTGGTGTTCGATACATATCGGGCATATACTCAATACCAGGTGATTGTGGGTCTGTTGTACACCCCACCACTGTAACCATGATAAGAGCACCCAGAATCAGAATTTTCGCAAACTTGATTTCGCTCATTATTTCTCAAAAATTTCAACTGGTTTAGTATCCTGTAGAATTGACTTAATGTCGTCGCTTGAAACCCCTGAGTTCTCTTCCCAATTGATCTCAATCGCGAAGTGATCGTCTGTTGTACGAGGATGTGGGTTACGCGCCTTAACACCAGGTAAGGTCCAATTCCGAATTAAGTAGGTGATTGCCATTCCATGTGCAGCGCAAAGCACAGTAAACTCAAACGTAATTGGAATAAAAGCCGGGAGGTTTTGATACAAATCAAAGTTTGGCTTTCCTCCAATATTCATTGGCCAATCTTGAATCATAAAGAATGACATACCGAAAAGGGCCAAACAAAGTGCTGTAAGTCCATATAGAAAGGCATTTATTGCCAATCTGGTCCATTTTATTCCTAACACATTCTCAAGTCCATGAATTGGGAATGGAGAATATACATCCTTGATACGAACGTTCTTGGCTAGGATGGCTTTTGCACCATCTACCATTACTTCATCGTCATCATATAGTGCGTAGATCGCCTTAGTCATTGTGATGTAGCTTTTTATAATTATCTCCTGAAGATTTCAAAATACTCTTTAGCTCGTTTAGTGCTAACACTGGGAAGAATCGACTATACAATAAGAAAAGAACAAAGAAGATTCCAATAGTGCCTACGAAGATTCCAATATCCACAAACGTTGGATGGAACATTCCCCAATTTGAAGGAATATAGTCTCGGTGTAGAGAGGTTACGATGATCACGAAACGCTCAAACCACATTCCAATATTTACAAATATGGAAAGGACGAATGAAGCGATTAGGCTTCTTCTGATTTTCTTAAACCAGAATAATTGTGGAATGATAACATTACACGACATCATAGACCAATATGCCCACCAGAAAGGACCAGTAGCTCTGTTCATGAAAGCATACCCCTCATACTCAACTCCAGAATACCATGAGATAAACAGCTCAGACAAGTATGCTACGCCAACCATAGAACCAGTAATTACAATTACGATGTTCATATACTCGCAATGCTTAATAGTTATATAGCTTTCCAGATTTAGAACCTTTCTAGCAATAAGCAAGAGTGTTTGAACCATTGCAAATCCTGAAAAGATTGCTCCAGCAACAAAGTATGGAGGAAAAATAGTTGTATGCCATCCCGGAATGACAGACGTTGCAAAGTCCATAGATACAATAGAGTGAACCGAGAACACAAGTGGCGTTGCCAATCCTGCTAACACTAAAGAAACCTCTTCAAATCGTATCCAAGCCTTGGCGTTTCCTGTCCAACCGAAACTTAATATGCTGTAAGCCATTTTGGAAACCGGCTTAACCGCGCGATCTCTAATGGTTGCAAAATCAGGAATCAAACCAATGTACCAGAAGACAAGTGATACAGAGAAGTAAGTAGAGATAGCGAACACATCCCAAAGCAATGGACTGTTGAAGTTTACCCAAAGAGAACCAAATTGATTTGGTAGTGGGAACACCCAATATGCCATCCATATTCTTCCCATGTGAATTCCAGGGAAAAGAGCGGCCATCATTACGGCAAAAATCGTCATGGCCTCGGCAGATCGGTTAATTGCCATTCTCCATTTCTGGCGGAACAACAATAAAACAGCAGAGATCAGCGTACCTGCGTGACCAATACCAACCCACCATACAAAGTTGGTGATGTCCCAAGCCCACGCTACGGTAGTGTTTAGTCCCCAAGTTCCAATTCCTCTACCGATCGTATATAAAATACATCCAACTCCCCAAAGGGCAACAACCACAGCAATGGTAAAAACGATGTACCAATACTTATTTGCTTTTCCTTCTACCGGAGCACATACATCCTCTGTAATCTGGTGATATGTTTTATCACCGAGGATGAGTGGTTCTCTAATGGCCGATTCTTTTTGCATTTGCAGTGTCTATATCTTAATTCTAAGCAGTTTGTTCAGCAGTTTCAATTGAGTTTCTAACCTTAGTTTGATACCAAACGTTTGGCTTAACTCCAATCTCTTCAAGTAAGTGGTATGCTCGATCATTCTTCGCATCACTTCTCACTTTTGATTCAGTGTCATTAATATCTCCAAATGTGATTGCATTTGTAGGGCAAGCAGACGCACACGCTGTTTCTATCGCGCCGTCAACTATTGGCTCACCAGCCTTCTTTGCTGATAGCTTACCAGCTTGAACACGTTGTACACAAAGGCTACACTTTTCCATAACCCCCCTTGATCTGACAACAACATCAGGATTCAATACCATCCGAGACAAATCATCTTGGGCTGGATTCAGGTTTGTGAACTTTCGATCAGCAACGTAGTTGAACCAATTAAACCTTCGCACCTTATAAGGGCAGTTGTTAGCACAATACCTTGTACCTATACAACGGTTGTAAGTCATTTGGTTGTACCCCTCATCACTATGTGTTGTCGCCGCTACTGGGCAAACTGTTTCACATGGTGCGTGGTTGCAATGCTGGCACATTACGGGCATGAAACCGACCTCAGGATATTCAGAAGGAACTTCCATCGCTGAATAGTTCTTCTCTTGATTTATATCCCCGTGAATTTCTGGGTCCGCATCGCTGCTGTAATATCGGTCAATTCGAATCCAGCTCATTGTTCGCATTCGATTCACCTCATCTTTTCCAACAACAGGAACGTTGTTTTCAGAATGACATGCTGTAACGCACGCTGAACATCCAATACATGTATTTAAATCAATGGATAGACCCCATCGATGTCCCAAATCTATTGCATGCTCATTCCATAAATCGAGCTTATCTAATGCTTGCTGCTTACCATAAGCATCTGCAACCGTTATCTCAGGGTTCCAAGCATCTTTACTGTCCTTTTCAAATGAATCCAAGGTGGTTTCATTGAGAATCTTCCGACCCATCATGGTGTCGGTACTTTGAGTAGATGCGATATTATAGCTCCGCTCAAGCCGCTCATAAGTGCACTCGGAAGAGTACTGAATGAATCCATTCGATACCGGAAGCATCATAAATGCGTTACCTCCAATTGTTCGCTCCGTGCCTTCTTCGGTGACTTTCGCCTTCCCATAACCCAGCGCAACGCCAATTGTACCTTTCTTCTGACCTGGCATCGCAACTACTGGTAATTCCATTGACTGATCTCCAACATTGACCCGAATCATTCCAGCCTTTTGTTGCTCACCCATCATGGTGTTTAAACCTTCGGCCGCCATGTCCGCAGGGTTCATTGTTGCGTAGTGATCCCAAACAACTTTAGTAACCGGATCAGGAAGCTCTTGTAACCATGGATTATCCGCGTTGTTTCCAATACCTATTGCGGTCTTTTCGTAGAAGTCAACTTCCCATCCTGCAACTGGAGCAGATAAGGCTGAGGCAGCTGAAATTACTGCCGCTTCGTTGTATTCGATAGAAGCAGGTGTGGTGTCATCAGAGGTAGCCATCATTGGCATTTCTCCTAGGCCATCGTGAATATATTTATTCCAACGGCTCGCGAAAATCACAGATGGATCTTCTTCCGCAGAAACAGTGTCATTCCATTCAGTCTTCAAATAATCGTAATAAGAGCCTTCGCTTCCCATCCACGTTAAAAATGAATCTTGCCACTGTCGTGTCGGGTAAATCGGACGAATCGCTGGTTGAGTGAAACTGACTTGTGATCCAACCGGATTAGCGTCATTCCAATGCTCTAAGTAGTGACCAGTAGCGCATACTATGCCACATAAGGCAGATGTTGCATCAGGTTTCTCAGCAAAAGCTATTGTTGATTTCGCTTTAGACATTGCATCCACAAACCCCCATGAACCTGGCATTGAATAAGCTGGATCACAATCAATAATGAGCAGTGCGTCAACCAAACCTGCGTTTAATTCAGAAACCAATTGTGCTACTGCTTGATCGCTTCCCTTTCTTAGATTAACTCCGTTTTCAATATCAAGCGTTGAACCATAGTTTCCGAGTAATTGATTGATTCCGTTGGCTAAGGATTGAATGCTAGGATCGTTCGATCCACATACAAATATTGATGTGCCCTTATTGGCCCAAAGACTTTTCGCTGCCTCTGTCACTTTAGATGCTATCCCATTGTCATCGCTTGCGAGACTCATAGTACCTGCAGATGCAGCTCCGGCTAATCTGGCAACTTCATTGTAAATCATTCCAGTTACAACACCTTGTTCTGAAGGCTTAATGGCCCCACGAACGTCTGCAGAACTACCAGTAACACTAAGTGTTGTTTCAAACTGAAAATGACGACTCATTCCAGTTCCAGGATTTCTCATTTTACCATAACCACTGGCGTTGCTCAGTGGGTTAATCCAATTCACTAAGAAATCAGCTCCAACGCTAACAACGCTTTTCGCTTTTTCAAAGTGATAATGTGGTATTACTTCTTTACCATGTGTTTTCGAATGCGCCGATCGAATTCCCGAAGCTGACACCGCGTCGTAAGTAACATGATTGAACGTAGTCTCAGCAGAAACCTGCCCCTCAACATCTTCAGCAACCGAATGAGCTGAACCTAACCAATCGCCCATTTCAGCGATCAACTTTTCAGATGAAGGACTGATTATAGTTGAGGATAATATGCGCACATTACCTCCATTTGCCTTAACTCCATTCAGCACTGTGGAAACAGCACCATCGACCGCAGCCCAGTCAGAGGCTACTCCGTTCATCATAGGAGCTTGATACCGTTTTGTATTGTATAAGGAAAGCACGGATGAATTAACACGCGCACTAACACCTCCACGGGTAAGAGTAGCATTCTTATTTCCTTCGATGTGAATTGGACGACCTTCTCTGGTTTTAACCATTACGCTGGCAAAATCATAGCCATCGAAATACGTCGAAGTATAATAGTTTGCAATTCCTGGCATCACCTCGTTCGGCTTAACCACGTAAGGAAGGCTCTTAACAACCGGCGCTTCACATGCAGCTAATGTAGCAGCCGTGATCCCGAAACCCATGAATTTCAAAAAGTCTCTTCGACTTGTATTCGTAGCGTCCAAGTCATTTTTACCCAAAAACTGCTCAATGGGCAATTCTTCGGAAAACTCCTTCTCTGATGATTTAACAAACTCGGGATCTTTAGTAAGCTCCTCTGTTCCTCTCCAGTATATTTTGTTATTGCTCATAGTACTCAATCACTTCAATTAATAGTGACACTTAACACATTCAAGGCCACCAATATGCTCAACTTTGAACGACTCGAGTCCTTCTTCTTTATGCTTCTCAACTAGGTCATCGTGAATGCGATCGTAATAACCATTGTCATCCATTGTCACATCAGTTTCTCGGTGACAATCGATACACCACCCCATTGTTAGGTCAGAGTATTGATACACCTCGTCCATTTCTTCAATTGGACCGTGACATGTTTGACATTTTTGTTTACCAACAACCACGTGCTGGCTATGGTTGAAATAGACAAAGTCCTGTAGGTTATGTATGCGTACCCACTCTATTGGCTTCGTCTCATACCCTTCGATATATCTGCCTTTGTCAGCATCCCAACCAATTGCATCATAGATCTTAGCAATCTCTTTCGTGCCAGTTTGCTTTCCTTCAGGAACCCCCATATGACAGTTCATACATATGTTGACTGAAGGAATCCCAGCTGCCTTTCCCTTTTCTGCAGAGTTGTGGCAGTAAACACAATTGATTCCATTTTGACCTGCGTGCACCTTGTGTGAAAACCAGATTGGCTGTGTTGGCTGATATGCTTGATTTACACCTACGGCATTCAACCAATCCCAGCCAAGAATGGCGATATACCCGCTTAGGAGTATTATCACAACAACGGTTAGACCTTTATTTCGTTTGAAGTAATCTGCAAGGGCACCGAGGAAGTCAATCTCAGCCTTCGCTTCTTCTCCGTCTTTTTGACGGTTCATATTATCTAAGTTCTTTGAGACTCCCCAAAGCACTCTAAACACGATAAAGAATATGATCACAATAAGCACCAACCACATTGTTGGGTCGCTTTCAGTTTCTACCTGCTCAGCCCCACCAGTTGAAGCGGCAGTCTCCGCAACCGGAGGCGCGTAATTGTCGGCGTAATCGAGAACAGCAAGAATTTCCTCCGCTGATAACGGAATTGGAGTCATCACACTGCCATTGTAATCAGCAAAAAGCTGCTTAGCGTATGAATCGCCTGAAGTTTTGATATAATCCTGAGAGTTTTGCACCCAAGCAACTATCGCCTCATCGCCTTCAGTCCTTTCAGACCAATTTGCCCGGGCACCCTGAAGTGCTGGACCAACGACCTTTTTATCAGGTTTATGGCATGAAGAACAGTTTGCTTTGAAAAGCGCTTCGCCGTCAAGCTGGGCGCTCACAGGCGATGACATTAGGAGCACAGTCAAGATTGCCGTTGAGAACAGCATCTTAGTTGTTAGGCTCACCCACGTATTTCGCATAAATTCTTTCAGTTTTCGTTGTAAATAGGGTGGTCAGAAAGCGGTGGCAAATTTATAAGAAACGGGATATGACTCTTAACAAATCTTAAAAAATGCTGCTAGGGAGTTTAATTTAAAAGGGTTCTAAATAAGGATTGTAAGCCGCTGTATTTCATCTGATTACGATGTAAACCAGTTTTACCCTAAACCATAAAATTCTGAGTGCTAGTAGATTCGCACAATGCCAACAAGACTTTTACTCCTTTCTCAATTTCTACTCGCTTCCTTCACGATTTGCGCACAGGAGATAGACCCAGTTGCGAATCAAACAGAATCGGCGCCTGACTTGCAGCTAGTTACACCGAGTTACATCGATTCCACCACTTCTACATTAATTGTGAGTGAAGAGGTATCTCAATATTTGATATTAATGGATTATGTAGACAAGGTGTCGCAGAATATTGAGGGATTTCGGATACAATTATTCTCAAATTCAGGCCCGGGAGCAAGAGAAAAATCCTATGAGGCCCAGACTGATTTCTTAAAGCTGTATCCAAGATACCCATCGTATGCACTATGGAATTCCCCAAATTGGGTTCTCCGAGTTGGAAATTATAGATCTAGGCTTGAAGCGGTTAGTTTTCGTGACGAAATCAAAGACTCCTACCCAGCCTCATTTGTGATCAGAGACAACATCGCGAGTCCTTTCAAGAAGTAGCTTCTCTTACTAGAGTGTACGAGCCACTTCCACTTCTTCGTAACCTTCTATGATATCACCGACATTTATGTCGTTGTAGCCGTCAAGATTCAATCCGCACTCAAATCCGTGCTTCACCTCTTTAACGTCATCCTTGAATCGTTTAAGCGATCCTAACGAGCCAGAGTGCATTACTATTCCATCTCGAATTAAGCGCACCTTAGTATTTCTGGAAACTTTTCCATCCAATACGTAGCAACCTGCGATGGTTCCGACCTTACTGATTGTAAAGGTTTCTCGAACTTCAATGTTACATACAACTTGCTCTTCGATCTTCGGCTTAAGCATACCTTCCATGGCAGACTTCATGTCATTGAGAGCATCGTAGATGATCGAGTACAGTCTGATCTCAATTCCTTCAGTCTCCGCTCTCTTACGAGCCTGAACAGAAGGTCGAACTTGGAAACCAATAATTATCGCTTCCGAAGCGGTGGCTAAAAGCACATCAGACTCTGAAATCTGACCAACCGATTTGTGAATTACGTTAATCGCAATATTATCAGTAGAAAGCTTCAGCATGGAATCAGCAAGTGCTTCCACTGAACCATCCACATCACCTTTCACAATGACGTTCACTTCATGGTAATCACCAATCTGGATAATGTCTCCAATATCTTCAAGTGTTCTTCTACGTTGAGTTCGGATACTTTGCTCTCGTTGTAATTGTTGACGCTTGAACGCTAGGTTCTTCACTTCACGTTCGTCTTCCATCACAAGAAAGGAATCTCCAGCGCTCGGCGCGCCATTCAATCCAAGAATACTCACTGGATGAGATGGCCCTGCTTCTTCAACTGGAACGCCTCTTTCATTAAACATTGCTTTGACACGACCATAGTTACTTCCGGCTAGAATCATATCTCCTACCCGCATTGTTCCTGTTTGCACCAAGAGGGTTGAAGTATATCCACGCCCTTTATCAAGGCTCGCCTCTATAATAGTTCCTCGAGCATTACGATTCGGGTTTGCCTTAAGTTCAAGCAACTCAGACTCGAGCAACACCTTCTCTAGCAATTCGTCAATGTTTAGTCCATTTTTAGCACTAACCTCTTGACACTGAAACTTACCACCCCAATCCTCAACTAGGATATTCATATTGGCAAGTTGTTCCTTTATCTTTTCAGGATTCGCTCCATCGCGATCCATCTTATTAAACGCAAAGACCATTGGCACTCCAGCAGCTTGGGCGTGATTTATTGCCTCCACTGTTTGTGGCATCACCGCATCGTCCGCTGCGATCACAATAATTGCAATATCTGTGACTTGAGCACCTCTCGCACGCATGGCGGTAAACGCCTCGTGACCTGGCGTATCAAGGAAAGTAATAACCTTACCACCTTCTAACTGAACACTGTAGGCGCCAATATGCTGGGTTATTCCTCCAGCTTCACCAGCGATTACGTTTTCACGTCGAACATGGTCCAATAAAGAGGTTTTACCGTGGTCAACATGGCCCATGACGGTTACAATAGGTGCACGTTCTAAAAGATCTTCATCGTCATCCACTTCTTCTTGGATACTTTCTTCGATGTCCGCACCAACAAATTCAACGGTGAATCCAAATTCCTCAGCTAATAGCGTCAATGTTTCTTGATCCAATCTCTGATTGATGGAGACCATCATACCAAGCGTCATACACATTGAAATAACCTCTGTAGCAGAGATTTCCATCATAGTCGCCAGCTCACTTACTGTTACAAATTCGGTGAGTTTTAGCACTTTCTGCTCTTCCTGCTGCTGCTCAACCTCACGCTGCATTTTTTCACTTACAGCATCTCTTCTTTCCTTTCGGTATTTCGATCGAGTCGACTTTCCTTTATTCTTTAAGGCTGCGAGAGTTTCACGTACTTGATTCTGAACTTGCTCTTCTGTAAGCTCAGCTTTAGGAGCGGCTTTAACTCCCTTGTTTCCTTTATTGAATCGGTCGCCTTGACCACTTCCAGATCGTATGGTTTTACCCGGCACAACCTGTTGTATTCTCTTACGCTTTTTTTTGTTTTTATCCGCATCATCACCGGTGCGTTTGACAGGCCTTGACGACGGCGGCAAAACAATTTTCCCAACCAGTTTAGGGCCGTCCAGTTTTTGCGCTTTCGCTTGAACAAACTCAGGAACTACTCTCGGTGCTTCAGCCGCTGGTTTTTCAACCGCAGGCGTTTGTTCAGGAGCACTTTTCTCTACTGGCGCTGGTTTCGGCTCCTGTGGAGCCGCCTTGGTTGGCTCTGCTGTCTTTTTCTTAGGTCTATTTGACTTGATCGTAGACAAATCAATTTTCCCTACAACGGTCGGACCATCGGAACCTGCATCTTTTGCAGGTTTTGGTTTAGACTCTTCTTCTTTTGGCTTCTCTTCCTCAACCGGTTTTACTTCCTCCTTGGCAACCGGAGTTGGCTCAGGTTCAGGTGTAGGTGCTGGGGCGGGCGTTGGCTCTGGCTCAGGAGCTGGTGTTGGAGCCGGCTCTTTCGCTGCTGGAGCGGGTGTAGGTTCAGGCGTCGGCGCCGGAGCAGCCGTTTCCGTGAATCCACCGACGTTCTTGATCAAGATTTCCTCCTGATCCGCTGGCCCACCGGGTTTTGTTTTAGACTGTGTATCTAAGGTGATTGTTTCACGCACAACCTTCGTCTGTGATAAGGCTTCAGACTTTTGCTTTTTCGCACGATCAGGCGCATACTCATCCAAAAGCATCTGGTAAGCATCCGATTCGAGTTTCGTGTTTGGACGCGCCTCTATTTTAATTCCCTTGGTTCCAAGGAAATCAACAACAGTTGATAGTCCAACATTTAATTCTTTGGCTGCTTTACTAAGTCTTATTGGTCCGTTATCTGACATATATTAATGCGAATCTCGTTAAAATTAAATATCGATCAGCTTTATTCGAATTCCGATTTAAGAATTTCGATAATTTCTGTGATGGTCTCCTCTTCCAGATCAGTTCTCTTGACTAGGTCTTTGGCACCGATTTCAAGCACGCTCTTCGCGGTATCACATCCTATTGCCTTTAACTCATCAATGATCCAATGATCAATTTCATCCGCAAACTCTTCCAAGTCCACGTCTTCAAAATCATCTTCAGATTCTCGATAAACATCTATTTCATAACCGGTAAGTTTACCTGCTAGTTTAATGTTGTGTCCCCCTTTTCCAATGGCAAGTGACACTTGATCTGGCTTGAGGTAAACTCGAGCGTTCTCGCCTTCCTCATCCAACTTAATCGATGTGATTTTGGCCGGGCTCAACGCACGCTGAATAAACAGCATTGAGTTGGCAGTATAGTTAATCACATCAATGTTTTCGTTTCTCAACTCACGCACAATTCCGTGGATACGAGACCCCTTCATTCCAACACATGCACCAACTGGGTCGATCCGATCGTCGTATGATTCAACCGCAACTTTGGCTCGTTCTCCTGGCTCTCGGACGATTTTCTTAATCGTTATTAAACCATCAAATATTTCAGGTACTTCCATCTCAAACAGTCTTTCAAGGAAGGCTGGCGATGTACGAGACAATATAATTACTGGACTCGCATTCTTCATATCTACCTTGCTCACCACGGCGCGCACGGTATCTCCTTTTTTGAAGTAATCCGTAGGGATTTGCTCCATCTTAGGAAGCACTAATTCATTGCCTTCATCATCTAAAACGAGAATCTCACGCTTCCAAATCTGATAGACCTCACCGGTAATAATATCACCAACTCTATCCTTATACTTCTTATAAATGCTGTCCTTCTCCAGTTCTTGAATCTTACCTACTAGGTTTTGACGCATGCTCAAAATCGCTCTTCTCCCGAAGTTCTCAATTTTTAATTCTTCAGATGCTTCCTCACCTACTTCAAAATCAGGTTCAATTTTGATGGCTTGCTTATACTCGATTTCCGTTAGGTCATCTTCAACTTCCCCATTCTTTACAATTGTTCTATTTCTCCAAATCTCTAAGTCACCTTTATCAGGGTTAATGATTATGTCAAAATTGGAATCATCTTCAAATTCCTTCAGAATCATACCTCGAATTACATCCTCTAGGATGTGCATCATAGTGACTCTGTCAATGTTCTTAAAGTCCTTAAAGTCCTGAAAGGACTCAATTAATTCATCTGCATTCATAGCTCGAATCAGTTTATTTAAATGATACTCTAACCTTTGTTTCCAAAATATCCTCGAGAGGAAACATCACTTCTCTTTCAGGGAGTTTTTTCTTTTTTAAGGCGGGCAATCCAATCTTCAACGCCTCACCTGCCTCTAATAGTTTACCGATAACCTCAGATCCATCCGCAAGCTTGAGGCTGACATCGCGACCAACATTCTTCGTGTATTGTCGTTCAACTTTCAATGGTTGTCCAATTCCAGCAGAAAGAACTTGAAGTTCAAAATCTTCAAGTTCTCGATCAAGATTTCCCTCAATTTGCCGGCTTATTGCAACGCAATCGTCTATACTAAGCCCTACATCACTGTCCATTTCAACTTTTATCTTATTTCCAGGGTTCACTTGAACCTCGACAATAAAAAGTGGACCATCGCCAATCTTCTCTTCAATTAACGCTCGTATTTGGCTTTCGGTTATCATCGGTTTTTTGCAAAAAAAAGAGGGGATAACTCCCCTCACTCCTTCATTAATACGCTGCAAATATATAGAACATTTCTTTTTCTTATTACTTCTGGCGTACACCATTTTTATAGACTGACATGCTAATGACCTTTCCATCGTCGTCATAGTCGATTACCTTTCCGTGTGGCAATCCATTTCGATAGTTTCTTTCGCTTAGTAATGTTTGTCTTGGACCCCACATTAAGCTTTTCCCATCGAGCCGATCCATTTGATACGATTCTTGCCTCATTTTGGCTCCATGTTCATAGTAATAGACACACTTACCATCCTTGGCTCCTTGTGTGTAATGACATTCATAGTCGATGTTTCCGGCTTGGAAGTAGTATTTCCAATCGCCATCGTTTAATCCTTTTGAGTAGGCACCCTCTTCTCTTGTCTTTCCGTTGAGATAACCGTAATTCCATGGGCCTTCTTTCAGCCCATCAACTCTTTTTCCAGTATAGTTCATTTTCCCGTTATCAAACCATCCTTCCCAGAGTCCATCCATAATCCCGGCCTTATATGTTCCCTGATCCTTTTTTTGACCATTCTCATACCAAGACATCCATTCTCCATCCTCCTTGCCCATATTGTAATCACCTTCCTGAAGCAATCTACCTGATTCGAAAAAGACTTGCCAATGACCATCCTTTTTATCGGCGCTGTAGGAGCCGATTTTCCAATTTGATCCATCTTTATAATACATCTTCCATTCTCCCTCACGCAGGTCATGCCTGAAATCTCCCTCCGCCTCAACCTTTCCATTCTCAAAATAGTAAGTCCAATGTCCGTGCTGCCTTCCTGCAACAAATTCGCCAATCATATACTTAGTGCCCGTACTGTTATACCAAATCCACTCTCCTGTCTTCAGGCCCTTCGCATAGGCCCCTTCAACGCTTAGTTTTTCATTGGGATACCAGTTCTTATATGGGCCATCCAACTCACCGCTATTATATGCAAGTTCCTTGTGTTTTCCTCCATCTTCATAGTAGAATTTCCATATTCCATTTCGAAGACTACCCTTTAGTGTACCCTCCATTTCAGGGTTAGAGTTTTCATAAAAATACTCGGCATTTCCATTAAAGATTGAGTCCTGTACGGCTATTCGCGAGCGTAGTGGTCCACTTTTCCAATAGTCAAATTGAATCCCATTTCCATTTTTGATTGATTGGTTTCGATCTTTGTCCCAACAGTTTATCGAAAGCTCCAATCCGTTTACAAATTTCGATTCCTTCCATTTATCGCCTTCTGGAAACCAGAATACCCAATCGCCATCCTTTGTATCATAGGCATAGCTTCCTTTTTGAGCCATATTTCCGTTCGGATACCACTCCTTATATAGGCTGTCGCGCACTGAGGAAAGCACCCCACTTTGAAAAATCAATTTAAAATAGCCCTCTGACTGACGCTGACCATTGTCAAACCAATAAATGAGTTTTCCACTAAGCTTTCCATTTGTATAATTTGCTTCCTCCTGTTTTTTACCGTTTGGATAATTGTAAATCCAGGTACCATGTTTCTTACCGAGTAAAAAATCCCCTTCGCTGTAAACATTTGCCTTCTCCGTGTCATAGTAATCTACGTAGTGCTCGAGTTCAATAATCGGCATAGGCTTTTTCTCCTCTTGAGATATGGCCGCAAAATGAATCAAGACGAAAAAGCATGTTATGAGTCCAGTATTTTTCATCCTTCAAAGCTAATTGGCCGACGTATGATGCATTTTATCGAAAAAAGAAAGTTTTCATAGATTGGTGTTAACTCCACCGCACACCACAATCAATGATTGGCTTTATTTGCAAAAAAATATCCCATGTCCGAGGCCTACGTAAATACTTCGACCACCGATGGCATTGCCGTCGTTGAGTTTTTTCACCCGCAAAGCAATTCTTTGCCTGGTTCGATATTGGGAGAAATTGCCAAGCAAATTGATCAAGCTGGTCAGTCTGATGCGTCTTGTATATTACTCAAATCAAGTGGGGAGCGGGCCTTCTGTGCCGGCGCAAGCTTCGATGAGCTAATTGCGGTTGACGACGCCCAGGGCGGATTAGAGTTCTTTACTGGATTTGAGAAGGTTATCAATGCAATTCGCCGATCTCCGAAGTTTGTAATTGGCAGAGTACAAGGGAAAGCCGTTGGAGGTGGAGTTGGCCTTGCAAGCGCAGTTGACTATTGCTTCGCCACTAAACATGCGTCGATAAAGCTGTCAGAACTGGCTATCGGAATTGGCCCTTTCGTTGTTGGCCCGGCCGTTGAACGTAAAATGGGGAAATCAGCTTTTACAGAACTGGCGATAGACGCAAGTGAATGGCGAACAGCCGAATGGGCTCAAACACGAGGACTTTACAATTCAGTTAGTGACGATGCTACGCTAATGGATGCGGCACTGGATGCCTTTCTTACTCGAATAAAGAAGTATAGCCCAGAGGCAATGACAGAACTAAAACATGTCTTCTGGGAAGGCACAGAACATTGGGATACGCTCTTGGTTGATCGAGCAAAAATTAGCGGCCGGTTGGTGCTATCTGATTTCACGAAAAACGCAATTAACTCTTTTAAAACTAAATCTTAATTATCAATATGAAGCATGTATTATTAACTGCATGTCTGTTGTCTCTCATGGCAACGACATACGCACAAGATGAGGCAGCTACTGAAGCTGCGGTTGAGGGACCATGGAAAAAAGGCGGAATCGCTGGATTGAATTTCTCACAAACTTATTTATCAAACTGGCAAGGTGGTGGTAACAACGCCATTAACGGAACTGCTATCCTTAGTCTTTATGCAAATTATGCAAAAGACAAATGGACATGGGACAATACGTTTGATGCTGCATACGGTCAAACGCTTATCGGCAAACTAGACGATGGAGCTCAATTTCAAAAAACAGACGATAAAATTGAAATCAACTCTAAAGTTGGACATACGACACCTTTGCTAAATGTCTACTGGGCTGGCTTGGCTACATTCAGAACCCAATGGGACGCTGGATATGATTATGGAACTCCAACGAGACCGCTGATTTCTGATCCGTTTGCTCCAGGTTACTTTTTGCTCGGAACGGGTATTGATTACAAACCAAGTGAAGGATTCAGTGTATACCTATCTCCATTGACAGCAAAGGTTACCATTGTTGATAATCAAAGATTAGCAAACGCTGGCGCATTCGGTGTTGCGGCTGCAGAATACGACCCTGTAACTGTTGCTATGACTGCCGAAGGTGAGAATGTTAGATATGAAATCGGTGGATATTTAAAAGTCGCCTATCAAAAGGATTTGATGGAAAATGTGAAGCTTACCACAAAGGCAGATTTCTTCGCGAACTACTTGCAAAACGCTGGAAACATTGATGTGAACTGGGAAACTCTTATTGCGATGAAAATCAACAAGTTTCTAACCGCTAGCCTGAGCACACACCTCATCTATGACGACGACATTAACATCGCCGTTGACCGAAATGATGATGGAATTAACGACGGAAATGGCCCTAGAATTCAGTTTAAAGAAGTTCTTTCATTAGGACTTAGCTACCAATTCTAATCGTTAAGTGGCGCATGAAGAAATTGCCTCATTCGAGCACTCGCTTCATACCGTCGAAACATTTCATCGATAAGGGTATCACCTATTATTTCACTTGGATCTAGGTCTGAGTAATAATAGAACTGTTTATTCGCAATAAGCGGTTGTTCTTCCTGAATTTCAACAAATTCAGAGGGCAACCGCTTATTTTTTTCTCCCCTAATTTCACCAAAATATTTCTTGAACTCATTGTCGTTTACCAGTGATTTAAAGCCTTGGGTGTTGTACAGAATTTCTTGGCGAATGGCGTGCAATTGTTCCTTGTTTGGTTGGTAAACGCCGCCATAGACTCGGGCATGTTTCTCTCCAAGTTCCAAATACATTCCTGCCACAGCCATTTCCTTTCTACCTCCTCTACCAATGATTGCAGAAACCTGTGTTTTGTACGGCGTTTTATCCTTTGAAAAGCGCACATCTCTGTAAATTCTGAATATGGCATCCTTGGGTTGGATTCTGCATTCAGGATCATACGCTTGCATCCGCTCAATCATCTGCGCAACGAACTCTTCGAAAGGCTTTTTGACGTTTTCCTCGTACCTATTTTTATTGGCTAGAAACCAATCCCGATTGTTGTTTTTCTTTAGGTCGGTGAAGAAAGATTCGAATGAAGGTTGGAACCAAGCCATAAGTTTCAGGTTGTATAATTCGACCTAAAAGTATAATACTCGATTATTTACGCAGTGATATACGGAATGTAGAGCCGCTACCTAGGACCGATTTCAGGACATATATTTTTCCCTGATGATATTCTTTCACAATGCGCTTGCTCAATGAAAGCCCAAGTCCCCATCCACGTTTTTTGCTTGTAAATCCAGGCTCAAAAATCGTTTTGAAATCACCCGGCACTATGCCTTTACCCGAGTCTGTAATATCTATCAGTACGCGGTGATCTTGGTCCGAAACGACGGTTTTAATGGTACCGACTCCATCCATTGCATCGAGCGCATTCTTAATTAAGTTTTCAATGACCCATTCGAAGAGTGATTCATTCAGCACAACCATCAGCTCATCAGGCATTTCAATTTCGAAGGTCACGTTCTTTCCAGATCGCAATTCGAAGTAATCGATGGTGTTTCTCAACAATTTGCACAGATCAACAAGGACCAGCTCCGGTTGCGATCCAATTTTACTAAACCTCTCTGTCACCACCTGAAGTCTAGAAACGTCCTTCTCTAACTCCAAGGCAATTTGTGCTGTTTTAGGTTCCTCCTTCAACAGTTCAACCCAGCCAATCATAGACGATAATGGTGTACCTAATTGATGCGCTGTCTCTTTACTCATACCAACCCACACTTGATTTTGTTCTGCCTTTCGGGCTGTACTAAATAGCAAGTAAGCAATCATCACAAAGAGTCCAATAATGCCCAATTGAGCCAACGGATAATACTTGAGCTGTGTCAGAAGAAAGCTGTCCTCGTAATAGACCATGGCACTTTGCCCATTAATCTCTATTCGAAGCGGAGCGTGCTGCTCCATCATTTCATCCAACTTCATGGACAACGCTTCTTCATCATTGAACACAATTGAATCCACATTTCCCGCCTCAATTATTTCATTCGAGGCACTATCGAGCAGAATTAAAGGGCTTGATGCTGCATTTAAAATAAGATCAGAAATGAAGGACTGCTGAAGATCGTCGAAAGTGGTTTTCAGCTCACTAAATAGTCTTGAGTCTCGATAATATAAAAACACACTGCTGTTTCCATAATAGACAATTTCAATCGGATCATATTGCGCGGCCATGTTTGCCAACTCCACCCTCAACACTTCATCCTTAGCTGCGCCAGGAGGGAATATTAAGTTTCGGTAGGATGTTATTTCGCCTTCGCTATTCGTGAGAATAACGGGCACTGTAGTGTTGTCATTCAGCACGTTCAAAGCAAAACTTACTTCATGCACATCAGGCCTAACAAGGTATTTGGTCGCCTCCAAATAGAGCTCAACTTTTCCGCGTTCTCCTTTTTGAAGTTTATTAAAAAGTCGGCTCGTATAATTAACCAACGCCGACCGTTTCTGGACGGCATCAGCCCATATCTCTACCTTCTTTCTCTCTTCCGATGAAATCTTGTCTACAAGTGTTTTGGTATAGGCCAATGAAACTCCTACGATACCGAGCGCTATAGCGAACAACAGCAGTTTCCACCGCTGTTTACGAGAGTATATATTGTAGCTTTTAGACATCCCTAATTCACGAATATGCGCAAAACATGATCAAGATTAGAAATCGTCGTCATCGAATTCGCCGTCTCCTAGCTTCTTCTTATTGGTCTCGGTCTTCTTGATGATTTTCCCAAAACCTGATTTCTTCTTTGGTTTCTCCGTTGATTGCTGCTCCAATGTTGAATCCTTTTCCAATCCTTCTTCCGGATCAAAGTCAATCTCCACTTTTGGAAGGCCCGCCTGATTCACCTCAGAAGACGTGTCGGACGGAGATCGTGTAAACTCCTCCCTTAAAAGACCTTTAACCACATTCTTTTCGGATTGCAGATCTTCTTTGATCGTAGACTTCACATTGGTGCGTTTCACATCAATCTCGAAATCATCGGTTGTGCCAATCATTGTTAGAAATACTCTCGTCCGTCCCGTTTCATCTCGGTTCACGTACTCATTGTATGGTTCTTTTCGATCCTTTAACTCGACCAACTCGGATAGGGCGAAATCCATGGCATAATTGATCTCATGGTCAAATGAGTGTGTACCTGAAACGTTCAGGTTTATCGCTGATGACTTAATATCCATTTGAGGTATTTGCACCACACCATCTCTAATAGTTATTTGATTTTCCAACTGCGCAAATTGGATGTTTTCAAGCCGTTTCTTAAGTTCATCGGTTGAAACAAATAGACGAAGCATTGGCTTCTTCTTAATTTCATCTGCTACAGAGATTAGCGGCTCAAAATTTTCCAGAGATCCGTCCAATATTTTCAGCTCAGAAGTCGCAACAACGCTCCTGCTGTCGATGTTTAGTGTGGAATCGCAAAATGCTTGGAAGTGAATGACCGCGGAGGCCGTACCCGTGATATGTTCAGATCGAATAAAGCTTTGATCAAAGTTGTTGAAGGTATAAAAGAGCGCTTTTACATCTAATGCGGTCGCATCGAAGTCGGCCTTCACGCCGAATTGATTCTTGGCAAACCTGTACACACCAGCATTGCCTTCCATGCTTCCACCTAGGCTACCAAATTTTAGATTTCGAGCCTCCACTTTATATTCATCCATTAGGAGTCGTCCCTGAACATCAAGCGCCTCAAACTTCCCATTTAAGAAAGACTCCGCCTGAATATTTAAATCCCACGTGGCTCTCTGAGAAAAAGCGATAACAATACTCCCGTTGCCCTCGGACTCACCTTCCGTGGGAAACAAAGCGCGCAAGTCGATTACCCCAGTTTTTATATCCCCGTTTACATTCAATATGCCGTTTTCTGTAAAAAAGTAGTCAAGGAAGTGATCCGCTTTTCCCTTCAGGCTGAGCTCACAATCATTGATCCTACCGGTGTAATTCACGATATCCAGCGAGTTGTCGACGATATTAAAATGTGCCGAATCAATACCATAGTATCGATCATCATCCTTTAGTCGGAGTTCTGCATTCGAAATGTGGATAGATCCGCTTGCTTTCGAGTTTAAAAAGTCGCGCGCACTAGACTCAGACGGATTCACAAGTGTTGTGTTAATGGAAGCATCAATCCATAGTTCCCCTTTTCCTTCATCAATAAACTCAATATCTAAAAACTCATCGACGGCCTGAATATTCGTTTTCAATTTGGCCTTCCCATCAATATTAGGTTGCTGAAAATTCGAGACAACAAATTGAGACTCGAACGGATCGCCGTTAAACTTGCCACTTAGCACATCAAGCGAAAGCCTTGTGCTTGTCATCTTTCGACGTTCACCGTTATCCACGGATCCTGACCCAGAAAGGTCCGATAATTTCCATTTCGATCCCTTTTTACTAATCGCGCCATTTTCAATTGAAAACTCCGCCTGGAGCCGTGGGTTTTCGGTTCTCCCGAAGGCGCCCTTTAGCGTGCATTGGAAATCAAGAATCCCAGAACTGGAATAGGCCTCAAAAATCTTCCTGCTTTCGAGCGGCAATAGAGACAGGGAACGGATAATGTCTAAATCGTTCCCGACAATGCTGAGGTCGACACCGCTGCCGATGAAGTTTCCGGATATGTTAAAGTCAAGCGCGTTGTCGATGAGTAACCTCCCATCCTTAAAGGCATATGTTTCAGACTCGGCGTTGATTTCCAATTCGGACTGAACTGCAACCTTCCTTTCATCCAAGTAGTTATTGCCTTTCAAACGCAATTCATGGACAATACCATCGCCCTTAACCTCCATTGTATAGTCCTTCCTTGAAAAGGAGCCAGCAAAGTATAAGTCGTCGGCTGTGAGCTTGATCTCCTGATCTCGAGCTTTGTTTTCATAGGACAACAATCCGTTTTCTATATGCACTTTATCCAACTCAAGAAGAAATCCGGTAGTGTCTTCGCTTTCCTTCCATATCCGGTAATTGTCAAACCCCTTTTCATCCACCTTTAATCGGAGAAAGCCGTCCCTAGTTTCAATTTCATTGATCTTGTATTGACCATTTAAGATATCGAGCACATTGAGGTTTAAATAAACCTTTCGAAAAAAGAGGAGTGTATCTGGATCGCCGATTTTTACAATATCCTCTTCGGCCCAAACGCTGTCCATAACCAATGACGCAGAAGGAAATCGTTCTAATAATGAAAAGTTGATATCGGACACATGCACCGGGGCATCGAGGCGTTTATTGACCTCCGACACGATATAATTCCGCACCGGTTCCTCATACTTTTTTGCAAGGTAGTATGCGGCAACCATGGCCATCACGAATAGGATGAGCAGGGCTAGAATCCAAATAAGAAGCTTACGCATGATGCATTAACGAGTCAATCGAATGAATATTCGAAGCTACTTATGGTTTTGGGGCCAATAAGTGTTATGGAAAAGACTTATAAACTAAGGACTTTTAGCCTAGAGCATCTTGAGGTAGTTGACCTCTTTCTCGGTGAGGAATCTCCATCTTCCTCGTGGCAATCCCTTTTTGCTTAACCCTGCGAATGCTGCTCGATCAAGGCGGGTTACTTCATATCCAAGTTCGCTGAACATGCGTCTTACGACACGATTTCTTCCGCTGTGAATTTCCATTCCAACTTCGTTACGAACAGAACCATCACCTGCAAATAATGCAGCATCGGCTTTTGCCACTCCGTCATCTAGTTCAACCCCAGATTCCAATTTCTTCAAATCAGCAACCGAGATATTCTTATCCGTAATAACGTGATACACCTTTCTAACTTCGTGACTTGGATGGGTCAATTTTTTCGCCATATCACCATCGTTGGTGAGTAGCAATAATCCTGTTGTGTTTCTGTCTAATCTTCCAACAGGAAAAATGCGCTCTCGACATGCGTTTTTCACCAAGCCCATCACTGTGCTTCTTCCGCGCTCATCGCTCAATGTTGTAATGCAATCTTTCGGCTTGTTTAGCAGCAAATATCTAAGAGACTCTGCCTTCACGCGCTCGCCGGCATACTTCACTTCATCGGTAGGCTTGACCTTTGTTCCCAGCTCAGTGATTACTTCACCGTTTACCGTTACTAAGCCTTGCTCGATAAATGTATCCGCTTCTCTTCTGGAACAAACACCCGCCATAGACAAGTACTTGTTTATTCGAATTAAATCATTTGGCTTTTGACCTCGTTGTTCGAACCCATCAAATTTCTGATCCTCTAAAAACTTAGAGTGTGATTTTTTACGATCGTCTTTACTGAACTCCTTTCGCACTGAACCTTTTCCTTTAAAAGCACCATCAGATTCCTCTTTACGAAACTTACTGAATGGTTTATCCTTGGACTTAAATCCAGGCCGATCTTTGGACTTGAATCCTCGATCTGATTTATATCCTCCTGGTTTAGAATCAGATCTAGAGCTACGGTCAGATTTGAATCCATCAGACTTGCCCGCTGGCTTTCTTGAGCGATCTGATTTTGAATCATCTCCATCGCGTGAAATCGTGTATTTTGGTTTGTCTCGGCCGCCACGGTCCGATCCGCCTGAACCAGCTTTATAACCTGAGCCTCCTCTATCTGAGCTTCCAGAGCCTCCTTTGTATCCAGAGCCTCCACGGTCTGAACTACCTGAGCCGCCTTTATAGCCAGAACCTCCACGGTCAGAGCTACCAGTGCCTCCCCTGTATCCAGCGCCATCTGAGTCTCGTTCTGCGCTAGATTTCCGCGGCCGGCCAGATCCTTCTTCTTTAGGACCAAATGGAAATTTCTTCTTGACTCCGTGTTTCTTCTTGTTGGTGTTACCACCTAATACGAGGTGTTCTTCCTTCTGCACTTTCTTTGCGCGCTTCTCCCAAGTACTCTTTTTAGCCATAGCTTCTAATTCAGCCTGCAAAGCTAGACTATTTAAGACTTCTTACGCCTGTGTTTACATTTACAGCGTGCGATGCATCCTTTGTATATCAGTCCTATTCTTTTTCACTGCGCTTCAGGGCCAAAATTGGCATGAATCCGCCGATAGCTTAAATCCAAAGCGCGTCATAGCCATTGGTATAGCCGAAGGCGGTCTTTACGCGGTATCGCTTACCGGACTGCAGTTCGCTTGGTATAGCGACTACCAGACGGGTGGATTTCACTTTTTTAATGACTGGGATGGTTGGTATCAAATGGACAAGGTCGGGCATGCAACCACAGCCTATCAGGCGGGAGCCAACCTGTACCTCATAAATCGATGGGCCGGAATTGACAAACGAAAATCGATTTGGTGGGCCGCAGGTTTGAGCTACAGCTATCAGCTTGCCGTGGAGGTTATGGATGGTTTCTCAAGCGGTTGGGGATTCAGTAATTACGACCTACTGTTTAACACTGTTGGAACTGGGCTTTTTGTTTCGCAGCAACTTGGATGGGATGAACAACGAATACGACTCAAATACAGTTTTTGGCCCAGCGGATTAACTTCGGCGGGCGGAGCGGAAGGCCGAAGAGCCCGAAATGTTTTTGGCGAAGGCCTTTATGAACAATGGCTAAAAGACTATAACGGCCAAACCTATTGGCTTAGTTGCAACATCTGGAGTTTGACGGGCAAATCGGATCGTGTTCCGAAGTGGTTAAATGTTGCCGTAGGATATAGCGCAAACAATCTTTTGGGCAGTGAATCAAATACATGGACCGACCCAGATGATCCGCTAGCTACTATTACCAGCAATAGAATTCGAGAACGACAGTTACTGCTATCACTCGATATAGACCTTCAGCACACCAAGCTTCCAAAGGGGTTAATCTGGTTGAAGCCAATTTTTGGAGTAGTGAAGTTCCCATTCCCTGCACTTGAATGGAACAGCAATGGCGGGCTAAATGGGCACCTACTCTACTTTTAACTACCAAGAAGGTTGAAAGGCCGACTCCATGTGATCAATCTTTTCGACTGTCTTGTTAAGGATTACGCCTATTACATCAAAACGCGTTTCCAAATCGATATCGTGCTTGTCAATGTATGCTGCTGCTGCACGAATCAGATGTCGCTGCTTGGACTTAGATACAAACTCGTGCGGTTCACCAAAAAAATCCGAATTCCGTGTCTTCACCTCTACGATGACCAGCTCAGATCCGATTTGGGCGATGATGTCAATTTCTTCTTTTCCAAATCGCCAATTTTCTTCTAGTATAGAGTAACCAGAATTTATTAGATGCTTCTTCGCAAGAGACTCGCCCTGCATTCCTAAATCATTGTGCTCCGCCATTAGTTAGTCAAACTTTGATCTCTCCAAAAACCTCGAATATGATGACAAAAGACTCGCTTTATTCATACGACACTATCGATTGTTCAAGATTAGAATGACGAACAATAGCACCATGTCGAATGGACATATTCATTTTCACATGTCCAATGGGCGCATCAAATGACACAGGAAAATCATATTCAGAAACGGCGTCAAAAATTATTTCGTTCGCGTCTTTTCCAAAGGAAATTTCATTGTCTTCCATGTCGGTAAACTGACCAACAACAAGCCCTTTGAGTTTTGATAACATCTCCGCTCGTTTCAGCTGAATCATCATTCTATCAAGATGATACAAGTTTTCGCAGAGGTCTTCTAAAAACAAGATCTTATCCGAATAGTCTATCGAACTATTGCTTCCAATAATGGAGCAAATTACGCTGAGGTTTCCACCGACTAAGGGACCCGAATTTTCGCCTAGTCTATTTAATGGATGTGAATTCCATTTCAATGCATGTGAATTACCAAACAGCGCCTTCTTGAGCGATTCGCTTCCAGCATTTGGCGTTCCATCTTTGAAAAAAATTGGCATCGTACTATGCAATGTTTCAATCTGAAAATTCTGAAAAACGTGTCCGTGTAACGCGGTCAAATCGCTAAACCCACAAAGCCATTTTGGATTTTTTTGGAAGCTCTCCCAATCAATTTCATCCAAAATGCGTGCAGTACCGTAGCCGCCTCTGGCAAAAATAACGGCATCAATTTCCGGATCATCAATGGCCCGCTGAAGGTCTTGACGACGCTGAATGTCTGTACCCGAAAACTGGTTATATGCCGAGTATAGGTTAGATCCGGGAATCACTTTAAGTCCCCAAGACTCGACTTCGCGTATTGCGCCATCAAGCGCTCCAATATCAATTCGTTTGGCTGTGGCAATCAGCGCCACCTTATCTCCAACTTTGAGGTAATTCGGTGTCATCAAGGCACTAAGGTATTACTACTTTTGAGGCTCCGAATTGAATTGATTCACGAATCATACACGAGGGCGCATTAATAACAAATTAGTTCATGGCTAAACGTCACTTAATTACTTCAGCTCTACCCTACGCAAATGGCCCATTACACATTGGGCATATTGCAGGCGCATACCTTCCCGCTGATATATATACCCGATTCTTAAGAGGAAAAGTTGGACATGAAAATGTGCTTCACGTTTGTGGATCAGACGAGCATGGCGCTGCCATTAGCATGAAGGCCATTAAGGAAGATTCGACTCCAAAAGAAATTGTAGATCGCTTTCATGGAATCAACGCAGCGGCGTTTGAAAACTTTGGAATTGACTTTGACATTTACCACCGAACGTCATCAGCGCTTCATCATGAAACCGCACAGGAATTTTTCCTAACCCTTTATAAGAAAGGCGTTTTCAAGAAAGTCGAAAACGACCAAATGTTTGACCCGGAGGCCAAACAATTTCTTGCAGATCGATTCATCATTGGTACGTGCCCTAATTGCCAAAGCGATCGGGCATATGGTGATCAGTGTGAGAATTGCGGAAAGACATTAAGTCCGACTGAATTAATTAATCCACGGTCAACCTTAAGTGGCGCACAGCCTGAATTAAAAAAGACATGGCATTTCTATCTGCCAATGGGCGATCATTCTGAATGGATTGACGCCTTTATTCGAGATGGCAAGCTGAATGGCGAAGCACATCATAACGCAGCAGAATGGAGAAAGCAAGTTGTGGGTCAATGCCTGAGCTGGATCGAAGGTGGTCTTGGAGATCGAGCAATGACAAGAGATTTGGACTGGGGAGTTCCTGTACCAATCGAGGGTGTTGATGGAAAGGTCCTCTATGTATGGTTAGACGCACCTATTGGATACATTTCAGCTACGAAGCAGTGGGCGAAAGGCCAGGGAAATGGGGCTGACTGGAAACGCTGGTGGCAAGATACTGATACGGAGATGGTGCATTTTATCGGGAAGGACAATATTGTTTTTCACTGCATCATATTCCCCATCATCCTAAAAGAGCATGGCGGATTTAATCTTCCGACGAATGTTCCAGCAAACGAATTCCTGAATCTCGAAGGCGACAAAATCTCGACATCAAGAAACCATGCAGTCTGGCTTCATGAATATCTAGAAGATTTTCCGGGTCGACGTGATGAGCTTCGATATGTTCTTACGTCCATTGCACCTGAAACCAAGGACAGTGAATTCACATGGAAAGACTATCAGGCTCGGGTCAACAATGAGCTCGTTTCCATCCTAGGAAACTTCGTGAATCGGGTAGTTGTACTCACAAACAAATACTATGATGGCGTAGTTCCGTTTCAATCTGATCCATCAAGTCAAATCAGTGACGAATGTTTGGAACACATTGAAACGCGCGATGCTGCCATTGCTGCATACAAATTTCGCGACGGACTATCAGCCGCTATGAATATTGCTCGATTTGGCAATAAATACCTCGCTGATCTTGAACCATGGAAACTTCAAAAAACCGATCCCGATCAAGTCAAGGAAATCATGTTTAACGCGCTCAACATTTGCGCGTATTTAGCGGAAGCAATAGATCCATTCCTTCCTGATACATCTGGGAAGATTCGCACGCTCTTAGGGATTGACAAAGTATTTAATGGATTTCTCGAGGGCCACGAAATAAGCCCCGCTGAATTATTATTCGCGAAAATTGAAGATGCCGAAATTGAAGCGCAAATTGAAAAGCTTTCGGCTAGCAAGCCAACTGAAACCCCATCAACAAATACACGCCCTTATAAGATGAATATTTCCTTTGACGACTTCACCAAAATGGACATCCGCGTTGGAACCATACTAAGCGCTCAAAAAGTTGAAAAGGCAGATAAGCTGCTACAAATGCAAGTGGACCTTGGCGGCGAGACCCGAACTATTGTTTCTGGTATAGCACAGCACTACGAGCCAGAGGCTGTGATTGGAAAGCAGGTTTCCGTTTTATGCAATCTTGAGCCCCGAAAAATCAGAGGCGTCGAAAGCCAAGGTATGATCCTGATGGCCGAAAATTCATCGTCGGAACTTGTATTCGTAAGTCCTGAATCTGAGTTTGAATCAGGCACAGAGATTCGCTGAAACGATTAATCATACCAATCGAGTGACGTACATTTGTCGGATATCAAAATCCGTATGAAAGCTACCTCACTCCTCCTTCTTTTTGTTTTTTCCACGTGCGTTTCCCTTGTGGGTTACAGCCAGGACACCACCTTCGTTCAAACCTTCACTTTTGATGATATAACGAAGCGGCGCGATATGTTCAACTTTCCTGCTCCGAACGAATCGTATAGAAAAGTATTGATGTACAAGACACTAAAGTGTGACCCCGCAACAACACAAGATCAATTTCAGTGTGGCGAATGGGATTATTTGACCTATACCTTTCTTTATGACCATACCGGAGAAATGGACTCAACTGAATCCACGCATTCAAGATTTCTCGGTGGCGGATATGACTTCGATACGGTCCGAACGCACAACACTCCAATGTATGACGCCCATAGATGGTTTCAAACGTCAAGGGTAATTGACAGTGTTATTACCGATAGTACATACGCTGTATTTGGTGGCTCAGCCACGTCAACAAATGCACTGGCGTCCGATTCAAAGTCATCTCGATTTCAGTTTATCATTGAGGCAGCAGAGCTTACTGCAGCCGGTCTTAGCGCGGACACGATCGACAAGCTTTCGTTGGACATCACTCAATTAGGATCAGCATTAAAGCACTTCACCATTCGAATGCGAAACCACACTTCGAACACACTAGATCAAATGGAATCTCAAGGGATGACGAAGGTCTACGAAGCAAACAATCCGATCAGTGCAACAGGCGTTCAGGCCTTTACGCTTTGGGAAACATTTGCATGGGATGGCACGTCAAACGTGTTGGTAGAATTAAGCTTCACAAATGATGATGCTGGCACAGCGCATGCAGTTTCGGCGTCAAACGAAGTTGATACCATTGGATTCTACAGCAATGGTTCAGATGGATACGTTGTATTCGAGGAAGACAGAAATAGAATTGAAATTCCGCTTAGTTCGTATGATTTTGGAGATGAAATCACGATAAGCTTTTGGATGAACGGAGACGCCAACATTCTCCCGGTAAACACATCCATTTTCGAAGGAATTGATTTCAATAATGTTCGCGCTTTGAATGCGCACTTGCCGTGGAGCAACGGATCTGCGTATTGGGATGCTGGAAGTGGTGCCGGTTACGACCGCATCAATAAAGCCGCAAACGCAAGCGATTACGAAGGTCAATGGAATCATTGGGCGTTCACTAAAAACGCGGGCACAGGTCAGATGGCCATTTATCTAAACGGAGTGTTGTGGCAGTCAGGCACGGATAAAAACCGAACGATAGGCGTTATAAAACAACTGATCATCGGAAGCGCCACCAATGGAAACCCTTGGTACGGAAAGGTGGATGAGTTTAGAGTTTGGAAGAAAGAATTGGATGGAGCCACCATCAGCAATTGGATGTACAGAGATGTAACAGCGTCGCATGCCAACTACAATGACATGGCCGTTTACCTAAAGTTTGACGATGGTTATTCACTAACAAACTCAGCTCCTTCTTCGCTCGTAGCATATTGGCATGGTGCACCACGTGTCTCGACATATGCGGGAACTGAAATTTTCAAAAACGGATCAAAGACAACCGTGGTTCCTAACGTTTGGTTGTCGCAAGGAGAATATACTGACAACGTGATCACTGACACCCTTTTCGACACAGTTCTTCAAAAGCCATTTTCGGTTGTTGAATATGCAGTAAGTGGAAACCATGTGGAAGCAGTTAACGGAACATATGCTAGCCCAGAAGGATACAGTTACGTTTACAATCAAAACGGAAATGCCATTGACTCAACATACTACGCCGGCACTACTATTTGGATCAATGAAGAGCTCACCTTCTTCTATCCACCATACGATGTGGTTGATCGCTATGAGATTGGTCGATTCATCACACCTTACGGCATCGGCTTAACCTTAGGCCCAAAAGGATTTACTTGGATTTATGACGTCACGGACTACGCTCACCTTCTTCGAGATTCGGTTGATCTTTCATCTGGAAACCAACAAGAGCTTCTTGATTTGAAATTCGCATTTATTGATGGAACACCTCCAGCAAACGTAGTTGAGCTTACGCGACCTTGGGGACAGTCAGGTTCAAAAAGATATAGTGCACTTGACGATGACGATGCCTTGGCTCCAACAACCATAGACATTCATCCGAGCGCCAAAAGACAAAAGGTTATTGCTCGTTTAACTGGACATGGGCACAACAGCAACACTGGAAATTACCCACACTGCTGTGAGTGGAAAGACAATACACACTCATTATACGTGGACGGATTCAAAGCCTCGGATTGGCATATCTGGCAAACGCACGAATGCGCATTGAACCCAGTTTATCCGCAAGGTGGAACATGGCCTGGAGCGCGTGAAGGCTGGTGCCCTGGAGACCTAGTAAAGGACTTTGAATACGACATCTCATCCATGGTTTCTGGAAGTGACTATGAGTTAGACTACCGAATTACTCCCGTACCATCAAACAATGCTGGAATGGGCAACGGGAACTACGTAGTTGCTATGCACGTGATTCAATATGATGAACCTGCACATGCGCTCGATGCAGAAGTTTACGATGTTATTTCGCCTTCTAAAAGAGGGTATTATTCACGAAAGAACCCGGTATGTTACGCGCCGAAGATCGTTCTTCGAAACAATGGATCGACGACAATGACGAGCGCTACGATTAGCTATCAAGTTCAAGGTGGTATTCCAAAAACATACGAATGGACCGGAAGCCTTGGTTTCTTAGAAAAAGAAGAAGTGGAACTTCCATTTCAGGATGGTGCATTCTATATGGGCGATGGCTCAAATAAGTTTACCGCCACGGTTAGCGCGCCAAACGGATCTACAGATGGATACAGCGCCAACGATGCGTTCACATCCAATTTTGATCTTCCAGAATTGTATGAAGGAGAGATTATCATCCAATTCAAGACAAACGCTAATCCGAGTGAAAACAGCTTGATTTTATACAATGCCCAAAACACACCGATCCTGATTAAAAACGGATCGGCGCTCACGGCTAACACGCTTTATTGGGACACATTGAGTTTGGATACAGGATGCTATAGATTAGAGGTAACCGATAACCAAGATGACGGGCTCTCCTACTGGGCAAACCCGAACCAAGGTTCGGGTTATTTAAGAATCTGGAACGACGGCGGCATTGCTGAATCGTTTGAAAGTGAATTCGGAAATAAGATTGAGTTTGCATTCGCCATCGATGCGATGACGATTGACACGATCGTAACCGTGGTGAATGACGAGGAAGTTTACGTTATCGGAGGAGACACCTTGGTACTGATTAATGGCACATTCTACCCGCTAACCACAGAAGAACTTGATGGGCCGACTCAATTTGGCATTTATCCTAACCCGAATGCAGGTAGCTTCTACGTGGAGTTGCTTCAATACGCGGGAGTCGCTGAAATGGAAGTGTACTCACTTTCTGGCCAGCGCGTATATAAAGAACAGATTGTTTCGGGTGGAGACTTCGCTAAGAAGTTTAACCTGAAATTAAGCTCGGGAGTTTACATCGTGAAGTTGAAAGGAGAAGGATTGAATGAGGTGCGGAAGATCGTTGTAGAACGGTAATCAGATTTCGTAGATCAGCGTTGTATCGGATAATTCGATGAAGAGCTCTTGCGTTTTTTCTAGGTCGTAGGTTTGTTCAGTAGAGAATTCCTGCATGCCTTGATTCAGAACCGTAAACCGTATCTGATTGGAATTTGGAAGCGTCTCATCTCCAGCTTTTACTCTAAAAAATTCCGTCTCTTCTCCTGGCTTCAATGCCCCACCTACATAGGCATCACCCCAATAGAGGTTTTCGATGGTTGTTTTGGAAAGGGAATTTTTGACTTTGATGGAAGCACCGCGATTGCAGGCAACTAACGATAGCGTCAGAATGAGTGCAAGGGATAGGGTTAGCGGTTTCATATGTTCACAGACGTAAAAGACGAAAATAGGTCGTATGATCCGAAAAAAATAATCCGACGGTGTTGCCACGATTTATTTCCGCCCCCGCATGAGAATGTTTTATTTCGCAGCTAAGTTGAGCAAGAGGTTCCAGCAATGGATTGTTTTGCTTGATACTGGTCCCGTAGTTCAATGGATAGAATAGAAGTTTCCTAAACTTTTGATCTAGGTTCGATTCCTAGCGGGATCACAAAGTCTCCTCTTTGGTTCCCAATAAAGAATTCACTGAGTTCCGAGGCATTGGCATCGCGCTGCTGCGGCTATTTCATATCGTATTGCTTATTGACCTTATCTCCACAATTATCAATACTTAAGAAACCCATTTCAATGACATAATTCATCTCTTTTGGCAATAGACATGCGACTTCATTGTGCATTAAGACCTATCTTTGCACATCGAAAAATCGCACGACGAACTTTCAAAAACAAGCCATAGATTCTATGTCAATTTCTTCTTATCGGTTTAACCGACAATCAAACGCTGAGTTCTACAAGACGCTAAAGTCAAGGGTAAATGATTATTTCGTTTCAAATCACATTGAGCGCACTGCCAATGCAGAAATGATCACCAAGACCACCGTGCTTATCGCGCTCTACTTTATTCCATTCGGATTCATCATTAGCGGATTGGTCACTTCGGTTTGGGCCATATTAGGATTGTGGTTGGCTATGGGGATTGGTGCTGTTGGTATTGGGTTTAGCGTAATGCACGATGCCAATCATGGGGCATATTCTAAAAACGAGAGCGTCAATAAATTCTTTGGTGGCTTTATAAACATCTTAGGCATCAATAGCAGTATCTGGAAGTATCAGCACAACGTGCTTCATCACAGCTTCACCAACATTGAAGGCGCTGATGGCGACGTTGACATTCCTTTCTTTTTACGATTCACTCCACATCAACCTCAGCGTCCAATGCACAAGTACCAGCATCTGTATGCGTGGCTATTGTATGGCTTTCTGATCCTTATGAAGGTGATCGTTACAGACTTTACTCAAGCTTTTGAATATCGAAAATTGAAGCTTGTAAAGTCACCGGCAGAATTGCGAAAACTCATTATGACAATTAGTTTTTGGAAGGTGGTTTATTTCGGTGTTTTTCTGGTGCTTCCCTTGATTCTTTCGCCTGTCTCGCCGTGGATCACATTGATAGGATTTTTCGGAATGCAGTATACCCTGGGCATGGCCACAGCGGTCATTTTCCAGCTTGCTCACATCATGCCTGAAAACGATTATCCGTTGCCGGATGAGAATGGAAAAATGGACAATAACTGGGCAGTGCACCAAATGGTTACCACCACCAATTTCGCTCCTAAAAACAGAATATTATCCTGGTATGTGGGTGGCTTAAACTTCCAAGTTGAGCACCACTTGTTTCCAAATATCTGTCATGTACACTATCGTCATATTTCGAAAATCGTGAAGGAAACGGCGCAAGAGTTTAATGTGCCTTACAACAGCATTGATCGATTTAGAGAGGCAATTGCAGAACATGCTCGAATGTTGCGCATGCTTGGGAATGCTCCTGCTGCCACGTAGCGGTTATTGAAAAGGCAAGGAATCCTGCTCTTCTTCCAATAGCGTCAACATCTCAATAAAGACCTTTTCTTCAATATGGTGGTGAATTTCAAGGTCTAAGCGAAACTGCTGTAAAATGGTGTGAAACGCCCGATAGGCAAATGATCGCGCTACCTCAGGATGATTCGTCTCAATTTCATTTATAATCTTATCCAAGCTATCTTCAACTTCATGCGAATGCATGTCATGAAAGTCGGCAACGCTAAAATCGCGTGCGCCTCCGCCATGTGCCAATCTACGCGCATAGGGAAACAACTTGGTTTCCTCCATATCTATATGAGACAGCAACTCTTTTCGATAGGATTGAAAAAAGGACTCGAGCACACCAGAAATAGGGTGATCTGGAAATAGTTTTTTGATGCCAATAATGGATTGCTCAATTTTCGGAAGCAACGTGCTTTCATAAAATGCATGCGTTCGTTCCAAATATTCAAGAATGGTAGAAATCGAATACTGCGAAAAACGTTCGGCCTGAAAATTATCAAGGCCCGTATAAAGCTCCATTAATTCTAAAATGAAATCGACCTCCAGTTCGCCGTTGTCTCCTCCTTTAAAATCAACCGATCCATCGGAGTTGATAGCATAGCGCTGAAGTGCCAGTTCGCTGAGCGGCTCAAAATGGAACATTGAGCGTATGGTATGAATGGTGCGTGGCATGCGTCAAATTTTTCTCGAATCTATGCCAACGACTGTGATTAGACGTTACCTATAATCAGGTAAATCACTGATACTTTTCAGTTTAGCGTTGTGAAGAACTACGGTAACACAACAAGGCTCTTGGATGCAGCCCCAGAATCAGAACTTAACCGAACAGTATAAAAGCCCGGCTCCCAGCTTCCCGTTTGAATGGTCGCCTTGTTTTTAATGCTTCTCGAAAGCACGCGCCTGCCATTAATGTCGAATACTTCAACCAAGGCATCGATCTTGTTGCTCTCGATTCGCACCGCATCCACAGCGGGATTCGGAAAGAGCGTGAATGCGTCTTCATTCCACAACTCCTGACCGACCGACACCACCGAATCAACATAACCCGTATCAATCGGAATTTCAGCGTTTGGATCCTGGAGGACTGCGAATTCAAGATCATCAAAGTAAAAACCATCGTACGTCACAAACTGATCGCTCACCAATCGAAATTTCAGTTTGATTCGTTGACCGGCATAGTCATTCAGATCCACACGTTCGTCCACCCAATTCGATTGCAATCCGTCCCAAAGTGGTTGCCCCTCATCTTGATCAGAGGAGCCTTCTCTTGTATACAACCCACAAAGGGGCGACCAGTCGTTTTGATTAACTGGAGAGGCCATAAGCTGCACATAATCCCAGCCTCCTTCGATATGCCATTTGGCTTGAAATGTAAGGTAGCCATGCAATGAATTACGCATGTCGATGATGCGCTCGTACTCAATTTCATTTATCGAGTTATTGCTATAAAATTCATAGGGTGAGTCTGTAATGGAACTGGAAGGGCTAACAAATTCCTCGTCTGTATTTGACCAACTGAAACTTGTGAAATCTACCATATTGTCTGCTGAGTTTGACAGCGCGATCGCCGGATCTCCAAAGATTTTCACAATCTCCTGAGTTGTGGTGAATCCGGTATGCGAAGATTTTAACCCAAACACAACCTCATCACCTGGTTGTATGGAGGCGTCAAGCACAAACGGAAAGGACTCAGAAACCGCATCACCGATATTCATGGAGGAATATGTTGCCGATCCTGAAGTGGAAATCACATTCGAGGAAACAGGCTCAAGCGAATACGTGTTGTTTGGATCGAACTGGAGGCCCAATCTTTCGATATCTACATCAATGGATCCTGTTGTTGATGAGATCATCGCAGGGCTCTTGTCAGACATCTCTACATACATGCCAGCTAGGTGTGAAAGCAGCAGGTTTGGGCGTACATTTTCTTGACTTAGCGGAATAATTCGTGTCGAAACGGGCCAGAAACCATCTCCTGAATTACCCACCTCTGGCGTCATTGAAAAGATTTTGTTTTTGGCTGTTTGCTCGCCATACATCCAGTCATCCGAATCACCATTTACGGCATAACCCACGGTCTCGTATCCGGTGCCATAGACGTAGCTATTCTCTGCCGTAAGCAATTGGGCCGAGCGGATGAAGTAATTTGAATCTGGGGTTAGTGGCGCGGTGATATAACCCCAAGGGTATATCACATAGTTTCCATGAGCGTGATAATTCAGGGCAAAACTGAATGTGTTTTGTTCGCACAACCACTTCACGGCTTTTGTTTCCGGTTCACTAAAGGCACCTAGCCCACGATAAGTATTGCTTGACGTGCTCGGTGAGGAGCCTGTGTTGTCGTAACCCCATTCAAACCCATAGTTTCGGTTTAGATCAACACCAAATTCCCCATCCAAATTGTCTCTCCTATTCTTCCGCCAAAGTCCGCCGCCATTTGGATTTGTTGTTTGATTTTGAATGTATCCGTCTGGATTAATCATGGGCACGAAGTACATTTCGGTATTGTCAACTAAGTATGTGACCGTATCATTTTGCCCATAGTTTTCGAGCACGTACCACATATAGAATATAAGCTGGGAAAGCGACTGCGGTTCACGTGCATGATGAATTGCGGTGTAAAGCACTTCAGGTTCGGCTTCATTTACTGAGGGATTATCCGAAATTTTCAACCAATAAATGGGTCTGTTTTCATGGGTAAGAAAGGTGTCAATTGCCGCGCGCTGGGTGATTAAATCTGGATACAAGAAAGCCATGCTATCTATGTTCTCCATAAACTCTTCATAGGTGAAAAACCCACCCATGCTTCCGAGCTTGAAATTATCCGGTTGTTCAAATTCCGTCCCGCCGGATGATATGCAATTTGCCCTGCTACTTCGCTCCGCTTCGGATAATAAGTTGCGCTCCACGTAGTAGGTTTCTAAATCCTCCTCCAAGGTTTCGAATCGCACACCGGCCGCCGTGAGCCATTCAACTTCCCGAGCTGAAAAATCATTAATGATAAAGTGCCCCGGCTTAATGGTTCCGTGATCCAACTCAAAGCCATGCTCGCGCATAAGTCCTTCAGATATTGGATCGAGCCAAATTTTCAATTTGGCAGATTGAGAGAAGCAACTGCCAGAGGCAATAAGCATGAAAACGAACAGATACAGGCGCATCGAAAGTGATTTTCGGGTTCGAACAAAACTACGCGACAAAACGCAGCATAATTAATGACGTAAATATTGATCAAATGGGCTATTTTCGTCCTTTAAAGTTTACACAATGTCACACGATAATCACGACCAAAAACCTCAAGGCTTCTTAAACACGGTATTCGATTCTACAATGGGTGGATTTGGAATCGTTTGGGCATCAGGCATGTTAGTTTGCATTTTATTGTTGATGTTGTTGGGTTAATCCCGAAAAACTAACTTTAGCCAGTCTGCCAATCACGACTGGTAGGCGCGAAGAAATTTCAAAACTTGCGCCATGATTACGATTCCAAAGAATATTCAAGAACTGGTTTCCTATAAACCAGGCAAACCTGTCTCACAAATAATTGAAGAGCTCGACCTAAAAGAGTCGGCCATATTGTGGAACAATGAAAACAACCTCGGCCCTTCCCCGAAAGTGCTGGAGCACGTGCAAAGCGTTCTAGTCACCTCGCACAAATACCCCGACCCTACTTCACACGAACTCTGCGAACGCATTGCCGCATTGAACAACTGCACGGCTGAAAATGTGACCGTGGACAACGGTTCTGAGTCTGTATTTGATTGTGTGTTTCGTGCATTCTTTGAAAAAGACAATGAACTTCTAACGTGCGACGGAACCTTTGTTGCGGTCTATATATGGGCCAAATCAAATAAGGTAGAGGTGGCACGTATTCCTTTGGCGCGCGGTTATCAGTTTGACGTTGATAGATTGGTTCAGTCTGTTACACCTCAGACGAAGGCGATTTACGTAGCAAACCCGAACAACCCAACGGGCGCCATGATATCTCAAGGCGAACTGGATCACTTGGTTGAGTCCGTTCCGGATGACGTGCTGATCATAGTGGATGAGGCATATTACGAGTATGCTCGAGCAATCACGGATGATTACCCCGACAGTTTCGCAATGCGGAAATCGAATGTTTTAACGCTACGCACCTTTAGCAAAGCATATGGCATCGCTGGCATTCGTGTTGGTTATGCCCTAGGCGACCCCAGACTGATCGAAGCACTGAGAAAGGTGAAGATGACCTTTGCCCCATCAAACTTGGCTCAGGCAGCGGCAATAGGTGCGCTGGATGATCCGGATCACATGCATAAGTCGGTGATGTTGAATAAATCCGCTTTGCAGCAATTTTACACGGCGTTGCATGATGCGGAACTCAAATACATCCCATCGTATGGAAACTTTGTGATGATTGATTTAGGAACCGAGGATTTGGCAAAAGCATTCACAGAAAACATGCTTAAGAAAGGTGTCTTCATTCGACACCTTCGAGCGTTTGGCCTTCCCAATTGCGTTCGAATATCTACTGGCACGTCAGAGGAAAATGAGCTGTTTACGCGCAAACTCTTAGGGACGTAAGACTTAAAACGTCAACACTCTTTCAATAGCAGCTCTTACCTCTTCTGCATTTGGCAAATACGTTTGCTCTAGGATTTCATTTAGTGGAATAGCTGGCGTATCGACAGCGCCAACAGTAATCACGGGCGCGTCCAAGGACTCAAAACAATCGTCCACCACTCGACCAGCAATGCCCTGACCAAACGAACTACCACGAGGTTCTTCTGTCACCACGATCACCTTTCCGTGCTTCTTGGTTGATCCAAAAATGGCTTCCGCATCCACCGGTTGTATGGATCGTAAATCCAATATCTCCACTTGGCCCGGGAAACTTTTTGCCGCTTCTTCACTCCAATAAACGCCTCGGCCGTAGGTAATCACCACGCACGATTCTCCCGAATCAACTTTTGCCTGATCGGCTTCTTGAACAACACGCGCTTTGCCAAAAGGCACTACATAATCCTCACTCGGCTCTGTAGTTTTCGCACCCTCAGTTCCTTTTATTTTTGACCAATACAACCCTTTATGCTCTAGTAAAACACACGGATTTGGATCATAGTAGGCCGCTTTTAAAAGTCCTTTCAAGTCAGCGCCAGTACTTGGGTACGCCACTTTTATTCCTCGAATGTTTGATAGAATGCTTTCAACCGAAGAACTGTGATACGGCCCACCGCTTCCATACGCTCCTACCGGAACTCGGATAACGGCGCTAACAGGCCATTTACCATTACTTAGATAATAGCTCCTGCTTACTTCAGTAAAAAGTTGGTTTAACCCTGGCCAGATGTAATCCGCAAATTGGACTTCCACAATCGGCTTCAACCCGACGGCGCTCATACCCACTGTGGATCCTATAATGAATGCCTCTTGTATTGGCGTATTGAACACGCGTTCTTTTCCAAACTGCTGCGCAAGGGTGGCTGCTTCCCTGAACACACCTCCAAGTCGGTGGCCAACATCCTGACCGTATAGCAAGGCTTCCGGATGTTTCTCCAAAATTTCTCGCATAGCGAATAGCGCGCTATCCACCATCACCGTTTTTTCTTTTCCTGCAGGATCTCGTTCTCCGCGCTCTTCCGTAATGGGAGTTGGAGCAAAAATGTGATTCTCTAAATCTTCTGGTTTCGGATCTTCCGCTTTTTGCGCTCGCTCAAAATCTGCCTTGACCAACTCCAACGCCCTCTTTTCGGCATCATCCAATGTTGATCCTGCGATACCACTTTCCAATAGCTGCGCTCTCAAATATGGATGCGGATCGCGCTTTCTATCGTCTTCCAAATCGTCTCGATACCATTCCATACGTACACCACTGGTGTGATGGCTTAGTAATGGAACTTTGAGGTGAACCAAGAATGGTCGTCGCTCTTTACGAATGGTGTCAATCGCTTTTTTCAGGGCGTTGTAGCAATCAACAAAATCGTGTCCTTTCTCAACGGTGATCACCTCAAGCCCTTTGAATCCTCTGGCATAATGCGTGGCGTCTCCAGCTCGAATTTCATCTGCGCTTGCCGAAATATCCCATTCATTGTCTTGGATGAAATACAACATCGGCAACTTCTTCAATACTGCCATTTGAAATGCTTCCGCTACTTCTCCTTCGGTGATGGAAGCATCGCCAAGCGAGCACACCACAACTGGATTTTCGCCTTTGTAATCTTCGGCCAACCCCATTAATTCTTTGTACTGCACACCCATACCTACTCCTGTCGTAGGAATGGCTTGCATACCTGTAGCTGAGCTTTGATGTGGAATTTTTGGTTTGTCATCATCTTTCAATGATGGGTGACAGTAATATGTTCGACCTCCAGAAAATGGATCTTCGCGCTTAGCAAAAAGTTGCAGCATGAGGTCATACGGCGTCATGCCTATGCCCAACATAATGGAATCGTCTCGATAGTATGGCGCTACAAAATCCTGTGGCTTTAGCTGAAGCGCGAGCGCTAATTGCGCGGCTTCATGCCCGCGACTGGTGGCATGCACATATTTTGAGGTAAGCTGAATTTTCTCATTGTACAACTCGCTCATAGACTTAGCTGTACACATTAGTTCCCAAGCCTTCAAGAGGGTTTCCTCGCTTACATCCAATTTTGCTTTCTCCTTCACCACTTTAGTTGTATCGCTCATCGCACTTCCTTTTATCGGAGTTCCAAAAATAGCAAGCTGCAATTGGTTTTGGCCTCCGTATCTGGTTGTGATCATTTTTTTTCAAGACTTGACCAAGAAATGAGGTGGGTGCTTATCTTGCCATCGATAGAATCACCTTGCAAGGAATGGCACCTGAAGACTCCATAGAGAATCAAGAATCGACACCGGCAGAAGCGAAACTCAAGTTCTCGTTGTTCCGATCTTGGGTTGAATTGCTCAACTTTTTGCGTGATCGCATGAACCTTGATGACGACAAGGCGGACCCTGAAGAAACTGCGGATTACATAAAAAAGAGTGTCGAATTTAAAGGCACCAACATCTGGATTTTAGTTTTCGCCATCATGATAGCCAGTGTAGGGCTTAACATGAATTCTACCGCTGTTGTAATCGGAGCCATGCTTATTTCACCTCTAATGGGGCCGATCATGGGTGTTGGATTGGGCGCAGGAATCAATGACTTTGAATTAATTAAACGGGCCGCTAAGAACCTTGGTTTTATGGTGGTGATTTCGGTAGCCACTTCTGCTCTTTACTTTGCTTTAAGCCCGATGAACGACGCACAAAGCGAGCTGCTGGCACGGACTCAACCTACAATCTGGGATGTGATCATTGCGCTTTTTGGAGGACTGGCAGGCATTATTGCTGGGTCAAGAAAAGAGAAAAGCAATGCAATTCCCGGCGTAGCCATTGCCACTGCCTTGATGCCTCCATTGTGTACTGCGGGATTTGGTTTGGCAACACAGAATTGGTCCTATTTCTTTGGGGCGTTCTATCTATTTACCATCAACTCGGTATTCATCAGTGTCTCTACGTTTATCGTAGTTCGATTTCTGCGATACCCGCAAAAAGACTTTATTGATCCAGCACGAGAAAAGCGCGTTCGTCGATGGATTGCAGCGTTTATCATCGTGATCACATTGCCTTCATTATTCATCGCCTTCAACCTTGTTCGAGACTCTGTTTTCGAACGTGAAGCGAATCAATTCATTGAAGAAAACTTCAATTTCCCGAACACTCAGGTTATATCAAAGTCTATTCATACCGAAGGAGAAACAAAACGAATTGAAGTAGCGCTTTTTGGAGAACCCATAACCACGAATGAAAAACACCAAATTGAAACTAAGCTCGAAACCAACGATCGTTTAAGGGACTCTAAACTCATTATTCGGCAAAACGCGGTCAAGGAGGATGGATTGGACATGGCAACCGTAGAGCTCATGAATCAAAACATGAAATCGGGCATCATAGAAGATCTCTATAAGCGAAACGAGGAAGCACTGAAGTCGAGAGAAGATGTGATCGCAAAACTTCAACGAGAGGTCGTTCGACTGTCAAGCCAAATTCTTCCTGTGGAAGATATTAGCAATGAATTGAAGGCTGAACATAGCAACGTGACAGAATTTACCTTGATGAAAAACCCCATTGTGAACATGGATAGTATGCGCCTCGACACCGTCATATTTGGGTACGTAAAATTTAGCAAGCGGCCCAAAAAGGAGGAGACTGACCGGTTGGAACGTTGGTTAAAAGCTAGAACTAAGGCAGATTCTCTTAAACTTGTGATTCAGACAAACTAATTATGTCAGCATACACCCTTGTAATTGCGGCTTCGGTCCTGGTTATACTTTCTTATTTCTTCAATCTATTATCCAAGCGAATCAACGTGCCATCGGTGCTGATGCTTATTGTCACTGGAATAAT
>DDCZ01000024.1 GCA_002336485.1 Flavobacteriales bacterium UBA1993
ACTCCCATTCCAAAGGATGTAACCGGCGCAATCAGGCTAAGTGGATTCGCAGATTCGCTCATAAAGATCATTGCACCATCCAATTGGGTGTTGCGTTGAACATTTAGCTGATTTAGTACTTGGTAATCAAATCCTTGTCCGATTGTCGTGAGAATAGGAAATGAGATCAATAGGCACAGCAGAAGCTTCATTATCCATTCTTGATTTTTGAAAAGACGTACATCATTTCGCTGGCAATTTGCAGCGAGCGCTCCGTGTATTTTTCTGACTCCTGATCCGTGCCATCAAACAGCTTTGGGTCGTTGTATCTTACAGGGAAACGTTTTTCTGCACCGACAATAACAGGACAGTTTTCGTCCGCATGCGCGCAGGTCATGATTGCGGCAAAGGCCGGCAATGCTCCATCGGGTTGGTCATCAAAAACCTTGGAGTAGCATTTAACTGAAGGGTGGTCGTTAGAGAAACATACATAGTAATGCGGATTGTTTATTCCTTCTCGGATCACCTCAAAGCCTTGGGATTGAAGGGCCTCAACTGCTCGTGAATTGAATTCTGTAACTTCTACACCGCCTGAGTAACATTGTACTGCCACGTCATAAATTGCCGCCATGCACTGGGCCCAGATCTGCGCCAATTGACTCCGTCTGGAGTTGTGTGTGCAAATGAAGTTTAGGTGGATCGACTCTTTACGATCTCGTTTTTCACTTACGTACTGCACAAGCTCGTCCAATGCACCCTTTCGATCATCAGGAATATCGATCGACTCGATTGTGAATAGCTGATCCTGGAGGGCAGGGAAGAGGAGTTTGGTATTCTTCATTCTAACAACAGCCAGAATTTGGGTTGCAGCTTCCTGAATCCGCTGTGCTGAGATCTGCCATTCTTATTTTTTGCTTTAGGATGGTGTTGCCTGGTTTTGAAGCAAAAACGGTTACACTAAAAATTCCCGTTTCGCCATTCTGAAAGGAGGCCATGGCTTCGGCATCTAGGTAGTTCGTTAGAATATCATCAGGTATGGAAATGACTTTCTCCTTTTGCACGGTGATTGATTCAAATCCAGCATCGGCTATGTGTTGCAAGTACGCCTCTTTTTGAATAGCGCCAGCTACGCACCCTGCATACATTTCTGCATCCTGCCTCAACGCTTCGGGTAGTTCGCCTACCAAAACCACATCGGATATGCTAAAGTGACCACCGGGTTTTAATACTCGGTAAATTTCGTTGATCACCTTTTCCTTATTCGGAACAAGGTTCAGAACACAATTACTGACCACTACATCCGCAGTATTATCGGCTACGGGCATATCGTCGATATCGCCTGCGCGAAATTCTACGTTGTTCAGCCCGAGTTTCTCCGCGTTTTCGCGTGCCTTGTTAATCATGGCCGGGGTAAAGTCGATGCCAATCACCTTGCCTTCGACGCCGCATTCGTGTCGAGCCACAAAACAATCGTTGCCTGCGCCAGAACCTAAGTCAATGACGGTGTCGCCTTTTTTTATGTTGGCGAAGGCGGTTGGCAATCCGCATCCAAGTCCTAGGTCGGCATCGTCGTTGTATCCATCAACGTTGGTGTAGTCATCCATCATGATGTTGTAGACCTTGTTTGATGATGTGGTGGCACCGCAGCACGATGAGGCGTTCTGATCTTTGTCCTGTAAGGCTATTTCAGCGTACTTGTCTTTTACAATCTGTTTTAATTCTTCGGTAGTTTTCATAGTATGTTGTGTGTTAGCAGCAGTTTCCATCGCCGCTGTTATCGTATTGATCAAATAATGTGTTGAGGAGGCCTTTGATTTCACTCCAGCGTTTGGGGTTGATGCAGTAGCTGATGCTGTTGCCTTCAATTGTTCCTTGTATAATACCCACATCCTTCAACTCTCTTAGGTGCTGGCTCACTGTAGCTTGGGCCAATCCTAGTTCCAAAACAAATTCTCCGTTGATGCATGCGTTGGCTCGAACCAAATGTTGGATAATGGCAATGCGCGCTGGGTGGGCGAGTGCCTTTGCCGTAAGCGCCAACTCATTTTGCACTTCTGTAAATAAATCTGTCTTGGTAATCCCCATTGGTTTATTGCTTCATTGCAATATTACGATTAATGATTGATTTGTTACAAATTTGACCAAAAAAAAGAGCTAGGTCCTTGAACCTAGCTCTCTCAATCAATTCAATAAAATTACTTAATGAGACACCATCATTCGATGAACAGACCTTCCGTAGCTTGATTCAATAGAGATGATGTACAAGCCATTCTCCATTTCTCTTACCTTGATTTCTTCGGTCTTTTTGTTCATGTTGGTTGTCCTATAAACAGCAGCTCCTAAGGCGTTGAATACCGTTATCTCAACATTGTCAGACCCCCAATCTTTGGCATTGATCAAGAATGACTCTGACGAAGGGTTAGGAAATAACGAAAACTGTGCACTGCTGGCGATGTTCACAACATTGGTAGTTGTATCACCAGTGGTCTCTTCTGGACATACGGAGCAGCTTTCCCAGCATACAGCTGGAAGCGTAGTGTCGCCTGTGATTACCAACAATCTATTCGTGAAACCATCTGTTGTCAATACACATGAATCTCCTTCAGTTAATGTCTCCTGACCGGTCCAATTATCAAATGAGAATTTATACTCGACGGTATCTTGTGGCAATTCAACAGTGATCTCCCAAATGTCGTCACCGTCGCTATCGTCCATTGCGTTACAGTTACCGCACCATCCATTGAATGTTCCGTTCAATTCTGGAGTAGTGTAAGAGCCTGTATACTCACTCATGTCTACTCTGAATGTAACCAACGAGCTGTCTACAGGTACAAAACACTCATCACAGTCTTCCCAGCATACTGCAGGTAGAACCACATCTCCGTTTAATACTTTGAATCGGTTTGTGAAACCAGAAGTTGTCTTAGTACAAACTATGCCTGAATCTAGTGTTTCTTGCCCTGCCCAGTTGTCGAACGAGAACTTGTACTCGATAGAGTCGTTTGTTAATGGAAGTGTTACTTCCCAAATGTCATCGCCGTTTGAATCTGACATAACGTTACAGTTTCCGCACCATCCGTTGAAATCGCCATTGACCTCCGGAGTAGTGTACGTTCCAGTATATTGAGACATATCGACTCGAAATGTTACGTTGGATGTGTCTGGAGGAAGCGCGCATTCCATGCAGCTTTCCCAACAGACTGCCGGTAATGTAGTATCGCCATTAATGTGAATGAATCGGTTAGTGAACCCGCTTGTTGTTTTTGTGCAACTTGTGTTTGGCGTTAGAGTCTCTTGTCCTCCCCAGTTATCGTGCGCAAATTTATACTCGATTGAATCTTGAGTTAGGGGAAGGGTGACGTCCCAAATGCCGTCGCTGTTTGCATCTGACATGGCGTTACAGTTTCCGCACCATCCATTGAAGTCACCATTTACCTCTGGAGTCGTGAATGATCCTGAGTATTGGTTCATGTCTACCTGAAAGGTGACATTGTTTTGTGCGCTAACCCCAAATGAGAAAATGAGGAAAAACGCGTAAAGTGTAAAGTGTTTCATCTTTCGTTTAATTGTTTGATAACAAGGATAATAAACTTATGGTAAATAGAACCTTAAGTATGTGAAAAATTATCAAGAATTTCCCAGAATAGCCTAAACAGCCGCATCATTGCGTAGAATTCGGTATCCGTTCTAGTTCAAAAAACTAAAACTTACGATGATTTGGAATAGTTGGCTATTGTTCTTGAAAGACTCGGACGTAGTCTACGAACATTTTTTGCGGAAACTCTGTACTTGAATCGGGCGATCCCGAAAAATCACCGCCAACGGCTACATTGAAAATGAAGAAGAACTCTTCATGAAACTCAGATAACCCGCTTGGAGTGATATCTACGGAGTTGAACAATTGGTCGTCTAAATACCAATTGATGGCGGTTTCATCCCATTTGATGGTATATACATGGAACTCATCCGCAAGCGTTCCTGTACTTAGTGTAGTTTTATCACCGTAGTTTGCGTAGGTTCCATTATTATCCCAATGAATTGTTCCTAAAACAACATTATCTCCCTTTCCTGCTGCATTTCCGCCCGCCATTTCCATAATATCGATTTCTCCACAATATGGCCACCCAGCTGAAGGAAAGCTTTGCCCCAACATCCACAGTGCTGGCCACATGCCTTGACCAAACGGCATTGCAGCTCGGATGTCGATTCGTCCATATTTAAACGATTGCTTATTCAAGGTGGTAATGCGAGAAGAAGTGTAGTTGTTGCCGTTAAAAAATTGCTCCTTCGCCTCGATTGTCAAATATCCATCACTAACTGATGCGTTGTCTTCTGTATAATACTGGAGCTCATTATTACCCCAACCATTGCTTCCAGTTCCTATTTCGTAATTCCAATCCGAGGAGTTCAATGAGTTTCCATCAAATTCGTCCTGCCAGACCAAGTCGTATCCTGAATACGAAGTAGGAGTGGAGTACCCAGCCGTTGGATAGTCACCTTCATTGCCAGGCACAGGAAAAGTGATCGTGACGGATTCTTCTTGCTGTATAAATTCGGATTCAGTTGCATGTGCTTTAACAACTACATCGTAGGTTCCTGCTTCTGAGTAAGTGTAGGAAAATAGGCCATCCGATGCTTCGTCAGTAGTTGATTCGGTGCCTTCTGAAAATGTACATGTGTAGAAATTTGCCTTATCTGCTTTTGCCTCTATTGCGACTGTACCATGGTCAATTGTATCAACCAGAAAGGAAATCTCGAGATTAGAAGGCAATGTAACCTCCGATGGTGGGTCATCCTTGCAACCCCATGAAAGAGCGACTATAGTTATTAGAACTGCGATAAATGATTTTCGATTCCTGTACATCACGTTAAATATTACGCAACCACGCGCGATTAGTTTTGTTCAAAGTCATCTAAATGAAAAGTGCCAGCATTTGGAACATCCCACCCAGGAAAAACAACGAGTCTGTCATACGTATCAGCCGCTGCATCTGAAAAGTCAATTGAAACGAGTACCCATTCATTTGCCGTACTTACCGAAAAATCTTTTTCGACAAACTCGGCTGTGTTTGCCTGATTTTCGAGTTTAATTCTGAAGTCTCCTGTGTCCGGCGCCCAAACTTTTACTTCAATATTGGTTGCGGTTGAGAAATCCAATTTATCCTCCAGATCTACGAAAATACCAGCCCAGGTTTCGTTTCCATGCACTGTTTCGAGCACGCGAGCACTCGTGTTAATTCCTGACACGTCGGGGTTGTCTAAATAGGCAATGGTGCTGTTGCCAAATGACGTAAACTCTGGCTCATCGTTTTCAAAGTCTATGGGCAGCGCGTACCCAACTGTGGTGTCAGTGGTGTCTCCACCGCCTCCACCGCCGCCACCTCCGCCGGAATCATAGCCTTCAGGAACCAATCGAAGGTACCATGCTAAATCCGCAGCTTCGCTGTCTTCGTACCGCAAAAACAACTCGTTTTCACCAATATTTATGATTTGATATGTGTGAACTCCAGCGTAGAACCCGACAAAACTGCTACCCGAGAAGGTAATTGTAGTATCGCCTTCGGTAGAAATCGTCCACGTCTCGCCAAGCTGATCATCCAATGGTGATGTATAGTCGCCAACAGACGCTTCATAAGAACCGGCGAAGTTTCCTGCCTGCGCCGAATTGATGTATACATCTCCATGTGTGATCATGTCAAAGGTGAACGCATCTAAGCTGAAACGATATTTATCATCATACATTCCACCGCCTGCTTTTTCATTCTCGCCTGCTTCATAATATTCGGGAAAATTACCAGCTGCGCCTGCCGGATTGGGACCCACGCCAAAGTGGCCAGCCAAGTTTGAGTCGATAACCCAAGTTTTAACACCTCCATTGTCAAGGCCTCCAGTCAGGAAATCGAATATCGGGCTGCTTAATAGGCTCAAATCGTCTTCAGCAATAACAATGTCTTGCGTGCTCATTGCGCTACCGCCTCTAGAAAAGATGGTTAACATTACTGTGTAAGTGCCCTTGCTTGGATAGGATCCTTTGGCCTTTGTGCCTTGACCCTTTGTGCCATTCCCAAAATCCCAAACGGCGATTACGTCAGGATTGCTTGTGGTAAATTCGATGATATTGTCACTCTGAGCCGAAGCTTCAAACGTGAAAGCCGCATCCGCGTCCGTTGGCGGGTCGCCAAGTTCAGGAGCATCTTTTTTACACCCAAGGCTGATAAGCAATATCAGAATTGTGGCCGATGAAAGTATATTGATCCGATTCATAATAAAGACGGTATAAGATTAATAATTTGGATTTTGATCCCAGATTCCTCCGGCCAAGTCAATTTCAATTTGTGGGATTGGAAATAATTCGTGTTTTCCAGCAACAAAATCAGTGATTTCATTTTCAGCCTGACCGGTTCGTACAAGGTCGAAGAAGCGATGACCTTCACCTGAAAGCTCTAATCTGCGTTCTTGCCATATAGCCTGGGTTAGGGCATCGCCAGAACTGCTCAATCCTCCAAGTCCAACTCGGGCCCGAACTTCATTTACGTATTGCTGAGCTTTTCCATCAGTGCCATTTTCGCTATGAGCCTCCGCTGCCATCAATAGGACATCGGCATAGCGGATAACCCGATAATTTACTGGACTAGTCAAATCATTATCTGGTAGCCCGATTTCTCCTTGGCGCTTGATGTACTTGTTGTTGTAGTATCCAGTATGACCTCCACCGCCCACAGCATACGTTATTTCAGATGGATTTGATTGGTCGCTTATGAATGCATCGAGATCCAGAATAGTGGCCTCTCGACGAATATCACTAGAAGAAAATGCATCATATAAATTTTGAGTTGGCAAATTATAGCTGTTTCCGTCGCCATACACTGGGCCGTCGTATTGGCGGATACCATGGAACCCTGGAGCTGCGTTGCCTTCTAAACAAATTAGGCATCCATAACCGCCTCCTTCTAATCCGCTGTATTCTATATCGAATACAGTCTCTGAATGCGCTTCGTTTCCGACGCTAAAGAGGGCATTATAATCGTCAATAAGGGCATAGTTGTTACTCTCTATTACTTGGTCGAGTGTCGTTGCGCTCTCAGCGAATTTGTTTTGATAGAGATATACTTTTCCGAGAAGTGCAAGAGCGGAACCCTTAGTCACATGCCCTTTAACGGGGTTTGTCCAATCCAATACTTCGCTGGCATCCTTCAGATCTAATTCAATTTGTTCATATACATCGCTTGCTGGTGTTCTGTCTAATTCTGAAACTTCATCCACCCCAAGCCTTTCATCAACAATGAGAGGAACGTCACCAAAGTATTTAACCAATTGAAAGAAGTAGTAGGCTCTCAAGAATTTGGCCTCGGCTATGATTTGATCCTTACCAGTAAAATTGATATTGTCTTTGTTCTCAAGTAGATAGTTTGTGCGTGTGATTCCTGCATAATTCCATCTGAATACGGATCTTAACTCTGTATTAACTGCGCCATGGGTCATGGCATCAATTTCATGTAATCCCTTGGTGTCCGTTACACTCTCACCACCAGCTATAGAATTGTCTGAGGCAATCTCACCGATCCAAATATTCATAAATGAGCCTTGCATTAGATCATATGCCCCAACCAAGGCAAGCTCATAGTCTTGTGGATTGGTGAAGTAGTTCTCCGCATCCTGGGTAAATAAAGGATCCGTTTCGAGGAATTTATTGCAACCCGTTGTAACAACAAATGCAATTGAACTAGCGATTAATATCCTTGTTAAAGTTCTCATATCTAGTATTAAAATTTGAAGTTAAATCCGCCCATTACACTCCTTGCCTGCGGATAGAAGCCATAGTCGACACCTGCCGACAGCGGGCCACCGTTAGATCCTATTTCAGGATCATACCCTTGATAATTAGTCAGAGTTAAAATGTTATTAGCCGAAACGTAAACACGGATTGATTCCATCCGAAGTTTTTCCAAACTTGACTTAGGGATGGTATATCCGATTTGAATGTTCTTTATTCTCATGAAATCTCCCTTTTCTACATAGTAGTCTGAGAATTCCGTGTTGCGGTTTGCTTCAGTTGTAAGTCGAGGATCGTATTCCGATGTGTTTGGCCCGACCCATCGATTTATGACATAATCAAGTTGGTTTGCGTATGGCTGTTGCCGCTCGTAGTTCCGAATTATTTCTTGACCAATCGCAGAAAATATGTTCGCTGAGATGTCAAACCGCATAAGCTTGGCGTTTAAGTTCAATCCAAATGTGAAGTCGGGGATTGGGGAGCCTAATTCTTTCTTGTCCGTATCGTCACTGAAATTAATCATGCCATCGCCGTTTTGGTCCACATACCTTAAGTCACCTGGTTTCGCGCCTTCTTGGATGACATCCGAAGCATCAATTTCAGCCTGGGATTGATATACACCGTTTGTTTCGAATCCATGGAAATAACCAATGTCGTATCCCTCTTCAAACCGCGTAGCAACATTTCCGCCCACGCCAAAATTTGCACCGGGTAAAAAGTCTACTCCATCAGGCGTCCGAAGCACCTCATTACGCAAGTAGGTCATATTGAAATTGGCGCCAAAACCATATGCTTTAATTGGATCCGTGGCGTAACCTAATTCAATTTCCAGTCCCTTGTTTGAAACGTCTCCAGCGTTGATAATCGGAGGTTGTCCACCTGGGCCATAGGATCCGATTACACCGGAGACATCAGGTTGGAACAATAGATCAACCGTGTTTTTAATGAAGTAATTCGTTGTGAAGCTGAATCCATCGCCAATTCCTATATCCAATCCCACATTAAACTGTCGAGTGCTTTCCCATCTCAAGTCAGGGTTCGAAGCTCTCCCTAAGGCCACTCCCGTTTGAATCACATCATCAAAAACATATACACCTTCGCCATTTAGTTGAGCACGATAGGCGAAATTTTGAATTTGATCGTTTCCAGATATGCCATAGCTGGCGCGAAGCTTGGCAAATGATATGGCTTCTACATTAAAGAAGTCTTCTTCTGAGAAAACCCATGCCGACGAAACAGTCGGGAACATTCCCCATTTACTATTTGGACCAAACTTTGTTGAACCGTCTCGTCTTAAAATTGCGGAGATAAGGTACTTGTATCGATACCCATATTCAGCTCGAAGAAAGCTTGACAATAATCTCTCTTCGTACTGAAACGAACCGACATTATTTAAATAACCACCCGGAGCAAGATTTGCTGAGATATCGGCATACTCAATCGAATTGTTTGGAATATTGAATGCTGTGCCGTTAAGCCCCGATCCTTTTCGTTGAAAGACAGATGTGCCCAATGTTGCCTTTACAGAATGATGCGTATTGAATGTATGAGCGTAGTTGAGGTAGCTCTCAAAATTTAAGTCTAAATAGGTTGCTCTTGATTCATAAACACTGGCCCCGCGCTCAATAAAGACGCTATCGCCAATTTCTACCAATGAAGGGTCTAAGTCTTCATTAATTGCTGAATTTTGAGCTTTCCCTGGGCCATACCATACAAGTGGCGAGAAGGTTTTTGAATCTACCAGCGCATAGTTGTAGGCTGCTCTATTTGTAAAGGTGAAATCGTCATTTATTTTTATCGCAAGTTCTTCTTTACCCACTATTTTATCTACCCATGCATTGTTGTGCGTATTCTCCATTTGCGCAATTGGATTAATAATATCGCTGACCTCTTCTAGATACGTGTAATTACCATTAGTTGAACGGATCGGGTCGGTAGGGAACGCGTTTATTGTATTGTATAACACCGATCCAATGCCATTTTCAGGTAGGGTCTTTCGGTCCTCGTGGGTGTACAACAAGATACTCGTAAGCTTTACCCTTTCGGTGATGTCGGTGGTTAAATTGAGCCTTCCGTTGAATCGTGTGAAATTTGACTTATCCCCTCCAACGATTCCATCCTGACTGAAATAGGATCCACCTACAGAGTAGGTCGTGCTTTTTGATCCTCCAGAGATTGAAACATTGTAATTTTGGATAGCTGCGTTTTGGAAAACAGAATCCTGCCAATTTGTACCTTCTCCTAAATCAGTATTTGCGAATGGAACATCGTCACCTGAGGTGCCAAATGCCTCATTTTTCAGAGTGGCATACTCTTGAGCATTTAATAGACTCAGTTTTTTAGCCGGTTGCTGAATCCCATAATAACCACTCACCTCAACTCTAGGTTTGGAGTTAGCAGATCCCTTTTTTGTCTCGATAATGATTACTCCGTTTGCAGCTCTCACTCCGTAAATACCAGCCGTGGCGTCTTTGAGCACATTGATCGATTCTATATCTGAAGGGTTGAGTGCATTTAATCCCTCGGAGTCATATACGACCCCGTCGACAAGTATCAATGGATCATTATCTCCGAATGTTGACAGTCCTCTAATTCGAATGCTTGACGATCCACCCGGAGAACCCGAATTTGTATTAATTGCAACCCCTGATACCTGGCCCTGTAAGGCTTGATCCATTCTTGGAATGTTGAGCTTTTGAATGTTTTCTCCTGTTACTTTGGCAGTAGCGCCTGTGACTTCTTTTTTCGTCGAAGTTCCATACCCCACGACTACGACCTCATCGAGTGCTGATATACTAGGCGCGAGTTCGATGTCTAAGGACGATCTTCCAGCGACTGCCATTTCCTGTGTTTCAAATCCCATAAAGGAGAATACCAATACCGCTTCATTCGCATCTTCTACTTCGAGAGAGTAGTTTCCATCCATGTCAGTAATGGTGCCATTTGATGTACCCTTTTCGACTATAGTTACGCCCGGGACAGTGAATTCTGTGTCATCTTTTATTTGCCCCTTAACTGTTGTTTTTTGGGCCTGCACACTTATTGCAAATGCACTTATGACAAATAGTAGAAATAGATTTTGCTTCATAGGTCGGTCGTTAACAAGTCGTTAGCTTATGGTTAATTTTACCAAAACACGTCGTAATAGTAATATTATTTTTCAATAAATTGATCGGGAACGTTGTTTTTTTGCCATTCATCTTGGAATAACTAGCAATCAGCGATATTGTTTAGGGATTCATCTTGAGTATTCTAGTATTTCGAACTATAAGACCTTATATTCGCCCCACCACTACATTAAGCAATATGAATAACAAAAGATCCTCTAAAACTGAAAAGGTTATTGGGCACCAATTCACCGCCTTTTATAAAATTCCAATAGAAAAATTCTTTCAGTTTGCGCTTTCTGTGGATTGCATCATACTTGGCTACCACGAAAACAGATTGAAACTTCTTTTAATAGAACGCGGGGCAGAACCTCATTTGGGCAAAATGGCTTTACCAGGTGATTTAGCTTATCCCAATGAAGATATCAATTTGGCGGCTTCACGAGTATTACTTGATTTGACCGGTTTGACCGATGTAGCAATGATTCAAACGAACACTTACGGTCAGGTCGATCGTCATCCGATTGGACGAGTTGTTACAGTGGGTTACTATTCTTTAATTAATGTCGATCAGTATAGTCCACTCGCAAGTTCTTGGGCTGGCAATGTTCTTTGGGCTGATATAGACGACTTGCCAGATCTGGCTTTTGATCATAAATCGATTGTGGGTGATGCTCTGCGGATCCTGCGCGAGAGAGTTCGTAGCCAACCAATTGGCTTTGAATTGTTGCCCAAAAAGTTCACATTGGGTGATATGCAGTCTTTATACGAGGCGTTGCTCAACACTAAATTTGATAAAGCGAATTTTCGGAAACGTATGCTCAGTATGGGATTGTTGAAAGACACTAAGGAAATACAGACGGAGGTTGCCCATCGGCCAGCGCGGTTATTCACCTTTGATAAGGTGGCCTACGAAAACTTGATTCAAAAGGGATTCACATTTGAACTATAAGTCCGATCCGACATTACTTTCATTTGGGGTGTTTGAATTGGGTAATTCTTATGTGATTCAAGCATGATAGACATTCCAAGCCATATTCAGCCCATTGACCTTGCTGTAATTGGATCGTATTTTTTCCTGGTAATTTTAATTGCATGGCGGGTTGTACGGGCAGGGAAAAAGGCCGCCGCTAAGTCGTTTGAAAACACCGAAGACTATTTCCTAGGTGGACGAAATTTGGGTTGGTTCGCAATCGGAGCGTCTTTGTTTGCTTCGAATATAGGATCAGAACATCTTGTTGGTTTAGCCGGCCAGGGTGCATCTGGAGATTTCGTCGCGGCGCAGTTTGAAATTCTTGCGGCGCTTATGCTGCTTCTCTTGGGCTGGGTTTTTGTTCCATTTTATTTAAAGTCTGGTGTTTATACAATGCCAGAGTTTCTTGAAAAGCGCTATGGGCCAGGAGCCAGAAATTACCTCAGCTGGGTGTCTATTGTTGCTTATGTTCTAACAAAAATTTCGGTCACAATAGCCGCCGGAGCGATTGTCTTTACTGCATTATTGGGAATAGACTTCTGGGCTGGAGCTATTTTGATAGTACTAATCACTGGGGCATACACCATTTTAGGTGGTTTAAAGGCGGTCGTCTATACCGATTTGATGCAAATGTTCATCCTAATTGGTGGAGCCATAGCACTTACCGTATATGGCCTTGATGAAATAGGAGGAATTGATGCACTTGCGGCTAAAACCGATGAAGAGTATCTATCTATATGGCGCCCTTTGTCCGATCCTGAATTTCCTTGGACAGGAATCATATTCGGAGCACCGATTTTAGGAGTTTGGTATTGGTGCACGGATCAATTTATCGTCCAGCGTGTTCTTGCCGCGAAGGATCTGTCTCACGCCCGACGAGGAACCATTTTTGCAGGTTACTTGAAGCTCTTACCCATGTTCATTTTTGTGCTTCCAGGTGTTGTAGCCTATGTAATTACGAGTGGACCAGATCCACTCTTTAGTTTTCCTGTTGTAGAAGGTGCGGAGCAATTCGATGCCGCTTTGCCGCTCTTGGTTGTACATGTGCTTCCTGCTGGTCTAAAAGGATTGGTCCTAGCTGGTCTCTTGGCGGCGTTAATGAGCTCATTAAGTTCTGTGTTTAACTCGTGTTCAACGCTTTTTACCATTGATATTTACAAAAAAATCCGACCCCAATCGAGCGAGTCTAAATTGGTAATCGTTGGACAGCTTGCGACGGTCGTTTTGGTTGTATTGGGATTGGCTTGGATTCCAATGTTGAATTTAATAGAAGGTGGATTATTTCAGAAACTGCAGAGTATTCAAGCTTATATCGCTCCGCCAATCGCAGCCGTTTTTCTGCTGGGATTGTTCATGAAGCGACTCAATTACAATGGCGCAATGGCATCTTTAATATTTGGTGCTGTTCTGGGTGTTTTTCGTTTGATTTTGGAACTAAACAAGTCGCAATTGAGCGGTTTCCTTTACTATTTTGCGGACATCAACTTTTTGCATTTTGCGCTTTTGCTCTTTTTCCTATGTAGCATTATTCTCATAGCCGTTAGCTATTTGAAACCGCTGAAGGAGCCGCGTAATTTGGAATTGGTCACCTACTCAAGATCGAAGACGGCATTCAATTCCTTGAATGTTGGTCTGTCTATTGGACTTGTGCTCTTAGTCCTGTGCTTATGGATATTTTTTGCGTAAAGAAGATGATTGAGCGAAACCGGGATAAATTCTTAACCATGATTTTGTCGATAGCTCTTGTCGTGCCTTTAATTGCCCAGGAGACTGGTTTGAACTCGCAAAATAAATTGGATGCTATTTTAAACGCCATGAGCATTGAGGATAAGGTGGGTCAGATGACGCAACTAAATATCAAGTTAGTTCTAGAACCTGAGAAAAATCCAATTCAAGTTGATTCCCAAGCCCTAGATCTTATTCTAAAAAACCAAAGAATTGGTTCCTTCATGAATACGATTGGCCGAGCGCTAACTACAGAAGAATGGAATTATCTGCAAAAGACAATACGCTATTTCACGGAAAAAAATGATGTGGTTCCAGTTCTGTATGGGATTGATGCCGTGCACGGAGCGAATTATACCATGGGTTCGGTCATATTCCCGCACCAATTAGGTCAGGCAGCTTCATGGAATGAAAAGTTGGTTTTTCAAGCCTCAGAAATTACGGCGTTCGAATGCAGAGCGTCTGGGATACCATGGGTGTTTGCACCTATAGTTGATTTGGGACGGCAACCACTGTGGGGGCAGTTTTTTGAAACATATGGAGAGGATGTTTTACTTGCTGAACGTATGACAGTGGCATCTGTTTCTGGATTGCAAAACAAAGAGCAAGGCCTAAATGTGGCTGGATGTGCTAAACACTATGTTGGGTATGGATTGCCCAAAAATGGAAAGGACCGCACAACTGTTCACATCTCGGATCATATTCTGAGGGAATTACACATCCCGCCATTTAAAGCTGCTATAGATGCCGGAGTAATGTCTGTGATGATTGGCTCGCATGATTTAAATGGAATACCGATGAATGCGAATAGGTATTTACTGACGAATGTTTTGCGAGATGAATTGAGATTTAGCGGAGTATTGGTTACAGATTGGGCAGACATTAAGAAATTGCACACAACGCACCGTGTTACAACTGACTATAGAGAATCAATTTTAGCGGCGATCTCAGCTGGAGTCGATATGGCCATGGTCCCTGAAGATTTTGTTTTTTATGAAACCTTGCTCGACTTGGTCCGATCAGGTGAGATTTCCGAGGATCGAATAAATCAGGCGACACGTCGAATCGTTGATATGAAAGCTAAGCTTGGTCTGTTTAATGAACAAGACTATTCACTCAATAAAAGCGTCGGTCAAGAAAGTCATCAAAAGCTTGCTTATGATCTGGCCTCAGAGAGTATCACCGTTCTTAAAAACAGAAACAATACACTGCCGCTTGATACAAATTCAAAGGTTTTTGTGACTGGCCCAGCCGCTAACGACGTTCGATTCCAAATCGGCGCTTGGGGAAGAACATGGCAGGGGATGGATTCGATAGTTACATCCGAATCAATTATGTCTATTTACAACGGGATTCAAGTGCATGGTGAGTCGACTACAATGTCGGGAATTACAGTGGACACTCAACTAGATGTTGAATCAGCCTTACTAATGGCATCTAAATCTGAGGTAATTGTGCTTTGCTTGGGCGAAAAACCAGCAACCGAAAAACCTGCTGATATCACCTCCTTGGCAATTTCAGGCCCACAGTTGGAATATTTCAACAGATTGCACAAGTTGGAGATTCCAATCGTTGTGGTATTGGTGCAGAACAGACCTAGACTACTCGGCGATATAGCGAAAAAAGCGAGTGCGGTTGTACTAGCCTACCAACCAGGATCAATGGGAGGTAAGGCAGTTGGCGATGTTCTGTACGGAGAAGTGAACCCGGCTGGAAAGCTGCCCTTTACTTACCCCAGATATGAGCATGGAATTAGCACGTACGATCATGCGTATGCAGATGAAGTTGATCCAATGTATGGAGCCAATGGCTTCAATCCTCAATGGGAATTTGGTCATGGTTTAAGTTATAGCGAATTCGTCTATTCTAATCTAACCTTAGGAAGGGATTCTGTATCGAAAGATGACACACTGACTGTTGTGGTGGAATTAGAAAATAAAGGCTTAAGAACAGGGAAAGAGGTTGTTCAAGTGTACATTAGCGATGAAGTGGCTAGCCTTGTTCCATCAGTGAAGCGATTACGAGATTTCCAGAAAATAGAATTAGAAGAAGCCCAACGAAAATCGGTAACCTTCCATATTGATATTCATGATCTTGGATTTGTGCATCCCGGCGAAACATCCAAATCTGTTGAATCGGGGTGGTTCAAATTAAGTGTTGGAGGCCTTTCAGCACGGTTCTTTGTGAGGCAGTAAAGTCAGAAACGCTTCAGATTGAGATTAGTTAAGATGGTACTTAAGGTAATATTTACTATAAGTAGTGTATATTTGGCACAATCAATCAATGATGACAACGGAACAAAAACAATTACTCGAAGACTTTGATCTTGTAATATTCGGCGGAGATGGAGATCTTTCTTTTAGAAAGATATTTCCTGCTCTTTATCATAGACTAAATGAACATCAAATTTCTGAACGAAGTAGAATTCTTGCTGTTTCTCGAAAAGAAAAAGGACATGACGAATTTTTGGTTCAACTAGAATCAAATCTTCGAATTTTTGTCAAAAATATCGATGAGACAGTGCTCAAGAAACTTCTTTCAATGGTTTCCATTGGAATGATCGATACGGGTACAAACGAACAAAACGAAGTAGTCGACGGTTGGTTGAGAAATACACAGCTTGAGGTGCGGGTCTTCTATTTAGCAACACCAGCGGCGGCCTTTGGGCCCATTGCCTCATATCTCAATCAAAAGGGTTACATCTCCAAACAATCACGGGTTGTATTAGAAAAACCACTCGGTACTGATCTCGAGTCTTCGGAACGGGTTAACGATCTTGTAGCAGAATATTTTAAAGAGGATCAGATCTACCGAATTGATCACTATTTGGGGAAAGAAACGGTTCAAAACCTCATGGTCCTGCGTTTTGCAAATAACATATTCGAAAGTTCTTGGAACGCAGGTAACATAGAGGATATACAAATAACCGTTGCTGAGTCCATTGGTGTAGGAACCAGAGGCGCCTTTTACGATCAATATGGCGCCCTAAGGGACATGGTGCAGAATCATCTACTCCAGCTATTGTGTTTGATTGCTATGGAACCACCAGCGATTCTAGATGCCGATGAAGTTCGAGATGAAAAGCTCAAAGTATTAAAGTCGCTTAGACCTTACGACGCTACAACCATTAGATCGCATACGATTAGAGGTCAATATACACGAGGTAAAACGGGAGAGGGATCTCTTCCTTCCTACCTTGAGGATATAGAAAAGTATGATTCGGAAACCGAAACATTTGTAGCCGTTAAAACATATATTGATAACTGGAGATGGGGAGGAGTACCGATCTATTTGCGCTCTGGAAAACGGATGGCACAAAAGTATTCTGAGATTGTAATCAATTTTAAAGATGTGCCCCACAACATTTTTCCGGAGAAAAAGGATATTGATAATAATCGGCTCACGATTAGATTACAACCTGAAGAGCGTATAGAGCTAAAACAAATGGTAAAAATCCCAGGACCTGGAGGATACCGTTACAAACCTTTTGCATTGGAATTGGATTATGCCGATCATTTTGATGATAGGTTTCCGGAGGCTTATGAACGCTTGTTGATGGACGTAGTTCGGGGTAATCAGACGCTTTTCATGCGCAGAGACGAAGTGCGGGCATCTTGGGAATGGGTCGAGTCAATTCTTAGGAATTGGGAATCAGAAGAAATCACAAATGTGCTTTATGAAGCAGGCTCATGGGGTCCTGGAGATTCAATAATGACCGAGGGGGCACATTGGGTGTCTCCCCCCAAACAATCACGAACGCGATAGGCATGGAAACGAGAGCGCAACTGGAGGCAAGATTGGCAGACAGAATTGGTCAGATTCTTCACGATGAAATTGAGAAGAATGGAAAGGCTTCGCTCTTAGTATCTGGCGGAAGCACACCTAAGGGATTATTCGAAAAGCTTTCTGGGCTTGCAATTCCCTGGGATAATGTCACCATCTCGCTTGTAGACGATCGTTTTGTCGCAGATAATCACCCCGATCAGAATGGAACCATGGTAAAGGAGTTGCTGCTTCAGCAAGCCGCGTCCAACGCTTCATTTGTTCCACTTATAAGCGGAAATGATATAGACGCAAGTTTGAAAGAAGCGAGTGCCGCGATAAAGAGCATTGCACCGCCCTACACAATTGTCATTTTGGGTGTGGGTGAGGATGGTCATACAGCCTCGATTTTTCCGGATTCAGAAGAAATGGAACGAGCCATTTCCGTCTATACGAGTGAAGCCCTGATGGTCACCAATTCAAGATTATTACCTTATTCGAGAATCACATTTACCTTGAACGCGCTCCTAAATTCTAAGCACATTTTTGTGCATTGCTACGGAGTAATTAAAGGGCGGATTATTGATGAGGCTCGTCAACAAGAAGGCGCCAGGCCGTACCCGATTGCGGCATTTTTAAATCAAACAAAAACACCAATAGAGGTTTATTGGACGGAATAAAACATATGAATCATAAAATCAAAGCGGTAACACAGCGGATCAAAGAACGATCTCAAAAGGTCAGATCTGAATACGTGGGTCTTATGACCGACGAATCTCATTCAAGCGTAACGCGAAATGGATTGGCATGCGGGAATTTGGCGCATGCATTTGCGGCTTGTTCTGATGATGAAAAACTATCCTTGAGTGGCGAGTCAAAACCAAATTTTGGAATAATAACTTCCTATAACGACATGCTCAGTGCCCATAAAACGTATGAGGATTATCCAAAGATGCTTCGCGAAGCAGCTCGGAAACATGGTGCTGTAGCACAGGTTGCTTCAGGTGTTCCAGCTATGTGTGACGGAGTTACGCAAGGGCAAGCCGGAATGGAACTTTCACTATTAAGCCGAGATATCATTGCGCTTTCAACTGCCATTGGTATGTCGCACAAAATGTTTGATGGAGGGCTCTGCTTAGGTATTTGTGATAAAATCGTCCCCGGAATGCTCATCGGTTCGCTTCGCTTCGGACATCTACCGTTTATTTTTATTCCAGGCGGTCCTATGGAGTCGGGAATATCAAATGAAGAAAAGGCCAAACACAGACGTGATTACGCACAGGGTAAAATCGGTAGAAAGGAGCTTTTAAAAGCTGAGTCAGCTTCGTACCATTCGGCCGGTACCTGCACGTTTTATGGCACAGCCAATAGCAACCAGATGCTCATGGAAATGCTTGGAGTACACCTTCCAGGTTCATCTTTTGTAACACCCAACACTCCTTTGAGACACGCTTTAAATGAATTTGCAGTTCAACGTTTGACAGAAATAATTAACCAAAAAGAGGAATACACACCGCTCTATAAGGTGATAACAGCTGAGTCCATTGTCAACGCATTGGTCGGTCTAGTATCGACGGGAGGCTCTACAAACCATACGCTTCATCTGATCGCGATTGCTAGAGCGGCTGGTATTATCATTGATTGGCAAGACTTCAATGATGTGTCTGAAGCTGTTCCATCCATAGTTCGCGTGTATCCAAATGGATCAGCAGACATCAATCATTTTCAAGCGTGCGGCGGCATGGGCTATTTAATCAAAACACTTCGCAATGGAGGATACTTGAATGAGAATGTTAAAACCGTCATGGGGGAGGGGTTAGAAGCGTATACCAAAGAACCTCGTATCGAAGGCGATAAATTAGTTTGGAAAGACTCGCCTCAAGAATCGCTTGACAAGGAAGTATTGAGAAGTGTGGACGAAGCATTCAGTCCAACTGGTGGATTGAAAATTTTGGATGGAAACTTGGGCAGATCCGTGGTGAAAATTTCTGCGGTGAAAGAGGAGCATTATGTTGTTCGAGCCAGAGCTGAAGTGTTCTCCGATCAAAATGAAGTCGTCGAGGCATTCAAACGAAAAGAACTAAACAAGGACGTAATTGTTGTTGTGAAAAATCAAGGCCCACAAGCAAACGGAATGCCTGAGCTACATAAGTTGACTCCTTCTCTGAGCATTCTTCAAAATCAAGGATATAAGGTGGCGCTCGTCACAGATGGACGGATGTCTGGCGCATCTGGAAAGGTTCCGGCTGCGATTCACCTAACTCCAGAGTCGATGAACAATGGGCCAATAGCGAAGATTCAATCGGGAGATTTATTAGAGCTCAATGCCGATACAGGCCAGCTCAATTGTCTTGAAGATGGATTTGCGGATCGTACTGTCGACAAACAGAGCATCATTGGACAGTCAGGGGTTGGAAGAGAACTTTTTGCGCAAATCAGACCACTCATTAGTCAAAGTGAGCTTGGCGCTTCATTTATTATTTGATGGAACAGATGGCAAATATGGAACGGGTGCTTAAGCGCCAAAAGTATATTCCAGTGGTGACCTTCACCGAGAATGATGACGTTGAGCGTTTTGCAGATTTCTTGTTGGATCAGGGGGTAAGCTGCATTGAGATTACATTGAGAACGCCCTTTGCAATGCAGGCAATTCGGAATTTAAAAAATGCTTACGGCGATCGCTTGATCATTGGTGCAGGCACAGTAACTCATGTGGATCAAATCTTGGAATTGAAGAAAATCGGGGTCGACTTTTTGGTCTGTCCGGGTTTGATCAGGGAATTATTTGATGCTGCCACAAAGGCGTCGATTCCATTTCTTCCGGGAGTTGCGACCCCAACTGAAATAATGAACGCACGCGCTTGGGGTATCAAATGGTTGAAATTTTTTCCGGCAAATGTTAACGGTGGGTCTATCGCCCTTAAAGCATATGCCAGCGTATTTGCCGATATCAGGTTTTGTCCAACAGGGGGGATTTCGAGAGAATCGAGTTCTGAATATTTGAATTTACCCAATGTATTCGCCGTCGGAGGTTCCTGGTTTCAAAAGGAATTTCCCAACAAGCAAAACTCAGAATAGAGCTTAACCATCTGGCAGCAAGACATTTAAATCGCCAAATTATCCCAGATAAAAGGGCGGCTACCTACTAATTGTAATTATTACCATAAGATCAACTATTATTGTATTCCATCGAAACTAATGTGCTTAAATTGAACACGGTAATCCACATATTCCATCTTCTTTCTATTGAGGCATCGATGGAATTAAAAGAATTCAAAACTCTATGATTGCAATAGCTGAAAGTGGGTCAACAAAGTGTGATTGGGTATTTCTCAATAAAGAAGGAGCAGAGCAAACCCGGATTAAGACTATTGGCTTCAATCCATATTTTCATTCGAGCGCATTTGTAGCTGATTCGCTTTCCGAATTGGACGACTTTAGAGGTATCGCTAACACTGTTACTCATGTCTTTTTCTATGGTGCAGGTTGTTCAACCGATGCATTACAGGCGCAAATAGCCAGTGGTTTAGAACAGGTTTTTACAAAGGCACAAATTAGTGTCGATCATGACTTAGTTGCGGCAGCGTATTCGTTATACGATGGTGAACCCTTAATTAGCTGCATTCTTGGAACAGGTTCAAATTCGTGCTTTTATGATGGCGACAAAATTCATGAAGCCCTTCCTGCTTTGGGATTTATTCTTGGCGACGAGGCAAGTGGTTGTCATATGGGGAAACAATTTATAACTGATTATCTCTACAAAAGACTTCCAGCTGACATACACGAAGATTTTGAAGGTCGATACAACCTCACGTGGTCTGATATCCGTCCGGAAGTCTACAATTCTGTCCACGCCAATGTCTATTTATCCGCTTACATGCCCTTCATTTATGAATGGCGAGATTCGGATTATGTACGTCAGTTAGTCGTAAAATCCATCCGCTCATTTATCTCCATTCATGTTGCTTCATATCCTAAATACAGAGATGTACCAATTGGTTTTGTTGGATCCATAGCATTTTTATTTCAAGACATTATCAAACAAGAATTAGAGAAGCACGGTTGTCGTATAGGTCGAATTATACGTGGTCCCATAGAGAGCCTTGTCGACTATCACAAATCAAAAGTTAGCCTCTTGAGGACAATTTCATGAGAACACAGAAGCGCCCTGATCGAGAAAATTTAATCATAACCAATATCCCCAAAACCCATGAAGTCGAAGAGATACATAATAATGATGATCGCCCTAATTGTGGCGCTAGGGGGGCTTTTAATGGGATTCGATGCTTCAGTCATATCCGGGGTAGTTCGGTTTATAGAACCTGAGTTCGATTTGACCAAACTCGAGTTAGGTTGGTCGGTTGCGTCGTTAACCCTGACGGCAACTTTAGCCATGATGACAGCAGGTCCCCTCAGTGACCGAATAGGAAGAAGAACAGTCTTAAGATATGCGGCCATTTTGTATGCCATTTCGGCCGTGGGTTCTGCATTGGCTACAAGTTTTTGGTTTTTAGTTGTTGCGCGAATGGTTGGCGGATTTGGCGTAGGCGCCTCGTTGATCTTGGCACCTATGTACATAGCTGAAATGGCACCTCCTTCCTTAAGAGGTAGAATGGTTTCGTTTAATCAGCT
>DDCZ01000014.1 GCA_002336485.1 Flavobacteriales bacterium UBA1993
ACCGACATAATCCGATTGAATGGGGAGACCAATGATCACTGTGATGTGGTCGTCATTCCCCCGGCACCGTACCTAAGATATTTCTTTGAAACCACGGCCGACCTTAATTCGAATATTCAAGTTGGAGCACAAGATTGTTCAGCTCAGTCTTCTGGAGCGTATACCGGCGAGGTTGCGGCTTCGATGATTCATTCAGTTGGCGCTGCTTACGTACTTGTGGGTCACTCGGAGCGTCGAGAATATCATCGGGAAAGCAGTGATATATTATCTGAAAAAGTGGAGCGCGCCCTGGAGCATGGACTCATCCCAATTTTTTGTTGTGGCGAGAAGTTAGATGATAGAGACAATGGCAATCATACGTTCGTAGTCGACAATCAATTGGACGGCACCATATTCGAATTGTCAGAGGATCAATTCAAACAGGTTGTTATCGCATACGAACCGGTCTGGGCCATTGGTACAGGGCGGACAGCGAGTCCAGATCAAGCCCAAGACATGCACAGCTTCATTCGAGGCTTAGTGCAAAGCAAGTATGGCGAAAGTGTCGCCTCAGGCACGCGTATTTTATATGGAGGAAGTATGAAGCCAGCCAACGCTGTTGAGCTTCTATCACAACCGGATGTAGACGGCGGCTTAATTGGTGGCGCCTCTCTTGACCCAACCCAATTCTTAGAAATAATAAAGGCGGCTAAGTAAACTTAACCGCCTTTCATTTTAGCTTTTCTTCCCAGAACCACCAGGTGGTTTCTTTTCTGGTGGCTTGCTTATTGATTCACGCATTTCGGTATCCGACTGAATGTTGCGCATCTTGTAATAATCCATGATACCAAGATTTCCCGCTCTAAACGCATCTGCCATTGCCATAGGGATTTGAGCTTCTGCCTCAATCACCTTTGCACGTGCCTCCTGAGCTTTTGCCTTCATTTCTTGTTCTTCTGCAACAGCCATCGCGCGTCGCTCTTCCGCTTTTGCTTGAGCAATGTTCTTATCTGCCTCTGCTTGGTCCATTTGAAGCTCAGCTCCAATGTTCTTTCCAATATCCACATCCGCGATGTCGATGGATAGGATTTCAAAGGCTGTTCCTGAGTCCAATCCTCGAGTCAGCACCACTTTAGAAATTGAATCTGGATTCTCGAGTACCGACTTATGACTCTCAGCCGAACCGATGCTCGTTACTATGCCTTCACCTACACGTGCTAGGATGGTGTCTTCGCCTGCACCACCTACCAATTGCTTGATGTTTGCCCGAACCGTGACACGCGCTTTAGCTATAAGCTGAATACCATCCTTTGCAACTGCCGTTACCGGAGGTGTGTCGATCACTTTTGGATTCACAGACATGGTCACCGCCTCAAATACATTTCGACCTGCCAGGTCAATGGCTGTGGCCATGTTAAAGTCCAATGGAATGTTCGCCTTGTCAGCAGAAATCAGTGCGTTCACAACGTTCTGAATGTGACCGCCGGCCAAGAAGTGTGCCTCTAGCTGATCCGATGATATCACAATTCCCGCCTTTTTCGCGGCGATCATGGCGTTCACAATAATTGCGGGCGGTACACGACGCCATCGCATAAATACAAGTTGAAGGAGCGAGACACGCGTCCCAGTAAGTACAGCTTGGAACCAAAGTCCAACGGGTATAATGTAGAATAGAAACCACAGTCCAATGATGGAAACGATTACGATTACGACTAATAAGCCAACTCCTTCTAACATGATTTAAGCGTTTATCGGTTTAACGATGATTTTGTTTCCTTCAATGGTAATTATTTCCACGCTACTGTGGTCCTCAATAAACTCTCCACGAGAACTTACTTCGAATTGAACATCGCCAAAGCGGGCGTTTCCAATTGGATTTAGTCGCGTAATGGCGATCCCATTGTCGCCAATTTTCAAATCCTCTGTATGAGCGTCAATTTTAGAGGTGATTTCGTCGGTTACACTCATGCGCGACCAAGTTTTGGAGCGAAAGGCCAACCACATCAATAGGGCAGAGGCGATTACCGTAAATCCCAGAGCGAAATGACCTTCCGTGTCACCAATATTATATGCAAGCACAAGGGAACCAACCATCAATGCCAGACCCGCCACGCCAGGAATACCTATTCCAGGGACTACAAAAATTTCAATAAGAATTAATCCGATTGCGGTAAGTAAAAGCAATATGACAATGGTGATGGTCATACTATTTTTTATAATGCTTTAGTGCCTCGTCCATGTAATCATTTAAGTCTTTAATACGAGTGTCGTCGTGCGGATGTGTGCTAAGAAATTCAGGTGGCTTCTGGCCTCCAATGGCTGCCATTCGCTTCCAAAACTCAGGAGCTTCTCGAGGGTCGTAACCTGCCATGGCCATAAATACCAATCCCATCTTATCCGCTTCCGATTCGTGCATCCGCGAATACTTTAGCATCCCTAGCTGGCTGCTAAGTCCGTATGCCTGTGAAAATAGGTTTTGTGTGAGTTCTGGTTGGTTGGACAGCGCAACACCAATCGCCATTCCTCCACCCTGAAGAGCTAATCCTTGACTCATGCGCTCGTTACCGTGTCTGGCAATTGCATGGGCGATTTCATGTCCCATTACTACGGCTAATCCAGCTTCGTCCTTAGTAATTGGCAATATTCCTGTATAAAAGACCACTTTTCCACCAGGCATGCACCACGCATTGACCGTTTCGTCCTTTACAAGGTTGAACTCCCAATTGAAGTCTTTAACTCGTTTGCTTTGACCGTGCTTTTTTAAATAAGACTCAACTGCAGTTGAGATTTTAGTGCCAACCGATTTCACAAGTGCGGCTTGATCGGTAGCACTCACTGTTTCGTTTGCGCTTAGGAAGCTCTTGTACTCCGTCAAACTCATCGACATAAGTTGACTTTCAGGAAGCATATTTAGTTGACGACGTCCAGTGATTGGCACTTTTGCGCAGCTAACAAGGAATAACAGTAGGGTGAGACGTATCGCGTATTTCATTTTTCTATGATTGCAGAGAGTTGATTATCTAAAAGTCGAAGGCACATTTTTTCCAGAATCTTGATCGATCCATGCTTGACATCGCACTTCCCTTTTGTGTGAACGAGTAATGCACATTGTTCTGCCTGTGTGGCGTCGTGTCCGCAAATTTCAACGAGTGAGTCGATAACGTGATCAAATGTGTTCACATCGTCGTTATAGAGCATCAGAACGTGTTTTTCATCGTTGTGAACTTCTACTTCCTCTTCCGTTTCTGTTTCGTAACTAAATCTTATCACTCCGTGGAATTATGACGCAAAGGTAAGCGACAGCGGGTGAATTTAATTGTTTTCAGCGCGGGCTTGATCTAATCCCAATCCGATTAATCGGCTTGCTTCCTGTTCTGCTTCCGAAGGACTTGCAAAACCACCATAGAAGTAGGAGCTTGATCCATCTCCATTGCTCACTTTGTCAATTTCTTTCGAGTTCAGTCCAAGAATAATTGCAGCTTGATTAACTGGTATTTCACCAGAATAAGTTCCTAAGAATACCTTGCTTGTATTATTCACAGCTGCGGAGGTGCCTCCACCTGAGCCAAGTTCTTGTCGTGCTTGATCCACAGTAACTCTTCCACCGCCTCGATATGCGGTTACAAATGCGTCGGAAATTCCGAGCGCTCTAATTTCATCCTTGGCCTGCGTAGCAGTGCCTTCGTTGTTGTAAATTCCAGAACTGTATCGGTACGTGCCATTCGGTAAATCCTCTTGATTTAGGGGAGTGAGATTGTAAATGTCAGAAGATCGCACTGGCCTGCTATAGACTCCTACCTGCACCGTAAAGAATGTTCCCGACTGACCAGCCACATTGTTAACCACAAGATTACCCTGCTTCACTACACTGTTTGCTGGCAATGAACCAGAAGATGTCGCTCCCGTACGAACGTTATTTGATGCAACTGATCCTGTGGTTTCGCCGGAGGCAATTGCGGATCGAGCGGCCCCAACTGAAATACGTTCTCCGTTTCGGTATGCTACAACAAATGCATCGTTGTAACCAATGCCTCGAATTTCATCTTTTGCGAAATCTGCTTCAGCAAAATTGTCAAAGGCACCAGCGCTATACCTCGTAAGGCCAGTCCCAGTAGATTCTCCTGTTATTGGTTTGATTCCTTTGAATGCATCTTGTCGGATAGCATTTCTGAAAGCACCAATTTGCACCTTGAAAATCACGCCTGAAGGTAGAGGAGGGTTTACAGGAATTGGAGTAGTTGAACTATAGAACGATGATGTTGCACTCTGATCTACTTCGAATATGGTATTGGTCAAAACATCAGTTGGAACATTGACTGCCTGATTGGCTTGAGTAGGTGGTGTTAATGCAAAATCGTCGTTTTCTTCCGTGGCATCATTTCCGAGCTCTGAGTTGATATCAGAAATGGTATTTTCTCCTAAAGCTGCAATTTCTTCCGCTGTTGGTTCCACTACACGAGGCTGTGTGTCAGTGTTGTAAAAGGCAACGATGCTATTGTAAACTTCCTCTGGGTTCGTAAGTAATGCTGAGTTCGCGTCGTTTTCAATTACAGCTGCCTGTCGAGTTAATCTTGCCGCCTCGTTGCTTAGACTATCTGCTTTGTTGTAAACCACATAAGCGCTTTGTGTTTTCTTAACTCGATCCGCGGGAGTGTTCATGCTTGGGTCGTCGCCTGCTGGACCAATGAGCATGTTTTGTGCTTGATTGTTTAACTGGGTTTCAAGTGTGGTAAGCTTGAGTGCCAGAGTACGTATTGAATCTGCTTTTCTGCGTTCTGTATTATAGGACACAAACTGCTCCGTCTTGGCCACATCGGCCGCTTCGGTTGGATTTAGTGCTTTACCAACTACAGGTAATTCAACAGCGCTTCCAGCTGGTATGATAAAATTATTCGCAATGGCTTTTGCTTCGATAACGGCCATCTCATTCGCAAGATTTGAAGCCAGATCTGCTTCTCGGCGCTTCAATAAGGCCATGTGTTCAGATTGGCGTGCCTCAGCCTGAGCGGGTAAGCGCTTCTTTTTCTTCTTAATGGCGTCGGCATCAGTACGCTTTGCAACGGCTGCGGTTGTGAGGTTTGCTGCTTGCATGCTGATTTCCTCAGCCGCATTCATTTGAATTTGCGAAGGTGTTGGGTCGCCTTTCTCCAATTGTAGTATCAATGGTTCAACTCCAATAATCTTCTCTTCCGAGCCTTCATAGAACTCTGACTCCATTTCAGCGATTTCGATCGCATTTCGCTTTTCCTCTATTTCGAGCTCAATGGCTGGCCTAAGCTTTTTCTTCTTTGTCTCAGCAAGTTGAGTTTCAAGGGTTGCCAAATCAGATTTTTGGGTGGTGATTTTAGTGTAGCTCGATTGAGTAAGCTGGTCATATTGCTCTGGCTTGTTTGTCTCAACAGGAACATAGCCCTCGTATTTTTCGCTACCCACAATAACAACCGACTTTGGCGCTGATGGGCCGTCTATGCCTTCATTTGCATCTAGGGAATCCAGGGTTGCTTGAACAAATAGCTTCTCGGCTGTGAGTTTTACGAGTTTCTCTTCGAGCTCCTTTTTTTGGTTAGGATCCTCCGTGTTGCGGATGCGGTTCTCTGTTTTGAGCTCCTCATTTTTAAGCGCAACCATCCAATTTTGATTCAATATTTCTGCCTGCGCAAAACGCTGCTCCTCGTTGTCGATTTGGTCTACCTGGTCAGCTATCTGAACGAATGCATTTCCATTGTACGATTCAACATACTCGCTAAGTTGTCGCTGCAAGTTTTGTTTTTCTTCAGCAACACGTTCTTCTTTTTCTAGAGCAATTACTTGCTTTTGTATCGTGGCTGCTTTGTTCTGCTTTTCCTGACGTTGCTCGGCGACATTCTCGGAAAGGCGCTGGAGTATTGCTTTTTCATCTTCAGATTCAACCGTTTCGATTTGGGCGGCGAGGATATCCAATGCCATTTTTAAATCGTCGGCCCAGTTCTGAGTGATGGTTGCCTTGTTTCTAAGCTTCTCTATTGGCGCAACATCTGTTGGTGCCGATTGTATTTGTTGACTATACGTTGAGTTTAATACTAAGACAGTAGGCGGTACCGTTTCCGATGCCAATAGCTCCAATGTAACTGGAGGAACCTCGGTGATGATGTTCTTTGGTTCTTCAGTATCCGAATCTGAGATTCCTTCATCTTCCATTCCCGCGTCATCCAAGAGACCTAAACCATCGTCGTTATCCTCGTCAAGTAGGCCGCCTTCGAATTCACTTCCGAGTCCATTGTCGTCATCAGTATCTTCATCCAAAAGCGAATCATTATCAGAAGAAAGGATGTCGTCATTCGCCGACTCTACTGCGTCTGCTTCTGTTGCCATGGCGGTGGCTGATGCCTGAGCTTCTTCGTCGCTAAGAGATGCGATGGCGGAGTAGCTGTTCAATGAAAGTGCACTCATTACATCTTTTTCTGCCTCTAAGTCTGCCAATTGATTGGCCAACTCCAATTTTTCTTCTTCTGAACTCGCTTGTTCCTCTTTCGTTGATAGGGAATCTATACGATACTGAATGTTATCGACCCATTGGTCATAGATTTCTGCCTTGCGGGTCTCTGCAATTACAGGGTCTTCTGCGGACGCCGCTTCATCGATTTGAGCTTGAAAAACATCGGCATAATCCTCACCGATGATCTCGGGTTTCGACTCAGTAGCTTCAATCTCTCTTATTTCCTGGTTGATGTCCGTACTGGATTCATCTTCGTCAAGTAAACTGGTGTTGTCATCTGTTGAACTCAAATCACCTCCACCTTCGTCTAGCAGTCCGGTGTCATCAGTCGTGGTAAGGTCATTTTCATCCTCATCGAGTAATCCACCAGTATTCGTTGTGGTCAACCCATCGTCGTCCTCGTCCAACAAACCATTGTCTGAGGCGGTGCTTGACTCATCGTTACCTTCATCCAATAAGCCACCCTCACTCGATAATTCTTCATCTTCATCAAGAAGTCCTCCATCCTCAGCGTCCAAATCAGAAGAAGTGTTACTTGCCTCTGTCGATTCATTGTTGTTTTCGTCGTCCGATTCGGCAACGCTAAAAAGATCGTTGTCTCCAATAATTTCTTCCGCGGCAGTTTCTGATTCGGAGGTTGAATTGTTCGTATCGTCGTCATCATCATCTCCGAGCATTGGGTCGCTGGAAGTTAAACCCGTGTCATCATCATCGCCAAGCAAATTGTCATCGGTGTTATCCGATGATGCACTGCCTGAATTGTCCGTACTCGAGCTATTATCATCATCATTGGAATCGTCTTCCTTACGTGCTTCTGCAAGCGCAGCGTCAGCCGCCGCCTTTGCCGACTCGGGCGCAATAAAAGCGAGTAAAGCGGGATCGCTCGCGGCCTTTGCACTGAGGCTTGTTTGCATTTCATTAATACTAGCTGCACTAACAGTGGCTGTTACCGCCGATGCTCCAGCTGATGCAGCCGTGAACAAAGCATTCGCAATTGAAGCATAACTCTCAGCATTTATCTTTTGTGTTTCGGCAGCTTTAAACTCGGAAGTGGCACGTTCGATTGACGCTAGTTTTTCTGGTTTTGCCGCTTCGGCCTCTGCAATTTGAGATTGATATTCTTCTTTAAGCGCATCGTCTTTGGTGTTTTCTACTTCAGATTTTAGATAGGTGATTTCCTCGTCGATTCCGTCGAGGTCACTTTCTAATTCTTCTTTTTCGTCCTTCTTAAGATTGTATATAGCGACTGATGGCTCTGTGCGCTTTTCGTAGCTGGATTGAATCATTGATTCAAACTCATCCTTGTCTTCGAAGTTTGAAGCAGTGGCTATTGTTTGATTAAGCTGCGCCTTAAATGCCGCTTCTTCCAGCGCATTGTTTTCTAATACGGCAATCGTGCCGTTCATTTTGGCGGCAGCTGCAGCGCGTTTGTCGGCCTCAGTTTTATATTCATTTGCCAATTCAACTGCGATGGCCGCTTCTGCTATTTCCTCTGGATCTGAAGACCCTGCACCTGTTTCTGCCTTATCAAAAAGAAGCGAAGCTTTTTGATTCATCAAATCTGCATCGGCTTTCAGGGTGGTCGCCTTTTCCGACACCTCGGCAATTTTCTCTTCTGGTGTTTGGTCTGATTCAGTCTCAACGTCCGCGCTAGGCTCATCCAAAATTTCAGTAGATCTGATAATATCGTCTGCCGAACTATTTACGCTAAGGCTTGCTTGTTTCCTTAAGATGTCAGCGGTCAATAGAGTACCATCCTCCAATGGCTCATCGAAATGGTTGATGATTTGAAGTTGTTCTTGGCCGTCGTTGTTAACCAGCTTCATCTCCTGCCTAAACTGCTTCAATCCTTTTTCTCGGGGAATTTCAACCAATCCAGTATGGATGGCGTTGCTTTCTTCGGCCTCAACAATAAACTTGTAGTTGCCACTTCCACGCAAATCAAGCAGGTACTCGCCAAATTGTCTTTCAGACTCATAAACACCGATGACCTTGTTTTGAACAACATCCTCAATGGTAATCTTCGCTTTTTTCGAACCTTCTGTTTCAAAGGTTCCTTTTATTAATGTCAAGTCAAGTGGTACACGCTCAATTCCAATTTGATAAACTGTGACCTGCTTGCTGTTTGTTTCTCTATTACTTGCGAACCACGCTGTTTTTTCAGCCTTGTCAGAAATAAAGAGGAAGTCATCCCAAGGAGTGTTTATAGCAAACTCCATGTTGATAGGTTTGGTCCATGTGCCATCTCCCTTGCGTGTGCTCTTAAAAATGTCGTAACCACCCATACTATTGTGTCCCTTCGAGGCGAAATACAGCACATTGCCATCTGGATGGATGAAGGGGTAATCTTCGTCGTACTCGGTGTTAATTACCGTGCTTAATTTCTTTGGCTTGCTCCACTCTCCAGTATCCAGCTTCTGAATAACATATAGGTCCTTTCCGGTGGCATTTTTTTCTGAATAACTAGCGTAATAGACATAATCTGCCGCCTGCTGGAAATACATCAAGAATTTGGCGTCTCGGTTAATGTCCTCTTCAGACATGAAATCCTCCGGCTTGACCATAATCTTGCCGCCAAATTCGGTCAGGTCATAGTTTCGATAAAAATTAGATCGAGGAAGTGCTTCCCTCTGAACAACAGAAATGTCTGTAAAGCTGCTTACTAAGTCGATTCCGCTCCTACATTGTTGGATGTAATGTGGCGCGAGCTTCAGTTCTTTATCCTTTTTCCCTGCAGCGCTTTGATACTTTTCATATTCCTTTATCGCTTTTTCGAAACGATAATTAAGGTGAAGGCCAAGTGCGTAATAAAAATGTGATAGATCTGGAGCATCCGGAGTTTCTACAGCGAATTTGAGATACTTCAGTGCTTGTTCCTTATCGTGTATCGTGAACAATTGACATGCTCCGAAGCGAAAGTTGTATTCTGCGCTTTGGAGGTCTAGAGACAGGAGCTGCGAATATTTGTTGAAGGCAGCTTCGTAGTCTTCTTGTTCAAAAAGGACTTCTGCTGCTTCTCTAAGTTGTTCTTCACTTTCTTGTGCACCAGCAATGAGCGGTAAACAAAGGACAAGGAAGAGTGAGAGTATGTGTTGTCGGATTGACAAATTAGGTCGTTAAGATTGTGTGGTTAAAGATGCGAAACAACAAGGTTTCATTAGGGTGATCTAAATCAGTCTTTTAAGTAATAATTTGTGGGTAAAGATAAGGGAGAAATCAATCGTCTTCACCTGCCTGCTTAATCAGGTTTCGAATACTGATGTTTGCCTTGCTTTCTTCACGTCTAAAAAGACGTTCAATATTCTTTTGATGAGTGATCAGCACTAGGATTGCAATGAACATTGAAAATACAATCAGACTGGGAACGGTGCTGCGATAAACCAATACTATAATGAAGGGAAAGGCAAGTGCAGCGCACATTGAACCAAGGGACACAAAACGTGTAACGGCAAATACAACCACAAAAACCATAAGGGCACCCAGCGCGCCTTGATAATGTATAGCCAACATCACGCCTAAGAGCGTTGCAATGCCTTTTCCGCCGCGAAAACCAGCGAAAATTGGGAAAATATGTCCGATAACTGCGGTAATGCCTAAAGCCAATTCATAGTTGACAAATGCCGCCGTGCTAATTGGTTCTTCGGCGAAAACGAGGACCAGTTTTACAGCACCAAATCCTTTTAAACAATCAATGAGTAGTACAGGTATGCCTGCCACTTTTCCAAGAACACGAAAGGTGTTTGTTGCTCCGGCGTTGCCACTTCCATATTCCCGAACGTCTGTGTCATAGAAGATTTTTCCGATCCATACGGCCGTGGGGATCGACCCAATCAGATAGGCGAGAACTAAGGAAATAAGTATTGAGGGTGTCAGCATATAGGGCGCGCCAAATTTACAATTACTTGAGTGTCATTAAAACCTGCTGAGAAACTCGTCCTTCCGACGCTTACTGCCAATCATGAATGTATATGGAGATTGACCCTTCTCAACTTTCAGCTTACGCTTGTCTGTCTTGAGATCAGTAAGGGTCGTGTTGAATTCCTCTACGCTAGAATATGCCGCCATAATATTTCTAGAATATTTGAAATAATACCAGGTGTCCTTATCGGCTTCGAGGTATATATTTATTTCAGGAACTCGTCCAGTTACAATTTCAATTTTCCCATTCACTTTAACATTCACCTGACGTTTTCCCACGTTGCCGATTCCAATTTTTCCCTTTGATTGATAGCTGCGAGATTCTGGATTCCAGACCATTTGAACATCGGTTAAAAAGAGGTTCTTTTCAAGTTCGGATGGAAACTTCTTGAATTGACCGGTAAGTGTTATGAGGGAAATTAACTTATCCGCCTCGTCCGTCCCGATATACTCTCGCAATCCGCGTTGATATGTTTCCCTTTCAAAGTCTACGGGTTCGCCAAGCGCGTTTTCAGCCATTACCTTGCCCATGTCATCAATCAGCTTATTCTCAAAGAAGAAGTCGATAAGCAGCATTAAGTCCAGTTCCACCTTGCCGGTCTTCATGTCGTGTTTGACATTTCCAATCGTACTCATATCCACCTGGCCAGGGTTGATTCCAAAGCCAAGTCTGCCCTCTGCGTATGAGCGGCATTCTTCCGAGCTGAGGCTCAGGTACTGTCCTGGTAAAGACTGCTGAGTCAGCTTGTTTATGTTCGAAATTCGATATTCTTTCGATGCATCGTGATAATGTATATAGCCTTCAGCAGGCAATAAGTTAATGTCGTCGTCATCTCGTTTCATCGAAACAAATGACGTATAGACTTCTCCGGTATCTGGGTCAAGTACGATGGCTGAGGTAAGGATGTTTGCCTCTTCGTCTACCATGGTTTTCGAAATCGGAATGTAAATGTCTTCTGGGTCCAGAGCCGAGTTAAACTTAAACCACGTTACTGGAACACTTGTTTCGCACTGGTGTGTAATGCGCGAATATCCAGCAAAGGACAAATCCTTCTTGCTTGCATCCAAGTGCACGTTGCCCTTATAGGCAAAGTATGGACTGAGCGTAAACCCGCGCTCGTCCGAGATTTCCCCATCTGCATAGGTCTGGAATGAGCTATCTACCCCAATTGTCCTAAATCGAATCTTCTGTTTCGTCCCAGATTTATCCTTGTAGGTGTACATTCCAGTTCCAACATAGTCGCGTCGAGCAAAAATATCAACGGTAGCACTGTCAATTCTATGATACTTCGTGATCGCATTGGCAACAATCTTCGAGTGCGTTAGAGTTTTCATTTTTGCATTTCGCTGGACCGTAATCATACCGCTATCTGGGTAGATTAGGGCATCTGCAACTTGAATAAATTCAACTTCCTTGGCTTTAATAAGGTTGTCGCGTGAGCTGTATCTCGCAGCAGGCGAATAGAACTCTAAAGAGTCTTGATCGGGATGAACCGATACGAATCTGGACCCCTCAAACTGCATGGCGCCAGCAGCTGTCGATTTTGTGACCTTACCACCCGAGAGCTCGATTGCTTCTTGATCCATATACCATGTAAATCGATCCATGAAAGCGATGTACTTATTTATTGGAAACTCCATCATGGATGTACCACCGTTTGAGACGAAATCTCCCTTTCGCTTGGCGAAATCAATTTTTGCTTGCACGTTATTCGTCTTAAACTGAAATTTATCAAAGGCGGTAACGTCTGATTTTAAGCGGAAATCGGCCGTGTCACTTTCAAAATCTGAAAAGTTAAATCTGAATGTTTTTGATTCAAGCTCTGCTTGATCGAATGCGAAAAGGCCGCTTCCTACAAGGTCTTCAGGTGTTAATTCCAGACTTCCGGTCATCTTAGAACCATCATACATTATGAACGGATCTTTTGTCGATTCGCAATGCAAGTTGTCCTCGTATGGAGACCAGACTTGGCTGACATTTGTGCCAGTGGTTGGTGGGTATTGCACGGAGCCCATTTGTTCCTCAATCACAAAACTCGTGGCGATGGTTTTCATCTCTTCTGGTAGAAAGAGGAAGTCGTCTGATTTTGTTGTGGAGGTCAGGTATTTGAGTTTTCCATCGCCTCTGAGTCCTTCATGACTCATCTTGACCGTATTGAAGTACTTGCCCTTCCCACGATAAACCTCGAAACCGGTGTTGGGCGTTTCTCGAATGAATCCCAATGAATAGTCTTCTTGAAGGGTTAACTCCTCTCTAAATTCAGGGAAAATGTCGGCACTGGTAAATGTTCCCTGAAAGTTAATCCGGTCGTTTCCGAAATTGTCGAGACTGTCAAATACAAACGGATCGAGTGTGAAATAGAAGTTTTCTCTTTTGTAAGCCGCACTCTGAATAGTTGATCGTTCGTAGTAGACTTTGGATTCTTCATGACTGGTGAAAATGGGATACTCTTTCAGGCTTTCTAGCCCGCTTTTGTTATCCGGACGGTCAATTTTCAGGGTACCAACAACTTCCTCAATTACCGTGGTCACCTTTTTTAGTCGTGGTCTGGCGTCTTTATTTTCTTGGTCCATTTCCACTGTAAGTCGCACCGAATCTACATTGGGCATCTCAATTTTAAAGTCGTCATAGACAAATTCATAGTTGCTACCAAAGAATTCAACTTTTCCTGCTGCTACCACACCTGAGAAATTAAAATCGCGGTTCTTTTTCATGGTCACAGTGCCTCCTCGAGGATATAAGACCACGTTATGCGAATCAGAAAGGGTGATGTTTTGGATTCCGTTGATCTTGAGCGCAAACACTTCGTCAATAAGGTCCATGCTCGCGTTTTCGACTCTGCCGATATCCGAGCCGATTTGGATGACATCGTAATCTTCATTTTCAGATTTTGCCGCGATATAGTGGTACATCCTTGGTGTTGACTTTGCCTTGCCCGTTCTTGGATCGTACTTGACCAATCCCATGTTGGTGTAGTTAAGGAGCATCACCATGGCATCCGTTTTATCAGAACGTAAACACCTGGCTACCTCGTAATCGTACAGCGTTTCTGTGCCCATTTCAGTGAAGCAGTTCTTGATGATAACCAGCGGATGATCCATGGCCAAGCCTTGCATCTGGTCGAATCGGTTTTCTCTGAAATAGTAATCCGACTCAAAAAAGGCGTGGTTGTCTGATGAGTTTGGTATGGTAGTGAAGATTATTTTGGGCTGATCAATATTCCATGTAACAAGCTCCGCAAAGATGTCGATGGCATGATAACTATCGAAGTACGGCGCCTTCTGCAACCCCTCGTCTAATCGGAATAAACTCACATCTCGACGCTCTCTGAAGTATTTGAAGTCAAGACCTGGGTGGGTAATTGAATCATCGTGCAAGAGGAATTTTACTCCCGCGGTGGTTGAGGTGATTTTATCTTCTTTAATACTGAAGCTGAGAGAATTCACTTCAAGAAAGGGTTTGTCATTTAGGTAGAAGGTGAGGTAGGCTGGCGCTTCATCCGAACCGCTGGCTAAGAATCGAGAACCCTTTTGTGTAAAACCACCCTCGTAGTCAACTCCCTTATCGATATTGGCAATTTTTAAGCGCTGACTATAACTCACAAACGTGGGGAACGATGCACGATCTTTATTCACCTTGGCTTGCACTTTGTCCTGCAGCTGGCCTTTTAGCGGCTGATCGAAATAGTCGGTATTGTAGAAGGTGACGGAGTCTGCATCATAGCTGGCATATTTTAGACGGATTTCATAATCATTTATGATTGCATATACCTTGTTTGGATCGAGCCCAGCTTGCACCCATGTCACGGTACCGTTTTGGCCAACCCATTTCCCGTCAAGCGGGTAGAGCACACCGCTGGTTCCTAAAATGGTGGCGCTGGTGCCCTTTGCGCTGCATGTTAGGTCCAATTCCGCGAACACAACTTCAGGTTGCTCGTCGCCGATCTTGAATTGAAAGCTATTATTGTTTGTCTGCCACTTAACTGAATTGGTGGAGTGAATTATGCTATCAGCAAATAGGCCGGAGCTAAATTCCATATAGTCACCAAAAGCCTTTTTTGCGGATCGCGATTCGATTACGAAATCAACCGTTCTATGCCACTCATTGTAAGCTGCAATTTCAACTTCAGCTTCAACAATGGTGATTGTCGTTTTTATATAGTCGCGCACATCAGGAATCATTTTTAGCCGATTCTTGAGCAGTGCATTGGAGGTTTGAAAAATGACGCTCTTTTGACCAGGGGTAAAGGAGTTGAGTTCTGTCCACATCTCAGAGAAATGCTCAATCAAATCCTTGTGTGTTTTTTTTGCGTCACCCACTGATTTATCAACGATCTGGGCTTCGAGCTCCACGAGAAATTGCTCAGGTGTGCTAAATTCCTTGAACGTTTGGCTAAACCCTTGGACGTGAACGGCTCCAATAAATAGAACTACGAGATAAATTTGTTTCATTCCGAAGGTTTTGCGGAGATCATGCCCCAATTATCTTGATTTGTAGTCAACATTATTTCGAACCCTTGATCGCTCATTTTTGCTGAAAGTGGTTCAATGTCTGAAGTGAAAAATCCAGAACAAATTAACGAACCTTGATCTTTCAAAGCTTGTTTGAACCGCATAAGGGATTCCTCAATAACGTTTCGATTAATGTTGGCTAATATAATATCAAACTTCATCTCGGGAACGGTATTAATATCCCCGGTCACGATTTTAAATGATTTGACCTCGTTTAGTTCTAGGTTTTTTCGCGCGGCGTCTGCGGCGTGAGCATCAATTTCTATCCCGATGCCAGTGGCGCCCTTTTGAGAAGCGTAGATGGAAAGAATTCCGCTTCCACACCCAAAATCGAGAATGGAAATACCATCAAGGTCTCGGTCAAATAATTGAGTAAGGACCTGAGCAGTGGTTGGGTGGTGTCCCGTTCCAAAACTCATGTTGGGGTCTAACACAATGGTGTGTTTAAACGTGGTTGGCGTTTCGTGAAATGCGGCTCCTACGAAGAGTTCATTTCCAAATGTGATCGGCTCATAATTGGACTCCCAAACGCTATTCCAGTTTTGGTGTGGAACCGTTGAGGTCGTTGTATTGATAATGGCCGGTTTGTAAGATTCTAGTATCGCATTTACGGCAGCTTCGTTGTAGGCTTCTGAGGGGATGAATGCGGAGAGGAATGTCTTCTCAACCTCGAAACTGTCGAAGGGAAGTTCGCTTAATTCGGCCTCTAAAATTTCAGGAAATTGGCTGTCGGAAAATTCAAGTCTGAGGTGTACGTAGTCCAAGGAAATAATTTTAGCCAAGGTATTAAAGATACCTGTGCCCCTGGTCAGGAATTTGTTTCCGCCAATGGGCAGGATCGGAAAAGCGCTGGGAGGTTCTGTGTATCTTTCTTTAGATTTTTGAATGCGCTAAATATGAAGCAAAAGAAAAGGAGTGAGCAGTCATTGAATACTTCCGAGGAAGGGCTGAATTCGTTTAGTACTCACTCCCAAATTTTATCGTTTCAAGCGGTAACCGGGTATGCCTGATATATGTATACATGCATTTTACTCTTCCAGTCAGATTGGATCATGCGCCCCGCCTCCATGCATCCTCTTGATCCGGAATTTTGATCGACAAAATGGGCGAGGATTTCATCGGCTTGAGACTGCGAGTCGATTTCCCAGGATGTTAAACACGCATAGTGGTTAGCAAGTCGATCTCGAGTAGGCTGGTCGATCATTCCGATTTTCCAAATAGAATAATCTGGCCGCGACATGGCTTCGATTCTTGTCTTAATCTGATTTTTGATTTCCTCAATTTTCATAGCGCATAGAGTCAATTTAACGTGTGTACGTCAAGTGTGAATTTTTGTTCCATTTGCCACGCCGGATTGGGGCCGTCATGCACAGATCGAAATTAGTTGATTTGAATATGCGCTGAACTTAGGATGAGAAAAAAAAGTGGTCAGATTATAAGAAAAAGTGCTTGGGTCGCCAGCGGTGAGCGAGAATTCGGACGTGTTACCATTTTGTCTCTAAGGTTGTTGTGCGTTTACTTGAGCTGAATTTCCAACAATTGATAAGCTCAGCTGCGCACTTATTGATTCTGCGGTTATTCGACCAATTTCAGTTTTTAGGCGTTGAATTCTTTCGTGTAATCATCGTATCTGTGCACAGATTGAAGCCTGACTCGCTTCGCTCATTGGACCTTTTTCATTTNNACTTCGCCGGAGCAAGCTCGGTTTTCGGGTTATTTCATGATCCTGTCTTGTCCGAGAAGTGGATGGAGCCTAATTCGCTTCGCTCATTGGCCATTTTTCATTTCCGACTTCGCTGGAGCAAGCTCCGCTCGTAGAAATGAAAAAAGCCCTGTCGCTTTTGCGACAAGGCTTTATCATCTAGTGACCCCGACAGGATTCAAACCTGTAACCCTCAGAGCCGAAATCTGATATTCTATTCAGTTGAACTACGGGGCCAATAAGGTGGTCCCGCGGTGAAACTAAATCTCAAATCTATTCAGTTGAACTACGGGGCCAAAGAATGCAGACCCGCAGTTCAACTAAATCTTCACAAATGAAGTTGAACTACGGGGCCAATTCGGCTGCAAATATAATTTTCCATCAAACGATTATGAAGGTTTTTTCGGGCGGATGTGCTTGCGGCCTCTTTCTACGATTCCGGGACTCGAAATGCGGCTATTTTATATTGAAGGTGATGTGTGACTAGGATTATTCCATGATCCTTTCTTATCCGAGGAGTGGATAAAGCCCAATTCGCTTCACTCACCGGACGTTTTCCATTTCTGACTTTGCTGGAGCAAGCTCGGCTCGTAGAAATGAAAAAAGCCCCGTCGCATTGCGACAAGGCTTTATCATCTAGTGACCTCGGCAGGATTCGAACCTGCAACCTCTTGATTCGTAGTCAAGGACTCTATCCAGTTAAGCTACGAGGCCAATTCGGGCGGCAAAGATAACTGAATAACTCACTTTAAAAAGGCATGATTTCGGTCGATTCTTCAAAACGCTTTCTAATATTTGTGTGACACATATATATAGGTATGCCCGCTAACAAATTTGCACTTCTCAGATATCGAATAATTGATCGCTCTATTCGCAATAGAGGAAGTAAAGCCTATCCATCAAAAGAAGACCTTAGATATGCTTGTGAAGAAGCGCTTTATGGCAGCGATGGTGAGCATATATCCATGTCCACCATCGACAAGGATATTTGGGCCATGCGCAACGAAGGTGAGCTTGGATACTACGCCCCGATTAAGTTTAGCAAGGACCATGGTGGGTATTTTTACGAGGATCCGGAATACACCATCGCAGAGCTTCCATTAAACGAAGATGATTTAAGCGCCATTCGCGCAGCAGCAGAGACGCTCTTTCAATTTCGTGAAATACCTCTATTCAAGCAATTCGATTCGGCCATTGAGAAAATATTGGATCGAATGAAGATTTCGGCAGGAGATGTAGAAAAAAAGGAAAACGAGGTAATCCAGTTTGAAAAACTCGGGTCATATAAGGGAAGTGAGTTTTTGAGCAATCTGTTCGACGCATGCACACATAAGAAGGTAACTTCAATAACGTACCAAAAGTTTCAAACAGAGGAGGTGAAGAGCTACACGTTTCACCCATATATATTAAAGGAATATCGCAGTCGATGGTATGTGATTGGATACGATATCAATACTCAAACGCACAAGACTTTTGCGCTTGATCGAATAAAGAAGGTTGTCGTGGGTGAGCATAAATTTGTGGTGGATGCAGCGTTTGACTCAAAGTCATTCTTTGAATATGCGCTTGGAATCACTGTAACAAATGATCAACCTCAGGAAATTGTTCTCGAATTTCAACCAAATCTGGCTCCTTATGTTCAATCTCAACCAATTCATCACAGTCAAAAAATTATTGAACAGTCAAATTCGTATTCCAGAGTGTCAATAAAAGTAATCGTCACTGTAGAGTTGATTACGACAATTCTGGGTTTCGGAGATGGGGTTAAAGTAGTGTCTCCTAGCGCGTTGAAGGAGCAGGTGAAGCGAACGCTGAATTCCTGCATCTCGCAGTACTAAATTCTCATCCTATTTCATTGATCTAAACTTTGAGTATAGATAGGTCTATCTATTCGCTTGACAGTCAGGTTTGTTATCAGAATGCGCAGGTCCCTTAAATCGAACCAGACCAGAATTGACGCGGATTCCAAGCATTTTTGCTAATGTGGATTACCAAGTAAAACATTTCAGATAATCAAGGGGTAAATCGTTTTTTTATTACTTTTTTTTAGTCAATATTTGCTCCTTCAAACAAGGCACTGTTGGTAAGTTGCTGAAACGTTTGAATAACCCTAAAATTGAAGTTGACGTGTACATCTTGTATGTGTGCGTCTAATACCGCATTAAATGAGTAAAAACCACGAAGAAGTCTGGAGCCGATGCCTTGAAATCATCCGTGATAATGTAAGTCTACAAAGCTTTAAAACTTGGTTTGATCCAATAAAGCCAATTAAGGTTTCTGATGATACGTTAACGATTCAGGTGCCAAGCCAGTTTTTCTACGAATGGTTGGAGGAACACTATATCAGCCTTCTAAAGAAAACAGTCAAGAAAGAACTAGGGCCTGAAGGACGGTTGGAGTATAGCATCGTTATGGAGAATAACCACACAACGTCGAAACCTTATACTGTTCGCATACCAACATCGAATATTAGTACTGTGAAGAACCCGTCGGTTAGTATGCCAATCGACATTGGGAGTAAGACCATTCGAAACCCATTCATTATTCCTGGGCTTAAGAAGGTTGTCGTTGACTCGCAGCTAAACCCGAATTATTCCTTTGAAAATTTTGTGGAAGGAGATTGCAACCGATTGGCAAGATCTGCTGGTTTTGCTGTTGCGCAAAAACCAGGTGGAACGTCATTCAATCCACTTCTTATATATGGAAATGTAGGTCTTGGTAAAACACACCTTTCGCATGCCATCGGAATTGAGATAAAGAAGAACCATCCAAACAAGACAGTACTTTACGTTTCATCTGAAAAATTCACCCATCAGTTTATTGATGCGGTTCGAAACAACAACACCAACGACTTTGTACACTTCTATCAAATGATCGATGTATTGATCATTGACGACGTGCAGTTTATGGCAGGAAAAGAAAAGACACAAGATGTCTTCTTTACGGTATTCAACCACCTCCACCAAACAGGCAAGCAAATCGTATTGACAAGTGATAAACCACCTGTAGAAATGCAGGGAATGGAGCAGCGTCTGTTAAGCAGATTCAAATGGGGCTTAAGTGCAGATCTTCAGATTCCTGGACTTGAAGCTCGAATTGCCATCCTAGAAAAGAAGATGTACATAGAGGGAATCGAGTTGCCAAAAGAGGTGATCGAATACCTAGCATACAGCATTACCACCAACATTAGAGAACTTGAAGGAGCTTTAATATCTCTTATTGCTCAAGCTTCGCTGAATAAGAAGGCAATTACGCTTGATTTGGCCAAGCAGATGATCGACAAGTTTGTTCGAAATACCGCGAGAGAAGTTTCCATCGACTACATTCAAAAAGTAGTTTGTGACTATTTCGATCTTCCTATAGAGCTTATGAAGTCGAAAACGAGAAAGCGTGAAGTGGTGCAGGCCCGTCAGATAGCTATGTACTTTGCTAAGCAGCTTACAAAAGCTTCATTGGCAAGTATTGGCGCACATTGTGGAGGTAAAGACCACGCAACTGTCCTTCATGCTTGCAAGACGGTCAACAATCTTATGGAAACCGATAAGCGATTCAGAAGCTATATCAGCGACCTAGAGAAAAAGATGGCAATCCAATAGCATATATCAACTACAAAATTTGCCCATCAATTCACTTTGCTGGGCTTTTTTTTGACCTGAAATGAAGCCAAAAAGAATCCTGTTTGTATGTCTCGGAAACATCTGTCGTTCGCCAATGGCCGAGGGTGTTTTTCGTGATAAAGCGCAAGAATTAGGATTGGACATTGAGTTCGATTCATGTGGCACTGGAGATTGGCATGTAGGCGATGAACCTGACAGAAGGGCGCAGGAGTGTATGAAAAGGCATGGAAGTGATATCAGCGATCTGAGGGGCAGGCAATTTGGTCCCAGTGACTTTGAGTCTTTCGATCTCATTTTTACCATGGATGAGTCTAATCATGAAAATGTGATGAAGCTGGATACAAACAATGTGTATTCATCAAAGGTTAAAATGCTCTTAAATGAGGTGAATCACGGATCAAATGATTCCGTGCCCGATCCGTATTTTGGTGGCGATCAGGGATTCGACGCTGTCCATGCAATGATTTCAGTGGCAGCTGACAACGTTTTGAAACGTATACGCCATGAGTAAAGGACAATTGGTACTAATCCCAAGTGCTCTCAGCGCTAATAAGCCGAGACAATATTTGCCGGAGCGTAGCTTGGAGTGGATTTTTGATTTGACACATTTCATTGCCGAACGATCGAAGACAGCACGTCAATTTTTGAAAAGCCTGGACTTTCCTAAGCCCATGAGCGAAATTCATGTAGTTGAGTTACACAAACATCAAGAGGAAGACTACAATGAGCTGCTTCAACCATGTTTAGAGGGGATTAACGTCGGCCTCCTTTCAGAGGCAGGTGTTCCAGGTGTTGCAGACCCGGGTGGTGGAGTAGTGCGAGCTGCACATGATTTGGGAATTGATGTTGTTCCTCTAATTGGCCCATCATCGCTGTTGCTTGCCTTGATGGCCTCAGGAATGAATGGTCAAAAGTTCACCTTTCACGGGTATTTGCCGAAGGATGATAAATCCTTGCACAAGGCGCTCACTCAAATGGAGGGGGAATCGAGAAGAGAGAACACAACGCACATGTTTATCGAAACGCCCTTTCGCAATCAAAAACTACATGCTACTCTTTTGAAAGTTCTATCCTCTGATACACGCTTGTCTGTTTCCGTTGAATTAACCTCAAATAACGAGGTGAATCGAAGTAAATCGATTCAAGAATGGAAAAAAATAAAAATAAATCTCGACAAGAAACCCACGGTATTCCTCATTTATTCGGGTGAAAAGGTGAAATAATTTCACAACGTAAATAGATTACATCGCTGGCGTTGAGTTTTGATCTCAGAAACAATTAAACATCTGAAATCATGAGCGCTAACGAATTAAACATCTTTCTAAATTCATTTCATAGACCGGCTAATTATACAGATTCAGCGTGGCGTCAACTGCTAGATCAAAGCAGGGAGGTATGGAATCTCTTTCTTAGCGGAGAAGAATGGAAGGAGAAGCTTGATATTACGTGCAAGGAAGCATATTTAATGCTGGTTGATAAGAATGGAGAGCTCATTATTAAGGATGATACCCTTCTTAACTATGTGCAAAATCAACATGTTACCTCATGGAAGAAGCGCCTTGAAGAAATCGCGTACAAAGCCATTCGAGATAAGAGATATCATATCGCCGAACGATACTTTGGTAAGTTGATAAAGCTCGATGCCTCCAATGCGATGCATTATTATCGCCGTGCACTTATGCGATTGCAAGTCCTCAAGAATAAAGACGCCTTTAATGATCTGAACCAAGCAATTCGCATCAACCCGAACGTTGCGGTATTCTATTTGAAACGTGCCGCTGCATACCGATTGTTGGATGTGGATCACAAGGCAATGGCTGACCTAAATAGTGCCATACGGTTAAACCCCAGCAGCGATGAGGCTTATTCAACAAGAGGTAAGTTTCGCATGTCCCTTGGCGATCGAGCAGGGGGAAGGCTTGATATGTTGAGGGCGGAGGAAATTATCTCAAGAAACAGTGGTTCTGATTCCAACTCAATGAATCTTGCTGCCTAATGTGCTTCTACTAATCTAAGAGAGTCATACCCAAGCATCCAAAGCGACATTGATAAACACCGCGATTGTTACATAACTATGCACCAAGAGATGCTTATTGTTTCGAAAAAGGTCAACCAATGGTTGGCCTTTTTTTATGCCCTAGATTCGCGTGCAAGTTCCAATCCGTGCTGTTTAATAGCCCTTTATTCATAATCTACTTTTTGCCGGTGTTTTTGCTGGCTTATTTGCTCTGCCCCAGCAAATGGAAAAATGCGCTTGCTCTCCTTGGAAGCTTTTTGTTTTACTTCTGGGGTGCTCCTGTATTTGCATTGATACTCCTCGTGAGTGGTACACTCGACTTTTTCATTTCAAAGCACTTGAATGGCGACCATGCTAAACAATGGCTTTGGGTTTCTGTGGCATACAATATTGCGACTCTCTTTGTATTTAAGTACTTCAATTTCTTTTTGGAAAATGTCCGAGTTGTAACGGAAGGGATGGGGCTCGGTTTTCCCGAGTACATGAATGTAGCGCTACCAATCGGCATCTCATTTTTCACCTTTCAGAAGATCAGCTACTTGGTGGATGTGTATCGCCGAGACTCATCCCAAGCAAATAGCCTTATAGACTACCTACTCTTCGTTTTCTTATTTCCACAATTGATTGCTGGCCCTATTGTGCGCTACAAAGAAATTGCGGATCAAATCAAAGAACGGTTCATTGAAGATGGCTGGGGGAATCGATTTGACGGCATCCTTCGTTTTGTTTTAGGCTTGTCAAAGAAGGTTCTTATTGCCGATGCTCTTGCGCCCATCGCAGATGGAGCATTCTCAGGTGGAGATATTGGAATGGTCGATGCTTGGCTCGGACTTGTGGCGTACACACTTCAGATCTATTTTGACTTCAGCGGCTATTCCGACATGGCGATTGGGTTGGGCAAAATGATGGGTTTTCGATTTCCTGAGAACTTTAATTGGCCCTATGTGGCGAAAGGTTTTCAAGAATTTTGGAGACGCTGGCACATCACGCTCAGCAATTTCATGCGCGACTATCTATATATTCCACTAGGCGGAAATCAAGGGTCGACCTCCAGAACGATTACCAACCTATGGATGTTGTTTTTGCTTTCAGGCTTGTGGCATGGCGCCAGTTGGACGTTTGTCATATGGGGCGCATGGCACGGCTTATTCCTTTCTGTTGATCGACTTACGAATGTCTTCAAACGAATGCCACCGATCGGCTCGGTAGGTCTTACGTTCGTGCTTGTCATGTTTGGATGGGTCTGGTTTCGGGCAGATACAGCCGCCGTAGCCTTAGATTATTTCGCCAACATGCTTGGGGGCAGTTCAACCCTAGAACCAGCATTTCAGACAACGACCAAACAGGTGTTCTTGATTATTACTGCGGCTGGGTTTTCATTTATTCCTGTTCGATTCCACTCTTGGTTTACGGGTCTTGTTTTATCAAAAAACAATTGGGTTGACCTCGTCAAACTCTTGATCGCATTTATTCTTGTCGTCCTTTGTCTAGGGCAAATGGCATTAAGTAAAGGTCAACCATTCATTTACTTCAGATTTTAATCCAAATGCGCGCACCATTGCTACATTTGATTTAATAATTCAAAGCGCATGTCAGAAGGTAAAAACATCATTTTTTCGTTACAAGGAGTTAGTAAAGTATATCCACCGAGCAAGACGGTCTTAAAGGATATTTATCTCAGCTTTTACTATGGTGCCAAAATTGGCATTATCGGTCTCAACGGCTCTGGAAAATCTTCCTTGCTTAAGATCATCGCTGGAGTTGAAAAGGACTTTATCGGCGACTTAAGTTTTACTCAAGGTTTCTCCGTTGGTTATTTGGAGCAAGATCCTCAATTGGACGATTCTAAAACGGTCATCGAGGTAGTTCGTGAAGGTGCAGGTGAGGTCACAGCGCTGCTTGAAGAATACGAGAAGATCAACAACGACTTTGGTTTACCGGAAGTCTACGAGGATGCAGATAAGATGGAGAAGCTCATGGCCCGACAAGGCGAACTTCAAGATAAGATTGATGCTGTTGGAGCTTGGGAATTGGATACGAAACTAGAGCGGTCAATGGATGCGTTGCGCACGCCTGAAGGAGACACGCCAATAAAGAACTTAAGTGGAGGTGAGCGCCGTCGTGTGGCACTTTGCCGATTGTTGATTCAACAACCTGACATCTTGCTATTAGATGAGCCTACCAACCACCTCGATGCAGAATCAGTGGAGTGGTTGGAGCGACACTTGCAAGAATATGCAGGAACGGTAATCGCGATTACACACGATAGATACTTCCTCGACAATGTTGCTGGTTGGATTCTCGAACTGGATCGTGGAGAAGGTATTCCGTGGAAAGGAAACTACAGTTCGTGGTTAGATCAGAAGTCGAAGCGTTTGGCACAGGAGGATAAGCAAGCTGGAAAGCGGCAAAAAACCCTCGAGCGTGAGCTAGAATGGGTGCGGATGAATCCAAAAGGACGCCAAGCAAAGAGCAAAGCTCGATTGAGCAATTACAATAAGATGCTCTCTGAAGAGCAGAAATCGAAAGAAGATAAGTTGGAATTGTACATCCCGCCAGGACCACGCTTGGGTAACAATGTGATCGAAGCAATTGATGTCAGTAAGGCATTTGGAGATAAGCTGTTGTATGAAAACCTGAATTTCAATTTACCTCCAGCAGGAATTGTCGGAATTATTGGTCCTAATGGTGCCGGTAAGACCACGCTGTTTAGAATGATCATGGAACAGGAGACTGCGGATCAAGGAGAATTCAAGGTGGGTGAAACTGTCAAGGTTGCATACGTAGATCAGGCACATGAAGATGTCGATGTTGAAAAAACCATCTACGAAGTAATAAGTGGAGGAAACGATTTAATAGACGTTGGCGGACGTGAAATCAATGCGCGAGCATATGTGAGCAAGTTCAACTTCGGAGGAAGCGATCAAGGTAAAAAGGTGAAAGTGCTTTCAGGTGGAGAGCGCAACAGACTGCACTTGGCAATGACATTAAAAGAAGGCGCGAACGTCTTGCTTCTGGATGAGCCTACAAACGACCTCGATATAAACACCCTTCGAGCATTGGAAGAAGCGCTCGATAATTTCGCCGGTTGCGCGGTAATAATTAGCCACGACAGATGGTTCTTGGATCGTGTTTGCACGCACATTTTAGCCTTTGAAGGAAACAGCGAGGTGTACTATTTCGAAGGCGGTTACAGCGATTACGAAGAGAGCCGCAAGAAGCGCATGGGTGATGAAGCTCCAAAGCGAATTCGCTACAAGAAGCTGGGTAAGGTTTAACCTAATCGGATTGGTTAAGTCTTTATGATTCGCGCATTGCTTTGATGTATGTGACGAAAGTTTTTAAACGCTTGAATCACTGCTCAATCTTACATTTGCCGAGCAATGGCAAACAAACCTTCCATACCTAAAGGAACACGAGATTTCCTCCCCGAACAAAGCCTGAAAAGGCAGTTTATTTTTGATACGGCACGCAGTATTTTTCAACTCTATGGCTATCAACCCATCGAAACTCCGGCAATGGAGAATTTGGAAACGCTGACGGGCAAGTATGGAGATGAGGGCGATAAACTGATTTATAAAATCCAAAGCGGTAAGAATCTTCGGGAGCAATTGGGTGAAGAGAAAACCGTCGCACTTGATGCGGTTTATCCAGATTGGCTGCCGCAAAAAAGTGATCGTGCGCTTCGTTATGACTTAACTGTTCCCTTCGCTCGGTTCGTGGTTCAAAACCAAAATGAACTGAGCTTTCCCTTCAAAAGATTTCAAATACAGCCAGTATGGAGAGGCGATCGCCCGCAGCGCGGCAGATATCGTGAATTCTATCAATGCGATGTCGATGTCATAGGAAGCAATGGTTTGCTAAACGAAGCCGAGCTGCTTTGCATTGTTAGCGAGGTGTTTGAGAATCTCGGACTCGGCGACATCCAGATTCGACTCAACAATCGAAAAATTCTAAGCGGAATTGCCAATGTGGCTGGACTCGGAAATTACTTTTCTGAGATGACCGTTGCCATCGACAAGCTGGATAAAATAGGTGTTGAAGGAGTAAAGAAAGAAATGATCGCGCGCGGATTACCCGCCCAAGGAGTGAAAAAGGCCTTGGATCATATAAGCAGGAAAGCAGATTCCGAAACTGTACTCCGAATGCTATCGGGCTCGCTTATTGGTGATGAAGAAGGCCAACGCGGAATTGACGAAATGCGCAAGACGTTAAGAGCGCTTCCTGAAGTCGTACGCGAAAAGGTAGAAATCGATCTCACACTTGCACGTGGACTCAATTATTACACAGGCGCCATCATTGAAGTGGGGCATGAGAAATTTCCATCAAGCATTTGTGGAGGTGGTCGATACGACGACCTCACAGGCATTTTTGGTCTGAAGGACGTAAGTGGTGTAGGGGTGAGTTTTGGTGCAGATCGGATTTATGATCTAATGGAAGATCTGGATCTCTTTCCAAAAACCCTAAGTGCATCGAGCGATGTTTTGTTTATCAATTTTGGGGAAAAGGAATCACTCGCTTGCATGGAGTTGGCGATGAAACTAAGATCGGATAAGTTCTCAGCGGAGGTTTACCCCGACGCCGCCAAAATGCAGAAGCAGATGAAGTACGCGAACTCAAGAGGGTTCCGGTTTGTCATCCTCATTGGCAGCCAAGAAATGGATGACAAGAGCGCTACGGTAAAGGATATGAACACCGGCGACCAGCAAAGTGTGCGCTTCGATGATCTCAACAAATTTGTATTCGATAAATTGGGTGCCGAATGACTATTCTAGAAAACAAACACTACAGCCTCGATGATATTGGTTCGATTCTATCGTCCAATGAACCTATAAGTCTTGGTTCCGATTTAGGCGCATCCGTTTTGAAAGGGCGGGCCTTTCTGGAAGATTTCATTGAACGTGCAGAAAAACCGATCTATGGCATCAACACCGGCTTCGGTAGCCTGTGCGATGTAAGAATTGATACGGATCAACTCGGTCAGTTGCAAGAAAACTTAGTGAAATCTCACGCCTGTGGTTTAGGCCGAGAAGTCGATCATGACATCGTTCGAACCATGCTGCTTCTGAAAGTGCTCGGTCTGTCGAAAGGCAACTCGGGAATCAGGATGGAGACCATTACCATGTTAATTGAGCTTTTCAATCGATCTATTATTCCGGTTGTGTATGAGCAAGGTTCTTTAGGCGCTTCTGGTGATTTGGCGCCGTTGGCGCACCTAGCGCTGCCGCTATTGGGACTTGGCGAAGTTTGGTACAAAGGATCAAAATGTGATGCCTCAAGTGCCCTAGATGCGGAAGGTCTGTCATCAATAAGTCTTGGTGCCAAAGAAGGTTTGGCGCTGTTGAATGGGACGCAGTTTATGTCGGCTCATGGCGTGAAAATATTGAATGGGTTGAGCCATTGGATGCCGCAGGCCGAAAAGGTGGCGGCGCTGTCTTTAGATGCATATGATGGGCGTCCCGAGCCATTTGATGATGCGGTGCATGCCGTGCGGCCTCACGATGGTCAACGCGAAACTGCGGCCCGAATGCGGTCCTTACTTGAAGGAAGCGATTGGATTTCTCAACGCAAGGATCACGTTCAAGATCCGTATTCATTTCGATGCATTCCACAAGTGCATGGAGCCAGCAAGGATGCCATCAAGCATATTGCTTCCGTTTTTGAACGAGAGGTAAACTCTGTTACCGATAACCCTACACTGATTCCAGAAGAAGACAAGATAATTTCCGCGGGTAATTTTCATGGTCAACCACTTGCTCTTGGCTTTGATTACCTGTGTATTGCCGTGGCTGAGCTAGCGAGCATTTCCGAACGAAGAACATACAAACTTATTGGCGGGCAACGAGGATTACCGGCGTACCTAGTCGGCAAGCCAGGTTTAAATAGCGGATTGATGATTGCCCAGTATACCGCAGCGTCCATCATAAGTCAAAACAAGCAGCTATGTACTCCGGCGTCTGTTGATTCCATCGACTCCTCAAATGGTCAAGAAGATCATGTAAGCATGGGAGCAAATGCGGCAACAAAGGCGCTACGTGTTTATGAAAATTATCAGAAAGTGATTGGCATCGAGCTGATCAACGCTGCCCAAGCGGCTGATTTCAGGGAAGGCAAAAGTTCACCCACGTTGGAGGCCTTTCGTGCTGAGTTTAGAAGCGTGGTGCCGTTCATGGAAGACGACATTGTCATGAGTCCAGTGATGCATAACGCCGTTGAATTCCTCTCTGCATAATGAAGTTGTTTGAAACGAAACTCCGAGTGCGTTACGCCGAAACAGATCGGATGGGATATTGCTACTACGGCAATTTTGCAGCTTATTTCGAAGTGGCTCGGGTGGAAGCACTGCGTGAGCTTGGAGTTACTTACAAGCAATTGGAAGATGATGGAGTCATACTTCCTGTGCTGGATTACCAAATTCGATATTTCATTCCAGCCTATTACGATGAAGAATTGCGCATCGAAACAACCATTGAAAGTGTCAAAGGCGCACGCATTTTTTTTAAGTATGAGACATTCAACGAGAAGAATGAAAAACTGAATGCTGCTAGCACTACCCTGGTTTTTGTCGACTTCAACACCAAACGCCCAATGAATCCGCCGGCAGATTTGATTCAAATCCTGAGTAAAGTAGCTAACACTTAGGCCTGAATTCTTTTTCTTATTTGGCTTGGGATGCTTCGCTCATACAATCACCTTTGTATGGTGCCGAAAATTCTTGTTTTTCTTGCTCTTCTGCTCCAAGTGTCTATCACTTCGGCGCAATCACTTGATTCGCTTGAGTTGGTTGTTAAGGATACGCTGAACATTGAAGGCCAAGATTCAACGATTTATGAAAAGCCTAAGGCGGGAATTGTTTCCAACTTTGTATTTCAATTTGACAACCGAAACGAGCGTTATTACGAAACGCGCGCCCGAATGAACGGCGTTAAAATTGGCCTAGAGTTTTACAAAAGAGTGCGACTCGGTTTTGGCGTATACGGAAACAATAATTTCTACCAAATCAATTTCCCTACGGCTCAGGAAGATCATCGATTTTCTGGTCGAATGAACTATGTGACAACGTTTGGGGAGGCTGTTTTCTATCGAAGTTTTCGTTGGGAGCTCTCTAGTTCCATTGCTCGAGGAAGGGGACAAATACTCTTGAATACTTATGACGCAAGCACGTCAATTCCTGAGCTGACAAGATCAGATACCATTTCTGATATTCGGCTGTATGATTTTGGGGCACATTCACAATTCAAAATATTTCCTTGGTTTGGCCTAGGTGTTGGAGTCGGGTATCGGACTTTGAATCTACCCAGCCATCCTGAACTTCAAGGCTTGTTTTCCGATCCGTACGTTGATTTTAAGATTAAGGTCTTTCTGGGATATGCCATAAAGGGGATTTTTAGTCCAGAAAAAATAAAGGCCGAGCGGCTCTACTATGAGCAACGAAGCAGAATGCGCCGCGCAAAATTTAGAGCAAAGTTTTTAGACCGATGAATCAAGATGAAGCCAAGCTAAGGATCGATACGCTCACGCACGAATTAGAAGAGCATAATCACCATTATTACATTCAAAACAATCCGACTATTTCGGATTACGACTTTGATCAACTTCTGAAGGAACTGGAAGCGTTAGAGACTCAGTTTCCCACCTTGGCACATCAAAACTCACCTACCAAGCGGGTCGGTGGAGACATCACAAAAAAATTCAAGTCGGTGGTGCACGACTATCCAATGCTCTCTCTTTCCAATTCATATTCAAAAGAGGAGATCGCAGAATTCGAGAGTCGAGCAAGAAAGTTGACAGAAGCCGATATGGAATATGTCTGTGAGCTGAAGTATGATGGTGTGGCCATCGGAATAAAATACGTAAACGGAATATTCGAGCGTGCGGTGACACGAGGCGATGGGGCGAAGGGAGAAGATGTTAGCGCCAACGTAAGAACGATTAAGACCATTCCGATGCGGGTTCGTGGAGAAGGTTTTCCAAGTGAATTCGAAATTCGAGGCGAAATTTTTTTTCCATTGGATGGATTTCAAAAGCTCAATGAGGCGCGCGAACAATCAGGAGAGCCGCTTTATGCCAACCCTCGAAATACCGCAAGCGGCACATTAAAAAATCAAGATTCATCCTTGGTGGCCGATCGAAATCTGGACTCATATTTATATGGTGTTTACAGCCGCGACCGAATTGCTCCCACGCATTATGACAGCGTAAAACAAGCAGGTGAGTGGGGGTTTCATGTTCCCGATGAACGTAAGAACATGATTCGCTTGTGTAAATCCATAGACGAAATCATGGACTTTATCAATTACTGGGACGAAGCAAGGCATGCCTTAAATTTCGAAATTGATGGTGTTGTCATCAAGGTGAATGACTTTATGCAACAGGAAGATTTAGGATACACAGCCAAGTCACCTCGGTGGGCTATTGCATATAAATTTAAGGCGGCCGAAGTAACAACAGAGCTTGAATCGGTTGCTTACCAAGTTGGAAGAACAGGAGCAATAACGCCCGTTGCCAACCTGAGTCCGGTGTTGCTGGCGGGAACTACGGTAAGAAGAGCGTCGCTGCACAATGCTGATCAGATTGAAAAACTTGATTTGCGAATCGGAGACCATGTTTACGTTGAAAAAGGTGGGGAAATAATCCCCAAAGTGACCGCAGTCGAGATGAAGCAGCGGCCAGCGGATTCATTGCCATTTCAATACATCACGCATTGTCCAGAATGCGATACAGAACTGATTCGAAAAGAAGGAGAAGCTCAGCATTATTGTCCAAATGAAACAGGGTGCCCTCCGCAAATTAAAGGTCGGATGCAGCATTTTATTTCCCGACGAGCGATGGATATTGAAGGCCTTGGTGCGGAAACCATCGATCAGCTTCACGAAGCCGGTCTCATAAATAACATTGGTGACCTTTACGATCTTCAGGCCGATCAGCTATTGCCCCTCGAGCGCATGGCTCAGAAGTCGGTTGACAACATGCTTGAAGGCATTATACTTTCTAAAAATATCCCATTCGAGCGCGTGCTATTTGGACTAGGGATTCGATACGTCGGAGAGACGGTAGCCAAGAAACTTGCGCGACATTTTCACTCCATTGAAGCGGTAATGAATGCAAGTTTGGAAACGTTGGTTGAAGTCGATGAAATTGGTGGACGGATAGCAGAAAGTGTAGTTGAGTTCTTCTCGATCGAGGCCAACAAAACGTTGATTCAACGATTGATGGAAGCCGGCTTGCAACTGTCAATACCCGAGGATCAGCTTGCTGATAATACGGATATATTAAGTGGGTTCTCCTTTGTTATATCGGGCGTGTTTGAGCGCCATAGTAGAGATGAGCTAAAAGAGCTTATCGAAAAGAATGGAGGTAAGAATACTGGATCCGTTAGTGCGAAAACAAGTTATCTCTTAGCGGGCGAGGGCATGGGGCCATCCAAAAGAGCAAAGGCTGAAAAGCTAGAAGTGAAAATTATCAGCGAGGCTGACTTCGAATCTATGATCAACTAGTGAACGAAGACCTTCTCGGTTTGAATAGAAGCGTCGCTCGCAATCAACCGGACAAAGTATATCCCAGCGTTGTAATCTAACATGGAATGGCTGTGTGATCCGTTAAAAGCATCTGTGTAGATGATTTTACCGCTCAGGTCAATGATCTCCAATTCGGTTTGAGATTTTGACTCAAGAACCAATTGATTTTCGCTCATAAAGACTTTCGCGTTCAAGTCTGCAACTTCATCAACCGCGAAAGGCCAATTGGCTGGATCAGTCGGGTCGTAATTGTCAACCATTTTAAAGATTGTACAGGCCGCATTGTTGTTTGATGTGAGATCATTTGGCACTGTCGATCGTGCACAAAGCTGATACGTTCCAGCTGAATCAGGAATTACAGGCAAAAGAGCTTGATTGGTTATTGTTCGAGTCGAAATGTCCCCGTTAGATACTGCGGATTCACCGATGTATCCAGAAAGAGATCGAACATCATCTAGTACATATACGTCGTAATTGATCAAGGTGCCTGGTAGGTATGTTACGGTTCCCGTGTTTACTAGATCCACCCGAACGCTCGTAAGTGGCGGTGGGATGTTTGTGTTATTGTCGACATCAAAGAAATTCAAATTCGATGGCTCGATAATTTTGATGATCCCAGCATGCCAATCGTTATTTACGATCGTGCTGGCATAGAAGGTTTCTTCAAATTGATTATTAGATAAATTGGTGTCGGAAAGGTGTGTTGCCATCCCAATCAACAGAGCAGTATCTAAACTCGCAGAAAACATAAGTCTGTTGTCCCAACCAAAGTTGTGGGTGTATGTTTCCATGGTGTCTAAGCCACTATCAAAGTGAATCCATGCGTCGGAT
>DDCZ01000052.1 GCA_002336485.1 Flavobacteriales bacterium UBA1993
TTTCATTTTAGATGTGTCACAACGGATTTGGCTATGAGCAGTAGCGTCCCGGAGGGCGCTATTGCTTATAGCCGGTGTTGGGGCATCGTGTTTTTTCTTTTTTTTTAACGGACTAACCTCTCTTTCTAGGGCAATTCTCGTGTTGCTCCACTTGTACGAGTTTATTGTCCGAAAACTCTGATTCAATTTTGGTCTTTAGGTTCAAAGCCAAGTCATTTTCAATTACACTCAAATCGAAACAGTAATCAACTTCACCTTCTCTTCCCCAAGGAACTTTTTCAAACTGAGCAGTTTTAGAGTTATTTAACCCAAGTGATGAAATGAGGGATTCAAGTTTATCAATGGCTTTACCATCTATACCTGAGCCTCTACTAGAGAATGTAACTACAAGATAACCTGTCTGAGTGGCTTGCTTAGTTTCATTCTTGTCAATCTTCTGAGCCTTTTCTAAACCCTTAGGAACTTGTGTTTCGGTCTCAGCTATGTTGTCCTTCTGTGTCGTGTTTTTGTCTTGAATTTTTTCATCCTGTTGATGGTTTGCAGAACACCCTAACACGAGTATCATGCTTAAAATGGCTAAACTATTTTTCATATCAATTTTCTATTATCAGTTTTACATGATGATTCTTGGAGCTGGTCTTGACGTGCAACGAATAGACTCCGTTTGAAAGTTCTGGAACAGAGATGTCAATGGTGTTTGAGCCATTCAATAATTGAGAATTAGAAGCATAAGTAAGTCGCCCTGTCAAGTCATAAAGTCTAATCTCAATGTCTTCAGTCGGATTAGAATTAATGCGAATTGAAAACCCTCCTGAATTAGGATTAGGGAAGACCTCTAATTCATTCAATTCATGAACAGAGTTAAGACCTGTAGGAAAATCGACAACTATGCAGTCTGTCTTAGTATTACTTGAATTTCCAAAGCTGTTTGTGGCAGTCAATGAAACAGAATAAACACCAGCAGATTGGTAAGTAATGCTAGTTGGATTCTGAGCCGATGAACTAGGCGTATTTGCACCTGAGAATGTCCAACTCCATGTACTCGGACTATTTGTCGATAAGTCTGAAAAGTTGACCGTTAATGGAGCGGGGCCAGATGTAACATCAGCAGTGAACTCAGCATTTGGTGGGTTTCCAATTGTAATGAATCCTGTTTTTGTTTCTGAATCATTGCCCCAGCCATTAATTGCAGTGAGAGTGACAGAGTATGTGCCTACTGCGTTGTATGTGATTCCAGAAGGGTTTTGTTGTGATGAACTCGATGGAGAGCCTCCTTGAAAAGTCCAAGCCCATGAGGTTGGACTACCAGATGATAGATCACTGAAATTAACGCTTAAACCAGACGAACCAGTTGTTTGGTTAGCAGAGAAGTTTGCAACGGGCGGGTTGCCAGTTGAACAGCCGTCAGAGTTTTGAAGACTACTTCTAGAATTATAGAGGGTTGCTTCCATTTCTCTGTATTGCCAATATGTAAACATGTTTAGACATTCGTCATCTGAGTAGTCCATGTAATTTACATACATATCACCACCTAGCCCTGCATTGCTACAAGAAACAGGAGCCGATGTTGGACAGCCAGAACTTGAGCCACCTTGGTTTGGAGTGTCCTCTATATCATCTGAACCATTGCAAGCCGTACCATCATCACCCCAAATGTGATAAAGGTTTAGCCAATGACCCACCTCGTGCGTTGCGGTGCGTCCGAGATCGAACGGGGGAGATGCTGTACCAGTAGTTCCAAAATATTCATAGTCAATTACGACCCCATCCGTAGCTGCACTTCCTGTTCCCGGAAATTGAGCATATCCGAGAGTGGTGCCGGATAGGTTCACTACCCAAATGTTCAAGTAGTCATTTCTTGGCCAAGCGTCTTTTCCGCCCATTGAAGTGAATTTCATTTCATTGTTTCCACTTGATGAGAAAGAAGTGACGTTTGTGGATGTTCTCGTAATCCCATTTGTCGGGTCGCCATTTGGATCCATAGAAGCGAGACAAAATTCGATTCTAGTATCTTTCGAGAAGCCTCGAAACCTAGAAGGAGCAGAGGTTATATCATTATTTAATCTCCTGAAGTCTTCGTTCAATACATCAATTTGAGACTGAATCTGACTATTTGAAATGTTCTGAGTAGCATTATTGTACACTACATGCACTACGGTTGGGATGGTAATAACAGGGTATATCGTATCATACATTGTGATTGTACATGCAATAGGAATAGAGTTACTTGCACAATCATATTCATCCATCAGAACATTGTAGCTACCGTTGGTTAAAGGAGAAAAGTAGATTCTGGATTGAGGTGAACAAGTTGAATAATCGTCATTGTAGGCCTCAAGGTTGTTGTTTCCACTTTTATAGATGGTAATCTGGGAGTCGAATGCGTTGTCTCCACAAGTGGAAATTTGATAAACCCTTCCCGCGATCATTCCAGTGACAGTGGTATATTCTCCACCGTATAAGTAAGTAGTGACACTATTTCCAACTGAAGTAGGTGCGGAAACTGTTTCCCAATATGCGTTGTTATTCGGGCATTGAGCAAAGGCTAGAGCTGAATACAGAACAAGACCGAATATGAATATAGTTGTTCTCAATTTCTCATGTTTTTTGATGGTGAATCAAGCCTAGTTAGTTCTTTGTATAATTCTGGGTCTTTGGCATATAAATCTTGTTTCGCTTTTGCCCAGTTTAATCGATCAATTTCAATATCTCCAGTTGGCTGATAACCGGGTAGAGCAGGAAGTTTAAAACCTTCCTCTGCAATGTACCGTCCGCTGGACTTTATTAGAGAATCGTTTTGGTTTTTTACTTGTTCTAGTCGTATAGCTGTAGCAGAGTCGTTTTCGATTTGATTTGCAAGTACTTCCATAGTCGCACAGTCTCTTGTCTGTGCTTGAATTGAACTGAATGTCAGTAAAGACAGTCCAGCTAGCAGAGCTTTTATTGTTTTCATAGGTTTTGGTTTTGAAGAAGTTGATTTCATATTCTAGGTTGGTATTTTAGGTTAGTCCGTTTTATTTTACATGTGCCCCAACAATTGTATAAGGTGACAGTCACTATTATTTTTTCTTGAGCATTCCAGCCAAAGACGCTGCCATCCTGCCAAACAATAATAGTCTATGCAAGCGAGTGAGCCAAGAAGCTTTGTTGTACGTAAGGTGTGACAAAAGGGAACCCCTTTACCTAAACAGATACATTTTCCCAAACTCCTTTTTGAAGTATTGGTCTGCATCGGATTCCAATCTATCTATATGATCGCCGTCAATTTTCATAATGGCGCGGTACATATACACGCCATTGGCAAGTCTATCGCCATACTCATCGGTCCCGTCCCACGCATATTCGCTAATATTTCTACCAATATGCATTGGGCCCAACTCATCCTTGGTGATTTCTCGAACAACCTTTCCCGTAATTGATAGAATTTGAATCGTGAATACGTCTGGAATTTTAGTGCCAGTAAGCGTAAAAACGAAACGTGTTGAAGTAGTAAACGGGTTTGGATAATTCATGACCTGCGTTACCATGCTTTCGTTGATTACTTCAAATTCGATCGAATAATTTTCAGAACCAGAGGCATTGCCTGTTGCGTCTCGTCCCATAACACTTAGCGTGTATGTGCCATTTGCTAAGGCCGCTGGTCTGTATGTCACACGGGCCTTGTTTTTGGAATCAAGAGCGGGTTCGAATTGCATTATTTCTGCGCCTTGCTGAATGAACGGAATTCGGTGTTGTTGACCCGTTGGATTCGACAGGAACACATCGAATGATGTTGTATCTGTCATTAGAATATACGTGTTGTCGTCCTTTAGTTCCATCACAATTTCAGGTGTGGGCGAAACAATGTCACCGTTAAGGATATGCACGCCATCGAAAGTCACGTCTAGCAAGGGATTGTTCCTGTCTGCATCCACAGTAAAGGATCGGTAAGCCCGATTATTGAAGGCATATTCTTCCTTGTGCCATTCCGTGTCCATCGGATTTACCTCCATCCAGAGGGTGTGCCGTCCCTTTAATCTAATTGTGCGAATCTCTATGGAGTCGAAAATCACCTCGGTGGCCAACAACTTGTCGTATCGAATGGTATCCGCTTGCAGAATATCTCCATCCTGATTTGTGAGCCAATAACGCACCATGAATTTCCCAAAGTCGTAGTCGCTAATATTCTGAATTGCCGCTCCAAAGTGAAAGGCCTCACCTGCTGAAATTTTGGACGCACGTAGGGCTGTTCCAAGCACGGGGTTCACAGCCGCATCTGGTGCCGGGTCAAACAATAAATGCCAAGACGCCAGTTGTGAAGGGGTGCCATTTTCATTGTCTGAAGTATGATAGTCGAGATTCAAATCTAAAACAGAATCAGCATCGATGGTTGAAAGAGCACCGGTCCCAGAAGCAATTAATGTTTGCTCAATTATTTCTGAACCGAGCAGGTTGGTTGAGGTAACGGTGGCTTCAATTGCATCGCCAATCGGTTCTAATTTTCGAGATTTTAGATGGAACGATTCCCAATTCATAGCTGGACCTACCACAGGCCCTGATATGGATCCCTGCTTGACAGTTGAGATAATTTTCTCGCGCATGTCAATGATGTCTGTCGGATTTCGGCCAATTTCCTCTCGGCTAGTATTTGGAAACCCCTTTCGAGTGAAGAATATATATGGGTTTCGATTTTCTACATATCGAATACTATCAGCGCCCAGTGCCTCAAAAGCAGTGAAATGTTCATCTTTCCAATATGTAGTATCCTGAAAATCAGCATAACGAAGTGTATATGCCAAAAGGTAGTAGCCATCGGGAATTTTCTCAGTTATCATAGATATCATCGAGTCCATTTGCTCTGGCTTGCGTGCTTCAAATGAAAAGAAATACTCGGGTCGAGCGCGGTTGTCTTGCGGATCGTCCAAGTAGTTGTTGCTGTTTCCGAATTGATTTTCTGTATTGTAGAATGTCCCTTTATCATATCCATAGCAACCCCATGGAGCAAGGTCTATGGTGTCAATTACCACGATTGCCATGGCTGCCTGTCCGCCAGGCTCAACACCGCGTTCACCCAGCGGAGCGCCTTGACCATCTAGCTCAAAACGAGTGGCATCATGTTCTGATTGTGTTTGAGATGAACCAATAACATTTACATACAACTCTCGGGAAGCCTCTTCAAACACAAATCTTCGATTGTTTCTGTTGCCGGTAATGAAGTCGTAATTGTTGTTTTTGAACTGGTAAAAATGATCTTGTCCCCAGCCCGTTTCAGAGGCGATCACTTGGAAACTATATTCACGCCACTTAGATAAATCGTCAACAGGGGCCACTCTCCAAAAGAAGACTGTGCTATCCAGGAACCCATGAGCGTTCAGTCCTGGATTCCATTCCACGATGGCACCACTTTGTGTGATTTTTTGCGAACCGAATTGAGTAAAAAACGGACTATCGTACGTGTCTGTGGTGTCGATTTGAATGGTGTATTCTCTCGATGGTGCAAATGGATATCCCGTATTGGCTCTTAGTGTGAGTTCGAAATTTGGTACCACGGCAAAATTGTACGGAAATACAGGGGCGATGTCTCCGTCAATTATCTCAAACTGCATCGAGGTGATTTCGTTGTTCGTGTAATTGTCAAATTCAGGAATGCTGTCTCCCGGAAGGTCAATTTGAATGGTCAACTCGTTCTGGCCAATATCTGCTCCCTGTTCCACGCCAAATCGAAATACAACTTCGGCTTTGTATCCGATACCGTCTAGCGTATGAAACTGAATTTCGTCCTGTTTACTAGTAGGAAAGGATCGTGTTGCTCTGAGTTCAATCGGTCCTTTCACAGATCGTCCAAGATTTGTCACGTCCACGATCACATCGAAGGAATCAACATCAGTAGTAATAAATGCTGGGTCGAACCGAACTTGAGGGCCATTCCCAGGATCATTTATGCTCATTTCTGGATTCTCATGAGGATTCAACATAAAGGCTGGGTCGCCGTGTAATGTCATTTCTAGACCCATTCCGATATAAGCAAGTTCAAGGTTGTTGTTGGCAGTATTCGGCGCAATGGAGTTGGCCGCCAGTTGCATTTGCTCAGCCAAACTTTTTCCATAATCGAGTTCAGATATATGCCGATGCAATCGACCTGTATACGTATTTAGGTATCGAGGATCGCCCAGGCCTGGGGTTGCTAAAAAGGCTATCGCTCCGAGTCCGGATATTAATACATACTCTTCGGAAATACTAGAGACCGATGCGCTTGGAAGGTGAATGTTTCCTGAGTAGCAACTGTTGGCCATCACTACCGGATATTTTCCATTGTTGTCCCAATCCTTTGGGCTGTCAACGTTCAAATCAAATCCAGTTGTGGTGCCGTGTCCGAAAAAGGTCATGATCCACGCCATCACTGATCAGGTCACGAATGGTATCCAAATCAAGTTGTTCAATGACGCTTCCGCTGGTCTTTGAGAATAGGAAAACCTTGCCCCCAAAATTCGGCCCTTCAATCGAATTCTTATAGGAGTTTAAGCAGCCCCTAAATTGATCGTTCTCTTCAGAATTGTTCCCGCCAGCAAAGTGCAAAACATGTTTTTGCCATAGCTTTTTGCCAATGGTATACTCAGCAACAATACTGTTCTGTGCGTTTTCGGCTTCGATGAGTTTGTTAAGGTATGTATTGACTTGGGTATTATTGGTCGCGGCGATTCGACCCGTTGCAATGGCAGCGGCATAAGGATGGTTAGATAAACCCATTGTCAGCAGATTGTCCGAAGGAGGAGAGCCCATTGTAGGAACGAGTATTTCGGCTCGCGCTGTGGCCGACTTACGATGCTTCGACTCCTGAATCGACTTTCCTAGAAGAAATAGATGTTTGGGAGGAACATTCCAGTTTTGAATGGCGTAATCACAAAGTCCCCTGATAGACGCTGGGTGAAACGGGATGCCATACGCGAATTGATCGTATAGTTCCTGGATATCGACTTGAACGACCCGCCCGCCCGTTGTTGAGTTTCGATATGTTGCGTATGCATTCGCGCTTGATAATAGGTCTTTGTGGTGAACCAATAGGAAGGCTGAATCCTTTTGAATGGATTGAACATCAGCAAACTTCCCGGCGTTCCCTGCAGTAACAAGATCCGACGAACCAAGTTGAACGACATCGCTCTCTTTTTGGACTATGAGCTGGCGTCGTGTGCCTGCCTCAAGGTTGGTTTTAAGTGTGGTTCCCGATTGGGTGCACTCGTATCGACGACCGAGATCAGGATCATAGAGATACGTTGTTGCGTCGGCACCCCAATTGCTCAAGTTGAAATGAAATTGGGTGCTGCTTTGCGGGGAAATAAATGCCAGCGTGGATAAATCTTCGCCGGATACGTCTAGTTCATGCGGAAACGTGCACTTTACAAAGGAGAGCGCGCTATAATCAGAGCTGGTTTCATTTCCCGCACCGGTGGCGTTGGTATAGGCATCCACTTGCAATTGATCTGCGGGTAGCACGCCAATAGTTATTTGTGCTGTATGTCGCTTGTAGGCGTAACTTTCGAGATAGACCTCGCTGAATTGCACGAAACCTCCGCCGTTGTTGCGCCTGAATCGAACGTGGTGGGCATCTGGTCCGCCGGCTCCTTGGTTCATGCCTACTACACCAATTTCAACACTTATGTTGGGCGCTCCAATTCCTGTAAAGGCATTTTTGGTGGTGAACTTGGTTGCGGCAAGGGTAGGTTCGGAGTTTCCGTTGTAACCAAATATCTTGCTCACCCATCCCTTACCACCATGATATAGAGCGTTTGTTACCCCAGCTCCAATATTCTCTCCGTCGTTGTATTGGGTTGTGAAATTTTGTAAGCGTTCGATGAGCATATAGGGCATCGGAGAAACAGCCGCGCCCGTATATGGAATCGTGTTGTATCGCTGGGTGGAAAACGATCCATCGGTTAACCAAGTGATAAAGTAAGTGACCGTATCGGAGTAAAGCGAATAGTATGGATTGGTTTGGTCGTTTTCGGATGGATAAAAGGCCGCCTCCAGACTACCATCATTTGATCTACAATAGAGTTCAATAAAGTCTCCGCTATCAAACGAACCGTCATTCTGTCCTTCAATATGTATGCGCTGCTCTGAACCAAAAGCAAAGACCTGAATAGAGCGAGGGTCGATTGAATTGAGATTGGTCGCGGGGCTTGTTTGTTGCAGCGCAAAATTCAATGTGGAGCGGTCTATCCGATAGATGCCACTATGTGCGACTTCAAATTTTAGGTATCGTTGATTGGAGCTATAATCTATCCACTCATTGCCAAATGGCTGTCCTATTGCTGCACACGATAAGGACACAAATGCGATGATCAATAGAAGTCCGCGCACTAGGTTTTACGATTTAAGGCCAGTTTTAAACTGAAAACATTTGAATAGAGTGCAACACTTTGATCACCAATGTCAGTTAAAGCATAATCGATGCTCAAAATGTCCTTTATAGTTACCCCAACACCAATATTTGGCTGGAATGTGTACTCGTTATAGTCCCCAATTTCGGCCTTTATACGCTGCACGTTTCCAACACCACCTCGGATATAAAAGATGGACTGATACGAGAGTTCGAGACCTAAATTTGGGTCGAAACTAAAGGGGTCGCCTGGGATAAGTACGTTGCGCTTTCCATCTGTAGTAATGTCTACATTGAATTCAGGCATGATGCCAACCTTGTCCTTAATCACAAATTTTCGAGCAACGCCTAACACAACTTTAGGTAGAGTTACTTCCAAACCATTGGTCGGAATTTCATTTTGGGTAGCTTCAAATACAGCAATGGTCGTAGAGTCAAGGCTATAACGCCATGAATTGAACGTGGATGTAATATCTCGACCAACTGCCCCAACTTGCCACTTACCAAATTGATATTGAGCGCCAACATCTACTCCGAAACCCCAGGCTCGAGCCATGTCGCCAACCTGGCGGTAAATCACCTTGGCATTTCCACCAACGCTCAGTCCTTTTTCACCAATTTCCTTTGCATAGCTCACTAAGAATCCATAATCGGCCGCCGAAAAAGTAGTGATGCGATCATAGTTTACTTGGCCGTTTTGGTCTATCAACTGCGTGGTATTTGGAATATCATCTACCCCAAATCGCACCATGGTGATGCCAATGGCGCTGGTTTCGTCAATGCGCGTTGCAACGCCAACATAGTCGTATTTGGCAATGCCTGCGAAGTATTCAGCATGTTGTGCGCTGACTTGCAGGTTGTCTTGAATTCCCGTTAATCCTGCTGGATTCCAGTAGGCGGAAGTGACATCGTTCACAGACGCAACTTGCGCCTTGCTCATAGCCAGACCACGCGCTCCAACACCAATGTTTAGAAACTCATTGCTGTATTTTGGCGCCTGCGCAAAGGCAGAACCTGAAAACAAGAAAATTGCAATAATGACGCTTGATGTTCCTCTCATAGCAGTGTTCACAAATGTACGAATGAATTAAGTCGTTGGTTTGGCCAGCATAACTGAAAACCAGAGGTAAAATTGTCTCTTCATTCCTTTGATAAAGACGATATCTTCGCCCACTATGAATGCTATAGTTCGGTTTATTCCAAACATGTTCACCCTTGGCAATGCAGCAATGGGCGTTTTAGGAATCGTTTTAATTGCCAAAGAAGAAATGATTCTCGCCGTTTATTGCGTGCTAATTGCATTGGTGCTTGACTTCTTCGATGGCTTTGTGGCAAGGCTTTTAGGTGTGCAAGGGAAGCTAGGAGCAGAACTAGATAGCCTGGCTGATATGATCACGTTTGGCGCATTACCCGGCGTGATTTTGTTTCAGATGATCAGCATTTCACGCGGCATCTATTTTACAGATTTGAGCCAATGGACAACGACTGATTTGTTGTCATGCTCAGTTGCGCTTGTAGTTCCTATGGCCGCGGCATATCGCCTAGCGGTCTTTAATCTAGATGAAACAAGACGTCCACACTTCTTGGGCCTTCCGACACCTGCGATGTGCATGGCGGTTATTAGTATTCCAATAGTGCTGGAGGCGCACTACCATTTGAACTTTTATTATCTGCTTTCCGACTCATTTATCGACATTATAGGTGGCGAACGACGTTGGGATGCTTCTGACTATGGTGTGGTGAAGCTGCTTTACAGCACGGTGTTTTATCAGATTTTGAGCGTTGTTTTAGCCGCAATGATGGTGCTTCCGATACCAATGCTATCACTCAAATTTCATGGATTGAAATGGAAGGAGAATATGTGGCGATATGGGATTTTTATTTGGGTGGTCCTTTGCTATATCATTTTCGTAATTCCTTACACGGACTTTCTTCCGTTTGAGATAGGCTTGATCGACTATTTAATTTGGCCGATTTTTATCCTTGGCTATTTCGTGCTTTCATGGATTTATGCCATTTTTGACGCTCCAAAAACAGATACCAATTCGAATGAAATTCAAAGCTGAAATCGACATCATGCCACACGCCAATTTGCTTGATCCTCAAGGAAAAGCGGTGTCATCATCAATGGGGAATTTAGGACTAAGTGAAATCACAAACGTTCGAATTGGGAAGCACATTACTTTAGAAGTTGACGCTTCTGACGAGTCTGATGCTAATTCAAAAGTGGATGACGCTTGCAAGCGATTGCTTTGCAACCAAATAGTCGAGAGCTACACGTTTACGCTGTCCAGCTAATTAGGCATTTGGGTCATCTACGATGAACCCACACACCTTACACGTTTTCTTTTCTACCATTGGTACAGAGCCTCCGGCCATGGCGCCTGCACCTTCGTACTTGCCTGTCTTCACCTTTTCTTCCTTGGTGATTTGCAGTTTATGAGAGCTGCACCTCGAACAAGCATCTGGATCAATTGACAGACCGCTTTGCTGAGCACGTGAAATAATATCCTTTAGGTCATCAATGGTTAGAAATTGTGACTGGATAAACGAATCAAATTCTCCTTTCGACGCCTCCATCAACGTTTCGTATCTATGTTGATATACGCTTGCAATCTCCAACGGCGAGAGCGTTTTCCAAAAGTCGCTCAAGGAATTGTTTTTCTTTTTCAATTCGAAATTCTGACCTAGATATACTCTCCGCACTTCTGGATCACCAGCCAACTCCTCGGCCGACCCAGCTTTGAGAATGTTCCCTTCAAAAAGCAAATATGCCCGATCCGTAATGGAAAGTGTTTCTTGTACGTTGTGGTCGGTAATGAGTATGCCGATGTTTTTGCTTTTTAACGTGGAAACTATAAACTGAATGTCCTCCACTGCAATAGGGTCAACTCCGGCGAAGGGTTCGTCGAGCAAGATGAAACTTGGATCTGATGCCAAAGCACGCGCTATTTCGGTTCGTCTTCGCTCTCCTCCAGAGAGTAAATCACCTCTGTTTTTGCGCACTAGTTGCAAACCAAACTCATCGAGTAAACTCTCCAATTTCTCTGATTGTTCTGCCTTGCTTAGGCCGCGTTTCATTTCCAACACCGCCTTGATATTGTCTTCCACACTGAGTTTTCTGAAAACCGAAGCTTCCTGTGGTAAATACCCAACGCCTTGTATCGCTCTCTTGTACATAGGAAGGCCAGTAATGTCCTTGCCATCGAGGTGAATCCTTCCTTCGTTTGGCTTTATGAGCCCAACGATCATATAGAATGTAGTGGTCTTACCAGCGCCGTTTGGCCCAAGCAATCCTACAATTTCACCTTGTTCCACATTTACAGAGACGCCTTTAACAACGGTTCTGCTGCGGTATTTTTTAACGAGATCTGTGGCTTCCAGTTTCATGGACTAAAACTCAATTTGAAAGGTAAGTCGAACTCCAAACGGAACCACGTTTGGATTGCTCAAATATGATAATCTCCAGATAGCATCAACCCTAAAAATCTTTAAAATATTCTCGACACCAACTCCCGCCTCGAAGTAAGGCTTGTTTAAATCATACAGATTTGCTGGAAATTGGAGCTCTGCTTTGTGCTTGTTACTCAATCCGCCGATGGCACTTCGCATCGTTGCCACCTCTCGCCATTTTAGCTTTCTGAATAAGGGTACCTTGTTGAAAAACAGCCCATTGAAGTGATGCGTGTAGAAAAGGGTGACCCACTGGTCGCTGATAAATTCGTAGTAGTTCATCAGGTTGTAGGCATAGTCGTCATAGAAATATGTCTGATTGCCTGGAAACATTTGAAGCAGTGGATAGGGCACGGTTCCCCAAATTTTTCCAGCTTCTAGAATAAATTCACTTTGACCAATCGGATTGATTGGAAAGCGATCAGATATACGCAACGACACCCTTTGGTATTCATAATCTCCGCCAAGAAAACCCTTGATGCCAAGCCGAGCGTTAAATTCTAGAATCGGAAATTTAGTACCTAGACTGATCCGATCAAGGTCTCCGCTGATAAAGGATTCTCGGTATGCGAAACGAACGTTAATTCCTACTTCAGCGGTGCTTATGCGGTTAATGTCATACACCGATCCATCACCGTTTTCGCGTTGAAACAGCACGTCGCCAACGGACCAAATATCTTTTCGGCCAAATTCGAACTTGGTGCTAAAGCCCGGAATGAACTCAACCTCATACCCGCCTTTATACTCTTCATAAGCGTTGAATCGGAAAGGCGCCCTTCGAAATACGGATGATAAAATGTTGTCCGTTCTCCACGCGTTCGCGCTTTGGCCAAGCTGCTCTAGGTCTTTTCGGGTACTGAGATGTATGATTTGTCGGGGGCTTTTCGAGATGAAAAAGCGCGAAGCAGCGTGGTATTTAAATCGTTGATCCTTGGTGCCATAGGCAAGATATCCGCTAAGTTCCAATCGTGTGCTAAAATCGCTATTGGTACGGCCTCCAACTCGTAGTCTAAGCCCCTCAACCTGATTGAAACTGGCCATTGTGAAGTATGGGCCAATGTCAACATACTTCATTTCATAGTGGCCATTCACAAACAGGGTAATGAGATCTACATATGTCCGAAACGCCCTAATTTGCTGGATGGTGTCCACCATTTCATAGACCTTGAATTCATTTTCGCTTAAGCTTTCCGGACGTTTTTCGTTCCAGAATTCGTCACTCATGTCATTGGCGCTGTCCGCGACCTGAATATTGTTAAACGTGCTGTAAAACGAGTTTTCCTTTTTCTCGTTTATGATGAATTCGTCGTAAATAGTCGTCTTTCTTCCATAAAAGCCAATGGCTTTTTCACTGAGATTGAAATCGACAACGACGTTTTCTTTGGTCAGCATCCAAATCTCATTCTCTACTTGATCGTAAACGTGATGCACCGAAAACGAGTTGATCCAATTGATGTTGGCGCCTTCAATAATTTTCGCCTGAATTTCCTTCAACGCATATGTGGTATCGTTTATCCACATTTCACCTTCAAATACTAGCTCCCCTTTTCGCCTAGGGATGAAGGCGATTTTGAAACACTTTTTGCGATTGATTACGGCACTATCAAGTAGATAATACTTGTAGGACGTGCCTCCAAAATCTGAAAGTGGACTCATGAAGCTTTTTCCAAAAGCGTCCACATAGTTTTCATAGACATTCGTGTTTTGATACATATCTCCTAAAAACTGACTCACACTTTCATTTTTGACACCCGCTACTTTTGTCGCTTTAATATGTTCCATCGAACTTTTTGGGCTCTTTCGGTAGTAATACCTAGAAAATGATTCAGTAAGGAATATCGGAAGAAATGGCTTTTCCTCGGAGGTGCTATCAATGTTTTCAAAGACAAAATCAAACGGCTTCATCACCTTTTGATTCGTGAATCTTTCATTGATATTATTCATGTCGAACTCAATCTTATTGTACACGTTGTATTCGTATGCTTCGAGCTTCTCGCGATTGTTGGCCTTTTTATTTCGAATCACTTTTTTCATGATTTCAATCGCGGGGTCTTTCGCTTTTTTGTCTGCAACTATGGTGACAGGGCCAAGTGAAATTCCTGATATTTTCATCTCGAAATCAACTACCTGAGATCGGTCGGCTTTTACGCGTTGCGCACCACGCTGATATCCTAGCACGGTAACAAGAAGCGAATCTGTCGGGTAATACGTTTCAATTCTATATGCGCCCTTATCGTCCGTGGTGGTGCCGATTTTGCTGTCCTTGAAATAGACATTCGCAAATGGGATTGGTAGATTTGTTTCGGCTTCGAACACCTTACCCACTACAATCGTTTGTTGGGCGCTCAGCGAATTCGCCAAAAGCCCTAAAACCAAAATTGCTAGGAGCCGAATGATATGTTTTACTGGCGAATCCATAAATGCGTTCAGCCACACGTTTAATCCTGCTTGGGTTTGGCCACAATGCCCGAAATCCGAATGCTGATTTCGTACAGAACAATGATGGGAATCGTTACAAGGACTTGACTAAAAATGTCTGGCGGAGTAATAACTGCAGACAAGACCAACGCACCAACGATCGCATGCCGCCGAAACGCACGCAGCACCTTAGGAGACAAAATGCCCGCGCGGGTCAAGAAATAAACCAAGACCGGAAGCTCAAAGACTGCCCCGCAGGCTAGAACTACGGTGGTGATTAGTGAAATGTACGTGGTAAGTGTAGGGTTGTTTAGAACGGCGTCACTGACTTGATAGTTTAAAAAGAAGTTGATCGATAAGGGGCTTATGACGTAGTAGCCAAATGACACGCCACTAAGAAATAAGAACGTGGTGGCTGCAACAAACCCCCGAGCGTGCTTGCGCTCCGATGAGCTTAGGCCTGGGCTTATAAACCTCCAAACTTCCCAGATCAAATAGGGAAAGGCGATTATCAAACCTGCCACAAGCGATATGAGGATGTGTGCGCTAAACTGGCCCGCCATGGAAAGGTTTACCAAGTCTGGCAAATCCTGCCCTATGCAAATTGCGCCATCGGGAAACATACTTGGCACGAGTTCACTCATCTTATCGCTCATCTTACAGAGAAATCGATACGTTGGAAAGTCCGGCTTTTTAGGTCCAAAAATGAGTACGTCAAAAACAAACCCTTTGGCAATAAAGGCACCGATAGCACCGAGCATAATCGCTATAATGGATCGCACCAAATGCCACCGAAGCACCTCGAGGTGATCAAGGAAAGACATTTCTTCAGTTTGTGTTTCTGTACTCATGTTTGTCGCGTACCGCAAATATGGGGTTTATAGCACCTCGAGAGCGTAGCCAATTGATCGCAATTTTCACTCTAGACACACTTTTGTTTAATGTTTTGAAGGTGTGAACTTTACGATTACATTTGCCGTGTGAAGAGTTATTTTTCAAAGTTCATTTTATTCTCATTTATGTTGACCGCTGCAATGGGGTTCGTGAAAGGCGACACCAGTGTATCAAACGGGGTTGACCCAATCAGTGTGAGTATAAGCGTTGATGCGCAAGGCATCATGGAGCGGGGTGTTCCTTCATCACAGGCGGATAAGTCTGAGAAAAACAGGGAAGATCAAAACTTTACATTCAAGTTTCCGAACATTTTTGATGTTTTTCGGTCATTGTTCTAAGTCATTTACTTGCTTCGTAAGTAACTAATTTAGATTCATGATAAGACCATTTTCACCAGCCCGAAGTGTTACCATTTGGTTGGCCACTGGCATTCTTCTAATCTTAATAATGGTGTCCATCGGTGGGTTAACGCGGCTAACACACTCCGGTTTGTCCATGGTGCATTGGACGTTTACGGGATCGCTGCCGCCGATGAACGATGGTGAATGGGTCGCGGAATTTGAACGATATCAGACATCGCCCGAATTCAAAGAACTGCATGAACACTTTCAAATCGAAGATTTCAAATCAATCTTTTGGTGGGAATACATTCATCGAATGTTTGGAAGAATGATCGGAATCGTATTCCTTATTCCATTCATTTTTTTCTGGGTGAAGAGATCCATTCCAAGGGATATGCTGCCGCAATTCGGAATCATATTTTTTCTCGGAGCCTTTCAGGCAATTCTCGGATGGTTCATGGTGAAAAGTGGTCTTTCCGACGTGCCGCGTGTCAGCCATTTTAGACTTTCTGCTCATTTAGTTACCGCGTTTCTCACATGTGCCTACATTTTTTGGGTCATGCTTAATTACAATCGGCACGGTAAATTGAGGGCCGACCGTTCGCCGATTCAGAAGGGAGCCATTTGGTTTTTCGCAGCCTTGGTGCTTCAAATAATTTACGGCGGATTTGTTGCCGGTCTGCGTGCTGGATGGATACACAATACATGGCCGTTGATGGACGGCTCCTTGGTGGCTCCCAGCGTTTGGGCCATGGATCCCTTAATCTTAAACTTTTTGGAAGGCGGATCTGGTGTTCAGTTCGTGCATAGAACCTTGGCGTTGGTCATTCTAGCAGCCAGTTTCTTGATTGTGCGATCGGCACAAACTCAATCTGACCATATTCGGAAACCTGCGATGGTAGTTTTGGGAATGGTGTTGCTTCAATTCACTCTGGGAGTCGCAACATTGCTTCTGGCCGTCCCAACATCGTTTGCTGTAGTGCATCAAGTGATGGCGCTAATCACCTTGCTTTCGGCCGTTTGGCTGGTTCATAGCGCAACCTACTTTGTTGCTTCTACAGAGCTGGAATCGTGATCCGTCCAGACTAAGGTTGAGATCATATGACGAATATCCGCCTTGATGTAGTCAATCACTGGAGCCAAAGAATCCTTGTTGGGCTTCACATTAAAATAGAGCGATCCCCGCAAAAAGTGCGCGGCACTGTCCGTAACGAAAAACTGCATGTCGCTGGCAGTCGCTCCCTTGAATTCGTAGATCAAACCATAGACTCGTGCAGAATCGTTTTGAACCCGACTTTCATTAATCGCTGTGGCCTTTCCTACATGTTTCATCGCCAGTGTTCTGTTATCCTCAATTTGAGTGGCTAGGTCGTCCGCCACCTCACTGTATGTTAGATGCAGTGTGGCTTTATATCTTGGGTAGTAGAGGTTATACCAGCAATTTTCATTTTGGTGGCGTTTATCGATCGTGAGAAAGCTCTGATTAGAGGCCTCGAAATAATACGGGCAATCCCAAGTTTCTATGCTCGGGCTTATGTAGCTGGGTGCTGGCAGCTCTATACGGGCATAGGCGCGCTCTTTGGGGGTGTAATCTTCCTCACACGCACAGAATGCGATCCCAATAATCAGAATGAATAGCCTGACTTTCATTCTTCTTCGGAGGTTGAAATGGTCACCTTAACTTGCTTTACTTTTCGCTTGTCTGCGGCTTCGATGGTGAATTGATATTGTTCAAATCGAATTTTTTCATTCTTCACTGGGATTCTTCCGCAAAGTTCAAGGATAAATCCAGCGATCGAATCGCTTTCCCCTTTGGTTTGTTCGAATAAATCGCCATCAATGTCCAAGATTCGGTAGAGATCGATAAGCGCGGTTTTTCCTTCAAAAACGTAATTATTCTCATCGAGCTTGGAGTAAACAATGTCGTCCTCATCAAATTCGTCGCTTATTTCTCCGACAATTTCTTCGATTATATCTTCCAAGGTTATTATGCCCGAACTTCCGCCGTACTCATCCACCACAATGGCCATGTGATTCTTTGTTGCTTGAAAATCCCGCAGCAAATCGTCTAGTTTTTTGTTTTCCGTGACGAATACCGGAGGCCTTAAAAGCGACTTCCAGTCAAAGTCGTTCCCTTCATCCAAGTGGGGGAGCATGTCTTTTACATAAAGCACGCCAACAACAGTGTCAAAAGTCTCTTCGTGCACCGGAATTCTCGAAAATCCGCGATCTACAATTTTTTCTTGAAGCGTCTTAAAGTCGAGCTTGAGGTCAAAACTTTCCACGTCGATTCGAGGTGTCATAACCTGACGCACTTCGGTGGTCCCGAACTTGACAATGCCGCTTAATATTCGTTTTTCAGACTCTTCCGTGTTTTTGTCGGAGGTCAGTTCTATTGCGTGCGATAGGTCGTCGGCTGTAATGCTTGAAGCGCCTTCCGTTTCCTTGGCCTTCGCATTTATTTTGCGCGTCGAACGGACCATAATTTTAGAAAGTGGTGCGAATAGCTTTCGCATGAATGAAAGCGGATAGGCCATAAATATCGACAAGCGATATGCTTGTTTAGACGCATAAACCTTAGGTGAGATTTCACCAACAATTAGAATAATAAGCGTGACAGCGATAACCTGGATTACAAACGCTAACACGTCTCGATCGCCAAAGTCAAACATCATTTCCATCAAGAATGAGGAGAGAATAATGATGGCAACGTTTACCAGATTGTTTCCGATTAGTATGGTAGCAAGAAGGGTGTTCGGTTTAGATAACAAGTCCGTGACGAGGGTCGCCGATTTGGAGTTTTCTGCTGTCAGTTGCTCTCTGTCTTGAGGTGAAAGAGAGAAGTAGGCCACCTCAGATCCACTAATAAGTGCAGACAAAACCAGCATTACCGCCATGAGCAATAAGCTAAAAACAACACCCATGTCCCAGGGTTGAAATACAGAAAGCAGGGTGATCGAAAAAGGATCGGGGTCCACTAGCGGGGGGTTAAATTAGAATGGAAGATCGTCAAAAGACTCATCATCGGCAGAGTCAGGCTGTAAATTCTTCGCTGCAGCTGGCTTCTTAGCCTCGGCTTTTTGCTGTTGTGGCTGTGCTTGAGTTTGCTGACCGCCGCCTCCAGAGTTATCACCATCCGGTCGTCCACCAATCAAAGTCAAGGTATCGGCCTCAATTTCGGTAACGTATCGTGTGATGCCCTCTTTGTCGTCGTAGCTTCTGGTGCGTAATTTCCCTTCGATGTACACCTGTCGACCTTTAGCAAGATACTTCTCTGCCACATCAGCTTGGCCTCTCCACACATTCACAGAATGCCATTCGGTGTTTGTCACACGCTCTCCAGCTTTGTTTGTGTAGGTCTCAGAGGTAGCGATGCGCAATCGGGCAACTTTGGCTCCAGTGCTCAACACACGAACCTCTGGGTCTGCTCCTAAATTCCCTAATACGATCACCTTATTTACTCCAGCCATGGCTCTAAAATTTCTTGTTTAAACAAACCTACATTTAATTAATCGGGGTTCAAATACATCAGGAATCTTGTTCAAAAAATGTCCTGATTTTCTAGATAGCGATCAATTAACCTAGGAAGAGCAAACCTATGAACTTCGCTGAGTTTTATGGCGCTGAATTTTGAATTATCCATGTCTGGTACAGAACAATGATAAAAGCGGCTGTGAATGTTTTGGTGGCTTAAAACATGCTTCTTGTGCGCATGCACTTTTAAAATTTGGATGTCTTTTATTCCAATTAAGGCAGCAATTTCATGGTTAGATACCTCATCCGAGTGTGCTGTTTCAATCAATGGAAACTGATGAAGCCCAGCCCAAATATCAGTTGAATCGCGTTTCTCGAGGCAAACTGACGCACCGTCAGATACAATGGCAAAGTGGAAGTGTCTATCTCGTTTGGCCTTTGCTTTTTCCTTCAAGGGAATTTGATCCACTGTGCCCGCGGCGAAAGAAGCGCAGTGTGCCTGAACCGGGCAGTTTTGGCAGTCAGGCTGCCTAGGAGCGCAGTGAAGCGCGCCAAATTCCATCATGGCTTGGTTGTGTCTGCCTGGATCAGATGTGTCCAGCAGCGTATCAGCCAATGCCTGGATTTGAATCTGCACGGATCGCTTATTTACTGGATCGGAAATATTGAATAGACGGGTAAGTGTGCGGATGACATTGCCGTCGACAACGGCGTTTTTCGATCCAAAAGCGAAGGATGAGATGGCGGAGGCGGTATAAATTCCGATGCCCTTTAGGCCAATAATTTGCGCATAGTTTGTCGGAAATTGGCCGCCATGTTCCGACATGATTTGCTTGGCGGCAAACTGTAGATTTCGAGCTCGGCTATAATAGCCCAAGCCTTGCCATAGCTTTAACACATCATCTTCAGGTGCAGTTGCCAATGATCTCACTGTGGGGTAGGTCGCAACAAACTTTTGATAATATGGCATGCCTTGCTCTACGCGGGTTTGCTGAAGAATGATTTCAGAAAGCCAAATGAAATAGGGATTTTTTGTGTGCCTCCACGGAAGGTCGCGCTTGTTGGTTTCGTACCATCGTGCGAGAATTCGAGAAATGATATGGGTTTCGCTCATAAGAATCGATTGCGAAAATAGTTCCACGCAGATTTTTAATGTGAAGAAATGATTCTATATTTGCAGCCCGTTTTTTGAAATCGGTAAATACACTGAAAATCAAAAGTTTATAACAGACAATTTATTATGACGAAGGCAGAAATAGTCAATGAAATAGCAGACAAGACAGGTCTTGACAAGGTGGAAGTATTGACCACAGTAGAGGCGTTTATGAATAGTGTGAAGAACTCATTGGCTCGTGACGAAAATGTTTATTTGAGAGGTTTTGGAAGTTTTATCGTAAAAGAGCGAGCTGAAAAAACGGGTAGAAACATTTCAAAAAATACCACGATCATAATTCCTGCACACAATATTCCTTCTTTCAAGCCAGCAAAGACATTTGTTGACAAGGTGAAGAAGAACGTTAACGTGAAATAACTCAATGAACCTGAAAACAGGACATTGGATTTTGATAGGGCTTACGGGCGCTATCGTTGTTCTTTTATTTCTTGCTCCTCACCAACCATCCTCGGATGGGCTGAGTTCCGAAAGTTCGCAAATGAGCGAGCCTCCGACTGTGGAAAATGACATTGACTCAGCGCTTGCAATAATTGCGAGCGAAGCACCAATGCAGGGTATACTTCTTCTTCGAAAGATTACAGAAGAAAACCCAACGAATTTTCGAGCACAGTATAACATGGGAAAATTCTCAGCTCAAACCAGTCAGTGGGATAAGGTAATAGAGCGTTTTGAAGCGGTTATGGAAATAGATCCATCGTTTTCAGAATCGCACTACTGGATAGGGTTGGCAAGGTTTAACCTTGGGGAAATAGATCAAGCAAAAAATCATCTGCAACAATTTGTAGCCGATGAACAAGATAATACGCAGCTTCGTGATGATGCTGTGAGAATGTTGAATCAAATTAAATAAACACAATGCCAAGCGGTAAAAAAAGAAAGCGTCACAAGATGGCGACGCACAAGCGTAAGAAGCGTTTGAGAAAGAATCGACACAAGAAGAAGAAGTAATCTCTTCACATTAACAGCCCCCCGGCTATAAAACATATCCAAAGTGAGTGAAATCAGTAAAGAAATGATCATTCGCACCGGGGATGGTGAAGTCAATATTGCTCTTCTTGAAGACAAAGGATTAATTGAATATCATAACGAAAAGCTTGATAAAGGCTTTAACGTTGGTGATATCTTCCTTGGTAGAATAAAACGACTCGTCCCTGGGCTGAATGCAGCCTTTGTTGACGTAGGTTATGAAAAAGATGCGTTTTTGCATTACCACGATTTAGGCCCTCAGGCTCAATCGTTGCAGAAATATATTTCGGAAGGAATTACTGGAAAGCGGAATTCAGGTCTATTAACAGATTTTAAAATTCAGCCAGACATCGATAAAGGCGGTAAAATCGATCAGGTGTTAAAGCCCAATCGATATATGCTTGTACAGATCGCCAAAGAACCTATCTCAACCAAAGGCCCAAGACTAACATGTGAAATCAGCATTGCTGGTAGATTCATTGTGTTGGTTCCCTTTAGCGACCGAATTTCGGTCTCTCAAAAAATTAAAAGCCGCGAAGAGCGCGAACGGTTGCGGAGATTAATTTCTTCCATCCGCCCTAAAAACTTTGGGGTTATCGTGCGCACCGTAGCGGAAAACAAGCGTGTTGCAGAATTAGATGCAGACATGCGAAATCTCACCGATCGCTGGAAACAAGCCTTCGATAATTTCACATCTACTAAGCCGCCTGCAAAGGTCTTGGGTGAAATCGACCGTACCAACGCGATTCTACGAGACCTTCTAAGCCCTTCGTTTAACCAAATCGTGGTTGACAATGAGGCACTGTTTCAAGATGTATCAGCATACCTGAAAACCATCGCTCCAGAAAGCGAAAAAATCGTCAAGCTTCATAAGGGCAAGATTGACGTGATGGAGCATTATGGGATTGAGAAACAGATCAAGTCCTTATTTGGCAAGCACGTGACAATGAAGAGCGGTGCCTATCTTGTGATAGAACACACCGAAGCAATGCACGTAATTGACGTGAATAGTGGCAACACAGCCAAGTCGGAGACGAACCAAGAGGCAAATGCCTTGAAGGTGAATATTGAGTCCGCTGAGGAAGTGGCTCGGCAGCTTCGATTGCGCGACATGGGTGGATTGGTTGTGGTTGACTTTATCGACCTACGCCAAAACGAAAACCGCAAGATGCTTCAAACGAAGTTGAAGGAATACATGTCGGATGATCGGGCAAAGCACCAAGTGTTGCCAGTAAGTAGATTCGGTTTGGTAGAGATTACTCGACAGCGTGTGAGGCCAGAAATGGACATTAAAACGGCTGAGGTTTGCCCCACATGTAATGGAACGGGTGAAGTGCAAGCAGCCATCACAATTGTAGATGAGATTGAAAACAATCTACGTGCATTGATGGAAGAGCAAAAGCCTAAATCGTTGACCGTAGCAGCACACCCATTTGTGAGTGCTTACCTGCAAAAGGGAATATATGGTTACCAACGAAAATGGTTTGGCGAGTTTAAAAAATGGGTCAATGTAGAGCCTAAAACGGCCATGACCTTACTCGACTACGAGTTCTTGGATAAGGACGGAAAAGAGATTTTGTTTTAAAATAAAAAGCCCTTCGCATATTTGCGAAGGGCTTTTTTGATTTATGGTTGGGAAATTAATTTTTTACCACAGTTTGAGCCTGACCATGATCATTCTGAATGATGTAAACGCCATTTTCAAGCCCTACTAATGAAATGACTTTGGTGTTTTCGACGCTGCGGACCACTCTTCCGGTTAAATCAATTATTCTATAGTCATCCTCTACAGAAATACGAAGTAAGGTATGTGTTGGGTTTGGGTAGGCGTTAAATGAAGGACCATTCTGTAATTCATTTACACCAACAGCACCGCTCACTCTGAAGACAGAGACAGTTCCACTCACCTCATTGGAGGTAACTATGTAGGCATTTGTGTCACCGGCTTCAGTTGGTGCGATATAAATAATATCCTCTACGCCTAAGTCACCAACAGCCTCTGTCTCAACATCGGAAACTTCGAAGTCACGGTTGTTTATATACTGAACAAATGTTGAAGAGGCTGGAGTCGATACATCATAGACCATGATTCCTCCGACCCGCTCACATCCAATAAATGCGTAGTGCGAACCATTTATTTTGGCCACTTCGATTGCCTCAGGTTCGGGACCTTTGTCGTCTGATCGGTTGTCAAAGGAATCGTTTTCGTCGTTGGTCGAATTGAAGTCATTTGGAAACGCCGCGGCAATTTCTTGCTCGAATTCATCACCTGAATCATACACCAATGCCCCTGAGGAGGTCCAAATACTAAATGATCGACCTCCGTAGGTATATATTTCATCGTAGTCACCGTCACCATCAGTATCTCCCATGGAGGTCGTAACTTTAATGCGTCCGCCGTTTTCCTCTTCTTGAAGCGTTTCAGCATCGGGGAAATTAGTTGGATCCAGATCTAGATCTTTAAGGCGCTCTTCTTCACTATATGCGTCATAGTCGCGCGAATCTCCTTCGTTTGCCGTGAAGACATATGTTGCGCCATCAATATCCGTGCTCGCTATCGCATCTGGCAAATACAACCCCTTAAATGGATAGGTAGTTATGTTTATTTCACCATCCTCGTTGCTGGCATCCATCCCATTTCCATTTATTGAATGATCCTTAGTGCCAAAGGGAACTATTGACGAGATTGATTTGGATGACAGATCAATAACGGCGAGCGCATTGTTTTCCTGCAATGCAACAAAAGCCGTTTGATTATCATTCGAAATGGCAACGTATTCTGGTTCAAGATTGTCTTCATCATCATGACCTCCAGTCACGATTACCTCGTCCACTTCCCATGTTGAGCATCCGGTAGAGTCTGTTGAAGTGTAACGAAATGCAATGTGTACTTCTTCACCTAAATAGTCACTCATATCAATCTCACCCGAATGTTGCCAGGTATAATTTGCTGCGCTGGGCCAAGTTGCATCATTGGTATGGTCAACCCATGTAGCTCCATTAACATTTGAACCATCAAAATCTGTGGCTATCCAAAGCTCTAAACCAGGCCCGCTAAAATTGTAGGCACTTTCAAATGATAGACTGGCTTTATCAAAACCATCAAGGGAGATGGGCGTTGAAATTAAAAAGTCTTCATTGTGTTGACAACCACCATCATATCCTGAAATTCGGCTGAAAATAGTATCTGAACCCGAAGGGTAATTAAATTCATGCCACTGTCGGCTATTTCCCGCCAGATTGTATTGATTCCAATCAACAAATACAGAATCATAGTTGATGGTATCCTCGTTCTGAAAGTCACCTTCGAATGGAATGGCTTGTCCAAAAATTCGAACATCATCCCATGATCCAGTGTAATCACCAAGAACAATTTCAGTAACATTTGACTGAGAGAGGTTTAAGATACCTCCCGAAAGATCGATAATTGTAACTGAACCCGGAGGGTCTTCTGTCCATTCATCATTAGGCTCACCCTCATTGGCCGCAACAACCATTAAACCGTCATGGGAAAACGTCACCATGTCAGGAAGGTATCCTGCTTCAACATCGGATAGGTAGGTGCCACTTGAATCGAAGAATACAATCCTTCCTCGATCTAGCGTTCCATCACCTTCTACAGCCACTGCGATATTGCCGTTGTATGAGCTAACACTGTTAACTCCAGCTCCAAAGCTGCTTAAGTCTATTTCAGTTAGTAATGATATAGAGCTTGGATCTGAGAAATCGAGTACTCCGATTGAGTTTTCGTTAGCGTTCGAAAAGAATAACCTTTTCGATAGCTTGTCATAGGTTATAGTTTCCGCTGAGCCCTCGTCGAACACGTTGGTGTGGTAAGTGCTTAAATGACTGAGTGTGATTTGAGCGTGCACAGAAATAAAGCAAAAAGCAAAAATTGCAGAAGTAAAAAGTTGTTTCATGGTTTGTATTATTTGTTTGTGCAAACTTCTCGAAGGGGCTCTGTAATGACCTTAGATTGATCTTATTCTTAAATCATGCATTTGTGATGGAATGTTCAAGAGAGCATTAGTCACGTTGAATTAAGGTTAAGGATCTGAAAAGTGGGTTTAAGAAGTTTCGTATTTGTAAACTATGCAGTACTGCTGTATGAAAGGATATCAAGTCTGGCAGATAGGCATGCGTCTCTGAAATTGAATTTTTTCATTTGATGGCACCTAATATTCTTGTACACCTTTGAGGTTAGACTTTTTACGTCATTTTTCAGTTTAGATTTGACCAGTGATTCCGAAACAAAAGCTATCCATCGACGAGGCGGTTATTAAGGCACGCACTTACTGCAACTATAGGGAACGTTGCCATAAGGAATTACGTGAAAAGCTTTATGACATGGGGCTTTGGAAGAAAGATGTGGACCATGTAATCATGCAAATGATGGACGAGAATCTGTTAAACGAAGAACGCTATGTGAAGAGCTACGCCCGTGGACATTTTTACATCAAAAAGTGGGGCAAGTATAAAATCAAAGTTGAGCTAAGGTCACGCCAAATTCATGATTCCTTGATCCGCATCGGAATGAAGGAAATCGAGGATGACGACTATCTTGAGATGATCGAAAAGCTCATTCGCAAAAAGATGAAGGAAGTAACGGGGACGAAATACGAACGACAGCAAAAAGTGAGTCGATACATGGTTGGAAAAGGGTACGCCTTTTCAGAATTTGGCCAAATGCTAAAAGAATTGATGCCCAGGTGAAAAAGATTGCGGCTTCAATCATTTGAACATTACATTCGCGACTATGATAACACTAGACGACATCCGTGTGATGGTCGGGCGCCTGGACGCGTTGAGGGGGTACCTTTGACATTGATCATAAGAAAGCCCAAATATTAGACGAAGAGCAGAAGACGCACGATCCAAACTTTTGGGATGACCCTAAGAAAGCGGAGCTTGTTGTAAAACAGATCAATAAGAAGAAGGTCTGGACCAATGCATTTGACGAGATTTCCAATGCAGTGGATGATCTCACGATTCTCTATGATTTTTTCAAGGAAGGCGAAGGCTCAGCAGAAGAGGTTGAAGCGCAACATTCGAAACTGAGCGCGCTGCTTGAAGATCTTGAAATGAAAAATATGCTCAGCGCGGAGGAGGATAGCTTCGATGCTGTGCTCCAAATTACTGCTGGGGCAGGAGGTACCGAAAGTTGTGACTGGGCTTCCATGCTCATGAGAATGTATCTCATGTGGGCAGAAAAAGCGGGATACAAAATCAAGGAACTTAATTATCAAGAGGGCGATGTAGCGGGCGTGAAGACAGTTACCCTTGAGATTTCTGGAGATTTTGCATTTGGATATCTAAAAGGTGAAAATGGCGTGCATCGATTGGTGCGTATTTCTCCATTCGATTCCAATGCCAAGCGGCACACATCCTTTGTTTCGGTCTACGTATATCCATTGGTTGATGACTCAATAGACATTCAAGTTAATCCCTCCGATATTGATTGGGATACCTTCCGATCGGGTGGGGCAGGAGGTCAGAATGTGAATAAGGTGGAGACAGGGGTCCGTCTGAAGCATAAGCCATCTGGTATCATCATTGAAAACACTGAATCTCGTTCACAGCTTCAAAATCGCGAAAAGGCAATTCAACTTTTGAAATCCAGACTTTATGAAGTTGAGTTGGAAGAACGGCGCGCAAAACAGGCCGAAATAGAGGCTAATAAGAAAAAGATAGAATGGGGTAGTCAGATTCGGAATTACGTCTTGCACCCGTACAAAATGGTGAAAGATGTGCGCACTGGAGTAGAAACCACGAATGCGGACGCCGTGCTCAATGGAGACATTGACGCGTTTCTGACAGGATTTTTGATGTGGTGGTCAGGCAAGCTGACCTACGACGGAGAGGAGGAAGCTTAAGCTTCCATTTCCTTTGCAATCTCATCTTCTTTTTTCTCAAACATGCTAGGCATGAGGCTGTTGAGAGCGCCCATAGTAGCCCAGTAGCCTAAAAATCCAACTAAGAATAGAAGAATCCAGAAGGCCATTAAGAAAAAACCAAGAAAAACAAAGAAGCCGAAATATTCGCCCATGGCATTTTTACATTTGACAGCGAATATAATTCAACTTTGAAAAATATTATCAACTAATTAGCGATGGATTTTAGAATCGAGCACGACACCATGGGTGAAGTAAAAGTTCCAGCATCAAAATACTGGGGCGCCCAAACCGAAAGATCAAGAAACAACTTTAAGATTGGAGCCGAGGCGAGCATGCCGCTCGAGGTGGTTTATGGCTTCGCGTACCTGAAAAAAGCAGCCGCCCATGCAAACTGCGATTTGGGTGTTGTGACTGAAAAAAAGCGGGATCTAATCTCGGCTGTGTGTGATGAAATTCTCGATGGAAAGCACGACGATCAGTTTCCATTGGTGGTTTGGCAAACTGGTTCTGGCACGCAATCAAACATGAATATGAATGAGGTGGTGAGCAATCGGGCGCACGTGCTCAATGGCGGAACACTTGGAGAAGGCGACAATGTTATTCATCCAAACGACGACGTGAATAAATCTCAATCTTCCAACGATACATTCCCAACTGGAATGCACATTGCTAGTTATAAGATGGTAGTGGAAACCACCATTCCCGGTGTGGAAAAACTAAGAGATACCCTCGCCTCCAAGAGCAAGGAGTTTATGAATGTGGTAAAGATTGGTCGTACCCATTTGATGGACGCGACGCCACTTACTGTTGGTCAGGAACTAAGCGGATATGTGTCTCAGCTCGATCATGGATTACGAGCGTTGCGAAATACACTCGACCATTTAAGTGAGGTTGCCCTTGGTGGCACAGCTGTGGGTACGGGTATAAACACGCCTGAGGGCTATGCTCCACTTGTGGCTGAGAAGATCGCAGCCTTCACGGGGCATCCGTTTAGAACGGCTGAAAATAAGTTTGAGGCATTGGCGGCACACGATGCCATCGTTGAGTCACATGGAGCGCTAAAGCAATTGGCAGTGAGCTTAATGAAAATTGGAAATGATATTCGTCTCTTGGCGAGTGGGCCACGATGTGGAATTGGGGAACTGACCATACCTGAAAATGAACCTGGATCGAGTATTATGCCGGGCAAAGTGAATCCAACCCAGTGTGAAGCATTGACCATGGTTTGTGCTCAGGTCATGGGAAATGATGTCGCCGTTACCGTTGGTGGAATGAATGGACACTTCGAACTGAATGTGTTCAAACCAATGATGGCCTTTAATCTATTGATGAGCGCGCGACTTATTGGTGATGCATGTGCTTCCTTCAACGATAACTGCGCGGTAGGCATTGAGCCGAACGAAGCACGGATCAAGCAGAATTTGGATAATTCATTGATGCTTGTTACGGCGTTGAATACCAAGATTGGGTACGAGGCCGCGGCAAAAATTGCAAAGACAGCGCATAAAAATGGAACCACGTTGAAGGAAGAATCTGTGAATTTGGGATACTTAAGCGCAGACGAGTTTGATCAGTGGGTAGATCCAAGTAAGATGATCGGTAGCTTAGGTTAGAGGAACTTTTTCTTGCCTTGCGATTTAAGATCCTCAACAAACTTCTTGATCTTTTGCTCTTCGTCTTTCTGACAGATGAGTAATGCATCCTCGGTGTCAATTACAATGTAATTGCTTAAGCCTTGGATAACAGCAAGCTTGTCTTTCGGAATCATAATCATGGAATCGGTGCTGTCATAAACGTTGACTTGATCGCCCAAAACAACATTTGAACCGCGCTCTTCGTGCATTTGTTCGTAAAGTGAACCCCAAGTCCCAAGATCTGACCATCCAAAATCTTGACCAAGAACAACATCCACATTCGCAGCCTTTTCCATAATTCCATAATCAATGGAAATGCTTTCGCAGCTGGAGTAGATAGAGTCGATCGCAGCCGATTCTCCTTCTGTCCAATATGCGTCAGAGCAAGACTCAAACGCCTCTGCCATTTCGGGTAGGTGTTGTTTAAAGGCTTCAACGATGGACGATGTTTTCCAAATGAACATGCCGCTATTCCAATAGAAATCGCCGCTTTGCAAAAATTGCAATGCCATTTCTGTAGATGGTTTTTCTGTAAACGTTTTCACCTTTCGAATAGACTGTGCATCGTAGCTGCTATCACGATGGAATTGGATATAACCATATCCTGAATCAGGACGAGTAGGTTGAATTCCCAGAGTGACGAGATTTCCTGTTTCCGTGGCGTGTTTTATTCCCTCTTCAACAGCTTGATTGAACGGGTCTTGTTTTAATATGATGTGATCTGCAGGGGAAATAAGCATGATCGAATCTGGATTGTCTTTGTAAAGCTTGTAGGCGGCATAGGCAATACATGGAGCCGTATTCTTGCGGTTAGGCTCGAGTAATATTTGATCCTTGGTAAGCTTGGGCAAATGCTCCTTCGTCAATTCGGCGTAAGCATCAGAGGTTACAACCATGAAATTTTCTTCCGAACAAATGTTGCTGAAACGATCGTGTGTCAGCTGGATTAAGGAAGAGCCAGTTCCGAGTATATCTAAATACTGCTTTGGCATATTTTGCCTACTCATTGGCCAGAATCGGCTACCGACTCCACCGGCCATTATTACACAGTGTACATTCTTATTCATCTAAAATCACTTTAAGGCGCCAAATGTAGGTTTCCTAGAAAGAGTTGGTTTTAAACCTTTGTTACGAATGATTAATCGACACTTCACATTCGCCGTGCACCATAAATCGTTTTTTGGTTTGGATTTCGGTACAAATAAATCTAGTTCGCTTCAATTTGCCCTTTTGGAAAAGCCGTTGGTTCGAAACAATTACGAACTCAGCGCCTTCAGGAAGATCGCTCAATACAATCATTGGTTCTTGATCGTATGCTCGCAATTCACGGAGCAATGCTGGATCAGAACATGAGGCAGCTTTTGGGTTTTGTATGTGGCGGGCAACGGCCGGGGTTAATTCGTCTGGAAAGGCATTCGCGGCGAGCAGTTGTAGCAAGAGCTCAGAGTACACGCCTTTCCAAGAATCACCATGCGGAGTGGCAAGGGTTTTTCTCTGAAGAAAATCAATGTGATGCGCGATTTCATGGGTGAGTGTTACCGTAAACGCGTAAGGATTTAGGTCTCCATTTACCGAAATAACAGGCTGTTTTCTGCCTCCACCAATTCGGTAATCACCCAGCTTTGTTTTACGCGGTTTCGAGATCCGGACTTTAACTGGATACTTAACTAGCCAGGAGTAAATGATACGACAAATGCGCTCTGGCATATATCGTTGCATCTGCTTTACAAATGCATCTTCGTTCATGAATTGTCATAAACGACAGCCTTCTCTTCAACGTTAACTTGGCTCCAATGTGGACAATCGCAATCCTTTCCTTTGAAGAGTTTACAAGATGATAGACCAACGATGGTTGAAATAAGTAGAAGAGTTTTCAATAATCGCATAGTGTAAAGCTACGTTTAAAAGCATTTCGATCGCTTGGTTTTAGATTTACATTTGTCGCAATGGGTTCATTTGTCTTCCATCTCGGAAAGTATATCATGCTGCTATGGCGCGTGTTTAGTAAACCTGAGAAATTTTCCATCTATCGGCGAAGGTTGTTTGACGAAATGATTTCTTTGGGACTTGATTCGCTAGGCATCATTATGATCATTTCGCTCTTTATGGGAGCGGTTATTACGATTCAGACTGCTGCGAATATTGATAGCGCTTTCATTCCATCCTACACCATAGGTTTTACAACCCGGCAATCATCCATTCTCGAGTTTAGTCCCACTATTATGGCGCTGATTTTGGCTGGAAAAGTGGGGTCCAACATTGCGTCGGAGATCGGCTTGATGCGCGTTTCTGAACAAATTGATGCGTTGGAAATTATGGGTGTAAACTCAGCTTCATTCCTGATTCTCCCAAAGATTTTGGCTTCAGTATTTATCAATCCATTTCTGATCGTTATTTCCATGTTTGTCTCTATCGGTGGAGGTTATTTAATCGCGATGGCCACTGACATTGTGACTATTACCGACTATGTAGAAGGTATTCAGCTCGACTTTAGACCGTTTCATGTGGTGTATGCATTGATCAAAACTTCAGTTTTTGCCTTTTTATTAACTTCCATTCCTGCTTATAATGGCTATTATGCTTCAGGCAGCGCGTTGGATGTGGGCCGAGCCAGTACGGCCGGTGTGGTGAATAGTATGATATTGATTCTAATCACCAATTATGTCTTAACTCAGCTGCTTCTGATATGATTGAAGTAGCGGGACTATCAAAGGCATTTGGGGATAAGGAGGTCTTAAAGGACATATCCGTAACGTTCGACGCAGGTAAGACCAATCTAATCATTGGCGCGAGTGGAAGCGGAAAGTCAACGCTTGCACGATGCCTTATTGGCTTGGTTGATCCAGATACCGGAACGGTGCTCTATGATGGTCGAAACTTCATCGAAATGAACATGAAGGAGCGTAAGATGATTCGAAGAGAAGTTGGTTTTCTTTTTCAAGGAAGTGCGCTCTTCGATTTTATGACCGTTGAGCAAAACGTGCAGTTTCCACTTGACATGCTGACCTCTATGACGGCCAAAGAGAAGGTTGTGAGGGTTGCTGAAGTTCTCGAGAGAGTAGAGCTTTCACATGCCGGCAAACTATTCCCTGGTGAGCTTAGCGGAGGAATGAAGAAGCGTGTTGGAATTGCTCGGGCAATTTCACCTAATCCAACCTATTTGTTCTGTGACGAACCGAATTCGGGCCTCGATCCGCAAACGTCCATAGTGATAGACAAACTAATTCATGAAATTACGCTTGAGTATAATACCACCACGGTCATTATTACGCACGACATGAATTCAGTTATCGATATCGGAGATCATATCTTGTTCATTCACAACGGCAGAAAATCATGGGAGGGTGATAAGGTGTCGATTTTGGAGACAGAGAACAAGGAAGTCTTGGACTTCGTATACGCTTCAGAATTCATGAAGAAAGCCCGTAAATAAAAAAGGCCCAGCAGTTTTGCCGAGCCTTTTAATTCATTTTGAAATCTTCTTAGCGTAATTGGAAATCATTGAGAAGTAGAAGTGTTCCTTCTCTCTTCACATATTGATCATTGTCTGTGATTAGCACAATACGCCATACATATGCTCCTTGTGGCACACGCTCACCGTTTAGCTTTCCGTTCCATTCGAAGTCTTTGTCGGTAGTCGCAAACACGGTGTTGCCCCATCTATCGTAAACTTCGAGCTTCAATTCGCGAATACCCATGCTTTCCATCTTCCATGTCTCGTTATTGCCATCATCATTCGGTGTGAAACTTGATGGAATATAGAGGTGATACTCAGGCATAACTAATACGGTCGAAACATCGCTACATCCGTGCTCATTTGTTGTCATCAGCTCTACCTCATATGCGTTGCCATTTGGCATTGCGATTATTGGAGATTTATCCGTGGACGAAGCGCCAATACCGGCAATTGTCCAATCATAGTAACGAATGGTGTCATTTGACCAGGACTTGTTCTTTAATGAGATGTCGTAATCATTGATGTATTCGTATTCGAAGTCTGCGGAAACATTTGAAACATCAACTTGAACATTACCGGTAATAAATGTATCGCAGTAATCAACAAGTCGCAGAGTGTAATTGTGAGACTCCGTAGGCGTCGCGGTTAAGTACTTTCCAGAGGATTGCACTGAGCTCTCCCAGAAATATTTGTAGTTGCCTCCACCATCGACACCTTGAGCTTCCAGAATGATTGCATCACCTGCACAGATGACTGTATCATTTGGTAAAATCAGTTGCAGATCATTCTTCTTAGCAATAACACCTCGAAGCACCTTCTCTGCAGTATCAGCGTGACAACCATCTGTCAGACGGATTGTATATGTAGTGTCGTGATAGAGTATGTCTTGAATGTAATCTTCACGTGTATCAAAGTTGGTCCAACTTAATTCATATCCCCATCCAAATCCACCGCTTGGTTGGGCCGGTCCGAAGTGCACTTTAAGACCCGAACATGCGACCGTGTCGTTTTGGACGCCTCGAATAATCAATGGATCAGCTACTGGAACGTGAACAACTACGTAGTCTACAAAATCTTCAAGTCCGCAAATGTCAGTTACGGTCACAAAAATTGAATCCGTAAGTAGCGGAGCTACTGTTGTGGTTGAATCAAGTGAGCCATTACTCCAGACATAGTTATATGGTGGGTAACCACCACTCGCCTGAACCGCAATGTTAATTGGGTCACCAGGGCAAGCAATATCTTCAACATCCGTGTCCTTGGTATAGGTAATTACAGGGTCATTTTCTGTATATAGATCAAATGTCTTGACAACCGTTTCTTGTGTACAGGCACGATGAATCGTTACGGAATAAGTGGTATCAACCAAACTGAAAACACTTATAGTTGAATCCGTTGATCCTGTGCTCCAGACATAAGAAATATCTCCGTGCCATATTAGATCGTTGAACTGCACTCCAACCGCTAAATCTACGGGTGAGTCGGTACAGTTTATCGTCTGCTCGTCTCCAATTTTTACCACAGACCATGGCACATTGAAGACACCAACAGTTATTATTTCTGTTTCACTTTGGAATCCACATCCATCTTCAATCTGAATGGAATAGGCCGTAGTGACTGAGGGTTGTACGTATTGACTCGAGTCTACGCTTGTGGTGTTACTCCAACTATAGGTAAACGGCGGCAGTCCATTATTAATAGTCACGCCAATGAGCGCGGCCGAGTCGTTGCAATCCAACGTAGTGTTGCCAAATGCCGAAACAGAAAGCACAGGTTGATCAATAATTGTAAGCGCAAGTGTGTCATCGTCACCGCACATGGTCACATTGGAATCGGTGACAATGAAATCGAATGTTTCTACAACTTCATTTTGGGTGTCGTAGTAAATTTCAATGTCAAACCCAACCTGGGTCGAGTCCTGAGCAAACGTCACTTCACATTCATAGACCCCGTTCACCAGAGTACAGCCCGGAACATTTTCATAATCAAGACCCATCGTGGCTGATCCGGCAATCGTGTATTGTAAGTCGTATGGCGGGTATACTGAATCTACACGTGTAAAATATAATTCAAGGTTGCCACAGCCCTCGTAAAGTGCGCTGTCAAATCCCCACGGATTATAAGATGGTTGCGGGTTTACGGTAACGCCAAAAAATTCAAAGCTTTTCGCTTTAAGGAAAACAGCTGAGTCAAAAATCCAATCCACGCCATCACAAATTGCCATCTTAACGTGGTATGTATCACAGGCATTTACCCAAATTCTCTTGGTTTCAAAAACATCAGTCCAAGCTCCATAAGTATTGCTTGTATTCAAGTCAGCAAATGTGAATGCGTTGCTAATTGGGCCATTGTTGTAATACTGAGCATACGAAGGATTTCCGTTACATGGAGTTCCACCGGTTCCATTATGAATAGATGTAATGGCAACAGGTAACGTATCTGTACCAGGAATGACGGATACATTCTCTGCATTATTTGAGTATGGACCATTGATTCCAGGGCCAGAAATAAAGAAGCCAAAAGCATCATTATACTGAGAGCATGGATACACTGGCCATTCTTCGGAGCCGAAGCAATATTCAAAGGATATTGAGTCTCCTTGTGGAGCAACAAAGTCAAATTCGAGAACAGCTTTGTCCCGCATTATTGATGGAGGAGTACCCCATCCAACAGATTGCGCTACTGCAAGAACATCTGAATCACCTGCACCTGAAAAGCTAGCGGATGCAAAACCGTTATTGGGAATTAAATTGATGTTACCAGATGACATCACAATACCACTATCTATTCCAATGATATTGCCACCACCTGTAAAGTATCCAACTTGGTTGGTTACGTTGGCATTTGTTGTCCCGTTGTATTTATAATTGAAGGCAGTGATTTGACTGCCCATAAATACATTTTGAATCAAGTGCGCACTTGAATTAAATGGTGTAGCGTTCGTGACACTCATTTGTGCTTGTGTAGCATTTGCTAGACAGACCGCAATAGAGGCGATTAGAACTTTGTTTAAAATGCTCTTCATTATCTTTTAGTTTACAACCGTTAGCGTGTTAGACCTGTCGATCTTCTGACCGCTTACTGTTGTTCCTTTTATTCGGTATACGTATGTGTTTAACTCTCTAGAGGTTTGCGTTCCGCCGTCCCAAGTAAAGTATTGGTCGCTACTCTCGAAGATTAGTTGCCCCCATCTATCAAAGATTTGAATACTAAATGATTCAAATGCTTCATCGAAGGTGATTTGGAAAAAGTCGTTGTGTCCATCTGAATTAGGCGAAAATGCAGATGCTGTTGAGAAGTTGTCCCGCATGGTGACCACCTTTGACGTACGTGCGATGCAACCATTTTTGTTCTGAACCTCTAATTCTACAGTGTTACTTGTGCCGGCCGTCATAGGAACGTTGACACTTATGCCAGATTCAATTTCATTTCCATCTAGAAACCAGGTATATGTTGTAACGTCATCATCGATTTCGGCAAAAAGGTCAACGTTATCTGAATAGGCATGAACGTCATAGTCAAACGCCGCATGAGCATCATCTACTTCAATGACTCTTTCTATGAGGTGATCATTTCCACACTCATCAATGTATGATAAGGGGACGCGCATTGTTTCAGTAACTTGAACCTCGTGCTCCAGATTCATGGACTGTCCATTCCAGAAATAAAATCGGTTATCGTCAGATTGAGCAACGTCGACAGTTTGACCATTGCATACCGTTAAGGCGGTTGGTGTAGGAATCTCACGTTCCTTTTCAATCAGGTGTATCTGAGTTTGTACTATTTGCACTCCACAGGCATCCGTGATTTCAAATGTGAATATATCGCCATTGTGTGCTTCCTTAGTCAAGGGCTGTCCGCTTAAGCCGCCGATAGAACTGTAAATGTATCCTTGTCCAACGCCTCCTGAAACGTGCTTCATCTTGGGCGCTAAGGTGACCTCATCACCATCACAGTCAAATTCAATAGCTGCTTCAGCTGGAGGAATAATCGGGTCATGCGCTTCTAGATGAACGCCAACACTGGCTACAGCTTCGGTACCGCATACATCTGTGATTGTTACATTGAAGTTATTGTCCTGAGCTGGATAAACTCGGTTGCTTCGGTGGGTGGATGCGTCTTCCCAACGATACATAAACGGCTGATGACCGCCATAAACGATGGGCTCAATTTTCAATTCTGAACCAGCACATGTGAATTTGTCAACTGTATAGTGAGCCTCTTGAGTGATGATGGGATCATTTTTCACTTTTATTTCAAAGCCCTTTAACGCATTGATGCCCAAATCTGGATTTGAAATTTGAAGGATGTAAGTTGTCGTAACACTTGGTTGAACGGTAATTACCGAATCTGTTTCGCCGGTATTCCATTGATAAATAAAACCAGGCACCCATCCGTTTATATCAACTCCGATAGTTTCCGGCGCTGAGGTGCAATTAATTGTGGCTGATTGCCCAATAGATGATATTGAAGGCAATGGATTATCACCCTGTGAATAAACGTTTTCGATTGAAAACGATAATAAAATGGTGACTGCTAGGAGTGCATGTAATTTCTTCATGATGTAAGTCCTAATTGATTAACCTACAATTTTAACCATAAATGGCCAGATTGAGGGGGTGTTTTTTTCACTTTGTCGAGTATTCCCATAGGTTCGTCCTGAACTTCTAGGTGCCGTCGGTGGTTATATTTGCCTACTTAACAAACGAGAAATTCACAAAAGGTTGCCGATATGGAGATTACTGACGTAAGAAAATACATAACTGAGAACGAAGAGCGATTCCTAAATGAGCTAATTAGCTTACTAAAGATACCATCAGTTAGCGCTGACTCTGCTTATGATAAGGACACGCAGAGATGTGCAGAACATGTTAAGCAATCCTTGTTAGACGTTGGGGTTGACATGGCTGAGATCTGCCAAACTGATGGTCATCCGATTGTCTATGCTGAAAAGATGATTGACCCTGCGAAACCTACCATTCTTGTTTATGGTCATTACGATGTGCAGCCAGCCGATCCAGTAGAACTTTGGAGCTCCGCCCCATTTGATCCTGAAATTCGAGATGGAAAGATTTTTGCCCGCGGTTCGGCTGACGACAAGGGACAGTTTTATATGCATGTGAAGGCATTTGAAATGATGAATAAAATGGACGCGTTGCCGTGCAACGTAAAGTTCATGATAGAAGGTGAAGAAGAGGTTGGTTCTTCAAATCTTGGTCACTTCGTAAAAGCGAACAAAGAAAAATTAAAGGCAGATGTGATCGTCATATCCGATACTTCGATCATTGATAATGACACTCCATCCATTACCGTTGGCCTTAGGGGGTTAAGCTACGTAGAAGTGGAAGTAACTGGGCCATCTAAGGATCTTCATTCTGGCGTTTATGGAGGCGCAGTAGACAATCCTGTGAATGTTCTCTGTGAAATGATTGCCTCATTAAAGGACGAAAATGGGTCAATTACGGTGGACGGATTTTACGACAAAGTTGAAATTGTAAGTGCCGAGGATCGAGCGATGATGGCTGAAGCGCCTTTTGATCTAAACGATTATATGAAAGCACTTGACGTGGATGCGGTAAGGCCTGAAGCCGGTTACTCAGCCCGAGAAGGAACGTCAATTCGGCCGTCGCTTGACGTGAATGGAATTTGGGGTGGATACATCGGCGAAGGGGCAAAGACCGTACTGCCATCTAAGGCTTACGCGAAAATCTCAATGCGTTTGGTACCACATCAGGAACCGGACGAAATAACTGCGCTTTTCGACGCTCATTTCAGAAAGATTGCGCCGAAGTCAGTTAAAATTAATGTAACCGCGCATCATGGCGGAGAACCTGTTGTAATCCCAACGGACAACCCAGGATATCAGGCCGCTTCGTTGGCTATGGAAAAAACATTTGGGAAGCGACCAATTCCAGAAAGAGGCGGTGGAAGTATTCCAATTGTGGCCTTATTTGAAAAGGAGCTTGGATTAAAGTCAATTCTAATGGGTTTTGGTTTGGATTCTGATGATATTCACTCGCCAGATGAGCACTATGGCATATTTAACTATCTGAAGGGAATTGAAACCATTCCATTTTTCCATAAATACTTTGCTGAACTATCAGCGAAGTAGCGAGAAACTTCCTCTGAAATTGGCGGTGGTGCCATCGAAATTGCGTGTTTCTACATTGTAGAAGTACACACCTTCTTGCGCATTATCGCCGCTGATTTTTCCATCCCAACAGAGCTCAGGAGAAATTGTGCTTTGAATTAACAAGCCCCATCGATTGTAAATTTCGATGGTGGCAGATTCAACATTTTCTATTCGCAGACAATAAAGATCGTTGATGCCATCCTGATTGGGTGTGAAGACATTGTCTAGTGAAACCAACGATGGACAATTTGAGGTGATGAGTGCACTGTCCGAGAGAAGGCAGCCATTCGTGTCAAGGGCGGTTGCGCTATATATATCAGCAACTTCAACGTCGATTGTAAATCCGACTTCACCGTTTGACCAGGTTGTGTTAGATATAGCCTCCGATAGAATGGAGAGCTGAACTACCTCTCCGTCGCACACGTTTGTTCCAGCTGGGGTTGCAATAGCAATTTGATCTGGGGCCCGGATTTGAATTAAATCGACGAGGCTTGCACATCGATTTGTGGCAGTTAATTCATGCTGCCCAACACCTGCCAACAGGTTCGGTTTTGAACTCCCGTCATTCCATAAATAGGTGAACGGATATTTGGTCGAATCTGGGCCGATTGTCACGAGAGTGTTTGGTAGACATAATACGGTGTCGAGGCCTACGTTGAGGGTGAAAGCCGTATCCCATTCCACAACAATCATAGTGTCAGAATATATTCCACACGTATTTACCTGACTATACCAAAAGGTGCCCGCTTCTGTAGCATTAATGCTGTTACCAAATGTTCCATTCGACCATGTGACAGAATCGCCATTTTGGACAGCCAATTCAATCGTATCATCCTCATCGCAAATGACTTCAATTGGAATGAGGTTTCCAGTTATTGCTGCATCAATGTAAACCTGAATGGTGTCTGAAACCGTATCGCAAATGTTGCCGACCGTGACCGAGTATAAACCTGGGCTATCGATGAATAGTGTTGAGTCTGTAGTGGCGTTGGACCACGCGTAAACCGCATTTTCAAAGGCTACATTTAGGAGTAAACCCACGGAATCGCAAACTGTTGTGTCTTCTGGAAAGTTAATGATGGGTTGGGCCGATTGGTTAACAGTCACCAGCAAGGTATCCACCGTTGACCCACAAGCATTTGTTGCGGAAAGTGAGTAAGTACCTGTGGCGCCAACATTGAAAGTAGTGTCGTGAGAGCCGTCCTGCCAGGTGTAATAGGCGTTTGAAAGATCGGGATCGAGAATGAAACTAAAGTTGCTGCATACCGCGGTGTCTGATCCTAAAGAGAAGTTTGGTGGGCCACTTACACCTTCAACATCAACTGAATCCCGGAAAAGACAACTTTGGTAATAGACGTCTACCCAATACACGCCGCCGGTGTTAACAGTAATCGTGTCCGTGGTGGCTCCAGTCGACCAATAGACACATGCATTGTGCCATGTAGCATCCAGAACAAGGTCGGAGCCTCCATTGCAAATAGTGGTGTCGTTTCCTAAAAGGTCAATTATCGTGTCCCATACCACAACATTTCGATAGAACGTATCAATTTGATTTCCAGTAAATGTGAGCAAGGTGACCAGAAATGTATCTGGGTTGGAGAAGGTGTGGGTAGTATACACATCGGAGCTTGTATTACTGGTGCTGGACGGGTCACCAAAATTCCAATTAACTGAATCAGGACTTAAACTGTCCTCAGGATACATAATGGTCGGCATGCCATCACACGTGGTTCCGTGTTCCACATATATTCCATCCGATAAATAACTGCTAGGAAAGTTTACAAGACCTTCGGTAATGGCCGAGTCGAGAGAGATTCCAAGTTCGACAAAATCCGCATCATTTCCATAGAGATTTGGTTGGTTTATAACGGAAAGCGTGTCATAATTCGAGAAGTAGTTCACGGTCATATAGATCTTCCCGTTGTTTCCAAGTTGGAGGTTGCTAGGCACTTTGAGTTCGTTGACTTGGGCGAGTTCGAACTGAGAGTCGAGTAGACAATTGGTGTCAAGATGATCGAGGTCATATTGAAACAAAATGGCTTCAGGATTCGCTGAAAAGCGCTGTACATAATAGAGCTTTCGGCTGTCTGGGCTAAACTCAACTCCAAAGGGGAAATTGGATGAATAGCTTTCAAGCGTAAGCGGCGCGCTGACTTCTCCCGATTCGTTGTCAAAAGATAGCAGTTCAATATGGCCTCCCTGAAAGCCTGCCAGGGCAATTTTTGACCCATCCGGCGAAATCTTCATTTGCCCCATCACAGCATTGGTGTTGCCTGAGTGAGTTAGGCCGACAGCGCTAACAACAGGGGTGCTATTTACTCCAAACGAATCAACATGAAAGGAAACGAATTCATCGCTGTCAAACCTATGCGCGACAATCCAATAGTCAAAATCATTTCCATGTTTAACGGCACATAGTTTCTCGGTCATAAAAGAGTCAAGCTGTGTCCCAGGGAAAACGAGTCCTGCGCCGGCGTTGAATGACATGTCTACCAAATAGTAATGGAGTCCGTCGCTGGTTCCGTTATCATCCATTGTAAAGATGTAATACCTATTTGGCGAATTTGGAGCGGGAATAATAATTGAGCTCTGCGTGGCCTCTTCGCTACCAGCCAGATTTGTTCCGCCTTGAATTACAAGATGTTGATTGTTCCAGGCCGAATCGCCATTACTATACAGCACTAGGTTTCCGTCTAGGTCCGATATAGCCGAAGTGCCTTGTGTTAATGATCCAAATGCGGGAATGGAGGAACCATAAGGTTGGGGAACTCCCGAGGAAAAATCGATGGCATTGCCTCTCGGGAAAACCCAATTATCTGCATGCGCCGATTGCCCTTGACAGAAATGAGCTACCAAAACGGCAACGCATGTCAATAATCCTATTTGGAGTGTTTTCTTTGTCATCAAATTAATAAGACATGACTGCCGCTAATTTCAAACTGCCCTCAATTTTAAAAGTTTCAATATTGACTATCGTTTCTTCCATGTTCTTATCTAGCTGTGAAGTTAAGGACATTGAATTGGTTGAAGTTGAAGATGTGAAAATTGAAAAGGTAGAAGGTGGGAAAATTGATGGAGTAATTACCGTTATGCTGAGAAACCCGAATGGATTTCCGGTTACGATAAAATCGGGCGACTTTACTATTTGGGCTGGAAAAACAGAAATGGGAACGGCCCAATTGAATGAGTCTTTTAAAATTAACTCGAACAGCACCGAGTCGTATCCGATAAAGCTGAAGGGTGATGTTGGCGGCGTGCTCACGGGAGGGCTTGCAGGACTGATCGGTATGTTTACAGGCGAAGATCCGAAGTTGGTCTTGAAAGGTGAGATTAAGGCGAGAAGCTTTTTGATTACGCGGACGGTTCCGGTAGAATTAGCAACAGATTTGAATCTCTCGAGCTTTCTTAAATAAAGGACATTCCAAGACATAGTTTTAAGCGAACTATTCTGCGTACAGAGGTGTCAATTTGCTGAGCAAAATTGGGATCCGACTCCATTTCTTTCATAATATCTGATAATACGCCCAACTCATCAGGCGGCATTAAAATCATGTCGCAGCCCGCTTTCGCAGCCAAGAGGCCGGAGTGAGGGATGGCGGCTACTGCGCCCATATTCATAGCATCGGTGATGATGATTCCATCAAACCCCATTTCTTTTCTCAATAACGTGTTGACGATTATGGGACTTAACGTGGCGGGCATTCCATCAGTTCCGTAGGTGGTGTTATTTTCAATGGCAATGTGACCAACCATTATGCTCAATACGCCAGATTCAATCAATGGTCGGTAAATGTCAACCTCGGTCAGCTCGCCGTCTATGTAGACTAATTTTTTGTGGGTATCGCCGGCCACGCGACCATGGCCCGGGAAATGTTTGGCTGTCGCAACTATGCCATCTTTTTGTGTTTCATGTATAAACTGCGTTGCTCTTGGCAGCACTTCTTCGGCGGTGAGGCCGAAATTTCGATTCCCTATGGCCTCATTGTTTGCCGATAGGTCAACAACTGGCGCGAAATTTTGCTGAAACCCTACATGATTCAGAATGCTGTCAATTACATCAACAGCCCCACTTATGTCCTCTTCAGATTTTAGTTCGGCCGTTGGTTTCATTTCTGGTGTTCCAGGCATTCTTCTATTAAGCAGGCTAGGCTCAGCATCCATGCTCATAAGCATCGGCCAATTGTCATGCAGTTTATTTATCTCATCGATTTGAGTCTTAAAGTCGTTGGGATCCCCACTTAGGAAGATAACGCCACCTATTTGTTTGTTCTGAATTAATGGCTTGACCGTTTCGTAAGGTTTCCCCAATTTGCCCAAAGAAGCGATGATCATTTGAGCCACGCGTTCTTCGGGAGTAAGACTAATTAATGCTTCTTCTACCGCTTGGTCTAAGGCTTCATTTGACTCAAAGTATGACTGGAGCGTAAAGCTGGATTGAGCAAAAGAGCTACAGGAAATAATGGCGCAGATTCCTAAAAAGATAAAGTGTTTATACATAGTTCAAACGTAGTTGGTAGATCAACTTAGAATAAATAGCATGCCAGTATTTATAAACGAAGCAATGTAAATCAGATATCTTGGTCCCGAAGCGATCTGGTTGGCCCTATAATTTCAAATTTGAAGTAGGTTTGTTGTCTCAAGAAAGATGATAAACAAAATCTCCACATTCATTAATCAACGCATCTGGGATGTTCGATTAGAAGATCGACAGCCATGGGTGGCGTTTCTGGTGAAGCAACTGCGGATTGTAATTATCGTTTCCAGAAATTTTACGAAGGATAAACTACAGGTGCAAGCCGCCGGATTGACCTATTACACACTGCTCTCTGTTGTTCCATTAGTGGCAATGGCGTTTGCTGTGGCTAAAGGATTTGGATTTCAGGATAATCTTGAGGAAGAACTAACGGGGTTACTAAAAGGGCACGAGGAAGTAGTGACTCAGGTCATGGTCTTTGCCACTCGAATGCTAGATAATACCCAAGGCGGTGTTTTAGCTGGGGTTGGCGTGGTGCTCTTGCTATGGAGTGTTATGCGATTGTTGATGAGCATCGAACTCTCGTTCAACGCCATATGGCAAGTGGCAAAGGGACGATCTTGGATCAGGAAATTTTCGGAGTATTTATCCATCATGCTTGTGGCTCCATTGATGATCATTCTATCAAGCAGCATAACTGTACTCATAACTTCAGAAATCGAAAGTTTGGTGTCGACACTTGACCTGTTAAAGGCAATAGGGCCAATAATTTTCTTCTTCATTCGATTGATTCCATACGTTCTTATATGGCTCTTATTCACCTTTATTTATATGGTGATGCCTAACACCAAGGTGCATTTTGGATCGGCTTTCATTGCTGGAATGATCGCAGGTACAGCGTTTCAATTCTTAGAATGGGGATATATCTATTTTCAAGTTGGGGTTAGTAAATACAATGCGATTTACGGAAGTTTTGCAGCGCTGCCGCTCTTCCTCATTTGGGTGAATATTAGTTGGCTAATCACTTTGATAGGAGCAGAAATCGCTTACGCAAACCAATATGTGGTTGAGATAAAGAATGAGCGTGACGGAAAGCAATTGAGCGTGATTCAACTCCATGTCATTGCCATGATGGTTTGCAAAAGGTTAAGCGACAATTTTGAAAGGGGAGATGACCCAGAGTCTGCTCAGATGATTAGTAGTGACTTGAATCTGCCTTTCGGAACCACCGCGCGGGTATTGGATCTGATGTCGGATGCCCACCTTCTTACTGAGGTAGAATCGAGTGGTAATCGAATGAATGCATACATCCCTACTAGGAATCTTGGAAAGCTTAAGTTGAGCGACCTAATGCACATCATAAATGGCGACAACGTAGCCGATCTCTATGAAATGGTGCAAGGACCTTTCGAGATCTACGTGAAGCACTATGAGAAATTATTGGAGGAAAGCTCCTCACTCGGTTCGAATATGAATATTTCGGATTTGCCTTGGCCAACTATTGAAGCCACCTCAACTTGAGATTATTGAGCTCTTCTTTTGGCGCATTGACGCTGCTTCTCATCATGGGAATTGGAACTGCGGGATACTCCCAATCCTTTGACACATTGACATTCATGTCATATAACCTCCTCTTTTATGGAGAGACCACCTCGTTTTGCGATAACAGCAACAACAATATTGGGTCAAAGGATGCCTATCTAAAAAAGATTGTGAAACACGCTGATCCAGATTTTTTGGTTGTGAATGAAATGGGTGCCTCTTCGGTTTATTTAAATCGAATATTGAACAAAGCGCTGAATGTAGATGGTGTATCTAAGTACAATGGCTGTGCTATTCAATCTAATTCGTCGAGTATCATCAATGGAATGTTCTTCAATAAGGATAAAATTGGGCTGGTTTCTCGAGATAAAGTGGAGGAGGCGCTGAATGGAAGCAATTTGGTACGTGTTATTGACGTGAACACATTTTACATCAAAGATCCCGAGTTGGAAAAAGGCGCTGACACAACCTTCTTTCATGTAGCGGCGGCACACTTAAAAGCTGGAAACTCATCCAGCGACGCTGCGGCTCGAGGGCTAGCAGCAGAGGCACTGATGGACTACTATGTTTCTAATGCCAGCTCCGATAACCTATTTCTCTGTGGAGATCTAAATGTTTATGATTCCGACGAAGCGGCCTATCAAGAATTGCTCAGCAGCGCGCATGGCGACTACAGGTTGTATGATCCTATAGATGAGGCTGGGGGTTGGAATAACAATAGTTCTTTTAGTGGAATACATAGCCAATCAACACGATTGTCGAGCACCAATGGTGGGTGTTTCTCGGGCGGTGGCATGGACGACCGATTCGATTTTATTCTGGCAAGTGGAGCGGTAATTCAGGATACAGGAACGATCACTTATGTGCCAACCTCTTACAGGGCATTGGGTCAGGATGGGAATCACTTTAATCAGTCATTAACTCAAGGAGCGAACAATTCGGCACCATCGGCGGTAATTGCAGCGTTGTATGAAATGAGCGACCACCTTCCAATTGTGGCAGATTTCAAAATTAGATTGCACGAAACTACCGTGGACACTACTGATTCGACGGATACAATTTCGGTGGTTGCACCATTACAAGTGCCGTTGGCCACGATCTGGACCCAGCAAAACGAGCTTCGAGTAGAGTCCTATGCTTCGGGTGCTGTAATAGAGCTAATTGATCTCATGGGCAACACGGTTTTCACACATAATTTAAGCCAGGGGTACAATGTGTTTCGCACAGACGGTATTCCAGCAGGGATATATATTGCCCATACTAAGCGACAAGACGAACACCATTTTGATCGTGTACTGATCTTGCGCTAGCGCAACACAAACTTTCTTTCCGAATCGAGCTTAATAAACGTAAAGAGTAGAATGGTGAAAGACCATAAGGATGACCCTCCATAGCTGAAAAATGGGAGAGGAATCCCGATTACTGGAGCAAGGCCAATGGCCATGCCTATGTTAATTGTAAAGTGGATAAATAATATGGCCGCCGCGGCATATCCATAGTTTCGAGTAAACTCACTTCGCTGATTCTCGGAGGACCAAATAATTCGACCCAACAAGAAAATGAATGCCGAGATAAGGACAAGTGTACCCAAAAACCCCCATTCTTCGCCGACCGTGCAGAAAATGAAATCGGTGCTTTGTTCTGGAACGAAGTGAAATTTTGTCTGGGTGCCTTGGAGAAATCCTTTACCCGAAAAACCACCAGAACCAATAGCAATTTTTGATTGATGCACGTTGTATCCCGCCCCAAGAGGGTCAGATACAATTCCGAGCAGTTCATTGATTCGATTTTGATGATGCGGTTTGAGTAGATGATCGAATAAGTAATCCACGGAAAGGTAGTATCCAATCATGGCTACTAGGCCTCCGCTAAAAATGGGTAAACTGCCTTTTTGCTTTCTAAATTGATAGTAAAATGCGCCCACAATAAGCGTCAATGCTCCCAGAAAAATCCACGTTCCGCCAATTTCATTGTCTCCAAAAAGCTGGAGTGTCCATTGCTTCATGAAAAGCGCCATCACAAATAGAAATACGGCTATCAGTGCAACAACAAACCACCAACCGCTTAGTCCCTGACGATAAAGGACGATCAATAGGGTGCTGAAAACCAATACAGACCCTACGTCAGGTTGAAGCATAATCAGGGCTGCAGGGAAGAAAATAATCGCCAAGGATGTCAACAGAACCTTGCGCTCTTTGAACCTCGCTCCATATTGGCTCAGGTATTTTGCCAGGGCCAGAGCTGTTCCATATTTCGCGATCTCCGAGGGTTGAAAACTCACCGGTCCCAAAACAAACCAAGACTGAGCGCCCTTTATCTCAGACCCCACAATTAACACGCCGAGCAGCAACGCAATGGAGACGCCATATATTCCGTAGGCGAAGGTTTCAAAAAAGCGATGGTCAAAAAGCAGAATCGCGGCAGCAATAACGAGTGACAATCCAATCCACAACATTTGCTTTCCATGATTCTGAGTCATGTCGTTTACGGCCCGGTGCGCCTCGTCATATGTTGCAGCATATATGCTCATCCAGCCAAATGCAACAAGAAATAAGTAGACACCCACCATAATCCAATCGATATCTTGAAAGACACTTTGTCTAGTCCTCATCTTCCATTGAGATTAAATCAGCACGAAAAATTCGATTTTCCTTAGCCGTATCAGCGATGGTCCCGTTAAGGTACTTCTCTATGATAAGACTTGATATCGGGGCCGCCCATGTTCCTCCAAATCCAGAGTTTTCGACATACACCGCGATTGCAATTTTCGGATCGTCCTTTGGAGCAAACGCTATAAAGACGCTGTGATCCTTCCCATGTGGATTTTCAGCGGTCCCTGTTTTTCCGCAAACTTTAATCGAGTCTATTCTAGCCCTACGGGCCGTACCACCAGGTTTATCAACTACCCATTGCATGGCGTCCACAATCGGGGTGAAATGAACATCGTCAATTCCTGTATTGTGTTTTTTCCAAGTAATGGCGGATTGTGTAGACAGGGGTTCTTTTATCAAGTGCGGGTCGATAAAATAGCCTCTGTTTGCGATTGTTGCCGCAAGATTGGCCATTTGAATTGGGACAACTTCCAACTCTCCTTGTCCTATACTCAAACTATAGATGGTGCTGAAAGCCCAGCGTCGTTCACCATATATTCGATCGTATAGTTCCACGTTCGGAACGCTTCCAGATTTCAGGCTAGGGAGGTCCAGCGCCAATCTTTCACCTAGGCCGAAACGATGCACTTGCTTTTCCCATCGATCGAGCCCTAAGGCGCTGTCTTCAAAATAGCTTTTTGCTTCACCTCTATTTATCAATCGCTTGAAAACTTGGTGATAGTAAGGGTTGCAAGACATTTGAATGGCCTGTCTAAGGTTTTGGGCGCTGGGATGATTGTGGCAACCAACGAGTGCCTTATTGCAAGTTATTCCGGTATTCTCTGAGATGATCCCATCCTGAAGTCCAATCAATGACTGGATTATTTTAAATATGGAACCGGGTGGATACTTAGCCATCAATGCACGATTAAATAAAGGATCTAGGCTGTCATTCTCACTCAGTAGCTTGTAATTTGAGGCGCGCTTGACACCGACTAACAGATTCGGGTCGTATGTCGGACTCGAAATCAAGCAAAGCACCTCGCCAGTTTTTGGTTCAATAGCCACGATGCTTCCCTTTTTGTTTTGCATGAGCTGCTCGCCATATTTCTGAATTTGTAAATCCAGACTTAGAATCAAATTCTCACCCGCCTTAGCCTCCACGTCTAGCGCTCCATCTTCGTATTTTCCCTGAACGGTGTTGTGCACATCAACCATCAAAACTTCGCGACCTCTATGGCCTCTGAGAGCAGTTTCGTATTGACGTTCGATTCCACTAATTCCAACAAAGTCACCCGAACGATAAAATGTGTCTTTATCTAGGTGCCCCTGATTTACTTCCCCAATATATCCCAAAACGTGCGCTGCAATGCTGTCAGGGTATATCCGTAAACTTCTCTTTTGGCCGTAAAATCCAGTGAATTGATAAAGTCGTTCTGCAACACGCGAATATTCTTCACTTGTCATCTGTTTCTTGAAAATGCTCGCCCGGTATCTTGAGAAATTGCGCGCTTGTTCCATCCGTTCAATAAATGCGTCTTTCTCAATTTCTAGCAGTGAACAGATCGACGTGGTGTCTACTTCGCCAACCAATACAGGCACAACCATGAGGTCGTACGCGGCCTGATTTAACACGAGGATTTCCCCATTTCGATCGTACACGATACCTCGAGCAGGATATTTTGTGACAAAGCGAAGTGCCTGGTTGTCGGCAGAGGAAACATACGAGTCATCAATCACTTGAATATAGAAGAGCCGCATCAGGAAAATGATCGCAATAACTACGAATGAGCTGATTACAATAAACTTGCGTTGCTCGAGGTTATTCATAGGAATTGGATTTGCCGCTGCGTGCAAAAATTAGCTGAATGACAACGATTAGCGACATGGTCATTAGGCTGCTTCCAAGGGATTTTCCCAGTGTAAGGAGTAGGCCCGTTACTCGGAACATTTCAATGAAGAACAATACGAAATGGTGAAGGAATACGATGATTGCCGCGTATGTCAGAAACCAAAGCCAGCCCATTTGACGTACACCCGGAACTCGGGAAAACTCATAACCATCTCTAGGTGCCATATAGGTAAGAATATATGGTCGGCAGTAGGCCGCAAACGTAGCTGCGATGGTGTGCATGCCAAGCGTTTGGCAAAACATATCCATTGTTAGACCGAGTAAAAACCCCACAATCAAGCCAACCGTGGGTCGGAAGTCAACAGGAAGCATAATTAGGAAGTACACATAGATATAAGGGTTCAGAATACCCGAAAACTGTATGTTATTCAACACAAATACCTGTATTAGAACAAGGAGGATAAACCTCAGTATATATGTGATTATTTGTCGATCCATGCTTCTGTTTGGATCATTATGCTGTCCAATTCTTGTTTCAGTGTGTTTTCAATTACAAAAAGCGTATTGATTTTTTTAAAGTCTGTGGCCAATTTCACTTGGATTTCTTGAAATCCAGAACTTTCGTTTTTCTCGGACGACTCTGCAAATCCTAGGACAAGCCCGGAAGGAAAAATTCCTCCACCGCCTCTTGTAAGAATAGTGTCACCTGGGTTCACGACAACATGATTGGGAATGTTCTCTAACGTCATTATTTCTTCATCGATTCCAACCCAGTGACACTGACCAAAATAGGATGTCCGTTGTAGTCGTGCATTAATGTTTGTGCTGCTATGGATTAATGGAAGAATAGAAGAGTAGTGGTCGCTTACTGAGTGAACAATGCCAACAATTCCTGAGGGGCCAATCACGGCGGAAGCCGGTTTGATGCCATCTACGGATCCAGACCGGATAACAATAAAGTTGTTCTTCAGATGATGGGTGCTGTTAATAGCCTGAACAGGAATGACTTTGTATCCGTCTCTATTAACGCTTTGTCGCTTCGGCTGATTGATCAATTGTTCCAGCAAGTCGGCGTTTTCCTCACGCAGCTCTGCGTTTTCATCGGATAACCCAAGATATTGAGTATAGGCATGCTGAATCTGATAAACATTTCCAGATAGCGCTACCCCAGTCTGGTGTAATTGGCTTTGGTGAAAACCGCTATTGGATCCAAGAAGCGCGAACCCGATAATTTCCAATAAAATGAAAAGGATCGAGAATTGATTTTTCCAGAAAAAGAGAAATACGTTCTGCATATTTTCTGATGATCAGGCTATACCTAGAAACTTAGGCGTGAAAATTACTTTATCAAGAATGGGAATCGATGTGCGTTCTTCAATGCGATTCCGGTTCCTCTTGCAACAGCGCGCAGCGGATCTTCCGCAACGTGAACAGGCAATTTTGTTTTTAAGCTAATCCGCTTGTCAAGTCCTCGAAGCATGGAGCCTCCACCGGCAAGATAAATTCCAGTCTTGTAAATGTCGGCACTTAATTCTGGCGGAGTCATCTCGAGAGCACTTAAAATCGCCTCTTCAATTTTTGAAATTGATTTGTCCAAAGCATGAGCAATCTCGACATAGGAGACCATGATTTCCTTTGGAATACCCGTCATAAGGTCTCTTCCATGCACGGCTAGTTCATCTGGCGGGCTCTCCAATTCGGTAATCGCGGCACCTACTTCAATTTTGATACGCTCGGCGCTTCTTTCTCCAATTAGGATATTATGTTGCCGGCGCATATAGTCTTCAATGTCACTTGTGAATTCATCTCCAGCCACTCGGATAGATTTGTCACAGACAATTCCTCCTAAAGCGATTACCGCAATTTCACTGGTGCCGCCGCCTATGTCGATGATCATATTACCCATCGGCTCCTCCACGTCAATTCCAATTCCAATAGCAGCAGCCATTGGTTCATGAATTAAATAAACCTCCTTAGCTCCGGCGTGCTCGGCTGAATCTTTAACCGCCCGTTTTTCCACTTCAGTTATTCCCGAAGGAATGCAAATGACCATTTTAAGGCTTGGCGTGAATAGTCGATTGCCGTAGTTGATCATTTTGATCATGCCCCGGATCATCTGTTCAGCCGCATAAAAATTCGCAATAACACCATCCTTTAAAGGACGAATCGTGCGGATGTTTTCGTGCGTCTTTCCATGCATCTGCATCGCGATGCGACCCACGGCGATAATCTTCTTTGTGGTTCGATCTTCTGCCACAATGGAAGGTTCGTCAACGACCACTTTATCATTGTGAATGATAATCGTGTTAGCTGTTCCCAAATCAATGGCAATATCTTCAGTGAAAAGGTTGAAAAGTCCCATCTTTTATCTTCCTGTGTTCAAGTGGTTTGTGCGAAGTTATACTTTATTCTAAGCCTATAATGGCACTAATTTGTTAGTGTCTGAAATGTCTTGTTCCTGTGATGACCATAGCCATATTGTGGGCGTTGCAGTAATCGACAGATTCCTGATCTCTAACCGATCCACCCGGCTGAATTACGGCCTTTACGCCCTCTCCATTTGCAATTTCAACACAATCTGGAAACGGAAAGAAAGCATCACTTGACATGACACACCCATTCACATCAAAACCAAAGGACTTTGCCTTGTCTATTGCCTGTCTCAGTGCGTCAACGCGTGAAGTTTGACCAACGCCACTCGCCACCAATTGCTTGTTTTTAGCCAAAACAATGGTGTTCGACTTCGTGTGCTTTACTAGTTTGTTTGCGAAAAGCAAATCCTCAACTTCTGCCGCCGTCGCCACACGCTTAGTGACATTTTGAAGTTCCGTAGCTTCTACGAGTTTGCTGTCAATGTCTTGCTCGAGTACTCCATTCAAAACCGATCTAACGGTTTTGTTGGGGAAAGCCGCTTGTTTGTCTATGAGCAGCATTCGATTCTTTTTGCTTTTGAGCAAGGCAAGTGCCTCATCGGTAAAAGCAGGGGCCATAACCACCTCGCAAAAGAGTTTGTTGATTTCTTCGGCAGCGTCAAGATCAATGGTGCAATTGGAGGCGATGATGCCGCCAAACGCAGAAACAGGGTCGCCAGCCAAGGCATCGAGGTAAGCAGTTTTTGCATTTGCGCGAGTGGCAAACCCACATGCGTTGTTGTGCTTAATTACTGCAAACGTCGGGTCCTCATCCTTGAAATCTCGAATAAGCCGTATGGCTGAATCAACATCAAGGAGGTTGTTATACGATAGCTCCTTACCATGAAGCTGCTCTAAAAATTGATCAATGTCTCCGATGAATGCGCCCTGTTGGTGTGGGTTTTCGCCGTACCGTAAGGTCTTTTTGTTTGAAACTACACCAGAGAAATAGTCTGAAATTGCGCCATCATATTCGTTGGTAATGCCAAATGCCTTTGTAGATAGCGCCCTTCGTTGCTCAATGGTTGACTTTGCTCCATTTTTAAGTAGGTCGGTTAAATCTTGATACTGGTCCTTCGATGGGATGATAACAACATCGTTGAAGTTTTTCGCGGCAGCACGGATCAGTGAAATTCCGCCGATGTCAATTTTTTCGATGATATCAGATTCACTCGCTCCAGATTTAACCGTTTCGCTAAATGGATACAGATCTACAACTACAAGGTCAAAAGTTGGGATATTGAATTGCTCCAATTCTTCGCGATCACTTTCTTCAGAATTGCGCGCCAAGATCCCACCAAAAACTTTGGGATGCAGTGTTTTTACCCGTCCTCCAAGAATTGATGGGTAATTTGTGATCGACTCAACTTCCGTTACTGCGATTTTCTTGTTTTGGAAGAATGCAGCAGTGCCGCCAGTCGAATAAACCTTGACGCCTTTTTCTTGCAATAATTCGGCAATTTGATCCAATCCGTCTTTATTGAAAACGGAAACAAGCGCAGATCGTATTTCTTTCATAGTGTGATTTTTCGTGCCTATCGAATAGAGTGCAATATTATTTATTCGAAAGGCCTTTTTGAGCAAAACTTTGGAAGGGTTTTGCACACGTTTTCAGCAATTTGGAATATTGGTTGCCGGGTTACTTGCGCGCGATTTTTTGTTCTACCCGGCCCTTCTTAAATATGTTACGTGCCTCGCCTTTATCCTGGCCCTTTCTTCTGGCCCTTTGTTCATCCATCGGTAAGTGAATCACCTCCAAGCAATCGTCTGAACAGCAGCCTTCGTAACGTTCTTTACATGCGTCACATTGAATAAATAGGAGATGACAATCTTCATTCAGGCAATTTGTATGTGCGTCACAAGCGGCCCCGCATTGATGGCACTCTGCAATCACGTCATTGGTGATACGCTCTCCAAGGCGCTCGTCAAAAACAAAGTTCTTCCCAACATATTTGTTTTCCAGACCTTGATTTTCAACCTGATGTGCGTATTCAATTATTCCGCCTTGCAGTTGATTGACATCCGAATAGCCCAAATGTTTGAAGTAGGCACTGGCTTTTTCGCACCGAATTCCTCCCGTGCAATACATTAGAATTTTTTGGTCTTCCTTGCCTTCCAATATTTCCTCGACCATTTTTAGCTCGTCGCGAAACGTGTCGGCGTCTGGAAGAATGGCGCCCTTAAAATGTCCCACTTCGCTTTCATAGTGGTTACGCATATCAACCACGATCGCCCCGCTTTCGATCGCGGCATTAAACTCTTCAGCGTTGAGGTGGTTTCCTGTGTGTGAAGGGTTGAAAGTAGAATCGTCGAGCCCATCGGCCACAATTTTTTGCCGAACCTTTATTTTCAACTTGTAGAATGACTTCCCGTCGTCCTCCACCGCAACCTTAAATGGAACGCCGGCCAGATATGGATCTTCTCCCATATATGATTCAAATGCGTCCCAATGATTGCTAGGCACGCTCATCTGCGCGTTCACACCCTCTTCGGCGATGTAGATGCGTCCGAGGCATCCGATTGACTCCCATTCGGCATAGAGATGATCTCGATATTGCTGGGGATCAGCGATTTGAACATACCGATAAAAAGAAACCGTGGTGCGTGGCGTTTGATCTTCGGACAGCCTCTGTCGAAGTAACTTTTTGTCGATTTTGTTGAATAACGGCATAGTGCAAAATTAGCGGCTTATCTTAGAATTGAGATTGAGAATTGTCAGTTTAGTGTGCCGCTTGAAAGCGCTTAATATTCCTTTTTATGTCCACCTCCTTAATCAATGGAGTAGCGTCCACCAAATGATCAATCAGGTGTTTGGAAAAGTAGGGGGCTAGGATCACCCCTTTTGAGCCTAGTCCGTTAAATACGCTCATGTATCCAAGCCTTGGGTGTCGGCCCAAGTACGGCCTTCGATCGGAAGCAGCAGGTCGCAATCCGCTTTGATGGTCGATGATTTTATAGGCCACCGGATAGATTTCTAGAAACGCCCTTAACAGCGTGTGGATTTGTTCAGGATTTGGTTTCCAACTCTCTGTTTCCCACTCGAAAGTGGAGGATAGTTTGTAGCGATGCGCCCCCAATGGAATGATGTTGATTACATTATTGACGATTCTATCGGGCAGTGCTTCATCCGTCTCCACGACAATCCAATCGCCTTTCGCAATTTTAAACGGCAACCAGCTGAAATAGGGGTTTTTGGAAATATATGGCCCGTCGCAAAATATCACATGGTCGTATTTCAACCCTTTATACACAACCCCTGAACCCTCTTGGGAGAGTTCATCAAAATTGAAGGTGCTATCGTCAAGGCAGCTTTCGCTCCTCAGAAATTCTATGTATGTGGTGATAAGTGCTGGGCAATCGACCATGCCTGCTTGATTCACCTTTCCATAATTTGATTCAATTGGGTCGAGAAACGACTCAAATGCACTTTTGTGAGATTTTTCATTCCAAAAAGAAGCGTAATCTTCGCTTCCGATGTGTTTGAAAATGGCGTGGTTTGAGATTAGCTTGGTGTTCAATCTATTCTCTAGCTGACCATAAAAGGAATGCATTTCTGGTAATACATCATCGATCATCCATGTTTTGTTCAACCTTCTAAAAACTATTGGATTGAACATGCCAGTAGCGACACGCGTGCTCGAAGGCCATTTAGAATTTGAAACAACGCGCACCGTCAATCCTTTTTGAAGAATTCTTTCGGCCACTGAAATGCCAGCTAAACCCGCGCCAACAACGAGGAAATTACGCATGCGTCAAAGGTGGGTTTAAATAAAATCGAAAAGAAATAATTGTTCGGACAACTAGTCACCCCCATTGTGAATCTATATGGCTAAACCACGAACTTATGTTGAAGTATTTGAAAAACATGGCGTTAGCAGCCGGTTAGTAAGTACGGATGTGAAAGTG
>DDCZ01000084.1:0-61476 GCA_002336485.1 Flavobacteriales bacterium UBA1993
GCATCCGTTGCAGTAACTGTGTAAGTTCCTGCAGAAAGCGAAGAAATGGAAGCCGTCGTTGCGGCAGTTGACCATACAAAAGTTTTTGAGCCTGTTCCACCTGAGGCAGATGCTGTCGCTGCTCCGTTTGTTTGTCCATTACACCCAATGTTCGTCCCCGTGATTGAAGCGGTTACTGCGGTAGGTTCTGAAACTGTGGCTGTTGATGTCTCTGTGCAACCATTGGCGTCCGTTACGGTAACTGTATACGAATCTGCTGTAAGTCCAGTGATAATAGATGATGTGGATCCGGTGCTCCACGAAAAGGTGTATGATGGGGTTCCACCCGAACCAAAAGCACTGGCTATACCATTGTTACCTCCATTACATGAAGTATTATTTGAAGATGTAAAAGCCGATAACGCAGATGGTTCTGAAATTGAAATAGTATCAAAGTCACTACATCCATTATTATCTGTAACAGTTACGGTGTATAAACCGGCGGTCAATCCACTCACCGTAGCCGAACTTCCGCCTGTGCTCCAAGAATATGTGTATGGCGTGGCTGTTCCAGATCCGGTGGCAGTTATCGCACCATCGTTACCACCATTACAATTCACGTTTGTAGCGCTGAATGATATGGTCGGCAAATCATTTACCGTCATCGTTTCTGTATCGGTAGCGGTGCCACATGCGTTCGTGAACGTATATGTCAATGTGAATGAACCAGATCCTGAGACGCTCGGATCAAAAATATTGGACGAAACACCCGTTCCCGAAAACGCACCACCAGATGGCGTTCCATAACTCGTTAATAATAAGGTATCGTCATCAGCACAAAGGTCAGGAAAGGTTGAAACGCTCGAGGTCGCCACTGGATCAACTGTAATAGTTGAAGTATCTGTTGAAGTACAGCCACTAGAAGTTACGCTATAAACAATATTATGTGTGCCTGCGCCAGCAAATGCCGGATAATAAAAGGTGCCAAACACTCCAAGTCCACTATAGCTACCACCCGAAGGCGTTCCTCCTGAAAGGGCAAATCCTGATGCTGTGACGCATTTATCTGGGAAGGTATCAAGTGAGACATTTGGAGAAGCACTTACCGTTGCTGTAATGGAGTCAGGGGAGACACACCCATTTGACGATGAGTAATAAATTATGTGTGTTCCAGCGGTTGCAGTAGCTGGATTAAAAGTTGTACCCGAAACACCTGTTCCGCTATGCGTTCCACCAGTTGGGAAGCCATATGCAGAGGTGGCTAATGAAATTGGGGAATCACTCTCACATGCCGAAATTGTGGTTGTGAATATGGCAGGAGACGTCTGCACTGTGATGGTCTTATCAACACTATCGGCACAACCATTTGCATCGGTATACAGATAAGTCAAAATATTGTTACCTGTTGCGGCAGCACCTGGATCGAACGACGTTCCGCCAACTACTCCGGTCCCGGAGTACACACCACCTGAAGGCGAGCCGCCGGTTAATGTAAACGGATCATCGCCATCGCACACGGTTGCTAGATTTGAATGGGTGACTGTTGGCAAACTATTTACTGTTATGGCTATAACGTTACTTGTATCCACACAACCGATGCTATCCACGATTACTGCATAGTTACCAGCTGTTCCAGTAGAGTAGGTGCTATTTATCTCCCCTGAAATTACAGCACCATTATACAGCCATTGATAGTCGTAGAGGGAGTTTGTGTCTGCTGATAGTGTGGTAGTTTCACCAGAACATACTGAATCTCCACCAATTGTAGAAGCGACCGCGACCAGCTTTTCGCAGTTTGCAATTCGAGTTACAAACCCATCATAACTACCCCCTGAGGTCATGTTTGTGCTACCAAGACCAATGGATGTTGCGAAACCTCCAGTGGCTATTACTATATCCTCAGATGCCGCATAAATGTGGGTTGCGTAATTAATGCCTCCTGAAGCTGTTGGTTTCGTTAAATACTTTTGGCTATTTCCGCTATGGTCGAATTTGTAGTAGTATGGCGTGTAACTCGCACCAGAACTGTTTGTAACCGATAACGACCCAAAAGTTAGGTTAATGTTTTGGTACATTAAGCCCGTCATGTAGAGGTTCCCCTCATTATCTACTTGTACTGAGTTCGCATACGTTAAGCCGGTTCCTCCGCTAATTTCTTGGGATGTCCCAGATGTATTGTATCGACCCCAGTAAGGCCCCGAATAGGTTTTAGAATATGAACCGAGCGTCATATTCGTTGAATAGTTGTATCCAGATATGAAGATCTTATCGCTATTATCAATAGCAATACCTGTGGCGTAATCGGTTGATGTTCCACCAGCTCGGCGGACCCAAACACCTGCTCCCGTGCTCTGATTAAACTTGGCAACGTATCCATCCCAACCCACGGGAACTAGACTGAGTGAACCAATTTCCAGTGTGTCGTTAGAGTGGAATGTACCTACGCAATATGGATTACCACTACCATCAATTGCCACTCCCCCACCATAATCCCAATACCAGCTAGAGGATATATAGTGATATCCTTCTATTAGCGTTTTCCACTGGAAAGTACCCGCACTGTCATACTTTACCATTGCGTTGTTCCATCCGGTTGTGCTTGTTGCCGCTAAGGCTGTACTACCTGCGGTAAAGTTTCCTAGGAATCCGATTTGAACGTAGACATCTCCATCGTCGTCGACTGCCATTCCAATCGGTTTTGTAATTCCCGCCCCAGATTGCGTTCTCACCCATTTGAAATTTCCATTGGTATCAAACTTTACCAAGTACGCATCATAATCATTCGTAGTTCCGGAGATGGAGGTGTCTCCAATCGTGATACTGCCGTAAAACCAACCTGCAACGTAGACTCCGTCATCACCATCACGCTCTACTTCAAAGGCGCTTTGATAGAGCGCACCTGTTATAGACCTAGACCATTGATAATCACCATTGATGTCGTACTTTACCAAGTAGCCATCGTAAGAATTACCCGAAAGTGCATTCGATCCGAACGTGGTATTCCCCACCGTCCATCCAACCGAATAATTCGATCCACTTGCATCTACAATGACATCGCGTGGAAGTTGCACGCTTGATCCAGAAATCTGCTCAGCCCATATAAATGTTTGGGCATTTGAATTCAGTGAGAACAGAGAAAGGAACAACAGAAAAACGGGTAAAATTCTTTTCATAACTATAGGGTCAGTGTCTTCTAATCATTGACAAACGCCAATTAACATAACATACGAAGTTATGAACTATATCGTTGGGCCTACAGAAATGATAATTCTCAGAAAGAGCGCAAAAAAAAACCGCTACGGATAGCGGCTTTATATAATATGTAAGCAGATCTACTAATCCACGTTATCATGTAGGAAAGGATTATTCGGTCGGAGTCTCGTTTTCTTGTCCCCATCCTCTCCTTCTTCCTCGCTTAATGTAAATCGACTCGCGTTGTTTTCTGCTGAGTTTGGCACATCGTCCAAATTGATTTGTTTTCGCTTAAACGCTGGTTCATTTTCCAAATCTGACATACCTGAAGGCGTTCTCAGCTTCATGCTTAGGTCGCGCAGTCTACTCAAACGATCACTTGCTCTTTTACTTTGCTCTTCCTTATCCTCCACTGGGTTAGCCGATGGAGCAGTGGATACAGGTCGAGGCGTTTCGCGTTGTGGTTCTGGTGCTTTTTGCTCTGCCTCAGCACGAATAAACGGCTCCCATTCTTGTCCTGACTCCTCTTTCGGTTCCTCAGCATCATTAGACGAATCCGTTGGGACATCCTCCAATGTAAAGCGCATAGTTGGCGCCTCAGCTGGCTCTTGTGGCGTTTCGACAACATCTTGCTCCACCTCAGGCTCAACCTCTGCTTCGATTTCTACAGATCGAGATTGAAGATCGAATTGATCCTCTTCGATCTCAGATATTTCGGATGCTGGCTCTTCTACTTCAGGCTCAGTGTCATCTGTGAGCTGATGTCGTGTAATTTCAAATTCAAAGGTTTTTTGCTCCTCTTCTTCTTCCGCTTCTGGCGTTTCTTCTACCACACCAGCTAGTGGTTGTGGGGCAAGAAACGGCTCATTCGCAGGAGGCTTTTCCGCCTTTACTTCCGGTGTTGGTTCCTCTTTTGAGTCTTCCAGGTTGATTCGACGTGTTACTTGTTCACGTTCAAGGTTTACACCAGTATTTGGGTTTTGGTTAAACCCGGTAGCAATGATTGTCACCGATAACGAATCGCCTAAGCTTTCATCCAACCCATAACCCCAAATTACATCAGCGGATGAACCGGCTTCGTCTTGTATGAAGTCGGTGATATCGCTAATCTCATCCATGAGCACCTCTTTATTTCCAAACGCAATGTTCAGCAGCACGTAACGCGCCCCAGTAATGTCGTTATCATTCAATAAAGGAGATGCAAGGGCCTTTTCTACCGCCTTCATGGCTCTGTCTTCACCCTCTGCCTGTGCTGACCCCATAATTGCAACGCCTGATTCACTCATGACGGTGCGCACATCTTCAAAATCAACGTTTATGTATCCTGTTCGCGTTATGATTTCGGCAATTCCTTTCGCGGCTGTAGCCAATACGTCATCTGCCATTGCAAATGCATGTGCAATAGGTAGGTTACCGCACATTTCTCGAAGCTTCTCATTGTTAATGATTAGAAGCGTATCAACGCTCTCTCGAATGTCTTGTATTCCTTGTTCAGCTTGCTGTCGTCGTTTCTTCCCCTCAAAGAAAAACGGCATGGTAACGATTCCGACCGTTAGCACACCCATTTCTCGGGCAGTTTTAGCTATCACAGGAGCCGCACCAGTTCCAGTGCCTCCACCCATTCCAGCGGTAATGAAAATCATCTTGGTATTGCTGGAAAGAATATCCTTCAATTCATCGATGTTTTCGATTGCGGCATTTCTGCCGACTTCAGCAATAGAGCCTGCTCCGCGGCCTTCTGTTAGCGTAGAACCCAACTGCACCTTTAATGGCACTGGACTCACATCTAACGCCTGTTGGTCTGTGTTGCACACTAGAAAGTCAACCCCATCTATTCCTTGCTGGAACATGTGGTTAACTGCATTGCTTCCACCGCCTCCAACACCTAATACTTTGATGATGTTTGAGTTCTCCTTTGGTAAATCAAATTTCATAACTATCTATTTATGGCTGTTATAATCACTTATCACAGTACTTTTTCTCTTTAAAATTGATCGTCTTCTTCGAACCATTCCTTGCCTTTGTTCAGGATCTTATCGAATAATCCATTCTTCTTTTTTGTCTTAATGGTCTTACCCACCGTACTCACTCTCCGCTGCTGTTTTTCCGCATACTCAAACCCCTTCAAAACAAGACCAACACCGGTTGCATACATTGGACTTGCGACCTTTTCATTTCCAGAGGCTAGATGTTCTGTTGGGTATCCGATGCGCGTATCCATTCCAGTCAAGTATTCAAACAGTTGGCTGATGTGCTTTAATTGTGACCCACCACCGGTAATGACTATACCTGCGATCAATTTTCGCTCGTATCCTGAATTTCGGATTTCGAAATAAACCTGCTCAATGATTTCTTCCATTCGAGCTTGGATAATATGCGCCAAATTCTTCACGCTAATCTCTTTTGGATCACGGCCATTCAGCCCCGGAATAACAACGATATCATTTGCTTGATTCTCGCTGGCTAGCGCTGACCCAAATTTCACCTTAAGCAATTCTGCTTGCTTGCGAATAATCGTGCACCCTTCCTTTATATCGTCGGTGATGATGTTTCCTCCAAAGGGGATGACAGCAGTGTGTCTGATAATTCCATCCTGGAAAATTGCTACGTCGGTAGTTCCGCCACCAATGTCAACCAATGCCACACCAGCTTCTTTTTCTTCGGCACTCAACACGGAGTCTGAAGACGCAAGAGGCTCAAGTGTTAGGTCAGCAACTTCTAGATCTGCTTTTCTGACGCACTTGTATATGTTTTGAACCGCAGTCACCAATCCGGTGATAATGTGAAAATTCGCTTCCAATCGGATTCCACTCATCCCTATTGGATCTTTGATTCCACTTTCGTTATCCACTATAAAATCTTGTGGGAGCACATGTATAATCGATTCCCCTGGAGGTAAAACCAATTTGTGCATATCCTGAATTAGGGCATCGACATCCTTTTGACTTATCTCGTCATCGAGGTTGTCCAATGTGATAACTCCTCGGTGCTGAAGGCTTTTAATATGCTGCCCAGCAATACCAACATTCACCACAGCAATTTCCTGTCCGGAGTTCAGCTTTGCTTCTTCTACAGCCATTCGAATCGCTTGCACGGCTGGGGTTATATGCGAGACAACTCCTCGACGAACACCGACTGACTCGGCTTTACCCATACCTAGCAATTCCAGCTTACCGTATTCGTTCTTCTTCCCAACAAGGCAGGCGATTTTGGTTGTCCCAATATCTAACCCAACGATGATTTGCTCGTTTGACTCCATAAATTAGCTTTTGGTGCAAACCACTTGGCTTGCATACTTCAGGTTTATCGTTTTGTATTCGTTCCAGCCAGTTTTATTCAAGCCTTTCTCGTAAAACTTCTGGAGCTTATTCAACTTCTTATCAATGTCATTTGCGTTTCCGACCAAGATGATATGATCACCAACTCGAGGAATTATTTCAATCTCACTTTCTTCGTTCACATAAAATTGATTGAATTGCGCTTTCCAAAATTTATCCTTTCGACAGGTCTGTACAATCTTGAATAAGTCGGCCATCACCAAGACGTCGGGTGTGTTTAAGCTATCAGGTAATTCGAATATGCTTGCGCCAATATATTTTGTGAAATCTGAATTAATAAACCCGTTCGCGATTGGTGTGCGAGACGAGTATTTTCGACTTAGAGGCATGAATCGACCTTGGTCATCCAAGTAAATGCTTCGGCCATTCGTATTAAAGATTCGCAGAATAGGCTGACGCACGTTTACTTCAACACTCAGAATTCCGTTGAGGTTTTCGTATACCTCAGCATACTTAATAAATGGATTGTTTTCGAGTACATGCTCGATTCTACTCGGCACGATATCTACCATTAACGTGGAATCCTCGATGTAGCCCAGATCACTTACTACTTCTTCAACCTCTTCTTGATCGATGAAATAATTGCCCTCACCAAAATCAATATGAACCTCCACATCAACTAATTGGCTGCGATTGGAAGAAGACACGGAGGCGCCTAAAAGGACAAAGAGGAGTGCAACACCGCCGCTCCAACCACCAATATGTATAATCTTATTCCACATTTTTATTCTTGTTCAAGGCTATAGCCAAGGGTTTCACCAATTGATCAATATCTCCCGCTCCAAGGGTCAATACAGTTTCTGGCGTTAGCGATAATACAGCATTAAGTAGGTCTGATCTTTGGACCAACATCTTAGTTTTCAACTTGACTCTATTCAAAAGATTGGAGCTGGTCACCCCAGCAATCGGCGCTTCACGGGCAGGATAAATTGGCAACAGAATAACTTCATCGGCCAGACCCAATGCTGAAACGAATCCATCTTCCAGGTCTCGTGTTCTCGAAAACAAGTGTGGCTGGAAGATCACTGTGATTTTCCGGTTTGGAAACAACTCTCTAGCTGCCCCAATTGTTGATTCAATTTCAACTGGATGGTGTGCGTAATCGTCAATCAAACAGACATCTTCGTTTGACATGATACGCTCAAACCGTCGTTTCACACCTTGAAAGGTTGTAAGCGCCCGACGCACCTCATCGACGCTGCAATTCTTTGCAAAACAAACCGCAACGGCGGCCAAGGCGTTTTCCACGTTGTGCCTTCCGGCAAGCGTGGACACAAAGTTGCCGACTGCATTCCCTTCAAAAACAATATCAAACTCAAACCTACCATCAACCACCTTCACGTTTACTGCTTGTATATCACACCCCTGTTCAAAGCCATAAATCAGCTTCCTATTGTGTGATATTTGGTCTTGAAGGCGTTCATTGAGAATTAGCTTTTCAGACGAATCTGCAAATTTTTGAAAATCATTTCTTAGCGATTCAAACGTTCCATAGATATCAAGGTGATCGGCGTCAAGGCTCGTGATTACTGCGAGTTCTGGCTTTAATCGCAGAAAGGATCGGTCATATTCATCTGCTTCAACCACAACGTATTTTGAGTCCGGAGCTGCGACCAAGTTAGATTGATAGTTTGTCATCACACCTCCAACAAACCCAGAAATATTACCCAGCGTTTGATGCAATAAATGTGTCACCATTGCCGATGTAGTCGTTTTGCCATGCGTTCCGCTGATGGCAATTGTTGAGGTCAACTCTGTGATCTTCTGAAGGATCTCAGATCGCTTATACCAAACCTTATCGTCAGATTGCACCGCGCTGTATATTGGATGCACTTTTTGAATGGCTGGTGTGTAAATAAACAGATCAGAAGCCAAGTCTTCCTTACTTATTTCATCGTTGAAGTGCACTCGAATCCCTTCCATAACTACGGCAGACGTAAGTTCGGTTTGATTTCTATCATACCCCGAAACCTCTGCACCGTTGGCCTTAAAGTACCGAGCAAGTGCGCTCATTCCAATTCCTCCGATACCCAACAAATAGACTTTATGAATATCTGATAGCTTCATCTAGGCCCGAGCAATTTTCACCACCTCAGCAGCGATTTCTTCCGCGGCATTTGGCAATGCATGGGCGCGCATATTGTCTTTTAATCGATCTCCTGTGGTTCTATCGTTATTCAATTTTAGGACTTCATCAACAAGCTCGAGCGCGGCAACCTTATCCGCAACATGGATCGCCGCATCTGTATTTACCAGAGCCATTGCATTCATGGTTTGGTGATCTTCGGCAGCATATGGAAAGGGTACTAGAATTGTCGGTTTCCCAACTATGGTGAGCTCACTTACAGCTATTGCTCCAGCTCTACTTACCACCATATCTGCCATGGCGTACGCCAAATCCATTTCATAAATAAACTCAGTGATAACGACTGGGTCGCCCTTATGTTTTTCGCGCAAGACTTTAGCTTCATCAGCGAACAACTTCCCTGTCTGCCACATTACTTGCATACCAGCATCAATCAACCTTTGAATGTCACCAGCTAACGCTTGGTTTATTGAACGTGCACCGAGACTTCCGCCTACTACCAGAAGAATAGGTTTCGCATCAGTAAAATTCCATTTTGCTAAGGCGCTTTGCTTCTTTCCTTCGATTTGAACCACATTCTCGCGAACGGGGTTGCCAGTTTTCAAAATGACATCCTTAGGAAAGAATTTATCCATGTGGTCGTATGCAACACACACGCGCTGAACGGAGCTTGCCACCCATCGGTTGGTAATTCCTGCAAAGGAGTTTTGTTCCTGAATTAACGCTGGAATTTTCATCCACGTCGCCATTCGAAGCACCGGACCGCTTGCAAATCCACCAACGCCTACAACCACAGATGGCTTGAACGTTTTGATTATTGCACGCGCCTTTATTAGACTGCCGATTAGCCTAAAGGGAAACGCCAAATTTGACAGCGATAATTTTCGCTGAATCCCGGTGATGTTCAATCCGATGATTTCATACCCGGCGGCGGGAACTTTTTCCATTTCCATTTTACCGTTTGCACCTACAAACAGTATTTGAGCGTCGGGGTGTGTTTTCTTAATTGTGTTTGCAATGGCAATTGCGGGAAAGATGTGCCCCCCAGTGCCGCCGCCGCTTATTAAAACCTTAAGAGACATGCGCTAGAGGTCGATTAGGTTTGATTTCGTTGGACTCGGAGCCCGCGCTTACGCTCAGAATTATACCTACAGCTAAACACGTGAACCAAATTGAAGTACCACCCATTGAAACCATAGGTAATGTTTGGCCTGTAACAGGAAAAAGGTTGACGGCAACGCCCATATTTATCATTGCTTGGAACACCAGGCTGAATGATATTCCGATGACCAGCAGCGCCCCAAAAGTTCTGGGGCAATTCGCAGCGATCTTAATAGAACGAAACAGCAATACCAGGTAGAGCAGCAACATAAAAATGCCCCCGATTAATCCGTACTCCTCCAGCACGATTGAATAGATGAAGTCGGAATATGGGTGTGGAAGAAAATTACGCTGCACGCTTTTTCCGGGAGCCAAACGTGCAATCCCACCTTTGGCAATGGCGATCTTTGATTGGGTGACTTGGTAACTCTGATTCATTGACGCATCGGAAGGCGACACAAATGCATCGACGCGACTTGACCATGTATCGATTCGTGGAAATGAGCCAGGAAAGGCTTTCCCAACGCCATAAATCATCCCACCAACAAGCACACCTGTGGCCATCAATAGGCCAATATGCTTTAAGCTAACCCTACCTATAAACATGAGGATAATGCAGTTAACGAATAGAAGTAGAGCTGTACTTAAATCTGCCCTGAGTATGAGTCCACAAACGACAAAAATGGGTAAGAGCAAGGGCAAAAAGCCTTGTCTGAAATCTTTAATGACATCCTGTTTTATAGCGATAAACCGCGCTACATACATGATGAGCGCCAGTTTTGCTAAATCAGAAGGCTGGAAGGTTTGATTGATTATTGGGATCGTTAACCATCGATCTGCGTTGTTCAGGTTCGTACCTCCAGTAAACTTAAACATAGTGAGCAACAGAAGAGGCACGCTGACCAGCAGGGCCAATTGAGCAATTTTGCTGTAATAACTGAACTTTATTTTATGGGCAAAATACATGAGGCCGAGACCACAGATCAGGATAAACCCATGTCGAAAAAGGTAATAGAACGTATTGCCATCATGATGCCTATAAGCCAGCGTAACGATGCTGCTATACACAAGCAGCAAACTTGCTACAGATAGCATAAGCATGATGAGCCAAATGGCGCGATCGCCCTTTATATATTTAAGAAGCTCCTCCACCTATCCGTTGTATCTATTGGCTCTTAAGATGTCTATGCGTCGTGTGATCTGGATCATCGATTGATCAATTGAACCTCACGAACTGCTTTTCTAAATTGCTGACCTGCCTCCTTGTAATGTCTGAAGTTTTGATAGTCAGAACATGCTGGAGAAAACAAAACCATATCTCCTTTATCGGAGCCAATCATCGCATGCGAAACAGCCTCAGTAAGGGTATTCACTTTTGTGACGAGTTCAATTCTCCCATCAAACCTGCGGACGAACTCATCCTTTGCTTCTCCCAAAACTATAAGCGCCTTAACGTTGCTGATATCCACCTCTTTTAACAGCGCATAATCCTCCTCAAATTGGCATGAACTCGCAATCCAAATAACGGGTCCTTCCAAACAATCGAGACTATACCACGTAGAATTTACATCTGTTGACTTGGCGTCATTAATATACTCCACCCCATCTACAGTCGCAACGAATTCCAGCCGATGTTCGATATCAGCCAGTCGCTGTAAATTTTCCTTTCGCGCCGAAACGAGTTTGTTGTCAAGCGCTTTTTCTATTGATTGAATAGTTGCTCTCATGCGGCTTGATTAAAGGTTTCGGACGGCTTCCTTAAACTGTCTTCCTCGATCTTCATAGTCTTCAAACAGGTCGAAACTTGCGCAAGCAGGACTAAGCAAAATGGCATCGCCTTTCTCACCTGACTTGTATGCATTATATACCGCATCGCGCATTACGTCGACTTCGATAATGTTCTCGACCATTCCTTCAAAGGCAGCTTTTAGCTTCGAATTATCCTTGCCGATGCAAATAATTGTTCGAACCTTTTGCTTCACCATGTCGGCAATTTGTGTGTAATCATTTCCCTTGTCTACGCCACCAGCAATCCACACGACAGGTGTTGACATGCTTTCTAATGCGTACCATGTAGAGTTTACGTTGGTGGCTTTTGAGTCGTTTATGAAGTTCATTCCATAAACGGTGTTGACATGCTCTAGCCTGTGCTCAACGTTTTGAAAATCAGTAAGACATTCTCTAATTATGTCTTTGCGAACCTCTAAAATTCGGGCTGCAATTCCTGACGCCATCGAATTATAAAGATTGTGTTTGCCTTGCAATGCAAGTTCTTGTATGGTCATAGTTAAGGGTTTATTATTTGGATTTATGGTTAAATTTTTATCTGTTGCGAATCCAGAATACGGTCTGTCTTCGTCTGGTTTTTGTTTGATTGAAATGGTTGCCTTTTGCGCCTTTATGTCAAATTCTTGCAGAATCTCATTTGTCATCGGATCATCTTGGTTATAGATAAACCAGCACACGTCGTCTTGATTTTGAACAATCCGCATCTTGGATCGAGCGTATTTCTTGACATCATAATCGTATCGATCTAAGTGGTCCTCGGTGATGTTTAGCAGAATAGCTATGTCAGCTTTAAACTCAAACATGCCATCTAATTGGAAGCTACTTAGCTCGAGAACAACCCAGTCAAACTCATCGCCTTCATGCACGATGGAAGCGAGACTCTTTCCGATGTTTCCACCAAGGCCCACCTTCAAACCCGCACGCTTCAGAATATGATGCGTTAGCAGTGCCGTTGTTGTCTTCCCATTGCTGCCAGTGATTGCAATAAACTTTGCTTTGGAATGCTTCGCAGCAAATTCAATCTCACTTATCACTGGGATTCCGAATGCTGCCGCACGCATAACCACGGCAGCCGTGTCAGGAATACCGGGGCTTTTTACGATCACTTCCGCGTTTAAAATCTGGTCACTTGAGTGGCCATTTTCTTCAAACAGAATTTCATTATTTGAAAGAACACGTTTATACTTCTCCTTCACTGGCCCGGCATCGCTTAAGAAAACTTCCATTCCCTTTTGCTTTGCCAACATGGCCGCTCCTACTCCACTTTCTCCTCCTCCGAGCACCACAACCCTCACCGCTATCGCAGTTTGAGTGTGATGATGCTTATCACCGCTAGCATCACCCCGATTATCCAAAACCGGGAAACAATCTTGCTTTCATGCAGTCCCTTCTTTTGATAGTGATGATGTAATGGTGCCATCAGAAAAATTCTTTTTCCCTCGCCTGATCGTTTCTTGGTGTATTTGAAATAGCCTACCTGGAGCATAACCGAGAGATTCTCGACTAAAAACACCCCGCAAAAAATTGGGATCAGTAATTCTTTTTTGATTGCCAGGGCGAAGACAGCGATGATGCCGCCTATAGCTAAGCTTCCTGTATCTCCCATAAATACTTGGGCAGGATATGAGTTGTACCAGAGAAATCCGATACATGCGCCGACAAATGCACCCATAAAAATCACCAGCTCCTCCGAGTTAGGAATGAACATGATGTTTAGGAAATCAGCGAAAATGATGTTTGAACTGAGGTAGGCGAATATGGCTAAAGCCAATCCTGCAATGGCGGAGGTACCACCCGCGAGTCCATCGAGCCCATCGGTCATATTGGCCCCGTTACTCACGGCGGTGACGATGACGATTACTACGATAATGTATATAAGCCAGGTCCAGCTCGCAATTGTTTCACCAGCCCAATCAAGCAACCAGCGATAATCGAATTCATTGTGTTTGACAAACGGAATTGTTGTCTTACTAATATCAGTTTCAACCCACTTCGTTTTGGTCGAGGTGCTGCCATCTGCCGCTACTACCTCCTCCGTAATCACTACTCCAGCGTCGTCAAAGACCTTGTGTTTCATGGTTATTTCACCATTGAAAAATAAAATGGCTCCGGCAATAATTCCAATACCGACCTGCCCAACAATTTTGAATTTTCCCGCTAGACCTTTTTTATCCTTCTTAAACACCTTGATGTAATCGTCCGTAAACCCAATCGCACCGAGCCACACAGTGGATATCAGCATGAGCCAGATGTATGTATTATGAAGTTTGGCCCACAAAAGCGTCGGAATCACAATGGCAGATAGAATGATCAACCCACCCATGGTCGGAGTTCCCTGCTTTTGCAACTGACCCTCTAACCCAAGGTCGCGCACCGTTTCACCAACTTGAAGTTTGCGGAGATATCGAATTATCCTACCACCAAATGCCATGGAAATAAGGAGTGATGTGAACACTGCCATGGCGGTTCGGAACGTAATATATTGGAAGACCCCTGCGCCAGGGAAGTCCATTGAATCTAGATATGAAAACAAATAGTAAAACATCAGCTTACTAGGTTTAGCATTGCGGTTAATATTTTAAGATCATCGAAGTCAAATCGTTCTCCCTTTATCTCCTGGTAAGTCTCATGACCCTTACCTGCCACAAGAATTATATCCCCTGCCTCAGCCATGCTAGCGGCCACCTTTATCGCCTCTTTTCGATCTGAAATGCTTAATGTCTTTTTGGATTGAACTACATCAATTCCTTGCTCCATGTCTCGTATGATTTGAGCTGGATCTTCACTCCTTGGATTATCACTGGTTAGGATGACCTTATCGCTTTTCTTCGCTGCGATTTCAGCCATTACAGGTCGCTTATCCTTGTCTCTATCGCCTCCGCAACCAACCACCGTGATCACCTTTTCATTACCCCCGCGGATATCGTTTATGGTGTTGAGCACATTCTTTAGTGCATCCGGCGTATGCGCGTAGTCGACAATACCCGTAACTCCAGCCTCAGTGCGCATGTATTGAAATCTGCCGCTGGGGGCATTCAGGTTTGACAACATCGTTAGAACTTCCAGCTCATCTTGCCCGAGTAAAACAGCCGTACTATATGCTGCCACTATGTTGTAAGCGTTGAATTCACCAATGAGTTTTGACCAAATCTCACGGCCATTAATTAGGAGGTTCAATCCTTGAAAATGGCTCTCTAATATTTTCACTTTGAAATCTGCTGCCCGTTTCAATGCGAACATCGACACCTGCGATTTTGAATTTTGAACCATGATTTCGGCATGCGCATCGTCCTGATTCAAGAGGGAAAAGGCATCGCTTGGCAGTTGATCGAAAAAGGCCTTTTTGGCCTTGATATACTCATCAAACGTTTTATGATAATCAAGGTGATCGTGGGTAATATTCGTAAACAATCCGCCTCGAAACCGGAGTCCAGTAATCCTTCCTTGATGAATTGCGTGTGAACTCACCTCCATGAAACAGTACTCGCACCCTTCTTCTACCATTTCGGCTAAAAGCCCATTCAGTTGGATTGGGTCGGGGGTGGTATGCGTTGCCTTTACTTCTCTGTTACCAATCATATTCACGACCGTCGACAACATGCCTGTTTTATAGCCCAACGCCTTGAAAAGCTGATATAACAGCGTGACCACAGTAGTCTTACCATTGGTGCCTGTAACACCGATTAACTTGATCTTCTCAGAAGGATTGTCGTAAAAATTCGATGCTATTGTACCCAGCGCATTTGAAGTAGAACTAACCCGCACGTAGGTGACTTCTTCTTTTTTATCATCTGGAAACTCTTCGCATATTATGATGCGACATCCTTGAGAAATGGCTTTATCAATGAAAAGGTGACCATCTGTCTGGGTTCCTCTAATGGCAATAAACGCACTCAATGGATCGGCCATTCTGCTATCACTGCATATACGCTCCACCGCTAAGTTTGTCCCACCAACGACTTCCTGCAGACCCGCCTTGTATAATATATCTTGGAGAAGCTTCACGACAATTCAAGTATTATGCGTTCTCCTTTTATTATTCGCTGCCCTGGCGCTATAGATTGTTGTCGGATTGCGCCTCTTCCTCGAAGCGATACAGACAAGCCTGCATTTTCTAATATGAATACAGCATCTTGGGCAGACATTCCTTTAACATTCGGCACCAAGTTTTCGGTCACCGATCGTCGATCCATTTTCACCACATCAGGTCCAGTTTGAGTAACCACCCATTTATTATCAGGGTTTGACGAATGGATTGGAATATTTAATCCATCAAAAACAGTAAATAAATCAGCCTGAGCGCCATTCTTCGAAACAGGAATATGCGTCAGCGAGGTTATGTCGCTTTGGCGCTTAAGCTCTTCGTGGATGTTTATACTGGTGGCGTATACCTTGTCCGCAATTTCTTCGAAAATTGGACCGGCAACATGACTTGCATAATAGTGACTTTTATTCGGAGCATTAACCACTACAATGCAGCTATACTTGGGATTATCCGCTGGAAAATAACCTGCAAACGAGGCCTGATAAGTAATTTTCTTCCCGTAACCCTCATTTGAGTTTGCAATACGCGCGGTACCCGTTTTCCCTGCAATGGCGTAGTTGGAATTTCGAAGGTTTTTGGCAGTTCCAGAAGTGACGACTGACTCGAGCAACTCTCTACCGAGTTTGGCAGTTTTTTCGGAACAAATTCGCTCACTCAGCACTTCCGTTGGTTGTTCCCGGACAACACTGCTTTTATCCGTAATCTTTCGTACAAACTTTGGCTTGATCATCTTCCCATCGTTGGCGATGGCATTATAAAATGTCAGTATCTGCAGCGGTGTTGCCTGCACCTCATATCCAATGCTTGTCCAAAGTGGAGTAATCAACGACCACGAATTATCTGATGGATCTTTTATCAAAGGCTCTCCTTCTCCGGAGATTTCAATTCCAATCTTATCTCCAAGCTTCATTCGCTTCAGCCCTTTAATGAACTTTTCGGGCTCATTAGCATAGTACTTTTCAATAACCCGCATCACACCGATATTGGATGATACCGCAAAGGCCTCTTTAATGGAAATCTTCCCGTACCCATCCTCCTTTGAATCTCGCATGATTTCTCCATGAAATTCCGCGCGACCATTGCCCGTTTCTACACTATCGGTTAATGTGATATACCCATCTTCAAGTGCTGTAATTAGCGATGGGAGCTTAAACGTAGAACCCGGCTCGGTACTCTCACCGATGGCGTAATTGTAATATTCCCAATAGTCGCCATCATCATCCTTGCTTAGATTGGCTATAGCCTTGATCTCACCCGTCTCTACCTCCATTAATATGACACAACCGTGGTCTGCGTCATGCAATTGAAGCTGTCTTAGTAGGGCATTTTCGGCAACATCCTGAATGTTGAGGTTGATTGTTGTGTGTATATCAAAGCCATCCTGCGGTTCAATTTCATTCTCATCATTAATGGGCATCCAAACACCCCCGGAAATCTTTTGCATCAATCGCTTCCCACTGACTCCAGCAAGCTCCTTTTTATATGCTCCTTCCAACCCAACAGGAGTCATATCTTCTCTATCGTATCCAATGGTTCTTGCGGCGAGCATTCTAAAGGGCTTCTCTCTCCTATTTTGCTGCAACACGATAAATCCACCTTTAAACCGCCCCAGCCGAAAAATCGGAAATGAGCGCATGGCTTTCATTTGGTGGTACTTCACTTTACGTTGAATGAGCTTATACCTATTTCCAGCGCTACGCGCCTCGAGCAGCTCACGCTTCCATTCCACCGCATCCTTCCCTTCGAATGTTTCAGCAAGTTTGATGCAAAGCGAATCCAAATCTTCCTTGAAGGCTTCGTCGGTTAAGCCATCGGCTTTCATGTCCATTCGGGCTTCGTAAATTGGAATGGACGTAGCCAACATACTGCCATCATCTGCGTATATATTTCCCCGAACCGCGTCAATATCTCGAAAAACTGTAGTCAGACTTTCTGCACGTTCTCTAAGCTCGGGACCCTCCCAAAGCTGAATAAAGAGCGCCTTTCCAATTATTGCGACAGCGAGAAGGGTCAAGGAAAAATAGACCAGATAAGATCTGTTTAGAAGCTCCTTATTTGGATTCGCCTTCATCAGTTTATCTTCTCCATTTCATTGGATTCAAGGACAATTTTCTTTGGCGGATCTATTGATTCGTTCAAGCCCATATTGCGAGCAGCAATAATCTTCTTGAGCTCTGACTCGATAATGGTATTGTTCAATTCGCTCTTCATGCTTATTTGCTCGCTTCGCAGCTCTTTTATCTCCTGCTGTGTCTTATTGATTTGCCGAACCGAAGACTCAGCCATATACCCATTAGCTATATAGACCAAACCCAGAAAGGCCAGAAATAGCATGTACGGCAGATGCTTCACCACCGCATCTTGCGTGAGCAAACTCCCCGAAAGCACTGCGGCTATAGGGTTCTGTTTTTTCGTCTTTTTTTGTTCTTCAGCCATTGCTGTTTTTATCTGCTATTCGCATTTTGGCGCTTCGCGCTCTTGGGTTCATTTCTATTTCTTCCTTTGAAGGCACAACCACTTTCCCAACTGGATTAAGGGGTCGATTTATATTTCCATAGAGGTCTTTATCTTGCTTGTCATTAAAATTTCCACTTCTAAAAAAATGCTTGATAGGCCTATCCTCTAAAGAGTGATAGCTTATCGCAACAAACCTTCCCCCTGGCTTCAGCGCCGATGTCGATTGCTCCACAAACTCTTTCAGCGCAACTAGCTCATCATTCACTTCGATTCGGATTGCCTGAAATATTTTCGACAATTCTGACTTCCGTTTGCGCTCAGGAACAAGTTGATCTACCAGCGTTACGAGTTGCTCTATCCTCTCCAGCTTCACTTCCTGGCGCGCGCTTACTATTCTCCTCGCCACTGCGCTGCCATAGGATGTTTCACCATATTGATGAAACATGTCTCGTAATTGAGCTTCTTCGTAGGTGTTTACCACACTCTTCGCATCTAGCTCCTGATTTGGATTCATGCGCATATCTAGTTCGGCATCGAACCGATAACTAAACCCACGCGAGCCTTCATCAAACTGATGCCCTGACACGCCAAAATCTGCTAGAATTCCATCAACCTGATCCACTCCGTTGGCTACAAGAAAGTTTTTCAGAAAACGAAAATTCCCTTTGCACAAAACGAATCGATCATCAGCTGGCGCATTGCGTTCCGCATCCGGATCTTGATCAAAGGCCAATAACTTACCTCCATCCAACTGACTAAGAATCAAATTGCTATGCCCACCACCGCCAAATGTGGCATCGACATATACACCGTCGGTTTTTAAGTTAAGCGCCTCTACCCCTTCATGTAAAAGAACAGTGGTGTGATATGTCATTTCTCCTCGACATCATTCATGCTTCCCATGACCTCTTCAGCCAGAGCAGCAAAGTCTTCCGAATCCTGACTCATCACCTCGGCGTATCGGTCCTTCGACCAAATTTCAATGCGATCTGCATACGCAAAAAGCACCGCCTCCTTTGAAATATCTGCGTATGACATCAGGCTTTTTGGAATCAAAGCCCGACCATTTCCATCTAGTGTAATTGAGGTTGCCCCATTATGAAACTGGCGATAAAACGCCCGATTCTTCGAAACAAATAAGTTGAGCTTCTTAAGCTTAGAAGCAATCTTATCCCACTCATTCTGAGGGTATAAAACCAAGCAACCTTCAAACCCACGATTCAAGACAAACTGCTCTTTACAGGCAGGGTCAAGCTGTTTCTTCAATCCTGAAGGAAGAAGAAATCTGGATTTTCCATCCAGCTTGCAATCAAATTCACCTAAAAAGCTTGTCATCAAAGGGCTTGTTAAAAGAAGCAGCTAAAATAACCGTATTTTACCACTTATACCCACCTCTTTACAAAATGTTGAAAACTTGAGCTTCAACTTTCTGCATTTTCTCAATTTTTGCCCTTTTTACGAGACTTTTCGCCGGTGGTAAAAAATGGGAAGATTTTACGTAAAATCTCATATTTACTCGGTTTCAGCGGGCCCAGACACCCGATAACTTTCCCTTTCAACAGCCATCTGTTGACCGACCACAAACAGGAGCATAGATCAGCCTTCAAATTCTTTATTTTTGGTCGCTTACGACAGAAGCCCTCAACCACACATGGAAATCAAAATCACGGAAGAAAACGGATTCTCATATATTGAGAAAGGAGAAGGCGAACCCTTGATTGTGCTGCACGGACTTTTCGGTGCACTCAGTAATTTTCGCGGTGTGTTTGATTATTTCTCCAAACGATTCAAGGTCATAATTCCAATTATGCCTTTGTACACGATGCCCATCATCGACACCAATGTGAAAAACCTAAGTAAGTATCTTGCTGACTTCATGGATTACAAAAAGATTGACAAGGCACATCTTTTAGGTAATTCATTAGGAGGTCATGTGGCGCTTGTCTACGCTTCAAAATATTTGAGCCGAGTAAAATCACTGGTGCTTACTGGAAGCTCTGGTTTATATGAAAACACCCTGGGAGGTTCGTTCCCGAAGCGCGGGAACTATGAATTCGTAAAGGAGAAGGTTGCTGTAACATTTTACGACCCGAAGCACGCAACCAAGGAACTGGTGGACGAATGCTTTGACATTGTCAACGACAAAGGGAAAACAGTTCGAATAATTTCGCTTGCGAAGAGCGCCATTCGACACAACATGGCCACTGAAATTCCGAAAATGAATATTCCGACATGTTTAATCTGGGGTCAAAACGACACAATCACACCGCCTGATGTGGCCGAGGAATTCCATGAACTTTTTTCGGATTCAGATCTTTTTTGGATTGATGAATGCGGACATGCTGCCATGATGGAGCATCCTGCCGAGTTCAACGAAATATTGGATAGCTGGCTCAAATCTCGCTTTTCCCCAGCAGCATAATGCGCGTTACTACGTCCGAGTTTGTTGTTAGCTCCGCCAAGGTGGAGCAATGCCCAAAAACTGAAAAGCCCGAGTTTGCCTTTATCGGCCGATCCAACGTTGGAAAGAGCAGCTTAACAAACATGCTGTGTGACCGAAAGAGCATGGCAAAGACTTCTGGCGCCCCTGGAAAGACCCGACTCATCAATCACTTTATCGTGAATGACGCTTGGTATCTGGTTGATTTACCGGGCTTTGGATATGCTAAAGTGTCGAAGAAAGATCGAGCATCATTTATGAAGCTGATCTACAACTACTTTGAACAGCGCGAAAACATGGTTAACGCCTTTGTTTTGGTTGACTGCAGAGTAGAGCCTCAAAAAATTGACCTGGATTTCATGGAATGGCTCGGAACAAAAGGCATCCCGTTTACCGTTATCTTCACGAAAATTGACAAAATGAATAGCGCTGAACTAGGCAAAAACCTTGAGCGTTATAAAAAGAAGATGCTTGAAACATGGGAAGAGCTCCCCAAGTTTTTCCTGAGCTCTGCCACCAGCCGGCATGGTAAGGATGAGATCCTGAATTACATCGATTACTGCATCGGCGTATATGAGGAATCCTTTTCCGATACCTGAATCACGCTGTAATCGTCAATTACTTCAAGACCGAATACGCCATAGTGGCTTCGCACCTCTAGCAAGCAATGACCATTGCATTTTTTAATTTCTCCATATACATTTCCGTCAATAACATAGTGTGCGTCATCCGCATCAATTGGAATCGCCTCGTATTCATGATCGCCAATATAATCGGCGTTCTTAATCGCGACATATTCTGTTGTACTATATACAGGTATGAGAAAGTTCATAACCAGGGCCGGCCCGCCAATTAATGGAAACCAACCAAGGAGTAAAAACACTATAAATATCCCAGGAGAAGTATACCCTGAAACCACAAGTTTCCTGTAGTAGCGAATCACACCCAAGGTGAGGACAGTTATTACAAAAAGTAATGTCGGCACCGGACTCGAATCCGCGTGAAGCTTGATCATGAAAATAGGCACGAGTATGATCACTAACCCAATTACCATCATCCACTGCATAAAGGAATAATGACCATCGGGCTTGATTGCGATTTCATGCTTAAAATTGAACTTACGCCTCACTTCTGGAGCGGCGTAATCGTCAATTCTATTTGAAGGATCTTGCTCAAGCACATTAATTAAGGCGCTGAATAGTTTTGGCTGATCGGCTTTTAGTTCTTCCGGGTTTTCAAAGAACACTTCGACCGCACAGGCAAAAAACTCATGATCATTTACAGCAGCATACTTTCTTAATACTTCCGTTTTCCCTTTCAGAACTTGGGAGCGCACTTCTCCTCCTATTATCTGTAAATCCTTCAAGGCATCAAAGATTCCAACATCCATACTATCATCGGTTTCCACCGTGATTTTAAATGCATGCGCGAGTTCATGCAACGCCAGATTTATTCCATCGTCGTCACGAGCAAAGCCATGTTCAAGATGTTTCCATGAAAACCTAATAATCCCCAAGGGCGATGTACTTCCTTTTAAATTTCGATCAAGCAGCTTATTGAAGAATAGATCAGGGTAGATATAAATCTTATCGAACTCCATGAGAATACCTCGAGACAAACCGAAGGATATCTGCACGAATGCAGAGGCCGCTAATACCGTCATTTCATCGGTCAGCTTCAGTCCTTCTTTCGCATAAAACGTTTTGTTGGCCAAAACACCTTGAAGCCTTTTCTGAAACTTCACTTTTCCTTCGCTCGAGAGTCGCGCATAATATGAATTCTTGGTATTCAATATTTCGTCGGCACTCTGTCGAATTCGATGTACATCCTTCAACTCATAATCCGAAACATCAGCGCCTAATTCTTGGGATAGTTCCTTTTGATACTGCACGTATGCCCGAAAAACCAGTAGCCCAATAAAAAAGAAAAGGGCAAGCACATATCCCGGCTCGAGGTCAACAGACGCCGCCTTTAGAATAATAAGTGCCGTATGATTAAAGATGAATATCATTGAGGGTTGACAAGGATAACCCAAATATTACTGATCATAACGCTATTGAGCAGTGCAACTTGTACTGAATCTCAAAATCATTCTACCATGAAATCGAACGAGCCCAATGCACTAATAAATGAGACGAGTCCATATCTTTTACAGCACGCCTACAATCCCGTTCATTGGCTACCATGGAATGAGGAGACTCTGAAGCGAGCGAAGGCAGAAGACAAACCGATTTTAGTCAGTATTGGCTATAGTGCATGTCACTGGTGTCATGTTATGGAACACGAGAGCTTCGAGGACTCCGCTGTAGCCGAACTAATGAATTCGAATTTCATTTGTATTAAGGTTGATCGAGAAGAGCGGCCAGACGTGGACCAAGTCTATATGGACGCCGTGCAACTGATGACTGGAAGTGGCGGATGGCCCCTGAACTGTTTTGCTCTTCCAACAGGAGAGCCCTTTTTTGGCGGAACTTACTTTCCAAAAGACAAGTGGATCCAAATTCTCACTCAGCTGTCAGACCTATGGAAGACTGACCGCGAAAAGGTGTTGGAATACTCGGAGAAGCTGACTGATGGATTAAAGCAAATGGATGATAAACCACTTGTTTCTATGCCACCAGAATTCAGTGTTGAAGTTTTAGAAACTGGCGTATCCCGCTGGAAGCAATCTTTTGACCTTAGGGAAGGTGGCATGGATCGCGCACCCAAATTTCCAATGCCCAACAACTACGAATTCCTTTTGAAGTATGGATTTATTACCAAGGATAAAGATGTTACCGACTTTGTTCATCTCACACTGGAAAAAATGGCGATGGGTGGCATTTACGATCAGATTGGCGGAGGCTTTTCACGCTATTCTACCGATGCCCTTTGGAAGGCGCCTCATTTCGAAAAAATGCTCTATGACAATGGGCAACTTCTCTCACTATATAGCCAGGCATATCTTCATCAAGCAAACCCACTTTACCTAGAAATAGTCAATGAAACAGCCGCTTGGGTTGAGCGCGAAATGACAGCCACAAATGGGGCGTTTTACAGCGCACTTGACGCAGATAGCGAAGGGGAAGAAGGCAAGTTTTACGTTTGGAAAAAGGAAGAAATCGAGCAGATTGCGGTAGAAAACTTTGACCTTATCGCAGACTATTATTCAATTGACCACCATGGACTTTGGGAACACGATAACTACATTTTGCTCAGAAGAAAGAGTGATGCCGCCATTTCGAAAAAGCACGACATCGAAATCTCAACGCTACACGAGAAAATCACTGCATTTAAAATCGCTTCCCTCGCCTATCGAGAAAAACGCATTCGCCCGGGGCTAGATGATAAGACATTAACATCATGGAATGCCCTGATGAGTAAAGGACTGATTGACGCATATGTAGTAACTAAAAATGAACGTTGGCTTGAACTCGCGACTCAAAATTTAAACTTCTTAACAAGCCAACAAATGACCAGCGATGGCAAACTCTGGCACAACTTCAAGGGTAACAAGTCGAATATTAACGCGTATTTAGAAGATTATGCTCTTCTCATCGATGCGTTAATCAGATACTATGAAGTTACGCTCGACACAACCACGCTTCCTAAGATTAAGAAGCTAACGGAATATGTATTCGGTCACTTTGAACAAGCCCCCTCAGGGATGTTCTATTTCAAGTCCAAGCTTGACCCTGAATTGGTATCTAAAAAAGCTGAAATAACAGACAATGTTATACCCGCCTCAAACTCGGTTATGGCTACCAACCTCTATAAGTTGGGCTTAATTCTAGAGGACGGCGACTTGATCGAGCTTAGCAAGACACAGCTTGCGCAAGTTGAATCTTCTTTCTCACAATATCCAGGAGGGTATTCGCAATGGATGATGCTTCACATGATGATTAGCCAGCCATACTTCGAGGTAGCCATTGTTGGCGAAGATTGTTTGAAAAAACTTGAAGATCTACAGGCCTCGTATCTTCCGAATGTTGTGTTTTGTGGAGGCAAAAATGAAGGCAGCACCCCCATTCTGGAACACAAGTTGGTCGAAGGCAAGACATTGTTTTACGTCTGTCAATTCGGTGCTTGTAAGGTTCCGGTGGAGACGGCAGATGAAGCACTTAGCCAGCTTCGCTAGTCTAATCGCCCTTGCATTTGTTTCGGAGGCGCAGATTCTTTCTAACGAATTTTTACTTCATCGCTATCCATCTTTTGATGCTGCGGAGGTAGAAAAAGCGGGCATTAAGTCCATTACAATACGTGAGATGCAAAAACCATCATCTCAACAAATTCTCGACTATAGCATTCGCTTCACCTATTACTTTGACGGAAAAGGAAGGCTGATTGGATACCGAAAAACATACCCAGGATTTGCCGGTCGCATTGACACAAACGAGGTCAAGCGGATTTACTTTCAAAATAAATTAGCACAGGAAACGGAGCGCATGGGCAGGTACGAGCGCAAGACGGTCTATGCACCGCTTGACTCCAGCAGCCAAAAACGCACCATCTCCACACGGATCGGAAATGCGGCCTGGGAAAAATTAAGTCTAGAAAAAATTGCCAAACAAGAGATCAAGGACGGATTTGTAGAATTAATCGGAGGCATGCGCTCTGAGCCCTATCAACGCGTGGTTTCTATGCTAGACAAAAAAGATAATCTGGTAGTACGTGAAACTTGGAATGGCAGCCGAATTCAAAACTTGGAAATGTGGGAATACCGGGCTAACGAGCCCTCCTATTACCGATTCAAGGACGTTTCACAGAACGAGGTATTGGAGTATCGATTTCCAGCAAGCGGTGATGATGAGGGATCCTTTTGCGTTAAAGGAAAGTGTAAAAAATGGTCCATTGTCAGCCATTCGAACGGGTGGCCGAAGGGTTGGATTCTGATGGACCCGATTTCTCAAGATGCAGAAATCTGGGAATTCGTATATCGCTATTGGTAGTTAGAGTCCATCCAAGAATCGAGACTTCAATTCTGGCGTAGGCATCATGCACACATCCTGTTTTCCAAACAGTTGATATCGGTTTGCCGCAACTAAGTCATACACCGCGTCGCTGATGAACCGCGGAACGATGATAAACACATAGAACAAAGCCCAAACCCCTCCTAACTCTCGAAGCACGTGCAATACCGCAGTCGACTTTTCATACAACTTACCGTCCTTGACAAATACGACAGAATCAAACTCATCTGCCGTCTTGTCGTTTTCCGCACGCATTTTCTGTCCCGGCTCAGACTGCAGGGCGGCAAAACTTAATCGTGCAGTAGGATCTCGCTTAATTATGAATTGAACGAACCTGTTACACAGGTTACAAACCCCATCAAAGTAAATCGTGCTTTTGGCTTCCACATCGCAAAGATGCTTACAATTCGTCATATCCCTTCTTTAAAGCACGTATGTATCTTCACAGAAAATGACAACAATTGCTAACGAAACTATCACGATATCAGCCATTTCGCCGATGACATAAACCCAAGTGCACGTAAAGTCTGGAAGACTGAAATTTAGATAAGCTTCTTTGGAGTTGTCGCCATGAATTCCTTTAGGTAGAAGGGCTCGCAGTATGCCACATCTTCAAATTCTTGGGCCTCAAACTTTGTTTGGCTCAACAAGCACATGTCTTCCGCACTTGGCCAAACATCTTCTACATAATACGCGCTTTTGGAATCAACTACCGTCTTCACTTTTTCGGAACCTGGGCCAAAAAACAAAACAGCCTCTTTTGCCAGTTCGTCCCGAAATGATTCTTCGTCCAAAATCTTTGCTTGAGTCTTACTTACCTCTTTTAGTCCAATGTCATATGTACAGGTATAGACTTCCATCCTACGCGCATCCAGCATCGGGCACAACAAAACATCTTTATAAAAATTCACCTTGGCCCGCACCTCTTTATTCAAACACATCAATTGCAATGTAGGAACAGAAATGAGCGGTTTTGAGGCAGAAAAACACAACCCTTTAGCCAAGGAATGACCAATCCTAAGTCCAGTGTAACTTCCTGGGCCCGAGCTGACAGCGATCGCATCTAAATCAGACGCTTTTAGATTATTCGCTGCCAAAATATCTGCTATAAAAGGCGCTAATTTCTCAGCATGTGAATAACCTTCATTGAACGATCGGTGATCCAAGCAATGGCCATTCTTACCTAAACTGACCGAACACATGGTAGTCGAACTTTCAATATTTAAGATCAATGCATCCATCGAAATCACTCCTTGAAACTCAGCGGCTTACCCATGTAGAATTCCAACACTTTGGTTTTAAACACGAAGTCGTATTTGGATCGAGCTGTTCTGGCGGAAGCCATGACAACATTGTTCTTCGATGTATTAAACTCAGTTGTATTTAACGCTCCTGCTTCAAATCTTGCTGTAGCAAACTCAAATGCCTTTTCGGAAGATGCAAGCAACTTTTGGTTTGCAATGTATAGTTGCCTCGCTGCTAAAGCTTGGGCTCGTGCATTCTCAATCTTCTGGAGCAACACTTGTTTCTCACCTTCCAACTGCAACTCGGCGATGTCTTGGTTGATCCGTGCCTGTTGCATCGAATTAGATACCACACCTCGATTGAAAATAGGCACATTCAATGAAAGTCCGATATACTGATTGAAGTTGTCACTCACTTGGGTTCCGAAAGCGACTTTCTGCAGATCCGAATCATACGTCGGAACAAATACCGCCTCTCCAGACTCAGTGGATCCAATTGCTTGTGTGCCAACCTGAACCACATTTATCGGCGTCGTGCGCAAACCGGAGTATCCGGACCCAATGGACCCACTTAACGAAAGGGAAGGATACAGCCCACCTTGCGCACTTTTATACTGGCTTTCCCATTGAATCAACGACTTTTCGGCTCGCTTAATCTCTGGCATGTTTGTCTCAGCAAAGCTGTATACGGTAGCGGTCGATTCCAATTTCGCATCCGGTTCCAACTCCAAACTTGATGGTTTGGTCAATGCTAGCTCTTCATTTGCAGGCAACAGTAATAGTTGCTTTAGCTGAAGTAAATTTAGATTGAAGTCTATATCACGTTGAGTTGCGTTTGCCTCATCCTGAGCAAGTTGAGCTTCGAGGTCATATTTACTTCCAACATTGATGCTCCCCGCTTCAACCAACTTCGATATTCGATTCAGTTGTTGCTGAGTAATCAGCAATTGCTTTTCAGCGACTAATCTAAGTTCATCGGCAAGCAATACGGCCAGAAAGGAAGACGATACAGCCAAGGCTACGTCGTTTTTTTGCGCTTCTAAATCGAATAGCACAGCCTCCAATGCAGCTTGCTGGGCTTTAATGTTTTGTTTGTTTTGGAATCCACTGAAAAGGTCTACGCTCGACGATAGTCCGAATGAATTGCTCTGGACCCTTGTGTTCGCAAACTGGTTTGTAAACGGATCTATCCGCTGACCCCAATTGTAGTTGTGAGAAGCAAAACCATTCAAGTTGGGCATTCTATCCGATTTGGCCCGACTCAAATTTGATTCGCCGGATTCGAGTGACAGTTCTGCCTGTTTTATTTGCAAGTTATTGACCCATGCCATTTCTACACATTGCTCAAGAGTCAGCGTATTCTGCGCACTTGCACTTATCGCTAAACATATCAGTATTGGTATCAGCCATTTTTTCACGCTATAAAAGTAAAAGGTTGATTGGGCAGCTCGGTCATTTTCACACGAACGGAATGATTTGGTGATGAACGACATTATAGAATCACTGGACTTAACCGCTTTTTCATTTCATCGAGAGAAACTTTCTGACGTTTTGCGTAAGACTCCACTTGATCCATATTGATTTTCCCCAAGCCGAAGTAACGTGCTTCAGGGTGTGAAAAATACCAACCGCTCACGGAGGCCGCAGGAGTCATTGCCAAGGATTCAGACAGTGTCATTCCAATTGAATTTGCATCCAGAAGGTTAAAAAGCGTTGTTTTCCCGTCGTGATCGGGACAAGCAGGATAGCCAGGAGCAGGTCTGATTCCTTGATATTTCTCTTTAATCAAGTCTTCATTACCAAGGTTTTCAGACCTCGCATACCCCCAGATCTCTGTCCGAACTTTATGGTGCATCATTTCCGCCAATGCTTCGGCGAGTCGATCTGCCAAAGCTTTAATCATTATCGCATTGTAGTCATCGTGATTCGATTCGAATTCCTTCACCTTTGACTCAATGCCCAATCCGGTTGTTACGGCGAATCCGCCAACATAATCCATTTTTCCACTTTCGGCTGGAGCGATAAAATCAGCAAGCGCAAGATTTGGTTTAGATCCAGAGTAATGCGTTTGTTGACGAAGTGTATGAATAGTGGCCATTGGCTCGGCGGCATCAACATCAGAATATAATTTTATATCATCCATGACCGACTGCGCAGGCCAAATACCAACCACGGCACTCGCTCGTAGCCACTTCTGCCCTGCAATATCAACCAGCATGGCCTCCGCATCTTCAAACAGTTTTCGAGCAGCATCACCCACGACCGAGTCTTTTAGAATTTCAGGATACTTACCGTGAAGTTCCCATGTTCTAAAAAATGGCGTCCAATCAATAAAAGGGATAATGCGCGCTATGTCAATTCCTTCATAGACTGTCTTACCCAACTTATTCGGCTTACAAATTTCATCGAAATTGAGGATTAGTTGATTTGACCGTGCTTCCTCATATTTCAACATTTTCTTTTCAGACCGCTTTCGCTCGTATTGCGTGCGCAGTTTCTCATAATCTCCCCTAACTTCCTCGGCGATCCTCTTTCGATCTGCCCCTAAAAGTGATCCTGAAATTGTAACTGAACGTGAGGCGTCCAAAACATGGATCACTTCTGCGTTTGGGTATTCAGGCTCAATCTTCACTGCAGTATGCACCCGAGACGTGGTAGCGCCTCCTATTAGAAGTGGAATACTAAATCCCGTGCGCTGCATCTCTTGTGCTACGAAAACCATTTCGTCGAGCGATGGTGTTATTAGCCCACTCAACCCAATCAGATCTACTTTGTGTTCAATGGCTGTTTCCAGTATTTTGTTGGGCGGCACCATAACGCCTAGATCGATGATTTCATATCCATTACACGCCAAAACAACACCCACAATATTCTTTCCTATATCGTGTACATCTCCTTTGACTGTGGCCAACAAGACCTTCCCGGCACTCGTGTTCTCACCTTCTGATTTCTCATCATCGATGAATGGCTCGAGATAGGCCACTGACTTCTTCATCACTCGAGCACTTTTCACAACCTGGGGCAAAAACATTTTACCCGAGCCAAATAAATCTCCGACGACGTTCATTCCCGCCATCAGCGCTCCTTCAATTACTTCAATTGGACGCTTTACATTTTGCCTAGCTTCTTCCGTGTCTTCGATAATAAAATCCACCAAGCCATGAACAAGTGCATGTTGCAGTCGAGCCTCAACGGTGTTTTCTCGCCAGCTCAAATCCTTCTCCTTCTTCTTGGCCGTTCCCTTTACCGATTGCGCAAAATCAAGCAACCTCTCAGTAGCGTCATTCCTTCTATTTAGGAGCACATCTTCAACGTGTTCAAGGAGATCCTTGGGAATATCATCATAGACCTGCAGCATCGATGGGTTAACGATTCCCATGTCCATTCCTGCGCGGATTCCGTGGTATAAAAAGGCTGAATGAATGGCTTCCCTGACCATATTGTTGCCTCGAAAACTAAACGAGACATTGCTGACTCCGCCGCTTACGTGGGCGCCTGGTAGGTTTTCTCGAATCCACTTTGCGGCTCGAAAAAAGTTCACGGCGTTAAGAACATGTTCATCCATTCCTGTTGCCACAGGAAAGATATTTGGATCAAAAATTATATCTTGAGGTGGGAAACCCACTTCATCCACCAAAATATCATAGGAGCGTTTGCAAATTTCAACCCTACGCTCGAAAGTATCGGCTTGACCAGCTTCGTCAAAAGCCATTACAATTATCGCGGCTCCATATCTTAAGACTTGACGTGCCTGAGAAACGAATTCATCTTCACCGGCCTTGAGGCTTATTGAGTTAACAATGCTTTTCCCCTGGCACACTTTCAATCCTTCTTCAATTATCTCCCATTTTGAAGAATCGATCATGAGTGGGATTCGCGCAATTTCTGGTTCAGACTGGATCAGGTTCACGAACTTTTTCATGGCCTCCACGCCATCTAGCATTCCCTCATCCATATTAATGTCCAAGACTTGAGCGCCACCCTCAACCTGATCGCGAGCTACAGACAATGCTGCGTCATATTGATCCTCCTTGATCAGGTTTAAAAACTTTTTGGAACCGGTAACATTGGTGCGCTCACCTATGTTGATGAAATTTGAATCGACACGAATACTCAATGGTTCTAGCCCGCTCAATTTCAGTGGGCTAATCCCACTTGATATTTCGGCAATTCTGCTTCTATCAACAATAAACTGACCTTGGTTATGCGCTGACATATTACGCTTTGTCTATTTTTTGATGCATCCTTGGCTCATATGCCTCAGCCATTTCAGCAATTGCACTTATGTGATCAGGCGTTGTGCCACAGCAGCCACCAACAATGTTCAGGACACCTAGATCTAAAAACTCACGCAGCTGATCGGTCATCATTTCTGGTGTTTCATCATACGCACCCATTTCGTTAGGTAGGCCAGCATTAGGATGTGCGCTTACAAAAAAGTTTGATTTTCGGCTTAGTTCGTTTACGAAGGGAAGCATATTCTTAGCACCAAGGGCACAATTAATTCCAATACTAAGCAGCGGAAAGTGGCCAACAGATATCAAGAATGCCTCCGTGGTTTGTCCACTGAGCGTCCTTCCACTGGCGTCCGTAATGGTACCAGAAAGCATCACTGGAATTTCTATTCCAGTTTCATCGCGTAGTTCATAAACTGCCATTAGAGCGGCCTTTGCGTTCAATGTGTCGATCACTGTCTCGATTAAAAACAGGTCAACTCCTCCGCGTTGTAGCGCACTCATTTGTTGTTTAAATGCGGCTTTCAACTGATCAAACGTGATAGCACGAAATCCAGGATCTTCTACATCTGGTGAAATGGAAGCTGTTTTATTTGTAGGGCCAACCGACCCTGCCACGTATCTCGGTTTATTTGGGTCTTTCAATGTGAAGCTGTCTGCCTCCTCTTTGGCAATTCTGGCCGACATCTCGTTTATTTGGTCAACCCAATTTTCGCACTGGTAGTCTTCTTGGGCGATCACTGTGCCGCTGAATGTGTTTGTCTCGATAATGTCTGCGCCGGCCTTCAAATATGCTCGATGAATGTCACCAATAATTTTTGGCTGTGTAATCGATAGAAGATCATTATTGCCTTTTATGGATACGGGATGATTTAAAAACTCATCCCCTCGGAAATCTGCCTCGTTCAATGAATACCTCTGAATCATGGTGCCCATAGCCCCATCAAGCACCAGAATTCTATTTTTCAATAAAGAGGATAAACTCGGTTTGTTCATTTGAGTAATTGTAGGAGTAAGCTTTGTGTAAAATGCCTCGACTATTAACCTACCGTCTTATTTCGATTCAATCTTCGAAATAATAGAACCCCCGTTCCGAGGATGAGGATGTACGGAATCCCCATTAGATATAGAATTCCTGCATTTAGACCTTCGGCCATTTCACTGCCATTTTTTTGGGCGGATTCCGCTACGGCCCCACACATAGAACATTGCGCATTCAAATCAAACGCGAACAGAGCAAAAACAAAGAGTATAAGTGCTACTTTTTTCATCCTAGTGCGAAGTTATATCCTACGAGGATACAAACAGCCATTCTCACCTATGATTCGGGGTACGATACGATCGTTCCTTCTTTGTAAAGCCGGTCTTCAATTTTTTGGCCCTTGGCATTATATACTTCTGCAGGACCATCGAGCCTGTCTTGATTCCAAGCACCCTTCAAAATCAGTCCGTTTGGGTAATATAATTCACCCCGACCATGTGCTTTTCCGTTTTTGAAAGCACCGTCAAAACATTGCCCACTCGCCCATCGTAGAGTGCCCCATCCATGCCTTTTATCATTTAAAAATGTGCCCGAATAACCTAGGTTAGGATGAAACGCTCCTACAAATGTTTTGGACTTTGGTACCATGTAGACAAACTCAACCTTGTCGGGATACTTTAAACCCGCTGGCTTTAAATAAGCGCTGCTCGAAGCGAAACCAAATTCATCCAAAACCAAATAATCAACCCCCTTGTCCTCAAGATCTTGAAACAGCCATTCGGCATTCAAAGTGCTCCGATACCCAGTGACCTTCCGCTCGGAAAAAAGGTGGAATAAGCTTCCTTTCCTACAACAGACAATTGCATCTTCAGGGGTGTTTTCTTTGACCCATTGAGCCGCCTTAATGTAGCCAGCCAACTGAGTGACGTAATTAGAAGATCCTATTTCGTTCAAGGATTTTATGTTTGGATACTGGGCAACAGCATAGAAAAATAGTAGACCCATAATTAGGTGTGATCGCTTTAGGAACCCATCCTTTCTGAAAGCTGGCCAATCCAACTCAACAATGTGATGCACACCATTCCATCCCATCATTAAGAGCAACGGAATAATTGGAATAATAAACCTAGGGCCAATCCAAACTGATGGCCAAAGAAGCAGAATCCCAAAAAAAGCCGCGACGTAAGCATATAGTAGCCATCGATAAGCCTTCCATTTTATTGCGCCATATGCTATTATCGCAACCAGAGCAACTGCGAAGATCCACTCAAGCAAAGAATATGGACGTGTATTGGAGGCGACGTGCAACTCAAAAATTCCTGACGGAATTTCCCGCGCGAAATATCGAATAGCATTACCCCATACTCGGTTCACCAAATCCATCAAACCTACCTGCCCAGCTGCTGAATCGTATGGGTTGACCATGCTCAGTTGTTCTGCATAGGTATTACCTCCAATTCTATTAGCTCTGATGATCCACGGCAATACGGCTATGGTTGCGACTCCAACCATAACCATCGCATGCTTCCATTTATAACCCAATACAAAATACACAGTAGCACCAAAAACCATTGCAATACCGACACTTCGCACATAAATTGAGGCGATCAGCACGATAAGCGCGAAAAGAAAATCACCACTCTTAAACCAAGGGACATCAAACTTAATACGGGTACAAAGCACGAGAAAACCCATTGACAGCGCACTATAAAACAGCTCGCTCATCATAATCGTCGAGAACCGAAGAATATTTGGACTAATCATCACCGATAGTGCTGTAGCAGTGGCTAACAAGTCGGAGAATCCGAGTTTCAGAGCCAACAGAAACACCAGCAGTATCACGATTAAAAAGAACAGGCCATTTGTTGCCTTAATGGTTTCTATTTCCGCTCCACTAAGATTGCCAATGGCGGCGATCAATGCTGGATAGCCTGGCGGAAAGTGCGTCTCTGGCTTCGGTGGCACGGTGTAATAACTCACATAACCGCTACCATTCACCAATCCTTTTCCAAGCAAATAGTACGATACATTGTCGCCATTTGGGTCTACTTTGGAATCGAAGCAATATGGATAAAGCAGGGCAAAACAGCCGATGATGAAGGCAAGCAGTATCCATTGCTTTTTAGACATGGACGCAAATTAGACGAAATTTTCTCGTCCATAACTACCTAGTAATAAGGAGATATCATTGCATAAACGATCACACCGGTAATAGATACATATAACCAAAGTGGATACGTAATCCGCGCAATTTTTCGGTGACGCTCAAATTGACCACTCAGTGCTCGAGTGAAAGTGATTAGGACCAAGGGTGCAATGACCATTGCGAATAAAATATGCGTCAACAAGACAATCAGGTAAACCGTTCGAATTGTTCCTTCTCCACCAAACACAGTGCTTTCATGCGTGATATGATATGCAACATAGCTGATCAAAAACATGGCACTTAACACCAAACCTGCACTCATACAAAATCGATGTGCAGGCATATTGCCTCTTTTAATAAACACCAAACCAAGGATGAGTAGAATTGAAACCGTTCCGTTAATAGAGGCATTTACTGCAGGCAACACGTCCATCCAAGTGCCAGACATATCAATCTTAGGCGTAACATAAATGAGTCCTACCGCGAGTGTCAGTACCGCACCTAAGATATATATCAGTGTATTGTAGTTTTTTACCTTTTCTCCTTGTTCTTCCATTTCACATGTGGTTCTTGAATCAAGACCTTTATTGCGTCCTGCATCAATTTATTGTCTTGCTGAAATCGCAGATCAAAAAAGCCGCGTACGCGCTTAGACTGATCCAGCAACACAACTTCTGTTGAAACAATATCACTTATAGACGAAGCTCTTTGAGTGCGAATAAATAAGGCATCGACAAGCTCACGGTGATTTGGCGAGGTAGCGAAATGCCAATTCCCACCTTTGTACATATTCTTAACTGATAAGTCTTCCAATTCCTTTTGCGAAATAGAATCGCGACAAATGCTCAACAATGTCCACTCTTCATTTAGACCAACCCGATTGAGGTAGTTGTTTAGAGTGGCTATATTATCGATGCACTGATCGTCACACGGCCACTGAAATAGATGCATTAATACTACGCGATCCTTCAAATCGTCCTCCCCAAAATCATCTATGTTGGCCACATTTAATGCAGGGACATTCACAGGGAAAACAAGTGAATCTCCCATTTCGTCCAATTGATCAAATTCACCGTAATAGCCAAGCTTGGCCATATTGTGCTGGCCCAGTGAAAAAAGTAGGTAGATTATGGATGGGACCAACAAAATCGATACAAGAAAAATTCCCTTTTTCATGATAATCTTAGACAAAAAAAGGTCCCTGATTATTCAAGGACCTTCATAATTTTTTCAGGTTAGATCACGCCCATACCCATGAGAACGCATCCTTAATCTGTTGGATAAATGTTGATTCTTCGTAAAGAATAAAAAACAAGTATGCGATGAAGATTAAGTATGGGACCAAGATTGAGTATTTAAGTCCTTTTCGTTCATCTCCAAGATGCATGAACACCATAATGATGTAAGCAGCCTTAACAAGTGTCAGGATAATAAATGCAGACTTAATTGATAGCCACAAACCGCCATCAACATCTAAACTTGCCTTACCCCAATATATACCCATCCCAACTTCAACCGCAGTGATAATTGAGAGTATAGCGGTAACCTTAAATATGGTCTTCCGAATTTTCTTTCCATCTTCTTCGCTGTGGTGAGCGTGAAGGGAATATTCAATAATGTCGTCTCTTTCCATTCAGAATAAGATTATATCAAGTAAAAGAATGTAAATACAAATACCCAAACAAGGTCTACAAAGTGCCAGTATAAACCAACCTTTTCAACCATTTCGTAATGCCCACGCTTTTCATACAAACCTTGGTAAGATCGGATGAGAACGAGCAAGTTTAGGATAACTCCACTAAGTACGTGAGAGCCATGAAAGCCAGTAATAAAGAAAAAGAAGTTGGCGTAAAGCTGAGGTCCGTACGGGTTTCTCGCAAGTGTTGCGTTATCGGCCCATGTGCTGATCATTCCATCAGGTCCAGCAATAAATGTCATCCATTCCCATGCTTGTGATCCAAGGAAGATAATACCACCTATCACGGTTGCTGCCATCCACTTGATTACACTTTTTTGATCCATTCTATGGCCTGCCTCAACAGCAAGAACCATGGTTACGGAACTCACAATCAGGATGAATGTCATCAATGCCACATACAACAATGGTAAATGCGCATGCGTTCCTGGAAAGTGAAAAAATATTTCCTCTGTAATTGGCCATTCAGCCACGAGGTGATGACGTTGAAAACCGAGTGCTGTAAGGAAACCACCAAAGGTTAGTGCATCTGAGATGAGGAAGAACCACATCATCATTTTGCCATAACTTATACTAAATGGTGATCGACCTCCTCCCCAGAGTTCTTTTGAATCGATTGCTTGTGTTGCTTCTCCTGCCATGTTAGATCGAACAGATTGTTAATAGGATTTCGGATGCAATGTTAACGAATAAAGACCAAAAACAAGATGAGGTAAATCCAAAGAATATCAAGAAAATGCCAATAGATTCCACACACTTCAATACCAATGTGATTTTCAGCCGAATATTTATTTAGCAATGCCTTGATTGTTGTGAATATTAAAGACGCTATTCCGGTAGCCACATGCGCGGCATGGGCGAAGACTAATCCGATAAAAAACGACCCTGATATATTGCTCTCAGGCCCTGTAAATGTGATGCCTAAATCAAAAAGCGTAAGCCAGCCTTCGTATTGCATTGCCGTGAAAGTGATGCCTAAAATGGTGGTGACACTTAATGCGGCAGTTGCAATTTTCAAATTTCCTTTGCGCGCAAACCATTGCGCCAAAAACATCGTGAGGCTACTTGCAAGAAGGACTGCGGTGCTGATGAAAAAAATGTCTGGAACATCAAAATAAAGCCAATCTCCTTGTGCCTGACGCACGACGTAAGCACTGGTTAACCCGCCGAAAAACATTACAATACCAACAATTCCAATCCACATCATTGGTTTTGCCGTGCGCCTCTTGACGTCTAGTGCCTCTTCAGGTGATGCGTAAATTGTTGCCATATTATATCAGGTAAAAAAGTTGAACTACCGGCAGATAAACAAACGAAGCGAACATGAGTTTAAGGGCTGACTCATCTGTTCGTTTTCGATATAGATCGATTGCATACCACGTAAAGGCCAGCCCGGCCAATGTGACCAAGACCATACGCAACGCATCCATTCCTGTAAAGATGATCGGAGTAAGACTAATTGGTATGAGGAAAATCGTGTAAAGCAAAATATACATGGCTGAAATTTGCCCCTTGCCTTGAGCCGTGGGCAATAATTTAAAGCCGGCTTTCGCGTAATCGTCATTTGCCTTCCAAGCTATAGCCCAGAAGTGTGGAAATTGCCACATGAATTGCGCAGCGAAGAGCACTCCCGGTATTAACCCGAAATCACCAGTCGCTGCTACATAACCAAGCATAGGTGGTATCGCTCCAGGAAAAGCCCCAACAAATACGGCAATTGGGCCAACACGCTTAAGCGGTGTATATGCGGCCACATAGAGAAATAGGGCGAGTGCGCCTAGGATTCCACTTAATGGATTTAACCCGAACCAAAGAATCAGTAATCCGAAAAAACCAGTGAGCGAGGCAACGATCAGTGCTTCTGGCACCTCCATTCTTCCATCGGGAATTGGTCGGTCTGCCGTGCGATTCATTAGCTTATCTAAGTCACGCTCGATGACTTGGTTAAACGCGTTTGACGATCCTGTCACCAAAAAACCACCTGTGATTAACCAAAGAAGGTGCACGGTATTGATGCCTTCGGCACCTACGGCAAAAAAGTATCCTGTTAACGCGCTAAAAACTACGAGGGATGCCAACCGCAGCTTTGTTAGTAGGGCATAATCACTAAGCTTGGATAACAGGGAAAATTTCAAAGTCGCGGAACGGGCTTTCATTTGCAGCGGCAAATGTACTCACCATCTACTGAAAATAGCCAAGACTCGTTCTAAATTTCACCTACGTTTGAAGCAATGTATGGTATCTACATCCACATTCCGTTTTGTAAGCAAGCATGCAGCTATTGTGATTTCCACTTCTCGACCAATCAGAAACTTCAAACGGATTTAACCTCGGCCCTTTGCGCGGAAATTGAATCGCGGCAAAATGAGTTGACTACAGATTTAGACACTATCTACTTTGGTGGCGGCTCTCCTTCCATTCTCACAAACACGAATCTGAGTTTGATATTCACAGCTCTACGGGGCTCTTTTGATCTCAGCAAGGTGCGCGAAATCACCCTCGAATCCAACCCAGATGATCATTCAGCAGCGCAGCTCGATTTTTGGAGGAGCTTAGGAATTAATCGCCTGAGCATTGGCATTCAATCCTTTATTGAACGTGATCTAACCCTAATGAATCGAGCACACACCGCCGCCGAGGCTGGGGATTGTGTGGTAAACGCAAAAAGAGCTGGATTCGAAAAATTAACCATTGACCTTATTTATGGAATCCCGAATCAAAGCTTAGCGGAATGGGAAGAGAACATCAGACGAGCGATTGATCTAAACACAGATCACATAAGCGCCTACTGCCTGACAATAGAAGACAAAACAGCGCTAAGCCATCAAATAAAAAAAGGTGACTTGATCGAAAAGTCTGATGAAGATATTGAGGCTGAATATCTTCTTTTATGCAAGTTGCTAGCGGCTGCAGGTTTTGACCACTATGAGATTTCAAATTTTGCAAAACCCGGCAAGGCCGCATTGCACAACAGCGCCTATTGGTCCGGGGCCGCATACGTTGGCATTGGCCCTTCAGCTCACTCATTCGATGGACATAATGTGCGCAGATGGAATGTTTCAAACAATGCCGTTTACACTCGGGCAATGCACCAGAACAATCCAAATGTAGAATCAGAAATGCTTAGCGAAATGGAGCGATTTAATGAGCGGCTTATGACTTTGCTTCGCACGAAAAAAGGGTTTAATTATTCGAGTGAATCTAAAAAACTCCAGGTAGCTCTGGAGAAGAACATGCATGAGCTTTCGAAAAGTGATTCTGCTCTTATTGTTTGTCATAATCGCAATATTCATATCCCTGAAACGAATTGGTTATTCACCGATAGAATTATTCGTGCCTTGATATTGGCTTAACTTTCCTAAAATTGAGTATGAATTTCAAAGACGGCATCGATATCTCCATTCCCTTTCGCACAACACCATCGGCCACATCGGCTTGGTATGTGGGGCCAATCACCATTGAACCGGTAAGAGGAGAAGATTTTGTTGGTTCGGTGAAAGAAGGAGGTTCAGTCAACTTCCGAGACGTCACACTAAATCCGCATGGAAACGGCACGCACACGGAATGTGTTGGCCATATTTCTCCTGAATGTCAAAGCATCAACCAGCATTTAACCCGATGGATGTTTGAGGCGATTTTGATAACGATTGAGCCTAGCAAACGAGGCGAAGATTTAGTGATTACAAAAGCGCAGATCATTCAAGCGCTTAGCGAACGCATTCCAGAGGCCCTCGTTCTTAGAACAGTTCCAAACACAAGCGGAAAACTCCATCACAACTATAGCGATACAAATCCCGCATATTTAGATTGGGAAGCAGCGGCGTGGATGGCCGAGGTAGGCATCGATCATTTGCTATTGGATCTTCCTTCTGTGGATCGTGAAGTTGACGAAGGCGAACTGAAGGCGCATCGTGCATTTTGGAATTATCCTCAAGCGCCCCGACTGAACGCCACCATAACAGAGTTAATATTCGTTCCAGACCACGTTATAGATGGCGAATACACCTTGAACCTGCAGGTGGCTCCAATCGAAAACGATGCTGCACCAAGTCGGCCCGTTCTATATCCCAAATAAATAAGTTCTATTTCCCGTTATTTTTCAAATAAAATTTTACAATTTTCGCAATTCACAAAATTTAAATTGGATATGGCGCGACAAATGGACGAAACCGATCATAAAATACTGAAAACACTTCAGGAGCGTGGCCGTATATCAAACATCGATTTAAGTAAGGAAATTGAGCTATCTCCTGCACCTACATTGGAAAGAGTTAGGAAGCTGGAAAAGCAACGTGTCATTGAAGGATATCATGCCCATGTGAATTTGGGGAAAATGGGAATCACCATAAAAGCATTGATTCAAGTCACATTGCTAAGGCAACAAGGCATCAATATTCACAAATTCATCGAGGCCATTATGCAAATCCCAGAGGTAACCGAATGCTACCAAGTTACGGGCGACTATGACTATTTACTCCGTGTGCTTACTACGGATATCGAAGCGCTTGATAAGCTGATTACGGATAGGATTAGCAAGATTCCAGAATTAGGACAGATAAAATCTCACATAATTCTCAGTGAAATCAAACACTCTCGCGTTGTTCCGAATCTTCGACCTGCCGAATGAACGTTGAATCGTTTAGAGAATATTGCATTTCAAAAAAAGGAGTGACCGAGGAATTGCCCTTTGGGCCAGATACACTGGTATTTAAGGTCATGAACAAAATGTTCGCGCTTTCAGCTATTGATAATTTTAGCGGTTTTAATGCAAAGTGTGACCCAGAAAGAGCTGTAGAATTACGCGGTGCGTATTCGGCCATACGGCCCGGTTTTCACATGAATAAGAAACACTGGAACACGATTGACTGCGATGGCTCCCTCCCCGATTCATTGATTTACGAACTCATAGATCATTCGTATGAACTCGTTATCGAGTCGTTGCCAAAAAAAGTGCGCACTGAACTCGCAGAAATGCAAGATTAGTCGCACCTATTCTGCTCCGCGTTCTTTCCTTTGTGGTCTAAACTATTTGTATGAAGCGCATTCTCTCCCTCTTCGTTAAGTACTTCGTTCGAGGCATAGTTTTCCTCGTTCCGGTTGCGGCTACAGCTTATGTCGTAATACAAGCCTTCATTTATATCGACGGCATCATCCCATATGACGTGCCTGGCTTAGGGCTACTCACACTTGTTGCTACCCTCACCTTATTTGGAGTTTTGGCAAGTACCGTTTTGGCTCAGCCCTTTATTTTTTGGGGCAATCAACTCTTAGGAAGCTCCCCATTAATAAAGACAATATATACGTCCGTAAAGGATTTGATATCTGCGTTTGTAGGCACACAAAAGCGATTTGACCAACCCGTTTTGGTGAAAATGTATGAGAATGCGACGGTTCAAAAATTGGGCTTCATGACAAGTAATGACCTAAGCGATCTTGGTATAGAAAGCGACCAGGTTGCGGTTTACCTACCACACAGCTACGCCTTTTCGGGAAACCTATTTATAGTACCGGCGGCAAACATTACATTATTGGATGCATCAGCTGCTGACATCATGAAGTTTATAGTTAGTGGCGGGGTGAGTAAAATCGGGGAAACCGGAGAGTGACTTGGCGCAACTTTTTCTTGACCCACAAGCATCAGATTAGCCTACATGGTGTAATTTTTCTTTGGGGCTTTACGGGGATTTTAGGAAAGCTTATTTCTATTCCATCCATCAGCATTGTTTGGTGGCGCATGACGATCGCACTTTTAGGCCTCCTTGCCTTTTTGGTTATCACCAAAAGAACGATACGAACATCCCCTAAAAAAGCACTCATGTACCTCACTACTGGGGCGATAACTGCCGCGCATTGGGCCTTTTTCTTTGAAGCGATAAAAGTTTCGAATGTCTCTATCACCTTAACCACATTGGCATCAACCTCTTTGTTTGTTGCTTTGATAGAGCCCATTTTTTTCAGGCGGAAAATTATTGGATACGAAGTGCTGTTTGGCTTGGTCACCCTCGCAGGTTTAGCTATAATTTTTCAAGCCGAATCGGAATATTCCATGGGTGTTTTGCTAGCATTGGCATCAGCAGTGCTAGCTGCTATTTTCGGCACTCTTAATGGTGTTTTTGTAAAAAACGATCGCCCGACAGTCATTACAACCTACGAAATGCTTGGTGGCGTAATTGGCCTTTCCATTTACTACTTGATCGTGGATCAACCATTTATTATTCCAAACGGAATAGATTGGATTTGGATACTAATTCTTGGCCTCGTTTGTACATCGATGGCGTTTGTGGTGAGCATAGAAGTAATGAAAACGCTAAGCCCGTTTACTGTGAGTATCAGCATTAATATGGAGCCAATTTATGCGATTTTCTTCGCGCTAATTATATTCCAAGACGATGAGTTTATGAGCCCACTCTTCTATCTGGGCGGCCTTATTGTAATGTCCACGATCTTTCTAAATAGTTACATCAAACGCAAGCGAACCAACGCGTAGATTATTCTATTAGTACACGCTTGGTTACAACGGGTATGTCCTCTCCTGAAATTTGCATAATGTAGGCGCCTGTGGCTAGATTCAATCGAAACGGAACACGTCCATTTTCGGCCTCGATTTGAGCGGAATAAACCAAACGACCACCAAGATCCAAGATGCGAACCTCAAGCGTCTTAGACTCAAGTTGAGTTGGCAATTTCAAGGCGAAGCGTCCGTGATTCGGATTGGGAATCAACTTGAAGTCCGTGCTCGAAACGGCAGTTTCCACACTCAATGGGTAAACCGATATGGACTGGCATGTTTTGCCACACTCATTTCCTTCGTCGTAGGTGATTAAACACACATTGTACGTTCCAGGAGCGTTATACGTGTAGGAAGGTTGAGGAAAAGCAGACGTATTGCCATCACCGAAATCCCATAAGACAGAAGTAACGTTGCCAATTATGGTCGTATTCACGAACGTATATGCGTTTGTTGCATTAAAACTGTAAGTGAAGGTCGGCTCGCATGTATACTCCTTGACGTCAATAAACTCACAATACGTGTCAGTGCAAAAAGGAAACGGACTCAAAGTAGTGACGCAAACCTCATATGTTCCAGGTGCAGCAAATGTGTGCACCGGGTTTTCTTCAAAACCAATTCCCGACCCATCTCCAAAGTCCCAAGTATTGATTAAACCACCAGTAGATAGGTTTGTGAAGGTCAATTCAAGCTGATTTTCAGTGTATTTATAGTCTGCATCACAGCCTCCTCCTCCACCGCCGCCATCCTCAACGGTCACAAATTTACACGTTTCATCATCGCAACTGAAGTTTACTGAGTCATACATTACAAGGCAAACCTCATATGTTCCTCCAGTAAAGTAGGTATATGTTGGATCGAAGTCCTCTGATGTTCCGAAACCATCACCAAAATCCCAATACACGGCGTTGTAATTACCCGTTGACTCATCCGTAAAGTCCACTGTTAGATCATCATCAGAATAGCTGAATGCCGCATCGCACGGAGTGTCATCAGCATAAACTTCATAGCACGTACTATCGCATAACGTGTCGTTACTATAGAGCGAAAGACAAATAGTATAATACCCATTTGCGGAATAAGAATGAGTCGGATTAGCGCTATTCGATCCGTTACCATCCCCGTAGTCGTACCAAAGAGAATCGTAATCACCTAATGACTCGTTGTAGACTTCAAGGTCGAGCCCATCCAAGTACGGGTCAAATGCTGCCATGCATGTCGCTCCGCCTAAATAGAGCGTGTCGCAATACTCGTCAAAGCAATTAAAGTTCATCGTGTCCATGATGAACTGACACGCTATGTAAATTCCTGGATCATCGTAAGTATGTGCTGGGCTGCTGATGTTCGCATCGAAGTCTCCATCCCCATAATCATATTCAATGTAGTTATATGATCCTGTGGCTTGATTAGTGAAAAGAACGCCTAACCCACTAATCGTGGTGGTATACCCAGCGGCACACTGCGCATTCGAATTTGTGATAAACCCGAATATTCCAATGAGTGATAAGAGCGTGAGGCGTAAAGCGAAGTTCATGTTGAAGTATTTTGAATATCTACGTAACGTATGCAAAGATGCAATGTTTGGTTGATTCATTGCATTGATATTAGGTTTTTTCAAAAACCACAGATAGACAATTACATAAATCCCTCAAGTGAAAGTGGCAGCCTACTGAAGCTCGCCAAATTCATACGCTTCCTTCAACATTTCATCCAAGTTAGCATCCCCTTGATTAGCCAGAATTATCGCCCCAATATTTGTGGATTTGTTGAACGCCATAATCGTAGCCACGCCCTGCTCACCTCCATCATGCCCCCAGAGTTCGAGGTCTTCATCCATTAAAAACATATGCAGACCAACCGTTGCATCAAGGTCTGGAATTTGGGGTGTCAACACTGTTTTCACCGTTTTTGGTTTGAGCAGGACATACCCATTTGAAACCCCATCATTGCAATATGCCTGAAAAAATCGGTGCATGTCGTAGGCTGTAGATCGTAATCCACCATTTGGATAATCCGTAAAGGTGTAATGCTCAATTTCCTCGTATTTCGTTAACACTCGATTGTAAGGCTGCACAATGACGCCGTCAATTTCACCCAATCGCCAAAAAGTGTTTGTCATCCCTAAGGGTGCAAAAATCTCCTCCTTACAGAAGTCGTTGAAGCTTCGACCCGAAATTTGTTCGACAAGCACGGCAATTAAGGCGCTTCCTATATTGGAATATTCATGATCCTCGCCCGGCTCAAAATCATGAAAGTTTTCCTTTTTATCATAATACTCTCCACCTGGTACGAGGTAGTTTTCTAAAAAATAATCGAGCTCAACTGGACTATCTTTTCCATAATAATACTGCCCATCCAGAGCCGATCCATCAGCTATTCCAGAGGTATGGGTCAATAACATTCTGAAGGTTATCGGTGTTTCCGATCCCGGCACATTCACATCAAAGTCCAAATAATTGTTTATCGAATCATCCAGCACAAATTCGCCCTGATCGAACAATCTTAGAAGCGCGGCAGCGGTGATCGTCTTGGACATGGATGCCAACAAAAATGGATGCGAACCGCTTAGCAAGAGGTTGTCGTCGATATTCGCGTGACCTTCATACGACTCAAACAGCACCTTGTCTTCCTTAAAAACCAATGTTGCCAGAGCCGGAATATTCTGAGTTTCCATTTCTTCAAGCAGGTAACTCTCAAGTTCTTCCTTGGTGTTTATTGGCTCTTTATCCTTCTTACAACCCAGCGTAAGGAGAATGAAACAGGCGATTGAAAAACAAATGACTCTCGACATGAACTTTTGTTTGATGGACATTCAATATTAGCGTAATTCAACGATTCGAATATTGTCAATTCAACTTTTTAGGTGGAACATTGTTTCCTGTTAAATGATCTATAAGATTTCAAGTTTCTAACCCGTTTCAACTTCTACTTTTGCCAGCATGAGCGATTCAACCACCCGTACTTCATCAAATGCATATTGCAATAGCCTTACTGAATACCAGCGGTTTCAGACAAGAGAGGTTATGATTGGGAGCGTGGGTGTGGGCGGCGACAATCCGATTCGCGTTCAGTCCATGACCACGACCAACACCATGGACACCCAAGCCACGGTTGAGCAGAGCATACGAATGATCGAGGCTGGATGTGAAATTGTGCGCATTACCGCCCCAAGCAAAAAGGATGCAGAGAACCTACGAGAAATAAAGGCCGAGTTGCATAAGCGAGGTTATGACACCCCGCTTGTGGCTGACATACACTTTACACCAAACGCCGCAGAAATTGCTGCTCGAATAGTAGAAAAGGTACGCGTGAACCCGGGGAATTACGCAGACAAAAAGAAGTTCGAACACATAGAATACAACGACGAATCGTATCAAGAAGAATTGAACCGAATCCGTGAGCGGTTTACTCCGCTTGTGAAGATCTGCAAGGAACACGGCACGGCGATGCGCATCGGCACAAACCATGGCTCTTTAAGTGATCGTATTCTTAGCAGATATGGAGACACGCCCTTAGGAATGGTGGAAAGTGCCATGGAATTTTTGCAAATCTGTCGTGATCACGACTACCATGAAATTGTTCTATCAATGAAGGCAAGTAACACCCAAGTAATGGTGCAGGCTTATCGTTTATTGGTAAACCGAATGATGAATGAGGGGATGAATTACCCGCTTCATTTAGGTGTTACAGAAGCAGGCGAAGGCGAAGATGGGCGTATCAAGTCAGCCGTTGGAATTGGGACTTTGCTTGAAGATGGCCTCGGAGACACGATCCGTGTTTCCCTGACCGAAGAACCCGAATTTGAGATCCCCGTGGCTTTCGCATTAGCCCGCCGATATGATAAGAGAAGTGGTCACGAAGTTGTGCCCGCATCCAATGGCTCACCAATCGACTCCTTCGCATACAATAGAAGAGCGAGCAAAGAAGTTCTGAATATCGGTGATCACAACGTACCAATAATCGTTCACGATTTCTCGTCAAAAGAAAGCATATCCGCCGCCAATTTACACGCACTTGGATACAATTACAGTGTGCCATTAGACAAATGGAACCTCAGTGATCAGGCTTGCGACTTCATTTTCGTTGGCGATAAATCTCTAGACTTCGAAATTCCTGGTACTCTTGGTATCATTCAAAACGCAAGCGCCTGGACCAACGATGAACGCCATTATCCATATTTTGAGGGCATCAGCTACGTAGTAGCAGAAAAGAAGTCAGAGCATTTAAACTTCGTACACACAGACATTGATGGATTAGACATCCCCTTATTGGCGACGCTTAAAAATGACCCAACGGCTGTTTTGGTTCTTACCACCGAAAACACACACGGTATGGCCGAACAGCGCGCGGCAATTTTCCGATTGATTGAAGACGGATTGCACACACCGATCATTCTTCAACGCAGTTATGCCAATCTTGACGAAAACGATTTTCAATTATTTGCATCCACTGATTTGGGAGCGCTGTTAATAGACGGTCTTGGTGACGGAATATGGCTAAGCACCGAAAACTGCGGACCTCCCAAAATGTTGAACTCGCTTGCCTTTGGTATCTTACAAGCCACTAGAACTAGAATATCTAAGACAGAATATATCAGCTGTCCCTCTTGTGGTAGAACGCTGTTCGACTTACAAGAAACCACTGCAAAAATCAGATCAAGAACCAGCCACTTGAAAGGGGTGAAAATTGGCATCATGGGATGCATTGTAAATGGTCCTGGAGAAATGGCAGATGCGGACTACGGCTACGTTGGAACAGGCCCAGGCAAGATCACACTTTACAAGGAAAAAACGGTTGTCAAGAAAAACGTTCCTGAGGTGGGCGCGGTGGACGAATTGATTGAACTAATAGCAGAACACGGAGACTGGATAGAGGCCTAATTTAACCCCCAATATTTCATTTATGATCGGCAACAAATTCCATTTCCTCATCGCTGGGTCTACCGGACTCATAGGCAGTGCATTGTTAGAAATGATGCTAAATAACGACCAAGTTGCAAAGGTTTCCATTCTAGTAAGAAACCCAATATCAGCAGAGCACCCTAATCTTAATGTCATCGAGGTGGATTTTGAAAACATGGATGAATCTGTCATTGCTCCGAATGTGGATGGATTGCTTTGTTGCCTAGGCACCACAATGGCTCAGGCCGGCGGCAAAGATGCGTTTCGCCGTGTAGACTATGAGTACGTGGTTAAACTGGCGGTATTCTCACAAAGAAAAAAGGTCCCTCAATTCCACGTTGTTAGCGCGGCTGGGGCAAGCCCAACTTCAAAAATATTCTACAATAAGGTCAAGGGCCGAATGGAAATGGAAGTACAAAAGCTGGCTAAAATTCGAAGCATATACATCTATCGACCGAGCATGCTTCTTGGAGACCGAACAGAATTCAGACTTGCAGAATCTGTGGGCAAATTCTTTATGAACGTGTTTTCCTTTATGATTCCAAAATCAAGTAAGGCGATTTTTGACACCCAGGTCGCGGAAAGCATGATCAAGAATGCCTTGCAATCCAAGAAGGGATCACATGTGATCACCAATGCGGAAATGATCGAACCCAGCGATAGCGTGGCGTAAAGGCCATAGTTCAAAATATTTTGCTATATTATTGGCGATGGGAGGACCTGGAGCCGGATTTATGTTGGACGCCATCAACAGGCTAAAATATAACCGCAGTCTGTTGAAGAAAAAATCCTATTTCACAATGGCCGATGCGTATCGAAACGCCCAAATTCGAGCCGGTCTCACCTATAAAAAAGCAACCCCAGAAGAATTGCAAAAATTGCGTCGATCCATTATCGAAAAACATCGCCGCGAAGCATTCTTAAAAGTGGTCTCAATGATCGTTTCAGTTTTGATTTTTATTGGACTCGTTTGGATTGGAGACTACTGTATCGAAATTTGGTTTGGCTAAAATGAATCCACAATGAAAAAGACAATCTGGATAAAAAAGGGACCTCAGTTTGGCAGAAAGATGTCCATCATCTTTTTGTTAATCAGTATCGCCTTGTTCTTTCCTGGAGTGAACTTGTTGAATTCGGATAGTTTACTCTCTGCGGCCTGTTTCGCAGGAATCGTTTTACTCATGCCAATTTTTCTCGACTACCAGGGCGTCGAAATTGACATGAAAAATCAACGCATTCGCAGCTACCGATCATATCTCGGGCTGAAATGGGGAACGTGGGTTTCCATGGTAGGTCTTGATGAGATTGAACTCAAATGGGAGCGCATTCAATATCGTTCGGGTGGGAGCGTAACGACGATGATCGTAGGCGGAAAAGCCACTTCTCGTCAGAGCGATGTTTTTGTAATCTACCTGGTTGATTTCCTCCATGGCATTCGATTTGAAATGGCAGATTTTGGCACATATAAAGGAGCTCGGTCTTTTATGAATAAATACGCTAAAACATTGGGTCTAAGCAGGAATGATACGTACGCGGTGGTGAAAGAAAAGGCCATGCAGAGACGGAATGAAGTAGAATCTCGACGCAAGCGGTAAATCCTCAAAAAGCATTTTCGATCTTCGGAGCGTGAACGTATTGGAAACACCTATCGAATTTCTAAAAGGCGTCGGGCCGGCTCGATCTGAGTTGATGCGCACTGAAATGGGCGTACGCACCTTCGGTGGCCTACTCCACTACTATCCGTTTCGGCACATAGACCGCAGCAAGTTTTATCCAATCAGCGAAATTGATCCGGAGGCTGCGATGGTCCAAGTAAAGGGAAAGTTCATTCGAATCGATGGCATAGGTGCCAAACGGATCGTTCGAATGGTCGGTGCTTTTCAAGATGATCAAGGAAATATTATGGAGGTAGCTTGGTTTCGTAGCCTAACATGGATCAAACAGAGCATTAAAACCGACGTCGATTATGTGCTATTTGGGAAACCGGGCATGTTCAAGGGAAAACTTCAAATGACACATCCTGAAATCGAGTTGGCCGAGAATTTTGGCAAAGGGCTCAAAGGTGGCCTCGAAGGTGTATACTCCACAACTGAGAAATTAAAAGCTCGGAAACTCGATAGTCGGGCAATCCGTAAATTAATGGAAGTCCTAATTCCACAGGTAATGAATCAAATTACCGAAACGCTACCGGGCTATATTCGAAGCAGACAGGATCTAATCCCAAGGGCATCTGCCCTTAAGGATATCCACTTTCCTGCCAACACAGAAACCCTGGTACAGGCCCAAAAGACACTCAAGTTCGAGGAACTCTTTTACGTGCAAATGCGGTTGATGAATATCAAGGCGAAACGAAACAAAGAAATTCGAGGCCAAGTGTTTGCTGCAGTTGGTGATCACTTTAACAGCTTCTATAACAACCACTTACCATTCGCGCTAACCGACGCACAAAAACGGGTAATCAAAGAAATCCGGAAGGACATGGGCACGGGCAATCAACTCAATCGGTTGTTGCAAGGCGACGTTGGTAGTGGAAAAACGGTTGTGGCTTTGCTCTGCGCGCTTATTGCCATTGACAATGGTTTTCAGGCGGCAATTATGGCGCCGACTGAAATTCTCGCTCAACAACATTATGAAACCATATTTGAGCTGTTAAGTGAAATGCACATTAACGTGGCTATTCTGACTGGAAGTTCAAAAACGGCCTACCGCAAAAAGCTACACGCAAACCTTGAAAATGGCCAAATTCATCTTTTGATTGGAACCCATGCTTTGCTGGAGGATAAGGTGAAATTTCACAATCTCGGTTTTGTGGTAATCGACGAGCAACATCGCTTTGGCGTGGCGCAGCGGTCCAAACTTTGGCGCAAAAATTCGATCCCTCCCCATGTCCTTGTGATGACAGCGACGCCAATTCCTCGAACCCTGGCAATGACGGTATATGGAGATTTAGATGTTAGTGTGATAGACGAATTACCTCCAGGCCGGAAACCGATAAAAACAGTGCATCGCGGAGACGGAGGTCGATTGCAGGTTTTCGGTTTTATGAAGGAGGAGATCAAAAAAGGCAGACAGATTTATGTTGTGTATCCGCTAATCGAAGAAAGCGAAGCCTTTGATTACAAAGATTTAATGGATGGATACGAGAGCATCGCACGTGCTTTCCCTATTCCAGAATATCAAGTAAGCATTGTCCATGGAAAAATGAAACCAGAGGATAAGGAATTCGAGATGAAACGTTTTGCGGAAGGCAAGTGCCAGATTATGGTAGCAACTACCGTCATTGAAGTCGGTGTGAATGTTCCAAATGCCTCGGTGATGGTTATTGAAAGTGCTGAGCGATTCGGATTGTCGCAACTCCACCAACTTCGAGGTCGAGTTGGTCGCGGTGCAGATCAGAGTTTCTGCATACTCATGACTGGAAATAAATTGAGCAACGAAGGGCGAAAGCGCATTAGCACAATGTGTGAAACCAATGATGGATTCCGAATAGCCGAAGTAGATCTAAAACTGCGAGGTCCAGGAGATTTGATGGGTACGCAGCAAAGCGGAATCATGGACTTTAATATTGCCGACATAGTCAAAGACAAAGAGATTCTCATAAAATCTAGAGAAGAGGCGAACTACATTTTTGAGAACGACCCAACCCTTGAGCACGAAAAATTAGCAATCGTAAAGGCTCATCTAAGTTCAATTATGCGGAAAAAGCCAAATTGGGGCAGGATATCATAACTGAAAATATTCATTGATGCTACACACCTAAATGATCCGTTTAGCAGGACCAAGAGACCAATCCTAGTTCATTTCGCTTACCATTCAGGATATCAGGCTTCGACTAGATAAAACCGGGCCTATCTTCAGGTAAGATCAACCTAAAGCGGCTTCCTTCGCCTACTGAGCTTTTCACCTTAATGGTTCCTCCATGTTTGCGTGCAAAATCCATAGCGAGAACCAGCCCCAACCCTGAAGTTCCTAGGCCATCAGCATCTTTTCTGGTGCGTTCATTACTGAGCTCGAAAAGATCCTCCTGTTCTTTATCAGTCATACCTGCACCGTTGTCGGAAATTTCTATTACCAACCCATCTATACTGTGAAAAGTATTTACGTTGACCTTGCCGAATTTCTGGGTGAACTTTATCGCGTTTGACAAAATATTTCTAACGATAGTTCGAATCATCATTGGATCACCATTGTAGATGATCGGATCATTATTTTCCAACTTAATAGAAATTTTCTTGGCCTCCGCTTGCGTCTCGACATCAACCAGAGCGTCGCTTATCAGCATGTCAATTTGAACTCTCTTTTTCGTAAAAACAACGTTTTCAGATTGAGTCAATGACCATTCCAGCAAGTTATTGATCAAGAGCTTCGTATTCCGAGCGGCCTTGCTCATTTTTTTGACCATGGCCTTAGTCTCAAGATCCTTAAACTCTTTTCGTGCGATTAGATCCATTAGGCCCTCAATTGCGTTGAGCGGCTCCCGTATATCATGACCAATAATTGAAAAGAATCGATTCTTCGATGCGCCAATCTGCTTCATCTCGTTATTCTGCTCCTCAATTATCCTTTTTTGATGCGCCAATTCAACGTTGGCTAAACTCAAACTTGCATTAAGATTTTTCGCCTTGATCAGTTGCGCATTCATCAAAAGAATGAACAAGGCCATTGCCACAAAACCCAAATTTACAATGCGAAGAATTCCAGATGATTCGGGCGTGCTATCGAGTGGGGCAGTTCCAATTCGAAAGGCGTTTCCAAACAATTGAATGGTGGTGTGATGGAAGTCAGACTTCAATAACCCCAGCGTCTTAAAGTTGTCTTCATCCACACGAGCATTATGGATTTGGCTGCCATCAAAAATGGCCTCTCGGTCGAAATCAAAGCCTTCCGCCGACTCGAATCGAAAGGCATAACCATCTGCCAGTTCGTCTTCGTAAACGGGCTGCATAATGGTCCGAAAATTAATGATCGGAGCAACGTAGCCCAACACGACATCATCGCGCACTACTCTAAAGTTCATTGGAAGACCGACCCATCCTTCGACTAGGTTAATGGGCTTAAACAAAATCAAACCGTCAACAATCATTAAGTTGTTGAGCCTTTTGATCTCTTCTCTATTTCTTAGTGTTTGCACAGATCGGCCCACCAATTTATGCGGGTTAAGCTTATTTGGCGTGAACGAGTACACGAAGGTGTGCGCCGTATCTATGAATGAGACAACAATCGAGTCCTTTTGTCCAAGGTCACTCATCTGGTTCCGGACAAATTGCTGAAACTGAACATCCGTCGGCAATGTCTCAGATAAGTTCATGAAAGAGCGCATGCCAGAAACAATGGCAGCGAATTCTCGCATTGTATTTTCAAAGTTTTCTACGGCACGTTCGTGAACCTTAATTAATTGATTCTGACTACGTGTTTTGTCTAATTGCTTCTGTCTGATATTGAATCCGACAACGACTATTAACAAGATCGATAAGATCACAATGGACCAGCTATATTCTCTTACTATTTTATTCATCCCCAATCGCCGCAAAGCTATATCATTAAACCAGCTTTACATCGCAAAAGCAGGCCTATTTCGAGAACTTTTATTGCAATCGTTAATCAAGTCATAAACTCGGGTTGTATCAACTTGGGGCGATCCTTAAGACTATAAATGGTTTTGATGAAGGAAAAGCGACTATGCTTTGATCAAAACCACACCTGTTTTGATAAATCTAATCGTTCAGAAAAACATAATGTGGAAAGATGTAGCTGCTGACTAAATTCGCACAATGAATTATATTCTGGTTATCTCCATGATCCTGTATGGGTGCAGTCTAGTTGCCCAGGAAGAGCATGACCATCATGACGGACACGACCATGGCTCTCACCACCACTATCATGTAGGCATCGCGAGCGGTCCCGTTTATGTTTTTGAAGAAAACGAACTAGCTCCGGGTTTGCATTTGCATGTGTCACGACTATTTGACTTAGGATCAAGGTCTCAATTCGGAACTGGATTGGGATTCGAAGCTATACTGGACGATCATAAACACACCGCGGCCTCCGTAACATTCTCCTACTTACCGATTCACAACCTCACATTTACAGCCGCCCCGGGGCTGCAGTTTGGTGAGGGCATAACCGTATTTACGACCCACTTCGAATGTGCGTATGAGTTCATCTTTGATCGAATACATATTGGACCTGTTGCCGAATACGCTTGGGCACCAACAGACAGCCACGCAATGGTTGGCTTGCATCTTGGATTTGGATTCTGAGCCATAGATTTTGACTTGAATTTGTCCATCTTTGAAAGATCGGCCGCCTTCTTTCAATACTAATTTGCCTGCTCACTTTTGTTTCTCATGGACAACAATATGTAGATCTATTCAAGGTTGAATATGACCACGCCATTCCTCAATCATTTGAAGACACAGCTATCGACGGGCAATTCAATGAGCTTTCTATCGACCTGCTGATACCCATCGTGATTCCCATTTTTAAATCTGACAAAACCACCATATTAACGGGTGCTTTATTGGAAAGAACTCATGTCTCCATAGATCCGTCGCAAACAGGCATTTTTTATGGAACCATGCTGAAATTCGGCCTGAATATAAGACACACCGAAAAGTGGTCTGGCACCTACTTGCTTCTCCCTAAACTTAGTTCGGATTTGAAACGTATTCGAGGATCTGACTTTCAAATGGGCGGCCTTGCATTGATTAAATACAGCCCAAAAGCCAATTTCAACTACCGGTTCGGATTCTACGCGAACGGCGATCTTTATGCGCCAATGGTGGTGCCAATATTTGGGATCTACTTGCTAAAAAACAAATGGGAAATCACGTCCGCGCTTCCAATTAATTGCCAAATCGGCTATCAGATACATCCCAAAGTTCAACTCGCTTTCCGATTCGACGGAATCAATAAATCGTATTTGGTTAATGATGGCTCAAACAGCTACATGGAGAAGGTGAATAATGAAGTAGGAGCGCTTGTTAGATACGCCATGGGTAAGTTCCAATTTCAAGTTTTTGGCGGCTACGGAATCGGTAGAAGTTTCAGAACGTACGTTGTTGGAGATCGATTTGACTTCGCGCTTTCGGCCATAAAAATCAACAACAACCGCACTATTCTGAATGAAGACTTCAACGACGGGCCAGTTTTTCGAACTTCCTTAACTTTCCGTTTTCCAACCAACCCGAAACAGAATGATTGAGGCACTGCAGGAGATCGATTCCATTCGACTAAACTTCAATAATGACGGCAGACTATTTCTTAATCTGACCATAGCTTTCATCATGTTTGGAATTGCCCTGGAACTCAAACCAGACGATTTCAAAAAATTATTTCGCTCTCCAAAACCCGCGCTAGTAGGAATTCTATCGCAGTTTTTATTGATGCCATTATTGACGTTTTTACTTGCATCTGCCTTGGGAGATTTCATCACTCCAACAATAGGTATGGGTATGATCCTAGTATCGGCCTGTCCGGGGGGAAACATTTCAAACTTTATAAGCAGCCTAGCGAAAGGAAACGTTGCTCTTTCGGTAAGTTTGACTGCATTCAGCAGCCTTGGAGGGCTCTTTCTCACCCCGTTCAATTTTGCATTTTGGGGAAATCTTTACTTAGAATTTGGAGCAAAAACTGCGGACAACGCACTTGTACAATCCCTCTCGGTAGATGCCGTTGACGTATTGCAGACGATTGTGATGATACTGGGTATACCACTCGTACTTGGCATATTCGTCAATCTGAAATTTCCGCGATTTACAGAAAGCGTTGTTCAATGGATCAAACGTTTTTCTATCCTCGTTTTTATCGCCTTGATTGCGATCATTTTTGGATCCAATTTCGATCTGTTCCTGAAATACATCAAATACATATTCCTAATTGTATTGGTGCACAACGCACTTGCATTAACAATGGGTTTTTACACAGGGCGCTTATTTGGTTTAGCCCAAAGGGAAAGCAAGACGATTGCGATTGAAACTGGCATTCAAAACTCTGGACTGGCACTCGCACTGCTCTTCAATCCGGATGTATTTCCTCAAGATTTACCTATTGGCGGCATGGCCTTTATCGCAGCATGGTGGGGTGTTTGGCACATTATTTCGGGACTTACAATTGCGGGATTCTGGTCAGGATTTTCGCTTAAATCAACGACTTGATTTTCAAGGCATCGTTCAATTATATTTGGGGATCATAAAGTAAACTATGAAGAAATTAACGGGATGGATTGGGTTGGCGTTTCTCACGACGCTTATTTTCTCAAGTTGTGTGAAGTATCAAGTGGAGCAGCAATGCTGCGAAGGCAACTGGCATATTACCACTCAAAATTTCAATCGGCCCAGCCCGTTCAAGATTCATGTGCCGCAGGCTTTTACCCCAAACGGCGACGGTGTGAACGAACAGTTTTACCCAATCGGTGTAGGTTGGAAATTGGAAAAACTTGTAATTAAAAAGGGAATCAAAACTGTTTACGAATCCACGAATAGGCTTGATGCCTTTTGGGATGGCGGCGAGGAAAAGGACGGCAGATACAAGTACATTATGACTTTCAAGGCCAACAACGGCGACATGTTTGAAGCTGACGGCCACGTTTGTGTATTTCGATACGGATCGGCAGGAGCGAAATACTACGATGCAGAACGCAGTAAAATTTGCGAATGCACTACGTTGGACATGCTGGATTCAATTCAAGGCCCGATCCACGTATCACAAGAGTGTCCTAGCAACGATACCATCTAATGTCACTTAGCAGTGATCTAAACGCGTTATTCATCCGCGATCTGAGTCGACTAAAGTCCGAACTCGAACAGTACAGAACGATTGATGACCTTTGGAAGAAATCAGGAAGCATCTCGAATAGCGGCGGAAATTTAGTGTTGCACATAGTAGGTAACCTGAGGCATTTTGTAGGTCATGTGATCGGATCTTCAGAATATCAACGCAACCGAAAGCACGAGTTTGAGGGAACCGGACTTAGCAAAAAAGAACTTCTTTCCTTGATTGATGAGACTTCGACAGAAGTTGAATACGCTTTGTTATCACTCTCTGATGAAAAACTTCAAGCGCCATTTCCGATCGAAATAATGAATCGTGCGTGGACAAATCAAGAATTTCTGTTGCATCTGTACGGTCACCTGAATTACCACTTAGGTCAGATCAACTACCATAGAAGAGGGTTGTAACTTTCTTCATAAGAAGCCGACGACGGGTCATAATTCATTGTCAGAAAATTTTCTGATTCACTTCGACACCTCGCCTCCCTTGCGCTTCTATCTTCGCAGTCAAATACAATTTGAATGATCGATCGCTCAACATCTAACAGCCTTTTTGAAGAGGCTAAAACCGTGCTGCCTGGCGGAGTTAATTCTCCCGTACGAGCTTTTCGCTCCGTAAATGGATCGCCAATCTATTTCGAAAAGGGCAAAGGCTCACATACTTGGGATGCAGATGGAAATGAGTACATCGACTTTTGTTGTTCATGGGGGCCGCTCATTCTTGGCCACGCTCATCAGGGCGTAATATCGAAGGTGAGCAAAGTCATGGCGCTGGGCACTTCATTTGGCGCGCCAAATGAATACGAAACCATTCTAGCTAAGATGATCGTCGATAACCATCCTCATGTAGAAAAAATTCGGTTTGTAAACTCCGGAACCGAAGCTACCATGAGTGCAATTAGGTTGGCGCGAGGATTTACAGGCAAAAACAAAATAATCAAGTTTGAAGGATGTTATCACGGACACGTTGATAGTTTGATGGTGAAGGCAGGTTCTGGGTTAGCCACACTCGGAACAAGCACCTCTGCAGGTATCCCCGAGGCGTATGTAAAAGAAACTATCGTGCTTCCATTGAATGACAAAGACGCGATTCACGCAGCCATTGAAACGTATGGTGATGACATCGCTTGCATTGCAATCGAACCGATTCCAGCAAACAACGGGCTGCTTCTCCAGGACAAAGAATTCCTCCTGTTTCTGAGAGAGATCTGTGACAAAACAGGCATTTTACTCTTCTTCGATGAGGTTATTTCAGGCTTTAGGGTTGCTTTCGACGGAGCTGCTGGCTATTACGGCATCAAACCAGATCTGCTGGCTTTTGGGAAAATTATCGGTGGTGGGTTTCCTGTTGGCGCATACGGCGCAAGCGCAAAGCTGATGGATTGCGTTTCACCAGATGGGCCTGTGTATCAGGCAGGGACTTTGAGCGGAAATCCAGTGGCAATGGCTGCGGGTATTGCCCAGCTTGAAGAATGTCTCAAGCCGGGATTTTATGAGGGCCTTGAAAGTAAAACTGCCGCATTTGTAGACGACGTTCAATCTTACGTTGACAGCAAGGGCTATCCATTTCACATGTTTCATGTTGGCTCCATATTTTGGCTATCGTTTAGTAATAAGAATCGAGTGCGAGCTGCGGATGAAATTGCCTCAAATGGCGCCGAATTGTTTAGACCATTCTTCGATGCTCTTATTGAGCGAGGAGTATACGTAGGACCTTCGAGCTATGAGGTCGGTTTTGTTTCTGAAGCCCATACTGAGAGTGACCTAACATTAGCCGCAAAGGCAATAAAAGAAGCTCTGGACATCACATTTGCTTAATGTCTGGATTTGACCTTGTTGCGCCGTATTACGATCACGTGGTTCGGATTGTATTCGGGCAAAAAATCAACAATTTCAACAGAAAAATACTAGCCAGTATAGCGCCAGTGAAGCGTTGTATGATCATTGGTGGTGGCTCAGGAAAAATATTGCTGGATGCGATTGAAATGAATCTCGCCTCATCCTATTGCTACGCTGAGCTTTCTTCGAAAATGAAGAAAAAAGCCAAAGATCGTTTAAACGATCGGCAACTTCAGCAAGTTACGTTTACGGCCGATTATTCTGAAACGGACAGCCGATTCGATCTTATCGTTCTTCCGTTCGTGCTCGATTGCTATTCTGAGTCTTCCGTACATCAATTTCTCTACAACCTTGAGCCGATTCTCACAAATCATGGAAAACTCCTAATCATCGACTTCAATCATGAACCGTTGAATGACCAGAGACCCACATTCATCCAAAAGCAGTTCATTCGGTTGCTCTATTTATTCTTTAGGATCACTTCTAATATTGAGGCGAAAAAACTACCAAGGATCCTGTCCATTTTAAAGGATTCAAACTTCACACTCATTTCAAGAGATCGGTTATACAATGGATGGATCGTATCCAGTGTCTACGGAAGTGCAAAAAACGATGATGTTGCGTAGACACCGGCGTATAAGATAATTAGGCCTTCAAAGACCAATGCATATCCCAGCTCGCCCTTCACTCGATCTAGTTTAAATAGTGCGACCACCATCAATACAAAAATGGCACTTATGCCTGCGAGACGGAGCGGTTCGAAGCTAGAAACGAGTATTGCCATCAAGGCCCAAATGAAAGCCAACACGTAACAAAGTCTGGTGGCGTTTGAGCTCCCCAGAGTTGTTGCCAGGGTTTTAAGATGTGCGCTCTTATCTGATTTCAGGTCTCGCACCTCGAACGGGATGGTTACAATTAACAGGAAAAGAAAACGCTCAAAGAGGGCCGCATAATGTGCTGAATGCAATACACCTGGACTTCCTCTTTGATCAAGGATCGGAAAACTGTAGGTCAGATAGGATACAATCAGGGCGATAACAAATGGCTTGACCAATGGAATGTCACGTATTCGAATCCACTTGGACTCATAAGGAATCAATGGCACAGTATAACCCAATGAGATTAATGCTGCTGGGGCCAACCAAAACAATGTGTTGGGTGATAAATTTGGTAACAGGACGAATAAACCGACGAGGGAAATAGTCATTGCCACTAGCGTGGTCCTATAATTCTCTTTCACCCAGTGATGCCTAGCACCACCAAGGTTCAAAGGAATTGAATCGAGCTTATAAATGCGATGAAAGGAGTATAGAAGAAACGACGCAAGAAAAATAAAGACAATTAAGCGCCAGTCAAAAATCAAATCAACCTCTATGAAAAAGGTACTCGTCGCAAGACAAGAAAGGACAATTGCGACAAAAAAATTAGAATAAACGAGGGATGCGATTAAGCGCATTAGGGCTTTGTCAGCTGTCCAATAGCTACGCCAATTGCAGCCCCAGCGACACCGGATGCCAAAGACTTAAATAGGCGTTTGGTTCGTGCCGTGCGTTCGTAGCCCAATATATAAGCGGGGTTCTTTAAATACTCAGGATTAGAGATGCTCGACGGTGTCATTTTGTATTTTGGCATTGACGCAGCGAGCATGTAAACGAACGGCGTTGCAAAAACTAATGGACTGCTCGAAAGAACGTAACCAAGGCCGGCAGTTACTGGAACACCAGCCCATACAGTCCAATTTGACTTGTAGCCGTTTTGAGCGTCTTGTTCACCCAATATATAATACCGCATTTCCTCTTCGGTAAAGTAATTTCCGTTTGTCGAATCTTCTAAATAAACGACTGTTTCTTCACCGTTCACCGTATGCGAAAACACTCTTTCCCAATCCAGTTTTTTCTGTTTTACTTTTCCAGATGACTTTTCATATTCGTAATAGATATATGCACTGTCTTCAGAGGTCACTGTGCCATCAAGAACCTTCCCAGTCATTAATAATATTACAGGGTCAGACTGTTGCGCCACGCCATGAATCCATGTAAACAAAATAAGAAGGATCCCAATCCCTTTTTTCATAGATGCAAACATGGTGATTTTTTCAATTTGGTCGGAATACAATAATGTAGTGAACCAAGTACTTAAAAAGCTGTTATACCAAGAGGCAGCAACTATATTTGCAGCCCTTTTTTGAGATAAAAATGACAAAGCACAACGCATTTCAACTTCGGCACATTGGCCCAAGAAAAGAAGAGATTAATTCTATGCTTAAGACCATTGGCGTCAAGAGTTTGGATCAATTGATTGACGAAACAATTCCCGCTTCCATACGGCTAAAAAAGCCAATGAATGTGGATGAAGGCATGACCGAATTCGAATTTGCCTCGCATATCAGCGAGATGGGTAAGAAAAATCTGCTTTTCAAGAACTTTATTGGTCAGGGTTACTACGGAACAATAACGCCGGCGGTTATTCAGCGTAACATATTAGAGAATCCGGGATGGTATACGGCATATACGCCATATCAAGCGGAAATCTCTCAAGGACGATTAGAAGGTTTGCTCAACTTCCAAACGGTGATTTCTGATCTTACCGGGCTGCCTATTGCAAACGGAAGCTTATTAGATGAATCTACCGCGGCGGCAGAAGGCGCATTAATGCTCTTTCACTCTAGATCACGAGACAAGGTGAAGTCAGGTGTGAACAAACTATTTATTGACCAAAATTGCTTTGAGCAAACACTGATTGTAGTTGAGGGAAAAGCCAAAGCCGCGGGTATTCAAGTGGTTATCGGAGATATAGAGACATCCAACCTTGACGGTACCTATTTCGCAGCGCTTGTCCAGTTCCCAGATAAGGAAGGTTTCGCAAAGGACTTCAACCAGGTAGTGGCTCAACTTACATTGAACGACATCAAGCTTATTGTTGCCTCTGACCTTCTTGCGCTAACATTGATGACCCCTCCAGGAGAATGGGGTGCGGACGTTGTAGTTGGAAACTCACAGCGATTCGGAGTCCCAATGGGATACGGAGGACCGCACGCGGGGTTCTTCGCAACGAAAGAAGAGTATAAGCGGAATATTCCGGGTAGAATAATTGGTGTTTCTGTTGACCGAGACGGCAGATCGGCCCTAAGAATGGCGCTTCAAACCAGAGAGCAACACATTCGAAGAGACAAGGCAACGAGCAATATCTGCACGGCCCAGGCCTTGTTGGCAATTATGGCAAGTATGTATGCCGTGTATCATGGTCCAGCGAGGCTTATTGAAATCGCTACCGACATTAGCAGGCAGGCCAACGGATTATCTAAAACGCTTAAAAAGCTTGGTTATAAAATAAAGCATAAAGCATTTTTTGACACCATTTGCGTTGAGAGTGAAAACGCCCAAGAACTCGTTAAAGTTGCTGCAGATCAAGGCATAAATATTTTTTCCAGAAACGACGGAATCATTACAATTAGTATTGACGAGACCACAACGAATGAAGAGTTGAACAACCTGATAGCCGTTTTTGCACAGGTGGCAGAAGTCGAGTCCGTCAAGCTCCAACATTCAAATTCCACGGGTGTTCCAAATTACTTGGAACGACAGACAGCATTCTTGACGCATCCAATTTTCAATTCACATCAAAGTGAAACGGACATGATGCGATACATCAAGTCATTAGAAAACAAGGATATCTCGTTGACAAGAAGTATGATTTCATTAGGAAGCTGTACAATGAAACTCAATGCCGCTTCTGAATTATATCCTATTACAAACCCTCAGTTTGCCAACCTGCATCCA
>DDCZ01000084.1:61550-128111 GCA_002336485.1 Flavobacteriales bacterium UBA1993
AATGGACATCGAAACATAGTTTTGATTCCATCATCCGCTCATGGCACAAACCCTGCTAGCGCAGTTGTGGCAGGAATGAAAGTCGTGGTGGTAAAGTGCGACGAAGCCGGCAACATCGACATTGATGATTTAAGAACGAAAGCCGAAGCAAATAAAAATGATCTAGGCGCACTTATGGTAACCTATCCTTCAACACATGGTGTTTTTGAAGAAGGCATCATGGAAATCACCAAGATTATCCACGAAAATGGAGGACAAGTTTATATGGACGGCGCCAATATGAATGCCCAAGTTGGCTTAACCAACCCAGCCACAATTGGGGCGGATGTTTGTCACCTAAACCTCCATAAAACATTTGCCATTCCACATGGCGGCGGCGGACCTGGAGTTGGCCCAATCGGAGTGGCAAAACACTTAACCCCTTTTTTACCAGCACATCCATTGGTTAAAACTGGCGGGGAAAATGGAATCCACGCGGTATCTGGTGCGCCATTTGGTAGTTCGCTCATTCTCCTCATATCTTATGGTTACGTGAAAATGCTCGGCGGCGCCGGTATGACTGACTCAACGAAGTTTGCAATCCTAAACGCCAACTATCTCAAAGCAAAACTTCAGGGGTCGTTTGAAGTATTATATAAGGGAAGCAAGGGACATGTGGCCCACGAAATGATCCTTGATTGCCGTCCATTTAAAAAGTCGGCTCACATCGAGGTGACAGATATTGCGAAACGATTAATTGACTACGGATATCACGCGCCTACTGTCTCTTTCCCCGTAGCGGGAACTGTGATGGTGGAGCCAACTGAAAGTGAATCCATGAAGGAATTGGATCGTTTCGCAAGCGCCATGATTGAAATTAGAAATGAGATCAAATCCATCGAATCTGGTGATTCATTGGCTGAAGTCAGTGTTTTAAGAAACGCCCCTCATACAGCAGAAGCGCTAATTTCTTCTGATTGGACATTTGCATATTCCAGAGAAAAAGCGGCATTTCCTCTGCCCTGGGTTAAAGACAGCAAATACTGGGTCCCTGTTTCCAGAATAGATGACGCACATGGAGATCGAAATTTAATTTGCTCATGTCCTCCAATGGAGGAGTACGAATCAGTTGAGTCGGTCTAGAAATAAAGCGAGCGTATAATCTTCTTGAATGTTGTGCGTTACCTTTGATCCCTGCCTATGAAAGCATCACTCCTTTTTCTCTCCTTCATCCTAATCGGCTTGGGCTCAATTGCACAACGCATTTCAGGATCAGTTTCGGGAGTCGAGAAATTGGAATCCGCTTCAAGAACGTTGGAAACCCTTCCAAGTGGCGTGTTCTTTTTCGAGGGTTTTGACAATGTTTTAATACCCCAGCTACCGTCCGGATGGACAACGTACAGTTCAGGAACTGAGGCGTTTCTCTCGGGCACTTCTGGCAACCTGAGTGGTCAGACAAACGAGAATGGATTTTGGCCAGTCCCACTTCACGGTCTTTATGCTTTTACAAACGACGATGTATGTAACTGCGACAAAAGTTTCGACCTACTCACATCCAAAACGTTCGATTTAAGCCAGCAGACATACGTTCGGCTTGGATTTTCCTCATTCCAAAATGGGAGCGGAGGCCAGACGGTTAGCGTTCAAGTAAAGCAGGAATTAGGGAGTTGGACAAGCCTCGAATTAATCCCGTCAAGCGCCGAATGGAGAAACCAATCAATCGATATTCCCGCGGAACATCTAACTAAGGGTTTCCAATTCAGATTTAAGTATAATGACAATGGAAATTATGCAAGCGGGTTTGCAATAGACGATATATTCCTTAGCACTCAACCTGACGCTCGGCTTTCTATGGAAGCGTTTTATACATCAAGTACGCATCCATTAGGAAGTGGATACATTCCAGGAATAATCCCAATTGGACAGGCCATTTACGCTGACTTGGAGTTTGACGCATTAACGAGCAACCAGAGCCTAACCGATAAAAACGCACGACTTGCAGTAGACATTAATGGTCCCCTTAAATATTCTGACACCTCCGGAAGCTGGCTACTATCCGCGTTAGAAACAAAGACTATTGGGGTTCCTGATCGTAGGACATTTACACCATATGATAGCGGAGCCTATGAGTTAGAAGCATGGATTCTAACTGATTCAATAGACAACGATTTAAGTGACAACATCTTCACCACTTCATTCAGCGTTTCGGATAGCGTCTATCAAAGATTTTCAGACCCATCTGACGGGACCGGTATTTGGATGCTTGACACGTTTGATAGGGCCGGCTCCGTATTTGAAATTTATCGAGAAGACTCCATCATTTCAGCATGGATCGGAATCCATCCTACGACGGATGTTGGAGCTCGTTTTCGAGTAAAGATCTTTGATTTTAACACATTAACCGCATCCATATTCAGCACATCTCCGGTTCAAGTTCAATCTTCAGATTTGGGTTCTTTTAAGCGCATCACTCTAGGAAAGGTTTTAGAACCAGGCAAGTACCTATTCGTTGTAGAGCAGGAACTCAACAGACTAGTACTCACTTCAACGAGCGCAGCGCTCTCTCCGGAAGGCGTTTCTTACTACCAGCCAAGCGGGGGAAATTGGGCCAATCTTTCCTACCTGCCCTATATAAAAATTGTTCTCCCTGAGGTGGACGAAAACTGTCCTGGCCATTTGCAAGCTTCAATTCAGGACGAAACCTGTACTGGTTCTGAGGACGGAGTCATAGTGATTGAAGGGCACGACATGAACCTTCTAGCTACATATTCATGGTCCAATGGTGCAGGAAATGTCGATTCAATTGGCGGTCTTGAACCCGGACCCTATGAGATTTTCGCAACAGATGGCGCAGGCTGTATTTACAACAGAGTCTTCAATATTGCAGCCTCGGACACGTTAAAACTTAATCCACAAATCGAACTTGACACCTGCTCTGCTGGAACTGGTGAAGTCCAACTTAATATTACAGGTGCGCACCCTCCTTATCAAATAGCGTGGAACGGTACACCAGCTTCAAACGAAAAAACAGGTTTAGGTGCTGGGGTTTATTTAATCCAAATCACGAATGAATTGGGCTGCACGCAAGACACTAGCCTTGTTGTGGATGGAACAGCACCCTTAAATATCGCCATTGGAATATCAAGTTCTGGTTGCGGCAATAACAATGGGGAGTTAATTGCTACCGCCATAGGTACAGGTCCCTTTTCCTTCTTTTGGAATACGGGCGATTCAACTAACGTTATTGATTCGTTAAGTTCAGGATTATATTACTTAACTATTTCAGATTCAATTGGCTGTAAGTCTACAGTGACGGCAATCTTGAGCGACTCAAATGCGCCAACGATAACAGGGTCAAATGTTATCGATAATATTTGCCCTGGCAGCCAAGGTGGTTCAATAATCATTACCGCTACTGGCTCAAGTCAGCTAAATTATCTCTGGAATAACGGAGAAACATCTTCATCGATAAATGACCTCGCTGCTGGAAACTATGCCATAAGCATATCTGACAGCTTAGGTTGCAAAACGTTTGGGGCATTTGACATTCTGGACGAATCCATGCCTTTTGACCTGGACCTAATGGACATAGGCCTCCAATGTTTCGGAGTCTTTGATGGATCCGTGATGGCCCTTCCATTGGGAGGAAAACCACCTTATGAATATGACTGGTCTACTGGTCAGTCTGGAGCATCTGAAATTCAAAATTTAAGTGACGGCAACTATAGCGTAACAGTGACCGATGATAACGGATGTGTAATTTCTCAAGAAACCGAATTGTATTCACAACCCCAGTTCTTTCTTCTAATTGACTCCATTAAAACAGATACAAATGGCGTTTCTAGCCTCGATGGAGAAATCAATTTAAGCACATATGGTGGAACACCACCCTACTTCTACAAATGGAATAATGGCGCTCGCACCGAAGACTTAATTGGAATTGACACCGGTTACTATTCGCTGACAATCAAAGACCAATTGGGGTGCTCATTAAGTTATGAGAAATACCTGAGCGACGACCCATTAGTGGTTGAAACCCCTGTTGTGAAATCCAATATCCTGGCGTATCCCAATCCTATAGAAGTTGGCCGTAGAGTGTCGATTCAATCTACTATTGACATGCTCAGCATAGAAGTTTTAACCATAGACGGTAAGTTGGTGGATATTTGGATTCCAGGGGCATACTCTACACATTCAGTGCAAGAACCTGGGATATATATTCTTAGCCTGCAATTGGTGAATGGACAGACCGAACAGATCAAATTAGTTGCGTTTTAGGCTGGGCGCATTGTCCAATTTTATCCGCTACCTAATAGACCTTTAAGTGTCCAATCTTCCTAATTCTTATTGAAATTATCTGAGTTAAAGCCATCACTTGACAAACTTCTGTATTAAATTTGACGTCCTTTTGATATAAAAAGAACTAAAGATTTATTCAAACTAAACGACAGATTATGAAATACAGACTTTTACTATTGTCTTCTTTGTTGGTTTCGGGTGCTGCCTTTGCGCAACACGCAAATCCTAACATGAAGAAGGCCGATATTGGAATGCTTGAATTGCATGCGGAAAAGACCGTTGCTACTAGCGTTCACACTCCAGAAAACAAATCGAACTACACAGATCGTGTAATGAGCGATGGGTTAGGTGAGGTTATCGAATCCCTAGATTTTTCAGCTGGATATGTTACCAGCAACGGAACATGGACCAATTCATCTTTGGCCAACGGCAATGAAGAATGGGAATACAGAGGTCCAAGTACAACTCCAGATATTAACACAGGATCGAGAGGTCAATGGGCTGGTAGTGGAGCAAATTTCTCAATGCAATCAACATCTCGACTAAACGGATATGCCATTATGGATTCCGACTGGTGGGATGGCGGTACTAACGGAACAAGCGGCCAGCAAAGCGCTGCAAATCATCAAGCTGCATTAACAAGTCCAATTCTTGACTTAAGCACATATCCAGCTGCACTTCTAACATTTGAGTCTTACCTGCGTAATTTTCAATCATTCTTTTATGTTATCGTTACAACGGATGGCTTCTCTACTTCTGACACAGTTTGGAATGGCGAAGACACATATACCGTAAATGAAGACAGCCCGAATGCTGAATTGATTAAGATCAATGTCACAGACGAAATCGGTGGTGCTAGCGCTGCTCAAATTCGATTTTTATATTCTTCAAATGGTGAGGCCACAAACCCAGGTTTGTATTACTGGATGATTGACGACATCGTATTGGCTACTCCTCCAGATCATGACCTTGCGATTGATGACGTATTCTACAATGGCGTTGGTCCATTCGTAAGTGATTATCAATTCAACAATTACTATCAGCAAATTCCGGTGAGACAATCCAGTGCTGATGAAGTAGTTTTTGGAGCTGCAACTGCAAACAGAGGAACTACTGCTCAAACAAACGCAAACTTAACCGTTGACGTTGCTGGACCAGCTTCTTTCAACTCTTCCAACACCTCGTTTACATACGCAGGTCTTTCTTTTGATTCTACAAATGTTGTAGACCTTTATTCTGCTGATGAAGTTGGTTCGTATGATGTAACATTTACAGTTGGCGCAGACTCAACAGACGATTTTCCTGAGGACAATGTTGTTGAACAATCCTTCGCGGTATCTGAGCGTATTTACTCTAGAAATGATGATGTTATTTCAAGTGGTGTATACTGGGGAACAGGTACATACGGTATCTACTCTAGATTCGACGTATTCGCTGATGATACCATCAGTGGAGTATCTATGAATCATTACTATTCTAACACCAATACAAATTTCCAAACTGCTGCAGGATCTGTTGCAGAAGTTGGCATTTATGCCATTACTGGATATGATGCTAATGGCGTGGCGGTAGTAGATCTTGCCTCTCCTATGACAGATGCCAATGGAAATGTTGCAGTTGCTTACTACGTTGTTGAAGAAGGAGACCAAAACAACACGATCATGGTTCGATTTGATGAGCCTGTTGGGATCCCAGCTGGTGTTACTGAATTCTTAGCTGGATACAAAGTATCATCTGGAACAATCCGAACATCAACTAGTGCTGAGTTCGCAGGATATGGAAACATTTGGGTTTCGACTGACGCTCAAACAATCGTTGGATATACTTCAACTACCAACCCAATGATTAACGTTGAAATGTGGAGTTCAAGCCTATGTGCGAACACAACCATCGTTATTTCTATTGATGCGGATTGTGATGCTGGAAACTATGAGGCGACGTTAAGTCCAAACGTAACATCAACAGGTTCAAATGACTTCGTATTTGATTGGAGCACTGGAGAATCTGACGTTGATGAAATTATTGTTGACGCGGAAGGCGCATACAGCATTACCGTTACTGATGCTAATTTCTGTACTGAAACATATGATTTCAATATTGCAAACGCAGATATCAGCTGCAACCTTGCTGTTGGAGATCTAGCTAACAATGATTTTGGAATGAAGGTTACTCCTAATCCAAACAATGGTCAGTTCAACATCGTATTTGATGCCACTAGAAATCAAAACGCAAATGTTTATGTGCGATCACTTAAGGGTGATTTGATCTATAGCACAGCTGTTGCAGTAACTGACGGCACTTCAATCGACATGAATTTGTCAGAAATTCCAAGCGGTGTTTACCTTGTGAAGGTAGTTGGTGAAACCAGCACTTCGGTTGAGCGCATCGTAGTTCAATAAGTCTTTATTTAGTTCAAGGAAAGGCTCCCATTTTTATGGGGGCCTTTTTTATTGTAGTAATGATCGACCGGTCATTTCTTTGGGCTGCACTACGTCCATCAGTTCGAGTATTGTGGGTGCCACGTCAGCCAAAATACCATCCCGAATTTGCCGACTATCTCCGATTAGAATGCATGGCACCGGGTTCGTGGTGTGTGCAGTATGAGGACTACCATCGGGCATCATGCACTGATCTGCATTTCCATGGTCGGCAATAATGATTGTGCTATAACCCGCTTCCGTTGCAGCATCCACCACATCCTTCATCAAACGATCAATAGTCTCTACGGCTTCAACTATAGCATCAAAAACCCCAGTGTGACCTACCATATCCGGATTGGCAAAATTTAGGCACACAAAATCTGGCATTTCATCTTTCAAGAAACGCACGCAGGCGTCCCTAACCTCTGGTGCGCTCATCTCAGGCTGCAGATCATACGTCGCAACCTTCGGCGATTGAACTACAATCCTTGATTCCCTTTCGTACGGTTTTTCGCGCCCACCCGAGAAGAAAAAGGTGACATGCGGATACTTTTCTGTCTCAGCAATCCGAAGCTGCGAACCTCCATTCGAGGCAATCACTTCGCCTAACGTGTTCAACAAATTAGCTTTTTCATACAGCACATTAACTCCGACGAAGGATTCATCATATCGAGTCATGGTATTGTAATTTAGATTCAGCGTCTTCATCCCAAACTCAGGCAAATCTTTTTGGGTTAAGGCATGGGATATTTGCCGGCACCTATCCGTTCTAAAATTGAAGCATAGAACCACGTCACCGTCTTCCACCAGCCCTGACTTCGACGACATGATCATGGGTTCTAAGAATTCGTCGTACGCCCCTGCTTCATATTGTGCTCTGGCTGCAACGGCAAAATCATCGCTCTCGGCTCCGATCCCACTTACAAGCGCATCATATGCCTTTTTAATCCGTTCCCATCGATGATCTCGATCCATGGCAAAGTATCTCCCTATGACCGATGCTAGCCTCGTCTTTTTTTCTTTCAAAAACAATTGAAGCTCCTCTAAGCTGTCTGCACCAGAAGTAGGGGAAGTATCACGGCCATCCGTAAATGCGTGTACAAATACCTGTTCGCACTTAGAACCTTCTACAATATCAACCAAGGCGTTCAAATGATCGTGAGAGGAGTGAACCCCACCCCTGCTCAGCAAACCCATTAGATGCAGCTTAACGCCATTTACTTCGGCATATTTAATTGCCTCAAGCAACACACGGTTCTCCCTCAACGCATCTAACTCAATTTCTTTATTTATTCGTGCTAAATCTTGGTAAACGATTCGCCCAGCACCAATATTCAAATGACCCACTTCGCTATTCCCCATTTGACCCTTTGGTAAACCGACGTTCTCACCAAACGTTTTCAATGTCGAATTTGAGTAGGAACCAATATAATTATCAAAATTGGGGGTCTTTGCAGTTGATATTCCATCGGACTTACCACCATCTCCAAGCCCCCATCCATCTAAAATAATAAGTGCTGCTTTTTTCATCTCGTCTTTGGTAATTCAATTTTAAACTCGAGACCTTTCCCTGGCTTAGAATACGCAGAGATGTTACCATCATGCGCTTCAATGATCTCCTTCACTAAAAACAGCCCAAGTCCAGTGCCTTTTTTCGATCGCGTTTCTTCATTTTCTACGCGATAAAACTTATTGAAAATCTTTCTCAGATCCTCGGCTTTCAACCCTGGACCATCGTCCTTAAGGACAAGGCTCACGAATCGATCTTTCTCCCTTGCTTCAATGCTAAATGCAGAATTTGGGGCATACTTAAGTGCATTCTGAATTATGTTTTCCAAGACCTGTTCTAGTGCATTTTCATCCACAAAAACCTTTATTTCCGCATCGATGTCTATCGTCATCTGAATTCCCTCTTTTTCAAGCATGAGCCGATTTCGATCGAACACTAGACTTACTATGGGTAATAACTGCTGGGCTGCTTGTTTGAGTTGGTATTTACCAGAATCGATGCGAGAGGCGGTTAATATGTTTGAAACCAATTTCTCCAATCGACCCATATTTTCTAAACCTGAGTCAATCATTTTCGCAGTGTTCTCCTCACTTAAATTTTTCCTATTCAAAGTTTGAAAATTCAATTTGGCCGCTGCCAAAGGCGAATTCAACTCATGCGTGGTAGCAAGTAGAAAGTTTCGCTCTTGTTGGGCCAAACGCTGTTCTCGAACGGCATACCTACGTATGAAAATCGCTCCCAAGAAGAGTAGTGAAATGAACACCGTTCCTTCCCCAAGTATCATGTATAGCTTTTTGCGCAGTTCATCTTGCAATTCCAATGTAGGTTGATTCGAGGTCGCGTATATCAACTCAACATTTAGGTCATAAATCAGAAATGCCCACCAACTAAATTGAACCAGAACATAGGCCAACAGGACATAAAGTAGCAGAAGCGTTGGTGGCGACTTTTTCATACTGCAAATGTACGGTTGCTACCTTGGAGTAGTAATGAGAAATAACAGCATAAAAAAAGGCGACCCGAGGATCGCCTTTTAGTGGTGCCAGCTGGATTCGAACCAGCGACACACGGATTTTCAGTCCGTTGCTCTACCAACTGAGCTATGGCACCGCCATAATTGGTAATGTTGCATTACCATCCTGTTCATCGAACAGGGCGGCAAATGTAAAAATTAATAGAAATGGTAAAATGTATTTTTAGCTAACAATGAAGAACCTTTGTATCGACATTGGAAACACTCGAACCAAGGTTGGCCTATTTCATGGCGAGAAGCTCTTGGAAACATTCATCATAGTTGAAGAGCAACACAGAGTCAGAATCGAAGCACTCACAAACGAGCTCGATTTTGACCGAATTCTGATCTCGTCTGTTCGTAATCTAAATCAGGAACCGTACAAAGCACTTTTATCCAAGAAGGGCGTTATTGTAGCTAACCACACGATGAAAACACCGCTTTCTCTGAAATATGAGACTCCTGAAACATTGGGTCTCGATCGAATTTTCGCAGCAATTGGAGCACAGCAAATGTTTCCAGGATATTCCACATTATCGATTGATGCAGGAACATGCATCACATATGACATATGCGATGCGAATTCGAATTATATAGGAGGCGCGATTTCGCCAGGAATCAAAATGCGATTAAAAGCGCTGAATGCATTTACGGATAAGCTTCCAGATCTTGAAATAATTGAGACGCCTGTAACTATTGGCACCTCTACTACCTCTTCTATGCAAATGGGCTCAAAAGAGGGTGCGATATACGAAATGGACGGTTTCATCACTCATTTTCGAAGGCGATTTGGAGACCTTAAAGTAATCTTAACAGGTGGAGACACATCCTTTTTTGAACAAGCGCTGGAAAATGCCATTTTTGCGGCCCCGAATTTGGTCCTCCAGGGAATGAATTCGGTTTTGCTTTTTAATAAGCCCACCAAATGAAGCATTTACTACTTCTGATCTTTTCCGTTTCTGCATTAAGCCTGCTGGGACAACGAAATACGTTTTCCCCATTTTCCATCTATGGACTTGGGGAGCCTTCAAAAAGCAGCACAACGGCGATGTCGTCCATGGGCCACACACATGCCGCTTTGCTTGATCCAACAATGATTAATCCAATCAACCCATCGAGTTACACAGATATTACACGGCCGACCTTCAATTTTGATGTCAAAAACGAACTACTCACTTTGAGCTCTGGAACGACAACCCAAGCGAGTAACTCATTTTCAATTAAGAACTTCTCCTTCGCGTTTCCAGTAATAAACGATACGAGGAAATTTAAACGACGCATGGGTTTGAGTTTTGGACTAGCGCCGCTCACGAGCATGGGTTACGATTTATTCGAGACAGAAGAAATTCCAGACCTTGGCGCAGTTGAGTATCGGTTCTTCGGCGATGGCGGAATAAACTCTCTTCATGCAGGTATTGGTTTTGATTTGCTCACGGATAAAAAAAGAACGAACTATTTAAGCCTTGGGGCCAATGTAAATTACGTCTTTGGTCAGATTTCGAAGAATAGAGTCACTCAACTCGACCCGGCCTCCGCTGCGACGAATTTGTACCGATTGGATAATCTAGAAATCAGTGACGTCGACTTTAACTCTGGTCTTCGATTTACGCATGTGGATACCATAAAACGCGTTACGTATGGTCCCGACAGCGCCAAAAAGGTTACCAAGTCCATCGTACTTTTTTCATTTGGCGCCTATGTGAAACCAGCATCCAAACTGAATGCCTTCACGCAATCTGTTCAATACACGTTTAGCGATTCATTCACGCGCCCAAGCGTAATTGACACCCTAACTGAATCATCTGGTAATGTTGCCACAAACTCTCCAATGACATTCGGGTTAGGCCTCAGCATGAACCTAAGTAGAACATGGACTGTATCTGTGGACTATGCTCAAACCGCTTGGTCAAACCTGGTAATAAATGGAACGAATGCTGGGCTCTTCGATTCGCGACGTTTTGGAATCGGAGCTCAGTTCATTCCCGATCCTTTTGCCAGGGGTAAGGGTTCATATGTAAAGAACATTCGATACCGGACTGGCTTTATCTTCGAACAGACGATGCTAAACATTTCAGGATCTCAGCCGTTGAGATACGGAGCTACATTTGGGTTCGGCTTTCCACTATCAAAAGCATCATCATCAACGTCCATGTTAAATATTGGCGCGGAAGTTGCCAGAAGAGATACACCGGGGATAAGCCTCACAGAAACCTATTTCAATGTTCATGCTGGATTTACAATCACTCCACATCGATATGATCAATGGTTTGCAAAAAGAAAATACGACTGATTAAAGACAGAAAGATGAAACGATTAGGATTAGTACTTACAATGACAATGGCGTTTTTTGCCGTGGCAAAATCACAGCAAATCAGGACTTACACGTCGAGTGATGAGGACAGCATTGCCTGCATCACCGCCGCCTCCTTATATATTGAATTCTTTAAGCAAGAAAACTATACTGATGCCATTAACGGATGGAGACAAGCCATTAAGATTTGCCCGAAGTTTTCCGAATCGCTTTGGGTAAACGGGTCGAAAATGTACCAGTCGTTCATTGCTGCAGAAGAAGACAAAGCGAAGAAGGGTGTGTTGGTAGATACGCTGGAATGGATCTATGACCAGCGCATACTTCATTTTCCAGAGGGAAAGGGAAAAATTTATGGTCGCAAGGGAACGGATATGGCCAAGTTCCGGTCATCAAAACCTCAAGAAGCCCACGAAGAGTTGAAAAAAAGCTACGACATTTTGAAACTAGATATGGAGCCAACCGCTCTAATCTATTACTTCAAGACCGCTTATGACATGCATAGAAAAAAGCTAGTTGAAAACACGTTTGTACTGGATCTATATGGCCCAGTTAGCGACGTTATCAGGAATAATAAAGATGGTCAGTATGGGAGCGCGTATCTATCTGCGCAGAAGAATATTGACAACATGGTCGGAAAAGTAGCAGGCGATTGTGAAACATTAATTGGCATTTTCAAACCAAAGTTTGATGCAAACCCAGATGATGAAGCTTTGTTGGATCAAATAACTGGATTGCTAGATAAATTGGATTGTACTGAGGATGATTTTTACCTTCAAGTAGCCGTGGCTAAGTATAAGCTAAACCCAAGCGCTGACGCTGCATTTAGCATCGGAAAAGCGTATTACAAACGCAAAAAGTATGGAGATGCGAACAAGTTCTTTACGGAGGTAGTAGGTGGCACGGAAGACAAAGACATGTTATTCGAGTCATATCAATATATGGCGGCAGGTTACCTAAGCACCGGTCAACCACAATCTGCCAAAACCTACGCTTTAAAAATGCTTGGAATCAACCCTAACTCAGGAGATGCATATATCATAATTGGAAATGCGTATGCGAAGGGTAAAGGGGATTGTGGTAAAGATGATTGCACAGCCCGGGCGGCATATTGGGCGGCAGTAGACAAATTTCAGAAGGCCAAAGCGGTGGACCCTAGTGTGGCGGAAAAAGCGCAACAATACATTAACTCCTATTCGGCACAATTTCCAAAAAAAGAAGAATGCTTCTTTGTCGGGATGACCAACGGTCAAAGCTACACTTTGGAATGTTGGATTGGAGAAACCACTACGGTCAGAACGCGTGATTAAATTAGGTCAGAAACTCATACTAAACATCCTAGTAACTTCGGTCATTGGGGTGTTTTTTGGTTCTTGTGAGAACGACATCGACGAAGTCAATCGTGTCACTACACATGTAGAGTTGCCCGTACAAACGATTATCCAAAGCAAGATAACCTACACTGATTCAACAAGGGTCGAGTTTACTGTTGAGGCTGGGAAAATTGATCGATACCCAAGCGAGGAAGACCCTAGAGACGAGTTTTCAAATGGTGTAGAAGTCATAACTTACAGTAAGTCCGGCGCCTTTGAAAGTCAAATAAACGCCGAGAACGCTACGAACTATCTGAATCGAAAAATCATGATAGCTAGAGATAGTGTGGTTCTTAAAAACTTCGAAGGAAAGACGCTTAAGACTGAATTGCTTACATGGGATGACGAGGCCAAGCGCATTTACACGGATGAGTTTGTAGAAATCATTACTCCAAATGAAATTTTATTTGGGGATGGTCTGGAAGCTAAATCGGACTTTTCTGAATACGAAATTCAAAACATAAAAGGTCGGATAAAGGTTGATTCTGAAGAACCTCAACAAGAAACTGAACACACTCAATGAACCACTATCACAAAATCATGGAAAAGTTCTGGCTATTCATTGCCATTGCTAGCTTCATTTTCGCTGTATATAAAACTGGAGAAATCGGCATCGAAGAATCGCTGATGTACTATTTGTTCCCCTTTATCGCCGGCATTTTATTCTACATGAGGTATTTTGTTCGGAAACGCTTTGAAAAACGTTCCGGTGAAGATTAAGCCACTTGGCTTAATTTTGAATTCAAACCCATGGACGCCCCCTCCTCACTGACGATCATCTTTTTCATCATACTCACGCTGATTCTTTCTGCCTTTTTTAGCGGTATGGAAATCGCATTTGTGTCAAGCAATAGATTAAAAATTGAGCTTGACAAAAAGCTCGGACTTTACCCAGCCCGGATCTATTCGTTTTTCAATAAAAATCAGAGCAAATTCATCAGCGCGCTTCTTTTGGGCAACAACGTAGCCTTGGTAGTGTATGGAATTTTCATGGCCGACCTTCTTGAAGACCCAATTCTGAAGTGGCTCTCTCTCATCCCAAACGAAGGCGCAACTAAGGTTTTGGTCCTACTTATTCAGACCATCATTTCCACCGTTGTTATCCTGATTTTTGCTGAATTTCTTCCTAAAATTCTCTTTCGCATCAACCCGAATCGGAAACTTGATCTATTCATCGTTCCCGTGCTCATCATTTGCGGCCCCATCTTCTTTCTTGTCTGGTTAATTTTTGAGCTAATCGGATATGTTCTGAAGTTATTTAACACTCCTTTTGAGGAAAGCGAGTACGCGTTAGGACGGGTCGATTTGGACCACTATATAAAGGAGGCAGCGGCTACCTCAAGTGAGGTGTCTGAAATTGAAAATGAACTTCAGATCTTTCAAAACGCCTTAGATTTTTCGAGTATCAAGGCACGAGAATGCATGGTCCCCAGAAACGAGATACAGGCTCTTGAGTTCAATGACAGCATCGAGGTACTGAGCAGAACTTTCATTGATACTGGTTATTCCAAAATTCTCATTTATAAAGATTCGATCGATAATGTAATCGGGTATGTGCACTCGTTTGAACTATTTGGAAGACCATCTGCAATCAAAAACATATTGCGTCCGATGGCAATTATCCCAGAAACCACAACAGCGGATAAAGTTTTAAAAACCTTAATCGATCAAAAAAAGAATGTTGCCCTAGTGGTCGACGAATATGGTGGCACTTCTGGAATGCTAACCTTGGAGGATATAGTGGAGGAAATATTTGGGGAAATTGAAGACGAGCACGATCTAGAAGAATCTATCGAACGCAAATTACCTGATGGCGGCTTTGCTTTCTCGGCACGTTTAGAGATTGATTACATAAACGAATCATACAATCTGAACCTACCGGTCTCTGAAGAATACGAAACATTAGCGGGTCTTATCATAGAAGAAAATGAAGACATTCCCGATCAAGGTGATTCATTGATCGTTGGAGACTTTGAAGTCGAAATCAGCAAGGTAAGCGGCAATAAAATTGAGGAGGTAATTTTACGTCCCTCAGAAAGTGCGAATTAGCGCTTCAGATTCAATCGAGACGTGTATTTTCGCGGACAATTTTTAAAAGCTAGAAACCCATGGCAGCAATTGGTTCCATTCGAAAGCGTTCAGGCCTATTAATCGTTATAATAGGTATGTCCCTAGTATTATTCCTTCTCGGCGATTTATTTAGCGGAGGATCGAACCTCTTCACCAATCAAGACGTCAGTGTCGGCACCATTGCCGGACAGGATATTAATCAGCGCGATTACGAGATCAAAGTTCAGGAAGCTATTGACAAACAATTCGGCCCGGAAGGATCGACTGAACAGCAAAAGCAGCAAGTCAGAGAGCGCGTTTGGCAACAAATGGTGAATGAACGAACGCTTAAAAAAGAATTTGCTCAGTTAGGAATATCGGTTAGTCCAGACGAATTATTGGATCAGGTTCAAAACACACAACAAGGCAGCATACTCTATCAATACTTTTCTGATCCGCAAACGGGTCAAGTAATTGAGCAGTTCAGAGATCCTGTTACTGGTGGATTGGACTCACCGAAGGTTTTAACAGCAATCCAGAACTTAATCAACAGCGAAAACGCCAAGGACTGGTTGCCAATTGAGGCAGCGATTAAAGAAGATGTTGCAAACAGAAAATATGCTACGCTTGTCGGAAAAGGGTTATACGTAACAACCAAAGAAGCGGAACATTTGTTCAATGAAAAGAACACTGAAATGGCATTTAGCTATGTCATAAAGGAGTTCATGTCCATTGCAGATGATAAGTATGAAATCAGTGAGTCAGATTATCAGACATACTATAATGCCCACAATCATGAAGCATCCTTCCAAGGTGAGGACGAAACACGAGACATTAAATATGTTGAGTTTAGTCTAGAACCATCTGCTGAGGATATTTCGGAAATCACTTCAGAGCTTACTGGCATGGTAGCCCCATTTTTGGCAGATTCGAATGATACCGCATTCATCCTAGAAAACGGTGAATCTTCGCTTGAATCGATGGTTCGATATTTCACAGATAAAGACATCCCCGCGCCAATTAGAGACACTGTGATGAACGCCTCTATTGGTTCTGTATTTGGTCCCTATCGTTTTGGCCAGAATATGCTGATCTCAAAATTGAGCTCGGTTCGATTAAGTCCTGACTCAATTCAAGCAAGTCACATACTGCTTCGTGTTGACGATGGAGACACAAATAAGATAAACGCAGCCCGCTTAAAGCTGGATTCAATACGAAATGTGGCACTATCTAAGAAGAACTTCGCTGAACTAGCAAAAGAGTATTCGGATGACCTCGGTTCAGGAGAAAATGGTGGCGAACTCGATTGGTTTACACGAGGCCGCATGGTGCCTGAATTTGAAGAGGCAAGCTTCGCAGCTAAAACTGGCGACATGGTATTTGCCGAAACCCAGTTTGGCGTTCACTTGATATATGTTACGGATCAAACGGAATACAAGAAGAGTTACTTGCTTTCTTCGGTTGACCTTCCAATCGAACCATCCAAGTACACCTCTGATGGAGTTTACAAGAAGGCGAGTGTATTCTCTGTAGAAAACAACACTCAAGAAAAATTTGAATCATCCGAGACATCGCAAGCATTACCTGCCGATGGATTAAGATTAGGAGAAGAGATGATCGCGCAGATCGGTCCCAATTCTAAAGAAATTATTCGCTGGGCCTACAATGACGAAACTGAAATAGGCAAAGTGTCAACTCCTTTTGAACTGGATAATAAGATAGTTGTTTGCGTATTAACAAACATCCGAGAGAAGGGAACCATTTCAATGGAATCGGCCAAGATCTTCATGAAGCCCGAAATTATTCGAGAGAAGAAAGCCGCGGAATTGACGGAAAGCTTCGGCACGTATTCAACTTTGGAAGAAGCGGCATCTAACGTCCAAATGGATATTCAACGAATCAGCAGTGCTCGCTTTGATGACAACAATCTTCCGAGCGGCCTTGGTCGCGAAATCACCCTTCTAGGTGCCTTAGGTGCCATGGAATCAGGTTCAGTTTCGAAGCCTATCGTGGGTAACAGAGGAGTTTTTGCAATTCGTTTAGATGGGAAAAATCTTCCAAGCGATGAAATGAACCTCGAATCGATTCGAACCATAGAGCACAATAACTTTGCTAACCGCGCAAATCGTTCGGCTGGAGAGGCAGTAAAGAATGCCGCTGGCGTAGAAGACAACCGAGGTCGGTTCTACTAAAAACTCCTTCGTAATTTTACGTAATTTTAGTGTTTCTATAACACCAACCCCGAGAAGCATATTACCTTTGACGAGTTGATGAAGCACTCCATTTTCACCGTTTTTATTTTACTCACTGGGTTAACCTCTCAGGCTCAATCTTCGTTTGATCAGCAACTGACAGAAGCTTCAAACATTAGACTTACGGTGAATAACGTAGGTACCTTTGGAAATGGCTTTAGAGGAAGCTATGATCTTTTGGATTTTGCCTCTGCCGAATTTCCTGCAAATTCTGGCATCGAGCACCTTTTCGAAGCTGGTATTTGGATCGGCGGAAAGGTTGATGGTGTCGAAGTGGTATCGACCGCCGCGTATGACCAGTCTTCTGGATACAGTGCTGGCAAGGCTGGCTACGAATTTAACGGAGAACTGGGTTCCGCGTTCCAAATTCGATCTTCTCTCTTTGACAGCCCTAACTACTCACCTGAGGCTGTTTCGCATCAAGACTTTATTGCGGATTTTTCAGATAAAAATATTCTCGTTCCAGGCACGAGTACTCCGATTCAAAACCATGACAATCCCATGAATGTGCAAGTGCACTTTGAATCGTACAACTGGAACTATTCCTTTAGCGATTTCATGATCATTTGTAACTACACGGTTACGAATGAAGGCACCAAACCGATAGACGATATGTATATCAGTATGTGGAGCAATGAGGTTGTTAGAAATACAAACGTAACCCCCGCTGGCCAAGGCGGCAGTGCGTTCTATGACAAAGGTGGAAATGGGTTTATTGATTCGCTCAATTTAGCTTACTGTTATGACGCCACTGGTGATGTTGGGTTTACAGAGAGCTTTATTGGGCATATGTTTCTCGGGGCTGAAGACAAAGGAGGATTTCGTCATCCAAAAACGGACGATTCTATCAAAGCCAATTATCAAACGTGGCAATTCAATTCCACCGCCCAAGACTTTTTCTTTCCTCAATCGGAGACACAGCGCTACGCAAAACAAACAGACGGATTCAATCAATGGCCCTGTTGGTCAGAAACCGGATCCCCTGATCCACGTTGCGGCGGTTTTCAACAACAGACAATTCAAGATGCAATCAGCGCACCTGGAAACAGAAGCGACCTTCTTTCCATTGGCCCCTTCAAGGATGTACAGCCGGGGGAATCCATAACGTTTGCATGGGCGTGGGTTTTCGCCAAAAAGAACGAGGATGGAAAACCGAATATTGACAACACCACAAAGCAAAAGGCCAATCTTATTGAACATGCCCAATGGGCGCAAACCGCCTATAATGGAGAAGACATCAACTTCAACGGCGTCTTAGATCCAGGAGAAGATAGCGATGGTGATGGGGTTATCACGCGATTCATCTTACCTACTCCCCCAGACATTCCTAAAACCAAAATTATTGCCAGAGAAAAAGGATTGGACATTTATTGGAGTCTTAACTCTGAGTTATCTGTAGATCCGATTACTCAAGAGAAGGATTTCGAAGGGTACAACATTTACCTAACCAAACTAGGCGACGACGTGGCGAATTCACTGAATTTGACTGAGGCTCTCAAGCTTGCCGCTTCGTTCGATACGGAGAACAACAATTTATTCTACGACTCAGGGTTTGAATCGGTTCTTCTCGAAAACCCCGCAACGTTTGAGGGTGATTCGAATACTTATCACTACAAATACAGCATTAATGGATTGGTAAACGGATGGCAATATATTGTGGCAATCACTGCTTTTGACCGAGGAGACAATGAGAGCAATCTAGAGTCTCTAGAAAGCTCCTTATTGGGAAATAATTTCCGTGTTTTCCCTGGAACTTTGGAGAACAGCAAGTTTGAAGAGTATGGTGGAGATCTCAATAATTTACAATCTCGGTTAAACTCTGACCTATCAGATAGCTTGGAACAATACAGACCGTATGCCTATCCGAACCCTTATTACGCCGGAGCTTCGTGGGAAGGTGTTTCAACCTTTGAGGAGGATAAAAAAATCAACTTTGCCAACCTGCCAAAGCGTTGCGTTATTCGGATATTCACACTGTCGGGTGACTTAATTAAAACGATAACCCATGATGAGAACTACGACGGTTCAAGTCAGAGGTGGTATGAAACCTATTCCGACCCATCTAAAACTGTATTCTCAGGAGGAGAGCATAGTTGGGATCTCTTAAGTGAAGATGCGCAAATCATTGCGCGTGGCACGTACCTCTTTTCTGTTGAGGACCTTGAAACAGGAGCATTTTGGAAAGAAAAATTCGTCATTATTAAATAAACTACTCGTCAATTAATCGCTCAAATAAAACGTCATGAAATCAATTTTACTCTCGCTCTTACTTCTCTGGGTCTCTTGCATAGCATTCGCCCAATATCCCGTCGTTAGCATCTCGGATATTCAGTTTGTCACACAAGCTGCAACCGGAAACTGTGACGACCAGACCACGTACCTCGGCGACACCGTCATCATTCGGGCCAAGGTGGTGGCTGATGGATATGAATCAGTTCCAAGTGGAATAGCAAGCGCCGCTACTGGACACAAAAACTTTTGGTTGCAAGAAGGAAATGGAGGGCCATTTTCAGGGATCGATATTTTCAGCCTGTCAGGCTCGAGCGTTTCTGAGGATATTCACAACCTGCTAGCTGGAGATTCGGTTGAAGTAGTTGGGGTAATTGATGACTATAACGGTGAAACAGAATTAATCCCATTAGAAGGAAACAGCATTACGCTCTTAAGTCAAAACCTTGACATCACGCCTGCGGTGGCGGAAATTGCTGATTTGAACGATGCCGATCGAAACAATCTTCTTCAAACGGGCGAGCAATGGGAGGGTGTTTATGTGGAATTCCATAACGTAACTGTTGCCTCAGTCGATTTCTTTTCTGGAGGCTCTAGAGTTAGTTTCAACGTTGAAGATCAATTTGGAAACTTAATAAATGTCTCTGACCGATACCGTGTTCAAAAGCTCCCAGGTGAGGGAGGAACATTCGTTGCGCCTAATGTTGGTGACCAAGTAGATACGTTACGTGGAATCATATTGCACAGCAAAAATAACTGTGCCGGATTCAGCGGCCGAGGTTATGAACTACACCCGTTCAGCGAATCGGATTATGTATATGGAGCCTCAGCACCAAGGATTTTCAATATTACTCGGACTCCTACCGTGCCAAGTTCAACAGATGATGTTACTATCAATGCAGACATCACCGATAACGATGGAAATGTTGTGAGCGCTACGCTTTACTACGCAACGGGTACCACAGGAGCATTTACATCAACTGCCATGACCCTCGCTAGCGGAGAGACATACGAAGCTGACATTCCTGCCCAGTCAGATGGCACGCTCGTGCGATGGTATTTGGTAGCAGAAGATGATAGTGGGTTGGTCACAACATTGCCAAATTCAAACCCAGCCACATTGACCTATCTGTACAGAGTGCGTGATAATGGATTGACAATCTATGATCTTCAGTACACTCCATATAGCGCGGGAACAAGCCCTTATGTTGGCGAATCTGTTTCCGTTGAAGGCGTGGTTACCGCAGGTGTAAATTCCACCGATACTGGAGACTTAGGTTCGGTTTACATTCAACAAGAAAACCAGCTGAGTTATGCGGGAATCTGGTTGATGCAAGGCACCAATCTTACATCGTTAAACAGAGGTGACAAAGTCAGTGTTGAAGGAGTCGTTGCCGAAAACTTCGGCATGACGGCCCTGACTGATATCGCATCCGTATCGGTAACGGGATCGGGCACCATCTCTCCAACGGTATTAAACCCTGATAGTTTTTCCATCTACAATGCAGCAAGCCATGAGCAATATGAAGGCATGTTAATCAAATTTGAACATCCAACTGCGGGCGAAGACCTTTATTTGGTCGAGCAAAATGCTGATGCTCAAACAGGCAATAACTATGCGGAATACCGAGTTGGGACCGATGAGTTTAATCCCTCATCTGGAACACGAATCATCGCTGGTCGAAACGGAGCAAACAGTTCGCTCTACGTATCCTATGTCAATGACTCGCTTTGGGAGGTTTCGAGTGGAATTATGAACGTACCAGCTAATGTTGTGCATTACGGTGAATACATGGAATCGATCTCAGGAATCATGTATTACAGTTTCGGAGATATGAAGCTCTTTCCACGAAACAACAACGACATTGTAAATTATGGCGGAGGCCCCGTATATGCATCTGCTTACCCTGCAGAAGACACAGTTTGCCTAGGTGAGACTGTTCAGTTCGTAAATAATTCTTCTGCGGTGGCGGATCAATTTGACTGGACATACAGCGACGGTGGAACCGCGTCAATTAAATATCCAATGTACGCCATCACCACTCCTGGAATGCACTCAATTACGATGACTGCTACAAACACGGTAGACGGTGAAAATGACCAGACCATTTTAACAGATGCTGTATTTATTGACACGTCAGCCAACTGTGGCCTCGGTGTTTTTAATCATAAGGTTGAATTTGCTGCGGTTTATCCAAATCCGGCACATGATTTTATCTATGTCGAATCATCCAACATCTCTGGTAGTATGATGGTGTCCATGTTCGATCTAAGTGGAAAGAAAGTAATTAGCACCACATCATACATTCGACGATCGAAAGTGGATCTAAGCGAACTTCAATCTGGCCTTTATTTGATTGAGGTGCGTAATAATGAAGGTGCGCTTATCGCAACACAAAAGGTCGTTAAAGACTAGACGACTGGTCTGTGCCACTGAAACCAAATAATATCATCCTATTTGTATGCATCGGCCTCCTTGGGATCGGTGCGTGCAAAAAGGGCGCTCCATTGGAAAATGAAGCACCCGAGACTCACTTGTCTGTTGGTGCAATTAACCTGACTGGTCAGGCTCGCCTGAATAGCTTGGTAAAGCTCGAGTGGTGGGGAACAGATCCGGACGGATACATCACCGGTTTTGAATTCAGTTTTGATGAAAATGTTTGGCACTTCACGGAAAGCCAGGATTCTACCTTTCTATTTACAATCACGGAAGGTAGCGACACCATAGATATCGATTTTTGGGTGCGTGCCGTAGACAATTCAAAGGTAGTAGACGCATCGCCGGCGTATCTCAGCATCCCTCTAAAAAACACCCCTCCAGAAGTTTCATTCGTGGATGAATTGATGCCCTCTGATACGGCGTTCAATCTTCTTACATTGGCTTGGGATGCCGTTGACCTAGATGGATTTGAATCAATTAAGGAAATCCAAATCAAGGTAAACGAAGGCGATTGGATTACATTTAGCCCAAGATCGGCTGATGGCGAAACAGAGTTTGCGACCTTGGTTCCAGAAAATCCGAAGGCCACGGGCCCTGCCTCCGCTAGCCTATTCAGCGAATCGGGTGATGTGCTCGGAACAAGCACTTCATTGAGATTAAATGGGTTGAACAGCATCTATATCAGAAATGTAGATCTCGCCGGATCTGTCAGCATTGAAGACACGCTTGACAACATTTATTTCAACGGGCAAACGGAAGATTTACTTGTATTAGGCACCAGCAGTGCACTACCAAACGCGTTTTACAAATCCCAGCTTGATGGAATCGGAGTAAGTTTTGATTTCATCGATTATGTTTTGGAGGATCGAAAAAACATGCCTCGTGTTTGGAACCCTTCCATGTCGATTTTGTTATCCCAATATGACAAGGTATTGATCTACGCTGCGGAGGATGTTGTGGTCAATGCTCAAACAAAACAGGAAGACATATTCTTAGAATTTGCGGCATCGGCCATTGATGGTTATATCAACAATGGCGGTAAAGTTTGGATTGTTAGCAGCATGCCCAACGGTCATAGCCCCAACAGCGCATTGTTCGGAATCTTACCCGTCGATAGTTTAAGCTCGTCACCACCCCCAAGCCAGGCCAGGTTGCCAATCGATTCATTGGCGGTTGGAGCGTTTGGCTATCCAGATTTAACATCAAACGCTCTTATCACCATTGATCCGTTTTATGCCTCGTCGGATGCGGAAATAATCTATGCTGCTCAGTTGACTAAAAACCTGGGCTGGTATGGGCCTGAAGACAACTGCATTGGGGTGCGCCGTAAGGTTTCGGGAAACACAGCGATGGTATTCATTTCGGTCGATTTGCATCGAATAAACAAGGATGAACCCGCTGTAGCCGCATTATTTGAGAAAATTCTTAAATCGGAATTCAATTGGTAGCAAGAAAGCTGGGACATATCGGTTTTTTAGTTTGCCTGCTCTCAATTTTGTTTGCTGGACGCAGCTTTGGACAAAACGGTAAACTAGAAGGAACCATCATTGACAAGGAAACAAACGAAACCCTTCCGGGCGCCACAGTTATTCTAATTGGCACATACAAGGGAGCGAGCACGGACATGGATGGCCACTACGTCATTGAAGATATTAAACCCGGGGACTATGCAGTTAAGATCACCTACATCGGTTATAGCGATAAAATCATTAACGGCATTCAGATAGCGAAGGGTCAAACAAAGAAGCTTGACAGTAAAATTTCTCTACGATCAAATACTTTGGGTGAAGTGGTCATTGAAGGTGAACAAGTAATCGACCTGGAAAGCGGCAAGTCTGAAATAAAAATAAGTCAGGACGATATATCGGAAATGGCTGTTCGAGAAGTTCAGGACATTGTTAAAATGCAGGCCGGCGTTAGCGAGAACCCTGATGGGCTGCAAATTCGGGGAGGCAGGGTCTATGAAACGCAGTATGTAGTTGATGGTATTTCGGCTCAAGATCCACTCGCGGGAACAGGATTTGGGGTTAACGTGGCTTCGGATGCTGTTAGTAGCGTTACCGTGATTACCGGTGGCGCGGGCGCCGAATTCGGTGATGGATCGTCGGGTGTAATTTCAACACAAATCAGGGAAGGTGGAGATAAACTGGAAGTGAGTGGAAATTGGTTGACTGACAACTATCTCACCAACAGAAACAAAGGCTCGAGTTGGAACACTGATATCTGGCAGTTTTCTTTGGGAACACCGATACCATTTACAAAGAAGAAACTCACGTTGTTCACCACTTCTAGCGTAGAATTGACGGACACATATTTTCGAACTACAGCCACTCAACTTCACTCATCGCTGTTCACCAAAAATGATAGTCTTTGGGCGCCTCGGCAAGACAACAAATGGTCAAACACAGTTAAACTCGCCTATACAGTGCGGCCAGGCTTCAAGATTTTCTTGACAAATCAGCACTCTTTAAGCATTAACCAAAATACACGGACACTTCAAATTGTTGGGTTCGACGCCGTGGTCAGACCAGGTTTCCAATATGAGTTCAGCGAGAACCTAGATAATGCGACCACATACACGCATCAATCCAATTTAAGTGTGCTAGGAATGACCTATTCATTTCCAAGCAACAAATTGACCGTGACCTCGAACATTGGTCGATTGTTTACAAACCTACGCGCCGATGCAAACGGGCGTCCATTTCGAAGTGAAACCGTAGATCAGATTTACGACCCCGAATCTATTATTACAAACCCCGTTACTGCATTCAATCCTGGCGATTCCATTGTCTATGTAAATGCTGCTAATGGCTTGATAAACAATGGAGGTGTTTCACGGACGTGGCACGACCATTACGTTAGGGAGTACACGATAAAAAACATTGTCCATTATTATCCAGACAGTAAATTTCACAAATTCACATTTGGGCAAGAACATCAGGAAACACAATACCAATGGGCCGATGTCAACAGGCCATGGGTAGGTGCACCAATTCAAATTAATGACACGCTGACAACTCCATCAATTAGTGTCGGATCAAGCAGTGATATTTGGGCCGTAAATGCTGCTGATGGCGGTTTTTTTGCTGAAGACAACATTGTATATAAGGGCATTAATGCGACCCTCGGATTAAGATTAAACTATTGGGCATTTGGAAAATTTGTTGACGATGCGGTAGCTGACCCAAACGCCTTGGTTATTGACGAAGTGAGAAGCCGCTACGACAAACGAACCGTATCGATTCTAGGCCGCCGGTTCCAAGCAAGGTTGTTGCCGCGTATAAACGTTTCATTTCCGGTGACCGAGAATAACGTGCTCTATTTCAATTATGGACATAGCATGCGCTTGCCGCATCCGCGTTTTGTTTACGCTGGACTAGACCCGGTCTATCAGGATCGAGGCTACCTCTCTCGCCTTGGTAATCCAGATTTAAAACCTGAGACAACCGTGTCTTATGAGATGGGGATTAAATCGCAGGTGACTCGAAATTTGGGGGTAACCTTTACCGCATTTAATAATGACAAATACGATTACATCGTTACAAGAACGATTATTATTAAGGATCAGACGGGGCGATTGGTTGACAAAACCACCTCCATTAATCAAGACTACGCGCGCATTGTAGGGCTCGAGCTAGGATTAAACTATCGCCTTGGAAAATACATCCGTACTTTCTTTAACGGCGCGTATCAAGTCGCTACAGGGAAGTCAAATTCTGCCGCAGAATCATTGCTTCAGATTCGACAAACCGGATACGTCAACACTACCAAAGAGCAGTATTTAGCTTGGGACAGACCTTGGGACTTTAAGGCTGGCGTCATTTTTAGAGCGGATTCGAACGTTCATATTGGTAAAATCCCACTCAATGGCTTTCGTGTCTTTATAACGGGAACGTATAAATCGGGCCTTCGATACACACCATATACATACGTGGGAGACAATGACATTGGAAGGCCGATGTATTTCGAGGTCATTGACCAACCGTATTCTGAAATTGGTAAGAGTTGGCACTGGGTTGATCTGAAAATCACGCGAGATTTTGTGACAAAAAAGAATCGCGGCGCATCCTTAAGCATGGAGATTAAGAACATCTTCAACGTTCAAAACACCCAAATCGTTAATCCAGTCACAGGGAAGGCATACGAGTATGGAGATGCGGTTCCTGAGAGTTGGAGAGACCCTGCATACCCTAGTCCGCTTGATTCAAATGAGCCCCCGATGAATCCCGCCCGATATACAAGCGGACGTCAAATACTTTATGGTTTATCCTTTCGATTTTGATGAAGGCTCGACAATCATATCAACTATTGGTGCTGGCAATGCTGTTGTCCTTGACAAGCTTCGGGCAAATACTTCCTAACCTTGGAGGCCAACGCGCGGGAATTTCATCCATTACCTTTTTAAAGAATGATATAAGTCCAAGATCAGTGGCCATGGGAGGCGCAAACCTTACCCTTTCCGCAGATGGTATGTCAACGTTTCACAACCCGGCATTGATGGCCCAAAACGATATGATTCACGTTACATTGAACGATCTTTCGATTGGAGCGGGAATTCAACAGGGTTGGATTTCAGGGGTGCTGCCACTACCAAAATCGACGAGTGCCATTGGACTAAATGTTAACTACATGTCAAGCGGATCGATGAAAGTTCGAACGGAATTTCAACCGACGGGAACCGGAGAGCGATTCTATTCAAATCAAGTGGCGACCGGACTCGCTTTCGCTAAAAAACTCAGCGATCGATTCAGTTTTGGGGTAAACCTCAAATATGTGTATGAACAGCTTGCACAGTATCGTAACAGCACCGTTGCGGCCGACCTCGGATTCCTCTATTCTACAGACATAAAAGACTTAAAGTTTGGAATCGTCGTTCAAAATTTCGGAGGCAATTCTTCACTAAATGGCGATTATCTCGCCTCCGAATTCAATCGTAATGGAGTGAGCCTCGACAAAAACGCGGTGCCAACGGTCTTCCGACTTGGAACATCGATTCGCCCTTATCAGGATGAAAAGCAATCAATCCTTCTCGCGCTTCAACTAGAGCACCCGAACGACAATAGCGAAAACATTCGCTTCGGAGTTGAGTATGAATATCAGGAGCTACTGTACCTACGCACAGGTTATAAAATCAACGTGAAAGGAGAACGTTTTCCAACGCTGGGGGCTGGTTTTCGTCCAAAGTTCAAACGTAACGTGCTGATGGTGAACTATGCTATGAACATAACTCAATATCTAGGTACGATCCATTCTTTTGGATTGGACGTGGGACTAAACATGGATAAAAGAGAATGAAAATTCGAATATTAATATCAATGGTTCTCTCACTAAGCCTAATAGGTTGCGAAGGTTTTTTTGGCGATAAGACCGACATCAGTTTTATCGATACACCCGAATTTACCAATCGAGATGTGGCCTATGTTCCTATTCAACCAATTATTGAAGGGTTTCAAAGTCCTTCGGACGTTCTGGCTGGGTTTGACGGACTGATTTACGTTGTTGATGCTGGCACTGAAGAAATAATCGCCTATGATCAAGCGGGGCGAGAACAAGGGCGATTTAGCCTTCCGGGTGTTCAAAAAATTGCCATGGATCGGAAGCTTAATCTTCTTGCAATTGGAACATTTGACACGATAATAAATGAAGTGCCATACGAACTATCCACCATTTATCGAGTTAACCTGAGCACGTCTTCGGGTTTCGGATTACAACATGCCGAAGTCACGAATAAGCTGGTTCATCCATACTATTTTAAAAGCAGTTTCAGCAGTGTTGACGCAGAGGTTCAATTCACATCAGTTGATGTCAATTCCGACAACTCATATTACGCCACTCGCATCGGCCCAAGAGATAATGACAATCAAATAGGCGGCCCTGATGATGGTGTTGTAATATTTAACAAGGCCGACGAGTACGTAAGCAATGTTTTTGTCTCCACAAACAATGGCTTTTTCAGGGGTTATTTTCAAACACCGTTGTGCCTTGCCACATACGCGAAACCGCCTCAAAGCCCTAGTGTTAGCGAAAGCAAAGACTTCTTCATCGCAATGGCAGACCCTTCGTTGCCTATAAAAGTACAGGCCATTCAATTTAATGAAAGCGAGTTTGGATCATCATTCAACGTGCAATTCTTAGATTTTTCGGACACCTCCGAAGCCAACGATTTTCTGTATCGACCTGGTAGGTTTCAAAACCCTGTTGACATTACAATCACCGGTGATGGCACGAACTACATTTTCGTACTCGATGCGGGGTCAGACTCTCTCTATCAGTTCACCTCAACTGGTAAAGAAGGTATAAACCCTCCTCCGGGATCATCAGAAACCAAAAACATAATCGCTTCGTTTGGCGGCACTGGGCAGGAAGCCACGCAGTTCAATAACCCTAGCGCGATTGCTTATTTGGATCAAATAGTATATGTCTGTGACCAAGGAAATGGAAGGCTCTTAAGGTTTAAGCTTACCACCGATTTTGATTAAGACTCTATTAATTCTCATCGTTACAATAATCAGCCTGTCCAATTTTGCACAAGATTCGACAAGGTCTCATTGGCACGTTTTGGGTTTGGATTTAACCGCAACACCCAGCTTTAGTCAAGATGATTTTAGAAAATTGAATCTAATTGTCTCGGATGAGGTGGTGGTCGATAAACGTTCAGTTCAAACCGTCGCTGGATTGGGCTACACTTTTTTCAAATGGTTTAAGAATCCATTGATGCCAAGCTTTGGCTTTCATGCTGGCGTTGGGCGTCTTCTTCGTTTCAAGGAATATAGCGTGAGTCCTGTGCTACACCCATTTAGCCTTCGCACCTTTTCAGGAAACATTTTCATCGGAGGGGTTGCAGTCAGGGCCAGCTGGAAATTAAAGAGAACACCGATAATTAACCTTGGCAAAACAGGTCTCTCCTTTAATGTACACGGCAGCGCCAATCTTGATAAATTTTTTGGTAGCTCATCTCAGTTGAATCAAACGAATTTCGTCCCATACGGACAAGTAGGGACTAGTCTATTATTAATGGGAAAGAATAAAGTCACTGGCGATTATATGTCGCATCCGATTCTTTCCTTTGATGCTGGGTTATCAAAACTCAGCGTGACCACATTTAGAGTATTTACAATAATCCCAATAACGGAATGGTAATCAAAAAACTTCTTCTCGGAACCCTAGTATGCTTTACCCTAGATGGGTTGGCACAAACGACGCTTCCAACATCTTTTGACTTTGCAACTGCCCCAGCTACCATGCCAACTGGATGGACCACGAACTCAACAGCCAACTATTCAACAGGCCTAGCTGATTTGTCTGGAGGAACAAGCAGAGCTGGAAAGCTGCAATCAACAGGACATAAAATCACCATTAATTTTTACGACGAACCGGGCGAGGTTAGCTATTTCCTTAAAAGCTACGGAACGGCTTCGTTTATGGGAACTTTTAGGGTAGAGGAGTCGGTGAATGGAACTACCTGGTCAACACTTGACACGTATAACAGCAATTCATTTGATGATAGTTGGACAGAATATAACAGCACACCCGACCCCGACTCTCGCTATATCCGATTCAACCTCACAAACAAAGTCTCTGGAACAAACGTCGGAATTGACAATGTTGAAATCGTGCAATATGTAGGACCAGAACAAGAAATCAACGCGGTTTATGAATCGGAAAACGTGCCAAATTCATCTGGAATTCAGTTTGCCGAGGCGCTTTCTTCCACCTATGAAGTGAAACTTGGGATTGAAAACTTAGGTACAGACAGCACCTTGCAACTAGGCAGCATTACATTGAGTGGTTCTGCCATGGGAGATTATACCATAACGAGTAGCCCATCCAGCATTCCCGCCGAAGATGCGGACACCATTACAATCGAGTTCACGCCAACGGTGATGGGAAATAGACCTGCCCAAATTTCCATTGCGAACAACGACCAAAACGAAGATCCGTATCAAATAAATTTGAATGGCGTAGGTGGGCTATCAGCTTCCGAACCAGGCGCGAACCCAGGCTCTGCCAGTACCACATATCTTAAAACTTGGAGGGCAAATGGCACCTTTGATCTAGTTACTGCGGACGGCTATATCACACTTATGCGCATCGGCGCTGCGGTAACGGATATTCCAGTAGACGGCATGTCCTACACTCTAGGAGAAGGAATTGGCAACTCAAAGGTGGTTGGTGTTGGCCCAAACAATAGTTTCCGAATTCGATCTGCAAGTGCGGAGACCGATTATCATGTAAGCATATTTGCATACAATGGCAGCGGCACCTTAACCAACTATCGCACATCCGATCCGCTCGAGGATATCGTATCAACCCCAGTGGCATCGATGGATGATGCGCAATACTGGAATGGTATTGATGAAACATCTTCTTCTTTTGTGGACGACCTAAACGACTTGATAAACAGCCACAGCGTACGATTTTACAGCAACTACGATGAGGATATGGTGCCAGGTTTTTTGGCTCGTGATACAGGCTCAGGACAGGAAGTAATAACTGGCGTATACAGCACCGAAAATGCCATTTATTCACCACCATTTGATTGGTCCAGCACCAACACGAATCGAGAACATACACTGCCAGCCAGTTGGATGCCAAGTGCAGGAAATTCTGGAACTCCTGAGTATCAAGATTATCATCACCTCTTCCCAACCATCGCAACTACAAATAGCCAACGAAGCAATAGACCTCTGGCTGAAGTGGTAAATGTGACAAACTCTTATGGAGGAAGCAAGGCCGGAACGGACGCTAACGGCAACTCCGTGTACGAACCTCGTGATAGTCAGAAAGGAGATGCAGCACGTGCAATCATGTACATGATGACAGCGTATGATTGGGCTCGATCCGAGCTTCAATCAAATGGGCCAAATCAAAATATGAACGTGCTTTTAGATTGGCACTTTTCTGACATGCCCTCCCCGTTTGAGCGTTCTCGTAATGATTATATCGACAGTCTTCAAGGAAATCGAAATCCGTTTGTGGACAGTATTCATTGGGTCTGCTACATAGACTTTAAAACGATGTCCTATAAAGCCGACCCCGACTCAACCTGTCTTGCGCTAAGCGGTGTTGTGGTAGAGCAACCTACCGACACAACAGACTCCACTATTTCGATCGGCCAAATTAACAGTGATTTAATCTGGGGTTTGTACCCTAATCCAACTTCAGATGCTGTTGTCATTTCTGGATTTGATTCTTATTCGTACCGGTTAATGAATTTACTTGGGGAAACAATCCAAATGGGATCAAAGTTGAGAAGTGAACCCATCTCGGTTTCTGACTTAGCAGCTGGATCGTATTTTATCGAAATTGTTGATGGCGAAAAAACTTACGGGTTCAAGAAACTAGTGGTAATCGACGACATCTAAGCTTAGGTTGAGAGGAAGTCTCTGACTGCAGCAACGAATTCCCGAGGCTTTTCAGCGTGAAGCCAATGTCCCGCACCATCAATGGTTGCTAGATATGAATTTGGAAAAAGCATGCGTATGTCAGGCCAATCGCTATCTGTGATATAGTTTGAATTCCCTCCTCGAATAAACAAGGAATCGCCCTCGTAATCCAACTCATCTAGCGCCTCACCAACGTTCTCAATGTTCGCCTCAATAGAGTCGAGATTAAAACGCCAAGCAAAGGAGTGTCGATCTGGGTGAAACAGACTTTTCATTAGGAATTGTCGCACCCCAGGTTCATCCAAAAATGGAATCATGTATGCTTCGGCATCGGTGCGTTTTTTCAATTCATCAAGCGGTACAGCCCTCAACGCTGCGAGCACATCTTGATGGTGCACGGCGTAAAACTTGGGACCAATATCCGCCACGATAAGTTTATCAACTCTACTTGGGAACTCCTGGGCAAGTTTAATGGCGACCTTCCCACCCATAGAGTGACCAAGTATATGCGCTGAATCGAGGTTAAGGCTATCCATTAATTCGATTACATCATGCACCATGGAGTCGTAAGAATGCACATCGCTATGTGGCGAACGACCATGATTTCGGGCATCAACGAGAATGACCTTGTAAGCATCTTCCATTAGCCGGCCTGGAGCCTGCCAATTATCCAGCATTCCCATCAATCCGTGTAGAATTACAATGGGCTTCCCTTCGCCAAGAATCTTATAATTTAACTTCATTGCAGCTTCGCCAAATACATTTGAACTGTATTCTCTAGACCAAAGTACAGCGCATCAGAAATTAACGCATGCCCAATCGATACTTCGTCTAGGTAAGGGAGGTGGTCATGAAAAAAACGAAGGTTTTCAAGACTTAAATCATGTCCAGCATTAATCATTAAACCACAACTCTGGGCACATTTAGCGGCCTCTATAAAGGGTGAAACCGCTGCATCTGGATCATTAAGAAACTGAAGGGCAAAAGGCTCTGTATATAACTCAACACACTCAACCCCAAGATCGGCAGCGGCATTAATTCGCCCACTATCTGTATCAATAAAAATGGATGTCCTAATGCCATGACTTTTCAATTCTGCTACCACCTCTCCAAGAAATGATTGATTTTTTATCGTATCCCATCCCGAGTTGCTCGTTATCGCATCGGGCGCATCTGGAACAAGCGTAGCTTGATCTGCCTTTGATTCAATTACAAGGTCAAGCCAAGCTCTTGAAGGGTATCCTTCAACATTGAGTTCGGTCCTAACTACAGGTCTAAGTTGACGAACGTCTTCGTATCTAATATGACGTTCATCTGGACGCGGGTGAACGGTAATCCCTTGACCACCAAATGATTCTATTCGTCTTGCGGCTTCCAATAAATTTGGAATCACACCTCCACGCGCATTTCGAATGGTGGCGATTTTATTGATATTAACACTCAATCTTGTCATGGTACGTTTCTACTTTTCTAGAGGGCCCTTTTTGAACGTATGGGAAGCTGAGGACATCCACGCTACGATTCGTAAAAATTTCCTGTAGGTTTGCTTGCAAATGAAGGCAAATCACCGTCTTTAGTACAGATCGATTCGAATAAAAAATGTTAGCTGAAGAATTAATTGTTGACCACATTCCTCCCTTGAAACCAACCGACACGGGTGAAACTGCCCTGAATTGGATGGACGATTACAAGGTAAGGCACCTCACCGTTGTTGACAACACAAAGTACCTAGGCACGATATCGGAAAGCGATGTCCTGGGTTTATCAGACCCGAGTGATGAAGTTGGTCGCCATCGAGAGATGCTCTCTCCCATTTTTGTGATGCAGAACCAACACATTTTCGAAGTGGTTAAAGTTGTAAACGACCACAAGCTGAGCATCATTCCGGTACTCGATGAGAACGAAGAATACCTTGGCGCGATTACCATCGCGCAGTTGATGAAAATCATTGCCGATATGCCCGTCGCAAATAATCCAGGCGGAATCATCGTACTAGAGTTAAACAACAATGATTATTCACTGCCGCATATCGCGAGCATTATTGAAGAGAATAACACTAAGATTCTCGGCACATTCGTCACGTCTCATCCAGACAGCACCAAAATGCACTTAACCATCAAGGTTACCAGCGTTGACATTGCGTCCATAATAGCGTCGCTACAGAGACATGAGTATTCGATCACTTTCTCGAACGATAGTGGTCGGGCTGGAGCAGATCTTCGCGACCGGTTCGATTCATTTATGAACTATATGAACATATAGGCCTTGAAGCCTTTCGCCTTTCTCGTAGTTCTTCTTTTGGCCAGCGGTTTGAGTTTTTCGCAATCGCACGCGATAAGAATCACGGACATTACGGTCAGTGGTAATCAACGAACAAAAGACTTCGTTATACTCAGGGAGGTTCCTTTAGCCATTGGTGATAGCTTACATGTTACCCAGTTTGAAACAGCGGAAAAAGACATCATTCGAAACGTAACCAACACGGGACTCACCAATTTCGTCGACGTCGAATTCGTAACCATAGATTCGGCCACCGCAGTGTGCAACATCACGATTCTCGAACGGTGGTTTATTTGGCCCAATCTCATTTTCAATTTGAGGGAGACCAATTTTAATAGTTGGTGGGAAAGCAAGGACTTCGAGCGTATTGATTATGGGTTCTCAATTGATGATTACAACTTTAGAGGCCGCAAGGAAAAACTGAGCATTAAGTTTCAAAATGGCTGGACGCGCAAAATTGGAATCAATTATCAAATTCCGGGATTAAACAAGAAGCGCACGCTTGGCGGCGGAATTGAAATCTATTATGCAAACAATCGTGAGGTTAATCATCAAATCCGATTTGAGGCGGATAGTGTATTCAACAAACGCGACTTTCTGAAAACGAAATCCATTATTCAAGAGGAAATTGTAGGAAAACTGAAAATAGAATATCGTCCACGGTTCCTGAATATACATCGGTGGATAGGTGGCGTCGAGACCATCATTATTGATGACACGATTCGCGATGCCAATCCCAATTATCTCAGTCCTGGTTCCACTCGATCACAGTTTATTTATCTCAGCTATGGATTTAAGCGCGAAACACGAGATAATCGTGCTTATCCATTGACAGGATATATTATTGATGGGTCATTGGATCAGCGTGGCATTGGCCTTCTTAATAAAAACGATGTTTTTTTAACGGAATTAAAGTTGACCATAAATCAGCATTTACCACTTGGGGGTCGGTGGTTCTTTGGCCACGGCTTAAAAACTAAAACCACGCTTCTAGGAGATCCGCCTTACTATTTTCAGAGGGGAATTGGGTATGGTTCGAACAACATTCGAGGATATGAACTTTATGTAATCGACGGTCAGCATTATGGACTATATAAGTCCAATTTGAAATATCAATTGATTAAAAAAAACACGATCGATTTGAAGACGCTTTTTAAGAAGTTCGACAAGTTTCACTATTCCCTATTTTTGAACGTGTTTGGCGATGCCGGATATACAGTGGACAATTTGAACGCCGCAAACAATCCATTGGCCAACAAGATTCAATATGGATATGGTCTAGGATTGGATTTCGTCAGCTATTACGACCTAGTCATTCGCTTCGAAGGATCTATAAATGCACTCAGAGAACCCGGCTTTTACATCAATTTCACAAAACCAATTTAATGTCAAGAATAGCCTTATTCGGTAGACAATTTAGCGAAGAACATAACGATTCGATAACGCAGTTTCTATCCATTCTCAAGGAAAGAAAGGTGGTTTTTAGTGTCTATACTCCATTCTTAAATTTTCTCGATGAGAATCTAACTATTGAGCGATCCCAATTCGCAGAGTATGACAAGGAAAATTTCGACGCAACTGCATTTGACGTGATGATTTCCGTCGGCGGGGATGGAACCATGCTGGAATGCGCGACATTGATCTGCGACTCTGAACTACCGATTCTAGGGCTGAACACAGGACGTTTGGGTTTTTTATCCAGCATCAGTTTGGAGCACATGAGAGAGGCAATTGACCAAATTGTTTCTGGAGCCTTTATGACCGATCATCGTAGTCTGATTAAACTAGAAACGGAGCAAGGAATTTTTGGGAAGGAAAACTTTGCTCTGAATGAGTTAACGGTTCACAAGAAGGATACGCAATCCATGATCGTGATTCATGCCTATGTCGATGGTAAATTTCTGAACACCTATTGGGCTGACGGACTAATTATTGCGACCCCAACGGGTTCAACCGCATACTCATTGAGTTGTGGCGGACCAATTATTTTACCAAGCTCTTCAAATTTCATCATTACACCTGTCGCACCTCACAATTTGAATGTAAGACCCGTTCTTATTTCAGATCAAAGCACCGTTACCTTACGAGTCGAAGGCAGAAGCGAAAATTTTCTCATCTCGCTTGATTCTAGATCGGCTACAATCGAGGCCCAAACCGTCCTGACTCTTAGTAAACACAGCTTCGGGGTAAATCTAATCCGATTGAAAAACCACAGTTTTTTGAAAACATTGAGAAACAAACTAAACTGGGGGTTAGACAAGCGGAATTAAATTCGCTTCAAACCACGTTGTCAAACCATTATATTTGCGCTTCAACTCTGCACGGGATGAGACTATTAACCTTACTTACTATAACTTTTCTGATCATTTTCGGTCATGATTCCAATGCTCAGCGCTGGAAAAAATACCGTCATGAGATTCAGGGAGGTGTTGGCGCCACTAGTTTTCTTGGAGAACTTGGCGGTGGAGAAGGACCCGGCAAGGATCTCTTTTTAGACTTCGATGGAAAGTCAAGTCGATACTTGATCACAGGAGGTTATCGATACAAGCTTGCCGAATTCGCAAGTGCAAGAGCAAACATAACCTACGCACGTCTTTCAGGAAACGACGCATTTGCAGGAGACGTTCATCGACAAAGTCGGAACCTTTCGTTTCGAACTGCCCTTATTGAATTGACCGCGGTCGGAGAAGTATATTTTATCCGTGAAAAATTGAGCAGTCGTTATAAAGTCCGTGGAATTAAAGGTGCTCTAGGCAGTAGCCTCAGTGCATATCTCTTCGGCGGTGTTGGTGGCTTTTTCTTTAACCCAAGGGGTAAATTTGTAGGAAACAGCACATATCCAGGAGACGACAAGTGGTATAGTCTTCAACCACTTGGAACCGAAGGTCAGGGTCAAGCAGGTAAGCCAAAGAAGTACAGTAGAATAAACATGTGCATACCGGTTGGAGTTGGTGCCAAGTTCAATCTTACTCCTACAATGGCGATCTCACTTGAATACGGATTCCGCTACACATTTACAGATTACCTGGATGATGTCAGCACTGTTTATGCAGATCAACCAAGTGTTCAAGCTGCTAACGGAGGCAATGGTAATGCCGCTGCATATTTCGCAAACCCATCGGTTGTGGTAATGGATGGGGAAACAAGAATTTATAAAGGCAGTCCTGGATTTGTCGGACAACAGCGAGGCAACGCTAACTCCAATGACACATATATGTTTGCCATTTTAGCTTTGAATTACAAGTTTGTTTCTAAGAAAACAAATCGACCGAAGTTCTAGATCTACACGATTTTTCAAATCCGAACGTTTTTCAAGTGTGAAAACTATTGTTCTGATTCTTATCTCACTTTATTCTGTGCAATTATTGGCGCAAAAATCTGGGCAACGAGATTGGGAGCTCGGAGTAACTGCGGGCATGTGCTGGTACAACGGTGACTTGAACCCAAACAAGCTTTTCGGGCGCGAATACTATCATGAAACCTTTGGCCTGAGCCTGCGCAAAAATTTCAATCAACGCTTCGCCTTCCGAACCCAACTTAATTACGGAACACTCAGTGCCGCCGACGAGGCCTCAACGTCAGAATTCCAGGTGAACCGGAACTTGAATTTCTCAACTCCGCTTTACGAATGGGCAAACACAATCGAATTCAATTTTCTACCATACGATGCGCTGTTGAATGGAAAGCGCTTCAGTCCATATTCGTTTATTGGGCTAAACATGTTCTGGTTCAACCCATCTACAAACGTAGAAGGGAACATATATGAACTGCAGCCCCTAGCCACGGAAGGCAAGTCCTATTCCAGACTTTCGGTTTCCATGCCTTTCGGTTTCGGATTTAAATGGGCAGTAACCGATCGCTTTATCTTCAATGCCGATTGGGGCATGCGTAGGACCTTCACCGACTACTTAGACGATACTAGCGGGTCCTACCCAAATCAATCAGAATTGGAAGGGCTGTCGGAGAATTTGAGTGATCGAAGCCTCGCTCAATCTGGCCCTAACGGAACGAATTGGGGTACCCAAAGAGGTAACTCACAAACCAAGGATTGGTATTCGCTCGTAACCGTAGGATTGGCAATAAGAATTGGACCTAAGAAAGGTTCCTGTAAGCAAATAGGGATTTAATATCTTCGCGCGTTTTTCAGCAATTCCCGCTGACTGAATTTCGGACAAATGAACTTAGAACAAGAGTTAGATATTGACAATATTCCGCAGCACATTGCAATCATTATGGATGGCAATGGGCGATGGGCTAGACAAAAAGGTAAAGCACGAATCTTCGGTCACAGAAATGCGTTGGACGCTGTAAAGGACACAACTGAAACTGCGGCACGCATTGGAGTCAAACATTTGACGCTCTACGCATTTTCAACAGAAAACTGGAAGAGACCCAAGCGCGAGGTAAGCGCACTGATGGAGCTACTTGTGTCTACGATAAACAAAGAGGTTAAATCACTCAACGAGAACAACATTCGTTTAAAGGCTGTTGGAGATTTAAGTTCACTTCCGGATGTAACTTTAAAGGGCCTTCAACGTGGTATTGAATTAACGAGCGACAACAAACGAATGGACTTAAACCTAGCGTTGAGCTATAGCTCAAGATGGGAAATAATTAATGCTGTAAAATCTATCGCCGCTCGCGCAAAGGCAGGTGAAATAGATATTGAGGACATTAATGACGGTCTCTTTTCTTCATGCCTGGCTACGGGCGGAATTCCCGACCCTGAATTGATGATTCGAACGAGCGGCGAAATGCGCATTAGTAACTTCCTCTTATGGCAGCTGGCCTATTCCGAATTGTATTTCTTGGAAAAGCTCTGGCCAGACTTTAGGGGAAACGATTTGGTGCAAGCCGTTCTGGATTATCAAAACCGCGAAAGAAGATTTGGAATGACAGGTGAACAGGTGAAAGAAACCACATGAGGATAGTCCAAGCGCTCTCAATTCTTCTAATATTTCTTTGTTGCATGCCGGTGGCAGATGCGCAGGTTACGCTTGGGTCGAACTCAAATATTTCATATTCCAATCCAAGGCAATACGAAATTGGAGGAGTTTCCGTCGAAGGCGCCAACAATCTTGACGAAGGGGCAATTCGACTCCTTTCTGGACTGAACATTGGAGATGAAATAAGCGTACCAGGTGACGAAACGGCCGAAGCGATAAGGAAACTATGGAAACAAGACCTCTTCAGTGATGTTCAGCTCCTATCCGAACGTGTCGAAGGGGACAAAATCTACCTGATTATAAAGATTCAAGAGCGACCTAGACTTTCTCGTTTTGGATTTTCAGGTGTCTCCAAATCTGAGGCCGACGACTTACGGGAAAAAATAAATCTATATAAAGAGAAAATTGTCACAGAAAACCTGATGATCGCTACCAAGCAAAAAGTATACAACTACTATGCTGATAAGGGATTTCTGGATGCCGAGGTAAATCTTAGACAAGAGCAGGACAGCATATTCAGAACAAAAATTCGATTGTACATCGATGTCGATAAGAAGAAGAAAATTAAAATCGATCAGATTAACGTCAAGGGAAACTCATTTTACTCAGATTATCAGGTAAGACGAACCTTTAAGGAAACGAAAGACAGAAGCGTATTTAAGCCGTTTCATGATTTAGACACATTAGGATTAACACTCTGGCGACAGGTTTGGAAGGAGCGTAAACAAATGCCAATAACAACCCTACGTTATGGATTTGACCATATAAAAGTCCGAATCTTCAAATCGTCCAAGTACCTTAAAAAGAACTTCGCTGGGGATAAAGACATATTGATTGCTAAGTACAATCAAAAGGGCTTTCGTGATGCTAAAGTGGTTTCCGACAGCGTCTATAAAAGCGGTGACCGTTCCATCAGCATGGATCTTCGACTAGCCGAAGGGCATCAATACTATTTCCGAAACATTAAGTGGATTGGCAACACGAAATATCCATCAAGTGAGCTTTCGGATCGACTGGGAATACAGAAAGGTGACATCTATGATCCACAAAAACTGGAGGCCCGATTATATATGGACCAAGCAGGTGGAGATGTTAGTTCCTTATATATGGATAACGGATACTTGTTTTTTCAACTGGAACCGGTAGAAATTTTGGTTGGCATCGATAGTATAGACATGGAAATTCGCATGTATGAAGGCGAGCAAGCTCGGATCAATCGAATTTCTGTTTCAGGAAACACCAAGACGAATGACCACGTGATTTTGCGTGAGCTTTACACCATGCCTGGGCAGCTTTTTAGCAGGGCTGATATAATTCGCTCGCAACAACAATTGAATGTGCTTGGATTCTTTGATCCAGAATCAATGGATGTGCGGCCTACGCCGGATCCGACAAATGGAACAGTAGATATTGAATACGTAGTAACTGAAAAACCAAATGACCAGCTCACACTTCAAGGCGGCTATGGAGGTGGGATATTGGTGGCAACAGTTGGTGTTCAGTTTAATAATTTTTCAACGCGAAATATTCTGAAACCAAAAGAGTGGAACGGACCACTTCCAACCGGCGATGGACAAAAGCTTGGCATTAATTTCAACACGAACGGTAGACAGTATCAAGCATTTAACGCTTCATTTACCGAGCCATGGTTAGGCGGCAAGAAGCCAACATCACTGACGCTAAGCGGTTTTTATTCCTTTTTCACCCTAGGGGCCAACAATAGAAAATACAACGAGGATACCGACGGAAACAAGGTCTTCAACGCAAGCCGAGCATACTTCCAAAGACTTGGAGCCACCGCACAACTTGGAAAACGACTTAAATGGCCTGACAACTATTTCAGTTTGGTTTTTGAAACCAGTGCACAGCAATACACCCTTCAGAATTATGACCGTGGTTTTGCGTATGTAACTGGACAATCCTACAATCTTTATGGAAAGTTCATTTTAAGCAGACGCTCAATCGATGATAATATTTTTCCAAGTATGGGTTCGGATATGACGTTTTCAGGTCAATTCACCCCGACCTATTCTTACTTCAATGGAAAGGACTATTCAAACCTTGAACCCTCAGAACGATTTAAGTTTCTAGAGTATCACAAGTGGAAATTTTCTTGGGGCTATTACACTGGGCTCTTGGGCCAGCAACGTAAGCACAAGCTTGTGCTTTACACAAAAATTGGATTTGGCGTATTGGGTTACTACAATAGAAACGTTGGTGATGTGCCATTCGAACGATTCTACCTCGGAGGGGATCCATTTTCAACAACAGGTATCGCTCTTGGAGGAATTGACTCTCGAGAATTTATTTCGCTTCGCGGATACGGAGGAGGTGGATTATCACCCACAGAAGGGGCGACTTTAATCAATAAGTATACGATGGAACTTAGATATCCGTTCTCGTTAAGCCAGAGCTTCACAGCTTATGGTCTGGCTTTTGCAGAAGCAGGAAATAGCTGGGACGGATTTAATTCCTATAACCCATTTGAAGTTTATAAATCGACCGGGGTTGGAATCCGGATATTCTTGCCCATGTTTGGGTTACTCGGAGTTGACTGGGCTTATCGTTTAGATGATACGGACAACCGTGCTGACTTTAACTCAGGACTAAATGCGCAACGATCACGATTTCACTTCACCTTGGGTTATCAGTTTGGAGATCTTTAAAATTCAATCTATGAAAAACAAGAAATTACTTATTGCCGCCGTACTCACACTAATGAGCTTTGGAGGCTTCGCTCAACGTTATGCGTTTATTGACACCGACTTTATATTAGAACAGATTCCGGCATATCAAGATGCCAAAACCGAAGTGGATGCCCAGGCCGAAAAATGGCAAAAGCAAATTGAGGCACGCTACGATGAAATTGAACAGATGTACACTGCCTACAAAGCGGAGCAAGTATTACTGACTCCTGAAATGCGAAAGCAGCGTGAGGATGAAATCATTAAAAAAGAGAAAGAAGCCAAAGATTTTCAACGCGAGAAGTTTGGTGTTGATGGTGAGCTCTTCAAATTACGTCAGGAACTGATAAAACCAATTCAAGATTCAGTGTTTGATGCTGTTCGAAAAATGGCCGAACAAAAAAGCTATGCAGTAATTTTTGACAAAGCCGCGTCTAGCTCTGCCATTATATATTCTAACCCAAAATACGATCAGAGTAAAGAAATTCTGCAAAGACTTGGTTTTGATGAACCTACAGAATGATATTACTTCTTTATTTGCACCCTTAAATTAAACGACCATGAGGTACCTTTCAATCATAGCGCTAATCACACTGTTTTCAGTATCAAGCGCATATGCCCAATCAAAAATGAAATTCGGTCACATCAACTCGCAAGAGTTGCTCGAGGCCATGCCTGAAAAGGCTGAAGCTGACAAGGCATTAGAAGATTTCGCAATGCAACTTGAGAAACAATTGCAAGCTATGTCATCTGAATACGAGAACAAAATTCGCGACTACGAAGCCAATTCGGCGGTGATGTCAGACATTATTCGTCAAACAAAGGAAGGTGAGATTCAGGACTTAGGTCAGCGAATTCAAAGCTTTCAGCAAAACGCACAACAGTCTCTCGGCAAGAAAGAGGCGGAAGTATATCAACCTATTCTTGACAAAGCCAAAGAAGGCATTGAGGCGGTTTCCAAAGAAGGCGGATATGCATATGTCTTCGATTCAAGCGCAGGCACATTACTTTATCAGCCAGAAGGCGATAACATAATCGACCTGGTTAAAAAGAAACTTGGAATTACAGGACCACCGCCTGCACCAACTGAATAAATTTGATCCCGACCTTTGAGTCGGGATTTTTTTTGCCCATGAATGAGCAGCCAATTGGCATATTTGATTCTGGTGTTGGTGGACTAACCATTTGGAGCACCATCCAAACCTTGCTATCTGCAGAGTCTACTCTCTATCTAGCGGACAGCCAAAACGCACCATATGGCGCAAAATCTAAAAGTCAGATTCTCGATCTGAGCATAAAAAACACGGAAATCCTTATTGATCGCGGGGCGAAAATTATTGTGGTCGCATGCAACACGGCGACAACAAACTCCATAGACTCGCTTCGATCTCAATATGACATTCCGTTCATTGGGATCGAACCTGCAACCAAGCCCGCAGCAATCGCAACGAAATCAAGGAAAATTGGCATTCTTGCTACGAAAGGGACTTTTGCAAGTGAGCTATTCTTAAATACTTCGAGAAACTATCGAGGCGAAGTAGAAATTATTGAAACCATCGGAACTGGATTGGTTGACATCGTTGAATCCGGCAACCTTGAAGCAGCTCGACCACTACTTGAAACCTATCTGACTCCCATGATAGAAGCTGGGGTGGACAACATTGTACTTGGTTGTACGCACTATCCTATGCTCACATCAATTATCAAGTCCATAGTTGGAGATGAAATTCGAATCATAGACTCTGGCCAAGCAGTAGCTCGTCAAACAAAGGCCGTAATCGAAGAACATGGCTTGGAATCATCTGGCTCAAATCCAAGCTTTCATTTTGTAACCAACACGAATCAAGATGTCTTGAACCAATTTGTAAAAACAGTAAGTAATGTTTCTTTTACTACCGAAAAAACAGCATTCTAGGTCTTAAACCAAGATGCATACTTTGAGTAGTTGTTTGCAATTCGAGCAATCTCACCCTCGCGTAATTCCTTCGAAACGCTCTTAACCCTTTTAGCAGGAACTCCAGCATATAGACTACCCGATTCAATCTTCGTTCCTTCAAGAACAACTGCTCCAGCAGCAATTACGGACCCCTCGCCTACCACTACATTGTCCATGACTATGGATCCCATTCCAATCAAAACATTGTCCTCAATTTTGCACCCATGTACTATGGCATTGTGACCAATGGAAACATTATTGCCAATTAGAGTCTTTGTCTTTTCATAGGTGCAATGGATCACAGCCCCGTCTTGAACATTGACATTGTTTCCCAACACTATTGAATTCACATCTCCTCTAACCACGCTACTAAACCAAAAGGAGCACGATTCGCCACAAACGAAATCTCCAACGATGGTGGCATTTGGAGCAATAAAGCAATTTGGACCGAACTCTGGGGTCAATCCTCGCACAGAAAGAATAACAGACATATCATTTCATTTGAGGCGAAAATAAGGCGCAATCGAATTGTACTTTTGCCTTTTACTAGATATGAGCGAAAAACAAGTCCCGTACATGATATATGCTGAGGTTACACCTAACCCAGCTACAATGAAATTCGTTTCAAACCACTTTTTAGCCGAGAACGGAGACGTATTTGAATTTAAATCCGAAGCGGAAGCATCTCCAAGCCCAATGGCTCAGAGGCTTTTCAGCTTCCCCTTTGTTCAAGGTGTTTTTATTGCACAAAACTTCGTCACTGTCTCGAAACTAGAAGGAGTAGAGTGGGACGATGTTATCTTGGAGTTGCGTGAATACTTAAGTAATTATCTAAACGCTGGACAGCCCGTTATCTCCGAATCGTATCACTCAAAAACAACTACCGTTGATGAGCTTGAGCATATGGGGCAAACAGACCACAAGGTGGCCGACGGACCTATCGAGGAGCGTATCGTTGAGATATTGGACGACTACGTTCGCCCGGCGGTAGAAGGAGACGGTGGAGCTATTCACTTCAAGTCATTTGCTGAAGGAAAACTATCCGTTGTGCTAAAAGGAGCTTGCAACGGATGCCCGTCATCAACAGTCACACTGAAATCTGGTATTCAAGCCTTATTTGACCGCATGCTTCCAGAAGTGAAGGAAGTAATCGCAGAAGAATCTGAATAGCATTCCGCCATTCACGAAATCTGGGTTCCTTAGTTTCTAGAAAATTCCAACCTTGTTCGTTGGATAGCTATGCGTTCACTCCTAACAATAACAATTCTCTTACTCTGCTTGCAATTACAGGCAGGACATCTTGTGGGCGGAGAAATCTCCTACAGGCAAATTAGCGGGGATACGTATGAAATAACGCTACGTATGTATCGCGATTGCTATGCTGGCCCATTTAGCGTTCAGAGATTTGATTCCGTCGCATATGTTTCGATATACCACGGCGGCACTAATAATTTGATGCGTGTAATGAAGCTTCATCAATCCGATGATAGCACAAGACTTCCCTTAATTGTAGACGTGCCTTGCCTACCCGACCCACCAGATCTCTGCATATTAGAAATGATCTACAAGGATACCCTGCACTTAGACGTGCCACCTCAGGGCGTGAATCTGGTGAATCAAAGATGCTGCAGGTCGCCAAATTCACTGAACATTGTAAACCCTGGGGATTATGGGTCGACATACTCTAGTTTTATTCCGGGCGCCAATCTAACCACATTCAACAGCGCTCCTGTCTTTAACCAAGTTCCGCCTATTGCGTTATGTGTAGGACTAGACTTGGAATTGGACTACAGCGCCACAGATCCTGATGGTGATAGTTTGTTTTACAGGCTTTGCACACCTCTGCATGGAGCCGGATCTGGCGGTGCCGGGGGAACGCCATTCCCAGACACTCCAGCTGCGCCTCCGTTCGATACTGTATCCTGGTCAACTGGATATGGACCAGCGTACCAAATTCCGTCTAATCCAGCCTTTAAAATCGACTCCAGCACTGGAATTATATTGGGTCGACCCAGTCAGCTCGGGACATACGTTTTTGGGGTCTGTGTACAGGAATTTCGCAACGGCGTTCTACTTGGAGAAAATCGACGCGATTTTCAAATGACCGCCACGCAATGTGATGTAGAAGCCGCAGCAGCAATTGATAGCGCTATTGAAGAGTGCATTGGGCTAGAAATCCAATTCTTTAATCTCAGCACGTTGGGCCAATCGTTTATGTGGAACTTTGGAGATCCAACAACCACAGACGACACCTCTTCTAAACTTAATGCGAGCTATTTATATCCAGATACTGGGTTGTACACCATAAGGTTAGTCGCGATGGGCATCGAAGGATGTACGGACACCTCTTTTATGGAATATCGCGTATTGCCGAAAATCGCACCTCAATATAACGTACCCGAGCCCGATTGTTTTGACAGGCAGAGTTATGATTTTCGACACGATGGATACGCACGTCCAACCACCAACGTGCGCTGGGTAGTTCGGGGCGATACGATTGAAATGCTGCCCGATGAAACCGGAATATTCCATCAAAAATTTGATTCTGTAGGATTCCACTATGTAACTCTCGTGTACGAAGATTTTGGTTGTGTCAAGGAGTATGTCGACACCATCGAAGTGTTCGCCAATCCCACTTTTGACCTGATTGAAGAATATGCCGAAAGCTGTCCTCCATTCAAAATGCCTTATTCTTTATCAGAGCAAAACGTCTATAAACCCACATATTATTGGCAAGTAAACGATACGCTGGTCTCTGATAGTGCGCGCCCATTTATTGTGATTGAACACACCGGATATCACGACTTGGAGATTGTGCTCACTACAGATTCGCATTGCATCGATACGGTCACACGCACCTACCCAAACCATATTCAGGTCCTGGAACCGCCAAAGGCTAAACTTGACATCGACAATTTCACGACATCCATGTTTGACCCAAGGTTCAACATCGTTGATTCAAGTCTTCGCGCGGCAAAGCATTGGATATATGTTGACAGCAACTTTGTGAGTAGCGCACCCAGTGTGCAAGTGACCATGACGGATACGGGCAACTACATTATCAAGCAAGATGTAATTCACGAAAACGGGTGCAGAGATTCGGTCAAATATGAAGTGCTTGTATTGCCTCAATTTCTGGGTTACACCCCGAACTCCTTTACTCCTGATGGGGATGGTCTTAATGACACTTGGTTTCCAAGTCTGTATTATTGGCACACGGTAGATCTGTATATCTATGACCGCTGGGGCAAACTGGTTTACCAGGCAGATGATCCATCACAAGGTTGGAACGGTGAATTCCGAAATTTAGGGGAAAAATGCCCTAACGGTGTTTATGGATATCAAATGATCGTCCACGATCGAACAGGTCGTCAATGGCACTACAATGGCACGGTTACGCTGTACAGATAGGTCTTAAAGGCCTAGTAAGATCTGCTCTGGCTCCTTACCTCCAAACAACATCCAAGATGGATTCTCCAGCATCTGCTTCACCTTAACTAGGAAGCTAACAGATTCTTTTCCATCGATGATTCTATGATCATAGGATAAGGCCACATACATAATTGGTCGAATCTCTACCTTTCCATTAATCGCCACAGGACGCTCAACAATATTGTGCATTCCAAGAATCGCACTTTGTGGTGGGTTTATAATTGGTGTGCTTAACATAGAGCCAAAGACCCCACCATTGGTGATCGTAAATGTGCCTCCGGTCATTTCCTCCAATGACAACTTCCCATCACGGGCTTTGATCGCCAAGGCCTTAATTCCACCTTCGATCTCCGCAAGATTCATCTGTTCTGCATTACGAAGAACTGGCACCATTAGTCCTTTTGGACTACTCACGGCTATTCCAATATCAGCATAGTTATGAAAAACCATTTCTTGCCCATCGATATGCGCATTTACTGCTGGGAATGTATTTAGCGCCTCGGTTACTGCTTTCGTAAAGAACGACATGAAACCAAGTCCTACTCCATGCTTCTCCTTGAAGGCTACCTTATACTTCTTCCGCAAGTCCATAATGTAGCTCATGTCCACCTCGTTAAACGTAGTGAGCATTGCCGTCTCATTCTTAACCGCAACCAGCCTAGTCGCTATCTTCCTTCTCAGGCTGGACATTTTTTCTTTGGACTGATCTCGACTTCCACCCCAACCAGAAAGTTGATCGGCAGAATCGAATCCACCGGCTAGATACATTTCTACGTCCTGCTTCAATATTTTCCCACCTTCGCCGCTTCCCTTAATCTGGGCTGCCTTGGCGCCCGTTTCTTGAATCATCGCTTTGGCGACAGGTGTAGCTTTAACGTTTGCATCTACCGCAACTTTGGCTTCCACTTTTGAGGCTGCTTTGTCAGCCGCCTTTGGAGCCTCTGCAACTGCTTCCGGCTCGGCTTTTGGCTCCGGTTTAAAGCTCGTATCAATCTTGCATACAACCTGTCCTACTTCTACCGTATCGCCTTCACCAACCATAAACTCCACCTTGCCCGCAGCCTCAGCATTGAGCTCTAATGTTGCTTTATCGCTGTCAATTTCAGCTAAGGGTTGATCAATGTCGACCACGTCGCCATCAGCAACAAGAAGCTGAGCCACCTCTACTTCTGTAATTGACTCACCCGGACTGGGCATTTTCATTTCTAATATATCAGCCATTTGGATAGATCCGTTACGTTAATTAAAAAGTCTTTCAAGTATTTCTTTCTGTCTGATTTGAAACCGCTTCATGCTTCCACTAGCAGGACTACCACTCTCATGCCTTGCTATACATTCTAAATCAAGATTCTTCCATTTTCGAAGAATGAAATGCCATGCTCCCATGTTTTCGGGTTCTTCCTGAATCCAAGCCCAGGATTTGCAGTTAGGATAGGATTTAACCACCTTATCTAATTGCTCCTGAGGAAAGGGGTACATCTGTTCCAGACGCACGATTGCAACATCGTCACGGCCAGTTGTTTCTCTATGTTGGAGCAGATCGTAATAAATCTTTCCTGAGCAAAATCCAACTCTCTTCACCTTCTTCTTATCGATGCTATCGTCGATAACCTCTTTGAAAATTCCGTCGGAAAGGTCAGCCATCGTAGAAACACACTTAGGATGTCTGAGCAAACTCTTCGGAGTAAAGACCACTAGTGGTGCTCTAAACGGCCAATGAAGCTGACGTCGCAAGACATGGAAAAAGTTTGCCGGCGTAGTACAATTAACTACCTGCATGTTGTTTTCAGCGCATTGCAAGAGGAAACGTTCTAGTCTTGCCGATGAGTGCTCTGCTCCTTGCCCTTCATATCCATGAGGAAGAAGCATGACCAAACCATTCATACATGCCCACTTGTCCTCTGCTGCACTTAAGAATTGATCAATAATAATTTGAGCCCCATTAAAGAAATCTCCAAATTGAGCTTCCCAGATGGTTAACGCCATCGGATTCGCCATACTGTAGCCATATTCAAAACCAAGCACTCCGTACTCAGATAACAACGAGTTGTATATATGGAACTCGCCCTGCATGCTAGAAATGTGCTTCAGCGGCAAATACTGCTCCTTACTATCTTCCAGTGTGATAGCTGCGTGTCTGTGCGAAAAAGTCCCTCTCTGAACATCTTGACCACTGATGCGAACAGGATATGCTTCCCATAGCAAAGTAGCGTATGCAAGTTGCTCGGCAATAGCCCAATCCAATCGATCTTCATCGATCATCTTTAGACGATCAGCCATGAGCTTGATCATCTTTTTAAAGAATGTCTTGTCTTCTGGAAGCGTATTAATCTTTACTGCAATCTCAGACAACTTGGCTGAATCAAATCCAGTATCTGGAGATTTAAGAAAATCATTCTCCTCTGATCGACGCATCCCTGTCCAACTAGCTTCAAGAAAGTTAGTGATGTGCGCAATTTTATTCTCCTTGGCATCGGTGAGCCTCGCTTGCAGAAAGGAATTGAATTCAGACTCTATTGTCTTTGCATCTGCCGCAGTAAGAATACCTTCCTTTATAAGCTTTTGGACATATATATCTCGCGGATTCGAGTGCTTTGCAATTGCTTTGTACAACGTTGGCTGCGTAAACCGTGGTTCATCGCCCTCGTTATGCCCATATTTCCTATAGCAGAGCAAATCCACGAAAACGTCCTCGTGAAACTCTTGCCGATAGTCGACCGCAATTTTCATAGCATGCACCACGGCCTCCACATCATCGCCGTTTACGTGAAAAATTGGAGAAAGGGTAACCTTTCCCACATCTGTGCAATACGTACTAGATCGACCATCAACGTAATTTGTCGTAAAGCCTATTTGATTGTTAATTACGATGTGGATTGTTCCACCTGTTCGGTATCCATCTAATTGCGACATCTGAACGACCTCGTAAACGATGCCTTGCCCTGATATCGATGCATCACCGTGAATCAGAACAGGAATGATTTTATTTTCATCGTGCAGATATGTATCGATCTTAGAGCGCACAATTCCTTCAACGACCGGGTCCACTGCTTCGAGGTGAGATGGATTTGGCGCAAGCGTCAATTGCAATTTTCTTCCAGCTTCTGTCTCAATCTCAGAAGAAAATCCGAGGTGGTATTTGACATCCCCATCAAACAAATTGTCTTCGTATTCTTTCCCTTCGAATTCGCTGAAAATTTCCGTGTATGTTTTCTTCAACACGTTGGCCAGCACGTTTAATCGTCCTCTATGCGCCATACCAATGACAATCTCATCAACACCACTACGCGAACCATTTTGAACTATTACATCCAATGCAGGTATTAAAGACTCTCCACCTTCAAGTGAAAAGCGTTTTTGGCCCACGAATTTTTTGTGAAGGAAGCTCTCGAATACAACGGATTCATTCAGTTTTTCAAGCATGGCGCGCTTATGCTCGCTAGTAAAAGCACTTCTGTTTTGCGAAGGCTCAACCAAGTTTTGAATCCATTCAACCACCTCGGGTTTCCTGATGTAGGTGTATTCAATACCGACACTCTGACAATATGTTGCCTCAAGATGTTCAACAATATTTCGAAGCTTTGCGGCTCCAATTCCAATCTCATTTCCGGCGTGAAATTCGGTTTCTAGGTCATTGGCGTCCAGTCCAAAGTTTTTCAACTCGAGCGTTGGTGTGTACTTCCTTCGCTCACGTACTGGATTTGTTTGAGTAAACAAGTGCCCTCTTGAACGGTATGCATTAATCAACTCCAGAACTTGAAATTCCTTCAGCGTACCAGCAGGTATGCTATCCGAGTCATAATTCTGTTGAAAAAAGTCAAAGCCCGCAAAAAAGCCTTGCCATTCTTTGTCAACCGATTGTTGGTCTCGTTTATATGCTTGATAAAGTTCCTCTATGGCACTCACATCGCCATTTCCGAGGTATGAGAATTTGTCCATCGATTGTTCCGATTATAGAATAACAAAGCTAAAATTTTATGGGTACGGCTATTCGTGTATCTGTCCATTGCGATCGAATGATTGATACTGGTGTCGGAACCAGACCTTTTGGAACACTCGAATGAATAGAAGTCGAGCGTAGTTTTCACTCGATAACATGGAACAATCGATCTCACTTGGTATATCCACACGATAATTTACGCTATCCCAATTTGTAGTCTTATTTTTCGGGCTAGTAATGAATTCGATAAGAATTGAAATAAGCGCATTCAAATCAACGGGTTTGCTTGCGGGGAAATCTGATATTCCAGCTAGGTTGAAATCCTTCGCTAGCTGGATCCAGCATTCCTCTAATAGTTTCCGATTTTTCGAATCTAAAAGATGCCTCTCTATTTTACCTAACTCTAACGTAATATCCACAACATGGCGAAGGTACTAATCACTGGAGGCAGGGGATTAATAGGTAGTCAATTAACCAAGTGCATGCAATCAAACGGGCACGAGGTTGTACATCTATCAAGAAACCCAACAGGTGACGAGGAAGTCCCAACTTTTCATTGGGATCCGATGAACTCCAACATGGACGTGAATGCGCTTGATGGCATTCATACAATTATCCATTTGGCCGGAGCGCCAATAATGGATGATAAGTGGAGCGAGGATCGCAAACGAATCATTCTGGATAGTCGAATTAAATCCGCGGATTTACTTCATCATGAGTGCATTCGAAACAATGTTCGATTAAAGCATTTCATTTCCGCATCAGCCATTGGATGGTATCCGCTTATTCTTTCTGAAAATGTATACGACGAGAGCTCCCCTCCTGGGAACGGATTCTTAGCCGATGTGTGCAAGCAATGGGAGACTAGCGCTGATCAGTTTAAAGATGTAGCGTCCCATGTTGCAAAGGTTCGCATAGGGCTTGTTCTAACGAAGAGCGATGGTGCCTTATCTCAAATTGCGCGACCGATTCGATTTTATCTCGGGGCGGGATTGGGAACAGGTACTCAATTCATGTCATGGATTCACCTAACCGATGTGTCCCGCGTTTTTTGCCATATAATGGAAAATGATTTGAACGGAATCTACAATGCCGTGGGTCCTGAGGCTACTTCTAATCAGGAATTCATGCAAACGATTGCCGACATTATCGACCGCCCTATCTTATTGCCAAATATTCCAGAGTTCATCATTAAGATAATGTTTGGGCAGGCTGCAGAGATTGTACTTCGCGGGGTCCCTCTCTCCTCTACGAAGATTGAGGCAACGGGATTTCAGTTCGACTACCCTACATTGACCTCAGCTCTATTTAATATCTATTGGAAGGCTAATTTAAGTAGTGCGACCGACTAATTGATCAACCAACCAGGTCATGGTTTCTTTTGTTCTTGAGTCGCCGTCGATTTCCGATAAAGACCTAGACGCCGCTCGAGAATACTTCACCACTTCAGCCTCTGCTAAAGACTCAATTCCTAGCCCTTGATAAATCGCTAGAACTGATTGGACTCGCTCATTTTCATCTTGGAGTCCGTAAGCATTATCCAGTTCCTTTTTGGTGGCATCGTTTGCTAGTTCATATGATTTGATGGTTAACCAGGTGCGTTTACCCTCGATGATGTCTCCACCCTTCGCCTTGCCAAATTCATCGCTACCAAACGCATCGAGCAGGTCGTCCTTTACTTGAAACGCCAATCCGACTGACTCAGCAAATGTGGCCAATGGTTCCAGGTTTCTCCCACCTCCCACAATTGCTCCTATCTGCAACGAACCAGAAAGAAGAACCGCTGTTTTCTTGCGGATCATTTCAAGATAATCCGCCATGGATACATCTTCCTTTTCTGCATAGTCCATATCCAATTGCTGTCCCTCGCACACATCCATCGCCACTTTAGAAAACACAGTAGATATTTTGTGAAGGTCTGCGTGGTTTTTATCCAGCAATAGTTGATATGCCAGAACCAGCATCGCATCCCCGCTTAGCAAAGCAATATTGTGGGACCATTTTTTATGGACGGTTGGCAAGCCTCTGCGCATGTCAGCACTATCCATCACATCGTCGTGAACCAAGGTAAAGTTGTGAAAAACTTCGATGGCGAGTGCCTGAGAAATAGCCTGATGATGGGTTCCAGAAAAGAGTCTACACCCTAGCAAGGTGAGTATCGGACGCACTCTCTTTCCGCCAAGGCCCATGATGTAGGTTACTGGATCGTAGAGATTGGAAGGGCCGGCCGGTAAGTTAATTTCGGAAATTTCTTGCTCGATCTGCTCAAGCATGTCCGCGTAAAGTTGATTCATCAATCCTTTATCAAATTCATTAAGTAGGCACCATAACCACTTTTGATTAGCGGTGCAGCTAGTTCTTTTAACTGACCAGAATCGATAAAGTTCATTCGATAGGCAATTTCTTCAATGCACCCAATCTTCCACCCTTGTCGCTCCTCAATTACTTGAACAAACTGCCCAGCTTGCATCAAAGAGCTAAACGTGCCTGTGTCGAGCCATGCATAGCCTCGTCCCATTACCCGAACTTCTAATTCGCCCATCTCGAGGTACTTCTTATTTACATCTGTGATTTCATATTCACCACGAGGGCTTGGCTCCAACTCTTCCGCAATTTTAACCACTCGATTATCGTAGAAATAAAGCCCGGGAACTGCATAGTTGGATTTCGGAGATTCAGGTTTTTCTTCAAGAGAAATCGCCTTTTGGTTTGCGTCAAACTCTACTACACCATATCGTTCTGGATCATTCACATGATATGCGAACACAACACCTCCGCTGGGGTTCATCGCCGATTGAACCAAGTTGTGCATACCGTGCCCAAAGAATATGTTATCACCAAGTACCAAGGCAACATTATCGTCTCCAATAAATTCTTTGCCCAACACGAATGCCTGGGCAAGTCCATTAGGCACATCTTGAACCTTGTACGAGAAGTTACAGCCAATCGCTTTTCCATCGCCCAACAGACGTCTAAAGTTTGGAAGATCACTTGGAGTGGAAATAATTAGGATATCCCTTATTCCAGCCATCATCAGTACTGACAATGGATAGTAGATCATGGGCTTATCATAAACTGGCAACATTTGCTTGCTCGTGGCAAGCGTCAACGGATGCAATCGAGTACCGGCTCCACCGGCTAAAATAATCCCCTTCATGGCGTTTGATTATTGGTTTGATCGAAATCAAGATGGTCCAATTCGATATCTTCCTCCTCATCCATAATGGTGAAAAGGGGTTCGCGAAATGCTTTGGTAACCATCCTTCTTTCAAAAGACATTAGGAAAGATGGCAATAAAATTAAGTTGGCAAACATGGCTACAAGCAAGGTGAGAGAGACCAACAATCCCAGAGCTTGGGTGCCACCAAATTGGGAAGAATCAAACACACTAAAACCAAAGAAGATGATGATGGATGTGTAGACCATACTAACACCTGTTTCTTTCAGGGCCGAGCGCACGGCGCTGCCTATATCATTTCCATAATGCTTGAGCTCTTGCCTGTATTTGGCTAAATAATGGATGGTATCATCCACTGAAATTCCGAATGCAATGCTAAAAACAAGCAGGGTTGACGGCTTTATGGCAATTCCAAAATACCCCATTACAGCGCCTGTAAAGAGCAATGGAATAAGGTTCGTCACAACCGACACGACGATCATTCTGAGAGAATTGAAAACCGTTGCCATCAAAAGAGCGACAATAAAAATTGCAATGCTTAAGCTCACAAAGAGGTTCCGAACCAAGTAATTCGTCCCTTCCAAAAAGGTAATGCTCGGGCCGGTAAAGTCAATATGAATGTAGGCTTCATTAAGGGCCTCTTGGAGCCCTTCGAAGTAGGTAGGGGTAGATCCAATAGAAAGCGAATCTAAATTCACTACCATCGAGCTATCTTTCTCTTCCAGCGCGCGGATGAATGCCTTTTTTGCCGAAGAGTTGCGCTTAAGAATGTATCGAGCAATACTATCTTGTTCTTCTACTGAAGACGCAGTTTCGATCACTTCTATCAATGAATCTTGCTTTCTCCGCTTTGGATTGAATATGGCATCCACACGCGGTTTCACCACGATCAGCAGACTATCCATTTCGGTAGTTCCAATATCTGCTACTTGCAAATTGACACGCGCATAGCGTTCTGTACTATCCACATACGTATGAAGCAGCCCTTGGTCTTTGTCCGCATTATCAATATAATCAGCAAAAAATGCGCGCTCCCTTGTTGTGATTAAATCGTATCGCTCTGGATTTCCGTTGTAAAATGACTGTCTGATAAATTTAAGCGCATCCACTATGGAAATGGATCGTGAAAAAAACGCGTCATCAACAAAGACCTCTTCTACTTCATCAATTCCCTTCAGAATTGAACTCTTCATAATCTGCCTTGGCTTACCGGCATCTACTTGGATCTCAAATGGCACAACGCCTCCAAAATTTGTTTCAAACCAATGCAGGTCGGTCACAATGGGGTGATCTCGCGGCAAATCGTCTACAATATTTCCCGTTGTTTCTATCAGGGTCAAACCATAAAGCGCTATAGCGGTGCCAATCCCATAAAAAATGTAAACCTGCTTGCGGTTATATGTCACCGTCTTGATAAACCAATTAATAAGATTAGTGATCCAGTTTTTTTCCAGGTGGTCTGTAAAACTGTCTTTTGGCGGTGCCATGAAACTAAAACTGATGGTAATAACCAGCATTGACAGCAAAAACAGGGACATAATGCTTAGAAACGCTACGATTCCAAATTCAACCAGAATTACACTTTCGGTAAATGTGAAAGTTAAAAATCCGACAGCCGTAGTGGCATTGGTCATAAATGTGGCCTTCCCAATTTTGGATACTACCCGCACATGAGCCTTCGCCTTATTGCCATGCAATTTGAGCTCAGAATGAAACTTATTGATTAGATATATACAGTTCGGAATACCAATTACAATGATCAACGGCGGAATCAAACTGGTTAGAATTGAAATCTCATACCCCAATGTATTCAACATCCCCAACGACCAAATAACGCCCAATCCAACCACAACCATGGCAATTAGAACGGGCTTTATTGACCTGAAGAAAATAAAAAGAATGATGATCGTAATAAGCAGGGTAAGGATGATAAACAAACGCAGTTCCTGCTTGATGAGAGCGGTCATCATCTCCCTGATATAAGGCATACCAGAGTATTTTATCTCTAAGTTGTTATCTGATTCAAAGGATTGTACCTGCTCTAGAATGGTCCCAAAAAATTCCGTTCTATCCGTAGAATTAAAACGGTCATTTTGCATCGAAATAGCCATAAGGCTAAAGTTATTCTCTGAATTATAGAGGAGGTCTTTATAGAAGGGCAGGTGCTCATATTCCTGCTGTAATTTGCTCAGGGCCTCTTGGTCGGCGACTGGACCATGCACCAAGGGAGTAATTTTAAATCTCTTCTCGACGGTGTCCTTGACAATGTTGAATGCACTACCGATTGAGAGGACCGTATCTACTCCATCAATACGTGATACTGACCTTCCAAGCTCATACCATTTGTTGAATAACTCGACATCATGGAACAAATCTTTCTCTATGCCAATTACGAAAACCGTCGACTCTTCGCGGAATCGCTCGCGAAATTCCTCGTATACTTTTACCGTAGGGTCATCATCTGGCAGCATTTTGGGCAGGCCATAGTATAGCTGCACACCCCCTGCTTGATAGAGCATCACTGAGGTGAACACCACTAACAACGCAATGAGCAGAAGTCTAAATCTTATGATGAATCGGGCGATGTTGGCCCACATATTATCCGTTTTTCAAAGGTTGTCGAAGGTAAGACTCTTTGGCAATTCCAATCAATGCTACAGTTATTTTTGGCGTCAATGCTTCGATACAATATTCATCTGATTTCTACGCTCACTTTGAGCAAAATCACGAACATCATAAAAGTGCTTGGAAGCTATTATCTAAGTAGAATTGGTGGGTCAAATGTGAATGGGGGTTTACCAATATCGTTAAGCATTGAACCAACCACAGCATGCAATTTGCGGTGTCCAGAATGCCCAAGCGGGCTCCGCTCGTTTCATAGGCCTACGGGGAAAATGAATCTTGATTTGCTCGATAAAATTTTGAATGACGTTAAGCACCATTGCGCTTTCATCAACTATTACTTCCAAGGCGAGCCATATCTCCATCCACAATTCTTAGAGATGGTGAAAATGGCCGGTAGTTATGGGATTTTTACCTCGACAAGCACAAATGCCCATTTCTTAAACTCAGAGAAGGCAAAGCAGACAATCGAATCTGGGTTGGATCGGCTCATAATTTCCATTGATGGCGCCGACCAAGAGACCTACGAACAATATCGAAAAGAGGGATCACTGGACAAGGTTATCGAAGGCACCAAGAACATTCTGCATTGGAAAAAGGAACTGAAATCAATCACCCCGCACGTTGTCTTTCAATTTCTGGTTGTAAAACCAAATGAGCACCAAATTGATGAGGTGAAGGATTTGGGTAAAGCGCTTGGCGTGGATGAGGTGGTATTCAAAACCGCCCAGATTTATGATTTTGAAGATGGCAATGACCTCATCCCATCAAATGACAACTATTCACGCTACAGGGAAAATGGGAAAGGCAAATGGGAAATAAAAAACCCGTTGGACAATCATTGCTGGCGCATGTGGTCTGGAGCTGTTATTACATGGGATGGCCGTGTTGTTCCATGTTGTTTTGATAAGGATGCTCAGCATAGCATGGGAAATCTTCAGGCCCAATCCTTTTCCGATATCTGGAACAATCATCATTATCGGCATTTCCGATCACAGATTCTAAGATCAAGAAGTGAAGTAGAAATGTGTAAGAATTGCAGCGAGGGAACGCAGGTGTTTAGCTAAACGCGTGCGGGCTTAAACCGTCATAATATCCTTCTCCTTGATTACCATAAATTCATCAATCTTGGTAACATAGCCGTCCGTCAACTTCTGAATTTGATCTTCGGCATCCTTGGCTAGATCATCGGAAATAGTTTCCTCCTTCAGCGATTTAATTTCGTCATTGGCCTCTTTTCGAGCATTTCGTATTGAAACTTTAGCGTGTTCGCCCTCCGCCCTCGCCTGCTTCACAAGCGCCTTTCTTCTCTCCTCGGTAAGAGCAGGAATATTTATCATAATAAGCTCGCCATTATTTTGAGGGTTCAATCCAATGTTCGCCATCATAATCGCTCTCTCAATCGGCTCCAACATTGGCTTTTCCCATGGCTGAATCGACATTGTGCGACCGTCGGGTGTATTGATGTTCGAAACTTGGGATAAAGGAGTACTGGTGCCGTAATAATCCACATAGATTCCATCAAGCATGCTTGCATGTGCCCGTCCAGCTCGAATCTTACCCAATCCCTTTTTTAGATGTTCAATGGCCCCATTCATTCCTTCCTTGGCCATATCCAATACCATCTCAATCTCTTCCATATCCTTATGATCTTAATGTGCCGAAAATAATCAATGAATCAATAATTACATCTCGACCAGTGTCCCCACTTGTTCTCCTTCAATAATTCGCTTTAAATTGCCAGGTCTATTCATGTCAAAGACAATGATCGGAACCTTGTTTTCTTGGCATAACGTGAATGCCGTCATATCCATCACGTTTAGCTTTTTTGAAATAACGTCCTGAAATGACAGTTTATCAAACCTTGTTGCGGTAGAATCCTTTTCCGGATCCGCCGTGTAAATTCCATCGACCCGCGTGCCTTTTAGTATCACGTCAGCTTCAATCTCAATGGCTCTAAGCGATGCTGCAGTATCAGTGGTAAAGTATGGATTTCCCGTGCCAGCACCGAAAATTACAATCCGTCCTTTTTCTAGGTGTCTCACGGCGCGACGTCGAATAAACGGCTCTGCGATTTGCTCCATTTTAATCGCCGAAAGGAGACGCGTTTTTAAACCCAATGACTCCATCCCAGACTGAATGGCTAATCCATTTATCACAGTAGCCAGCATACCCATGTGGTCTCCCTGTACACGATCAATTCCGGAACTTGAAGCCTGCATTCCTCGATAAATGTTTCCGCCACCAATAACAACGGCCACCTCAACACCCATTTCAGCAATGGCCGTTACTTCGCGACAGTACTGAAGAAGTCTATTGTTATCAATGCCGTAGCTCTGCTCCCCCATGAGGGCTTCACCACTTAGCTTAAGCAGTATGCGTTTGTATTTAGCCATAAGGCAAACCTAGTTTATTGATGAAAAATTTGGGCAAAAAAAGAGCGATGAAAAATCATCGCTCTTTTTTTAATGTATTTGAATTAGCTGCTCAATGCGTGACGCTTAAATGCTGTCACTGTGAGATTGGAATCAATCTCCTTTAAGTACTGACCAACCGATTTTTTATTTTCCTTGATGAATGCTTGATTCAGAAGTGTGGACTCCTTGAAAAACTTATTCAATTTACCCATGGCAATCTTCTCGAGCATTTCCTCTGGCTTTCCTTCTTGTCGTGCGAGCTCTTTACCAATCTCGATCTCCTTATCAATCACTTCTTGTGAAACTGCATCTTGATTAATAGCAACTGGGTTCATCGCAGCAATTTGCATTGCGACGTCTCTTCCAACTTCTTGCTGTCCTTGGACATTTAACCCAACCAATGATGCAACCTGATTTCCTGGGTGATTGTATGCCACAACTGTGTCAGCCTCGATGGTATCAAACGTAGATACGTCAATCTTCTCTCCAATCTTACCAACCATTTCCAACACCTTATCACCTATTGTCATACCGTTTCCGTCGAATGATTGAGCCTTAAGCTCATCAATCGTTGCGACGCCAGAGTTAAGTGCAATGGCAGCGATTTTATTCGCCACATCCGCAAAATCTGCATTTTTCGACACGAAGTCAGTTTCACATGTAAGGCTAGTGATCACTCCTTTTTTACTGGAATCATCCGTAAGCGATATAATCAAACCTTCGTTTGCTTCGCGATCGCCTCTTTTTGCAGCTACTTTCTGACCCTTCAATCGAAGAATCTCGATGGCCTTGTCAAAATCACCTTCAGCCTCAACCAAAGCATTTTTACAATCCATCATCCCGCTACCGGTCATTTTCCGTAGCTCGTTAACCTGAGATGCTGTAATCTTTGTCATTTCCTAAATCTTTCTTTTGAATTACTCTTTAGTAGCTGCATCAGCATTTTCTGCTGCTGGAGCCTCTTCTACTTTCTCTGCTTTAGCAGCCGCTGCTGCTTCTGCTGCCTTCACTGCTGCTTCTTTCGCTGCCGATGCCGCATCTTCTGCCGCTTTCGCTGCATCACGATCTGTCTTTCTTTCTGAAAGCCCTTCTTTGATCGCATCAGTCATAACGCTCAATATCTTATCAATCGCTGCAGACGCATCATCATTTCCAGGAATTGGAAAATCAACTGATCGTGGGTCAGCGTTGGTATCTACAATAGCAAAGGTTGGGATGTTCAGCTTACGTGCTTCACGAACAGCGATGTGCTCCTTGTTTACATCAATAATAAATAGGGCCGCTGGTAATCGAGTAAGGTCAGCAATACTACCTAAGTCCTTATCCAATTTAGCTCGTTGACGATCAACCTGCAAACGCTCTCTCTTTGACATTGTAGCGAAACGACCATCGGTCTTCATCTTATCAATGTCGCCCATTTTGCGAATAGCTTTACGAATAGTAACGAAGTTGGTAAGCATTCCGCCTGGCCATCTTTCAGTCACATATGGCATGTTCACGTCTTTCATTTGACGCTCAACGATGTCCTTAGCTTGTTTCTTCGTAGCAACAACCAAGATCTTTTTACCTGAACGTGCAATATTCTTGATAGCCGCTGCGGCCTCATCACACTTTGCAACTGTTTTATGTAGATCAATTACGTGGATTCCATTGCGCTCCATAAAAATGTATGGGGCCATGTTTGGGTTCCACTTTCTTTTTAAGTGTCCGAAGTGCACTCCTGCTGCTAGCAGATCTTTGTAGTTTGTACTTGCCATGTTTACCTTCTTTTAATTAAAAGCAATCAGCGGGTAGTTCGTTTGAAGTCCCGCTGATTTAGATTCTAAACTGTATATAAATTGATTATCGTTTACTGAACTGGAAGCGCTTTCTTGCCTTCTTCTGTCCTGGCTTCTTACGCTCGACCATTCTTGGATCTCGTGTAACAAGACCTGCTGCTCTGAGTGCAGGCTTAAATTCTTCATCTATTTTGACCAACGTTCTTGAAATACCCAAGCGAATTGCTTCAGCCTGACCATTGATTCCACCTCCACTAACGTTAACAGTTACATCGTACTTGTCTTTGTTGTCTGTTAAGTTGAATGGTTGATGCAATTTGTGTTGTAAAGTAGCGATAGGGAAATACTCCTTATAATCACGATTGTTGATGGTGATTTTACCCTTACCTTTTTTCATGTAAACACGAGCTACGCTCGCCTTTCTACGTCCAAGTGAGTTTATAATTTCCATCTTACTTTACTGAATTGATATCGATTGTTGTTGGTTGTTGTGCCGAATGAGGGTGCTCTGCACCAACATAGACGTACAAGTTTCGGTACATCTGACTTCCTAATTTTGTCTTTGGAAGCATGCCTTTAATGGCTTTCTCCAAAACACGATGAGGTTGACGCTTCATCATTTCCTCTGCATTTCGAACACGCTGTCCACTTGGGTAACCAGTGTGCCAGATATATTCTTTCTCCTGCATTTTACTTCCAGACATCTGGATAGTCTCTGCGTTGATGATGATGACATTGTCACCACAATCCGCATGCGGAGTGAAGTTTGGCTTGTGCTTACCGCGTAACATATAGGCTACGACTGAAGAAAAACGACCAAGAGTTTGGTCCTTCGCATCGATGACAACCCACTGCTTGTCTGCGGTCTCTGCATTAGCAGAGATAGTTTTATAACTTAAATGGCTCACTGTTACTAATATTTATGCCCCCAAAAAGGGGCTGCGAAGATAGAACTATTTTAAACTGAAACAAGCCTAGTGAATAGGAATTTATTTACTTGTTTATCAAGCAATCACTCCCAACTCTTTTCCAACCTTAGTAAAAGCTGTAACAGCTTTGTCTATATGCGTTCTTTCATGGGCTGCGCTTAGCTGAACTCGAATTCGAGCCTGGTCTTTTGGAACCACCGGGTAAAAGAACCCAATGACATAAATTCCTTCAGCAAGAAGCTTATTAGCAAACTGCTGTGACAGCGCAGCGTCATAAAGCATAATAGGAACTATGGCAGAATCGCCGTCTTTTATGTCAAATCCAGCGGCTTTAATTTGTTCTTTAAAATAGGTCACATTGCCTTCAAGCTTATCTCTCAATTCAGTGCTCTCGCTTAGCATTTTCAGCACCTCAAGCGATGCCCCCACGATATTCGGCGCAAGTGAATTGCTAAATAAATACGGTCTGGATCGTTGTCGAAGAATTTCAATTATCTCTTTCCGTCCGGTTGTAAACCCACCCATGGCGCCACCAAGGGCTTTTCCAAACGTGCCCGTTATAATATCCACACGTCCAATCACATTCTTTAATTCGATGGTACCCTTTCCTGTTTTACCAATAAATCCAGTCGCATGGCACTCATCCACCATGACCAGCGCATCGTACTTATCTGCTAGGTCACAGATTTTATCCAGTTGGGCCACATAGCCATCCATACTGAATACGCCATCCGTCACAATAACCTTAAATCGTGCACCGTTCGCAGCTTTTAACTGCTCTTCCAGATCAGCCATGTCGTTGTTGGCATATCGAAAACGTTTCGCTTTACACAAGCGGACACCATCGATAATACTCGCATGATTGAGGGAGTCGGATATTATGGCATCATCAGGACCCAACAAAGGCTCAAATACACCACCATTGGCATCAAATGCGGCCGCATACAATATCGTGTCCTCCGTTCCTAAAAACTCGGCCACTTTTTGCTCTAGTTCTTTGTGAATATCTTGGGTGCCACAAATGAATCTAACGGATGACATACCGAATCCATGGCTGTCTAACGCATCCTTTGCCGCCTGCACCACTCTTGGATCATTCGAAAGCCCCAGGTAATTGTTGGCGCAAAAATTCACCACCTCTTCTCCAGTGCTGATTTTAATGACTGCCTCTTGGGTCGATGTAATTATACGCTCTTTTTTAAATAAGCCTGCCTCCTCAATGGATGACAATTCAGATTCTAAATGGGCTTTTATTTTACCGTACATATGATTGGAGTTTAGTCTACGAATTACTCGATTTAATTTTGACAAAAAAAGCCCCGGCAACTTGACCGAGGCTTAATACTTTATATTAATTTCTATACGTGACCTTGAGCGATCATGGCGTCTGCAACCTTAATGAAACCAGCAACATTTGCTCCCTTCACATAATCTACATAATCACCATCTCGACCATACTTCTCACATGCCTCATGAATGCTCACCATGATACCGTGTAATTTTTGATCCACTTCTTCTCTTGTCCAGTTAAGTCTAAGTGAGTTCTGTGACATTTCTAATCCAGACGTTGCAACTCCACCTGCGTTCGAGGCTTTACCTGGAGCGAACAAGATTCGAGCGCCATGAAACTTCTCAATTGCCTCTGGCGTTGAAGGCATATTTGCGCCTTCCGAAACACACATGCAACCATTTGAAATCAAAGTAGCGGCATCATCACCGTTCAATTCATTTTGTGTTGCACATGGTAGTGCGATGTCGCATTTGACGCCCCAAGGTTTCTCGCCAGCGAAAAACTCAACGTCTGAGTATTGATCCGCAAGCTCATTGATCCGACCACGCTTCACATTCTTCAATTCCATGATTGCATCAAGATGCTCCGAATGGAAACCTTCAGCTCTATGCACGTATCCCGAAGAATCAGATACCGTCACAACCTTTCCTCCAAGGTGAATCACCTTTTGAAGTGCGTACTGCGCAACATTGCCAGATCCTGAAATCACAACCGTTTTTCCTTTGAAGCTGTCGTTACGTGTTTTGAGCATCTCGTTCGCGAAGTATACGTTTCCGTATCCTGTCGCTTCTGGTCGGATCAAACTACCTCCGTACTCCATTCCTTTACCTGTAAGCACACCGGTAAATTCGTTTCTTACTCGCTTATATTGGCCAAACAGATATCCTATCTCACGTCCACCAACACCAATATCACCAGCGGGAACATCTGTATTAGCTCCAATGTGACGACTCAACTCCGTCATAAAGCTTTGGCAAAATCGCATTACCTCATTATCAGACTTTCCTTTTGGGTTAAAGTCAGACCCTCCTTTACCTCCACCCATAGGTAGGGTTGTAAGCGAGTTCTTAAATACTTGCTCAAAGGCAAGAAACTTTAGAATACTCAAATTCACTGATGGGTGAAACCTCAAACCTCCTTTATATGGCCCGATTGCTGAATTCATTTCAATTCTGTAACCGCGATTCACCTGATAACCTCCTTTGTCATCAATCCAAGGCACTCTGAACATCAAAACACGTTCTGGCTCTACGATACGATTAAGGATTTCTGCTTGCTTATATTTTGGGTTATCCTCAATGAATGGAATTACCGCTTCAGCAACTTCTTCTACAGCTTGTAGAAATTCTGGCTCTTGTCCATTTCTCGCCTTAACGGAATCCATGAACGCATCGATCTGAGTTTGATATTGGCTCATTATTATATTGTGTTGATCTCTATTAAATTGGATGGCAAAAGTAGAATAAAAACAATCTGAGCGGGTGCTCAATCAAGCTTCGAAACTGTTGGATACTTCTTTTCAAATCCAAGAATCTCCCCTTTCCAAATTCGCTCGGAAATGGACACATCGTCTTTGAAGTAAAACTTACCGCCCCAGCGGTGGGTTACATACTTGTATACTATGGTATCAATACCATCTTTGATAATTATTCTTCGTACGCTATGATCCGGAAACGTGAAGGTCTCATCTGACCTTCCCTGCGGGTATCTCGAAAAGTCTTCCTTGACTTTCACTTCCTTATTAACGGGTGCGGCAATTACGGCCGGCTTTGATGTGGGTTCTGGGGCTACAATTCTATTGGGCTCCTCAACTATCGGTTCTTCAAGTTCCGGCATCTGTTCTACTTCGTTTTCAGGCGCTTTTTCAACTAGGATTACTGGAACCTCCTCTTCTTCCACTATCGGCTTCGGCATGACCATGACCATTGGTTCATCTCGTGACGCGATTTCAGATTCCAATCTCACGATGTTTTTTAATTGATCCACACTTTTTTGTTCAATGACCAAGATGGAGTCGACTTCGCGCATGATGATTTTCGCCATTAATATGTCCAGGTCATTCACTTTCGAAACCAGCCATTGCTCCTTCTCTTTATTGTATTCAATCGCCTCGTTATAGGACATTCGAGCCTCGACATAGTCCTTACTTATGAATGCCCGATCAGCCTTGATCATAAGTTCGTCATACTTCTTCTCTGCGGCGATTTGAGCCTCAAACTCAGCTTTCTTCGCCTGGTCGCGCTTGCTCAACGGAATTTGAGCATATGAGGTTTGCGCTATGAAAAACGCCAATAATATGGTTGTAAAAACCTTCATCTAGATTTCGAAATTTGATTCAAAAGTATTCTGAGTTCGCTTAGCATCATAGCTGTCGCTCCCCAAATTTTCATACCATCGTGTTCAATGAATCGCGTTTTCACCGTCGAACCCGATCCGGTGTCGATTTCCCCTTCAACAAAAACTTCTGGTCTCATGAGCTTTTGAACGGGCAGAAAAAACGCCGATTGCACTTCTCTTGGTTCTGGAATTATTACTGGATCATGATCCATCCAAAAAATATAGGGGGAAACTAAAAATCCACTTGGCGGAATGTAGACATCGGTGAGCGGACGTATGAAGTGCAGGTTTTTCATTAATATCCCCACTTCCTCTTCGGTTTCCCTTCGCGCAGTGTGTTCAAGATCTGTATCCGCTTCTTCAACCTTACCCCCTGGAAAGCCAATTTGTCCGCTATGCACACCATCGTATGATTGCCGTTCTATCATCAGCAGATTCATCTCATTGTTGATCGGAACGAAGATGGATGCTACGGCACTTAATCTTGGATTTGGGTTTTTCGCCAAGGCATCTTTCCTGAATTTGGAAATTCGTGGAAACACCTCTTCATGCGCGGCTTCCCCTAATACTTGCGCCGACTGCAACAGCATTCGAATTTCGTTAAACTCATCCCACCTCATTCGTCACATGAAATTTGACCAATGCGTTAATTGGGCTTTGTATAATCGCTCCGAGTTTGAGTCCGTTTTCTTGCAGCACCGCCTCCAATGTGGCTCGGTAATAGAAGGCGATTGAGCCGATGAAGTGGATAGGCAATCGCGACGATCCTTGGTACTTCATAATATGTCTCCGAACGAATTCGGTGAAGCTGTCATGCAAGATTCCTTGAATGAGAGGCTCTTTTCTATGATCCGCACAAAATGCAGCGAGGGAAGCTAAAAATCGATTTGGTTTAGACTCGTAATAAAGAGCGTGCAGCGCCTTTTCTTTTGTTAGCTCAAACTTGAGTTCAAATGCTGCAGAAATATGACTCTCCATTTCCCTGTAAGCCCAAGCCTGAAGCAGTCGGCGACCAATAGATGTTCCGCTTCCTTCATCGCCAATTATGAATCCCATGGCTGGAATGTTGTCTGTGATGTCTGACCCATCATAAACACACGAGTTGGAGCCCGTTCCTAGTATTCCGACAATTCCGCTTTGTGTTTGACAGGCCGCTCTTGCCGCCGCCAATAAATCGTGATAAACGTTTACACTCTTTGCCTGCCATGCCAGATTAAGGCCATCGGCAATTCGCCTGTTTCTATCTGGACTTGAGCATCCAGAACCATAAAAATGAACCGTATCCAATTCTTCTACCCCAGCTTTTGCTCCAACTTCAGTCGCGACCTGTTCTACTTCGGCCACATCAACAAAGAAGGGGTTAAGCCCAATTGATTCTACCCGAATATATTCCTGATCTCCCTCGAGGAAAACCCAAATCGTTTTAGTTGATCCACTTTCTGCTATGCAATTCACGCCACGAAAATATGAAAGGTCGGGCGAGTGATTCGATGATGTAACAGTACTTATAAACGAAAAAGCCTCGACTGCATTC
>DDCZ01000037.1 GCA_002336485.1 Flavobacteriales bacterium UBA1993
GAGCCGGGGGAAGTGTACCCCCCTTTGTCAACCTCAATGAATACAAGGCTTTCAGAGTTTGATTCCCAATGCGGCCCTATATGCGGCCCTATTTGTTGTCAACTGAAAAGATTCTGAATTCCTTGTGCGGCAAGTTGACTCATTGAATAATCATGCTTGACATTTTTGCAGGACAAAATCCCCCGCAAAGAAGCCGATCAAGCGCACAGCTTTGGGCTCCTTTATCGAGCGAGTTGGTAATTCCCCTTGATATCAGGAAGTAGCAGTGCTTATAGGAGCAATGCAAGGATTAGGAGTACTTTAATTATTCCCGTCACGAGACCGGTAATAGCCATACCCTTTCCTTTCCTACCGGTTCGACTTGTTTTTGCCAAGCCAATAGCGCCGAAAATGATTCCCAGAACTCCAAAGCCGAAAACAAGTAATCCGAAAATTCCACAACACATGGCAGCAATCGACAGACCGTCAGTACCAACGTCAGAAGGTTCAATACCAAAAAATGAGCGTTTAAGCGATTGCGAAAAGCGTTGGAATGTCCATGAATCTGATTCCACGACTGCCCCTTCAATATCAAAATAAGCTGGTTGATTCGATATTTCTATGTGATTGTCAATCATCGATGGTGCGTCTTGTAGATGAGGCGGATCTTCAAAAGAATCCGCAGCACCATTAACCGGCAAATCACTCATAAACTCAGACCGCTCATATTCTAAGAATTCCCAATCATCATGGACTACATCAGTTACTTCAAAAAAATCTTCGTCCGACTCTGTCCAGTCCTGAGCGTACAAGTCAGCATTATCATATTCAAGTTCCGCGATTCTCTGGTCTACCACAAACGCCTCCCTTTCTTGATCTAAATCATTTGAAAATATCTGATTTGACGATGACCGAGAAGGAATGTAAAAACCGTCCATCAAAGTCCTTTTCTGAATACCGCAACTCGTTATTCCAATTGCAAGAATGGAAAATATTATTAATTTAAATTTCATTTTTGCCTTCTTTTATTTCGACCATAAGTTATCGCAGAAACACTTAATCCCCATATAATCAAACTTTATCCCCCATGATGACACCTGTCCCAAAACTGAAACGCTAAGAAATCCCAGTAACAGCTCAAGTCCTGTTCATGATGCAATGTAAAAATTGATTTCAATTATTTTACTTGCATCCTTCGAACAAATTCATTTCAAACCACATCTCCTGACCGTTCGAATTTCACCTTTTACACCTCAGACTAAAAGGGGCGCAGCAATTCCCGTGGTGACCAATTCCGGATGAAAAACCGAGTCTACGGATCACCTCTTACAACGGCAGTGCAAAGCCGTTTGCGGTAGGTTTTTGAGGTGGGGTAACCAATCGAAGCTTCCCGCCCTAAATAGGCCCATGAACGACATCAAAACCATCGAAGAACTGAGCGTGTACAACGAACGATTGAACGGCATTGTAATGGCCTTAAAACGGCTTGAGGAACGAGAAAGGAAAGACGCTCAAAGCGGAACCGATGACACCCCCTCTGACCCCTAATGATTCCAGGCCTTTCAGACTTCAGCTCCCATTCCGTCACACTATCCGTCACACTTGGACATGATTTGAAAAGGATCTGAATTCCTTGTGCTGCAAGTTTACCCCTGGAATGGTTAGGCTTGACATTCTTGCCGTGAGAACCCCCCCACACAGAAGCCGAGCACACTCGACCCCCATTTGGTCAAATCAACTTTACAGATCACCGCCAGCATTGAAGCCCAAACGTAGACCAGCAGACATACGAAATCCTGTGCGTATGGGAAACGAGGCGTCGTCCTCGATGAAGCCCGTGCTCTGGTCTTTGGTCCAAGTGCCCCCCATGTAGGCGTCGAGAAGGAATCGCTTAACCCTTCGCTGATATCCCAGCTGGAAAGAGCCCCCCCTGCCCCTCCATTCCATCGGGTCGTAACCCCAAAACCAGTCAACCGGGGTGTATCTCGAATACCCCAAGAACCCAGAAATGGTGACATACGTTCCTTGCCCAGCAGTCTTACCCGGGTACCAGCGAATCTGTGGCTCAAGGATGACGCCCCGTTTCTGGGTATCCCCTCCCCCAAACAGAGGTTCACCCGGCCGGCCAACCTCAACGAATATTACAGAAGTATTGCGCGCGATGTAGTCGACATCCAATCCCAAAGAAAATTGATCTCTGAGCACCAATTCAGTGCCAAGGGAATAACGACCAGCCAAGAGGCCAGTTAGATTCGTTCTAATGACCGGTCCAATCTGAGCAGTGGTTTGGACAGTCAAAACAGTAACCATGATTAACAGGATGGAGAAGTTCTTATTCATATTTGTCATGTTGTGCGTTTGCAACGTCGTTCACTGCATGAAGGTTGCTTACCGCCTTTCGTTTGAACAGATGACGAGAGACTCCGCACACTCCAGTAAATGGAGCCGGCGGCAATCTGCTCCTCTTGAAATGCCCAGAAATCAAAAGACCTTCAGCCCTGTACTCATGTTTGTCCCTCTACCTGCAACCAAATCCAAGATCTCTTCGTCATTCCAGCATGAATCCAAAATCTCTTGTTTGCTCAGCATGTATTTTTCTCTCGTTCTATTGTGCACGTGGTCAGTCCGTAACGCTTACCCTTGACAATGTTCCCGAGACTGTTCAGTGCAATGAAGTCTGGACAGAGCAGGATGTAAGTCTAAGTTTTGTGACCACGACCACGGACGATTGCGCTCCAGATGGCTGTTACTTTGCGGCAAATGGTCCAGCCGATGGCTTCGCAGAGTCCGTCATGATTTGGCCTTCTCGATTAACCGTTGATTTGACGGGGTTACCGGGCATTCAGACAATCGAGGTGGACATTGTAGACTATTGCGGCTTTTATTGCACGCAGGCTTTTTTAATGGACACGGCTGGAATCGTGAGCATCAAGGGGAACAGCGAAGCGGGCCCTGAAACCCTTATTTTGGATAATCCCTCACAGGCAGCACTCACAGAATTGGCCATTTCTGGTTGTGAAAGTGGGCTGAACGAAATTCGAATTTATCAAAACACGAGTTCCATTATGAATGTACCCGCTGTGGATAGAAAAGTAGTGCGAATCGTGGATCCCCTCGGAAGAGATGTTTCCTTTCACCGGGGGCAATTACTGTTTCACATTTACGACGATGGCACGGTAGAGAAGAAGATGGTAATCGAGTGATTTCCCCTTGACTCTGCCGCAATTGAGGGCATAAAAAAGCCCGCTTTCACTGGGAATACGGGCCATTTCATTCACAAGATACAGGTGGAGCCAGGGGGAGGAGGGTCGAACTGTCTGATACAAGACCTTGACTTACTACTTAACACTGTTGTCCATTAAAACGATATTAGTTGTGAAATTTATTTCTCCAATAAATAGGCCCAATTTAGTTCACGTTTCATAGACTTTGAGCACCCCAATCCGTTAAATGGAATGGAAGTGACCTTACTGCCCTCGCTTGGATTTGCCTTAAGAAATATGTGGCCTAAGAGTTTGAATCCTTGAGATCGGCTTGGTAAAAATTCTATTTGCAGTTTATAATGTTTAACAATGTATAGCGAACGAAATTGTTTAGGGTCTGGCTCACATTGTTTACTTTGGTGGTCGACAAATGAGAATTACAGCCTTCATATTCGCTATTTTGTTCTTCGGAATAATAGTGCTTCCATGTAACGATAGCCAAGAAGCTATTCAGGAGGAAAAAAGTGGATATGCTGATGTTTTTGAGGTCGATAAGGATCAAAGTCAATCCGACCAAAAGGGGCACTCTCACGATTGTCCTCCTTTTTGCACGTGTGCATGCCACGGAATGGCATTGTCTTTGCCTCCAATTATGGCTTTTGAAGGTAAAACGTGCGCAGAGACCATTGATCATGTAGCACAGTTGATCACCCTAAATTCGTTTGCCCACCTTTCCACGGTCTGGCAGCCGCCAGCATCTTGTTAATCATAGTTCTGCGGATAAGTATGTCCTGACATACATGGTCCCTATTTTCACTTTGGTTTAACAAAATCACTTTTACATGTTTGATAAAATAATTGCCTACTCTGTGCGGAGTAAGCTTATGGTGGGCTTATTCACAATAGCCTTGGTCATCTGGGGGGTATATTCAGCGACCCAGATACCGATCGACGCTGTGCCTGACATCACTAACAATCAGGTACAGATTTACACCGTATCGCCCACATTAGCGACTCAGGAAGTGGAACAATTCATCACTACTCCGATTGAATTGTCCCTTCAAAATCTTCAGGACATTACTGAGATCCGATCCATCTCAAAATTCGGGCTTTCCGTTATAACCGTAGTCTTTGAAGAGTCGCATGATATTTATCTCGCGAGACAGCTCATCACCGAGCGCATCAAGGAAGCACAAGACGCGATACCTGAAGGACTCGGTACTCCTGAAATGGCTCCTATTTCCACAGGATTGGGAGAGATCTATCAATACGTTGTGCGACCTGAAGAAGGTTTCGAGGATCAGTACTCTACAGTAGAATTGCGTTCCATTCAAGATTGGATCGTCAAACGGCAATTATCTGGAATCCCTGGTGTGGCCGAAGTCAACTCCATGGGGGGACACTTGAAGCAATATGAAGTAGCGGTCGATCCCTCGTTGATCCGATCATTGGGGATTGATGTGAATAACATATTCGAGGCTCTCGTAAAGAGCAATGAGAACACCGGAGGGGCATACATTGAGAAGAATCCGAACACCTACTACATACGCACAGAAGGCATTGCCACATCCTTAGCAGATATAGGGAATATCGTGGTCAAGGTGGTATCTGGAAGGCCGATACTCATTAATGATGTCGCCACTGTACAATTCGGAAAGGCACCACGCTACGGAGCTTTGGTTAGAAATGGAAAGGAGGTCGTTGGCGGCAAGGTTATGATGTTTAAAGGCGCGAACTCATCCGAAGTCACCGAACTCGTAAAGGAGCGGGTCGATCAAGTTCAGAAATCATTGCCTGAAGGTGTGATGATAGAGCCCTATCTGGTGCGCGATAAACTGGTGAGTGAGGCCATTGGAACCGTGGAGAAAAATCTGATCGAAGGAGGACTCATTGTCCTTCTCATACTGGTGCTCATGTTAGGCAACTGGAGAGCGGGGTTGATCGTAGCCTCAGTAATTCCATTAGCCATGCTCTTTGCACTGGCGATGATGAACCTTTTTGGTATTTCCGCCAATCTAATGAGTCTAGGAGCTATTGACTTTGGTCTCATCGTAGATGGAGCCATCATTATTGTGGAGTCCATTGTTTTTCGATTGCATTTGAAATTCGCAGGAAAACGTCTTGATGCAGCCACCATGGATCGAGAAGTGATAGACTCCTCACAGAAAATCAGAAGCTCAGCCGCCTTTGGAGAGATCATCATTCTTATGGTCTATATCCCGATTCTGGCGCTAGTGGGAATTGAGGGTAAGATGTTCAAGCCCATGGCACAAACTGTCATGCTAGCTATCGCAGGGGCACTTATCTTATCGTTGACGTATGTCCCCATGATGACCGCATTATTCCTGAACAAGAATGTGACGATTAAAAAGACTTTTGCAGATCGGATTATTGCCTTTTTCGAGCGACTCTATGCACCAGTATTGGAATATGCACTTCGTTATAAAAGGCTATTTGTTGGCCTAGCTTTAGTCATGTTCATCGGTAGTCTGATAGGGTTTTCTCGAATGGGTGGGGAGTTCATTCCCACTTTAGAAGAAGGAGATTTGGCATTACAACACATCCTTCCTCCTGGAAGTTCTTTGAGTCAAAGTGTGAACACATCAGCCATGATTCAAAACAAACTCATGGAAGACATCCCTGAGATATTGGATGCTGTGGTCAATATTGGCTCGGCAGAAATACCCACTGATCCCATGCCGGTCGAGATAGGGGATCACATTTTGGTCATGAAACCCAAAGATGAATGGACAACGGCCAAAGATCGTCTAGGCATGTTCGAAGCAATTGAGGCTTCCTTATCTGGTATTCCAGGAGTCGGTTTAGAATTCTCACAACCTATACAATTGCGTTTCAATGAATTGATGACTGGCACAAAGGCGGATATCGCAATTAAGCTTTATGGTCAAGATCTGGATATTCTCTATTCGAAGGCCAAAGAAGCTGAGCTGATCATCTCCAAGATTGATGGAGTCGGTACTGTCAATGTCGAACAAACAGTCGGAATGCCTCAGATTATTATTTCCTATGACTATGCCAAATTGGCCCAATATGGCCTCCATGTCAAAGAGGTCAATCGTTTTGTGAGGTCAGCCTTTGCTGGCGAAAAAGCGGGAGTAATCTATGAGGGAGAAAGAAGGTTTGATCTAGTAGTCCGCTTGGATGAAAAGAACAGACAAGGGATCGATGATGTGAGCGGTTTGTTCATCAGTCTGGAGAATGGCGCACAAGTCCCATTGGAGAATGTGGCAAACATCGAACTGATCAATGCTCCAATGCAAATCTCACGGGATAATACGAATAGACGAATAGTCATCGGGGTCAATGTAGGTGACACGGATGTGGAGACTTTAGTCGAGAATATTCAAGATAAATTAGATGCGAGTCTCTCTTTACCCGCTGGATACTATTTCACCTATGGAGGTCAATTTGAGAATCTAAAAGCGGCTAATGCTCGATTGGCAATAGCCGTTCCGATGGCCCTGGCATTGATATTCCTACTGCTCTATTTCACTTTTGGATCCTTTACCCAAGCTACACTCATCTGCACTGCGATCCCATTATCGGCGATTGGAGGAGTGTGGGCACTCTATCTCAGGGGACTGCCATTTAGTATATCGGCCGGCATTGGTTTCATTGCCCTCTTCGGAGTGGCCGTGCTCAACGGGATTGTCCTCATAGGGTATTTCAATCAGCTGAAGAAAGAAGGTATGCTCGATATAGTAGAACGAATAAAGGTTGGAACCCGTGTCAGATTACGTCCAGTCATCATGACCGCGGCAGTGGCCTCATTGGGTTTCTTACCCATGGCTCTATCGACGTCAGGTGGTGCAGAAGTGCAGCGTCCCTTGGCGACCGTGGTGATCGGGGGGTTAATCACTGCTACATTTCTCACTTTGATCATTCTCCCCATTCTGTATAGTTGGACAGAAAGGTGGGCCGATAGGAAGAGACAAAAAAAGAGCCTCAAGTTGAACACAATGGTCACTTTGCTCTTGCTTCTGGCAAGCACTACTGTTATTCAAGCTCAGGACGAAGTGATCTCTTTGGAAGAGGCCATTCAATTGACCTTACAGAATCATCCGACGGCGCAGGCTGCGGAGCTCTCCGTTGAGCGAATGGAGCAACTATCTCGCATTGGTTATGGACTAGGCAATACTGAAGTCTATTATCAGGGCGATGCTCTATCTGAGCCAAATGGACAACGGGTGGTTCAACTTGGAGTAAGGCAAGAAATACCGTTACCCATGGCCGCATGGGCGAGTAAGAATCTCAGACGAGCCGAGCTCGGCTCCACCGAGATTGATCGTGAATTGACCTTGACTGAGCTACGGATGGAGGTGACTTTGGTCTATACAGATATCCAGTTGGCGAGAAGAGCCGAAGAAGTATATAGGAAGAATGACTCCATGTACGTGGAGAATCTGAGTCGCGCCAAATTACGTCTTGACCTCGGTGAAGCCAGCTCTCTCGAGTTTCTGAGCATAAGTTCACGGGCTAATGAGGCCTCGCTCTATCTGGCACAGGCAGAGATGGATCTGCTTACACTGAACAGTCGATTACAACTATTGATGGGTAGAACCAATCCATTTTCTACCGAACCAATAGAAGCTCAGCAGATTCCATCTCTTACAGATAGTTTGGACAGTCCAATTCTCCAGAGAGCGATGGTTTCAAGAGAGGTAGAAGAGGCTCGACTTAAAATGGACAAGGCTGCATTGATCCCCAAGCTATCGGTCGGGTATGCTGTTCAAGATTACGATGATGGCGGTAGGTTCTACGGAATGCAAGGCGGTCTTAGCATTCCCCTGCTCAACGGATCTTGGCGAAAGCAGATTAAAGCGCAACGGTTTGCGATTGACATAGCCGATGCCCAGGTGTCCGCCTCTCGATTAGACCTTGAGTCAAGACGTGTGGAGCTGATGAACAAAATCACAATTACAGCACAAGGCGTGACGATATACAAAGAGCTAGTCAATACAATAGATCCAGAGTTGTTGCGAATCGCACAGTTGAATTATCAGGCAGGTGAGATCGACTACCTACAACTTCTAAATGCCATCGATACTAGTATTCGAAATTTCAACGAGTATCGAAATAAGGTCAAGGAGCATGTTCAGGCCCTCACCGCTTACGATTACCTATTCAACAGATAAAAATATTTCAAGATGAAAAACTTAAGACAAATACATATTCTCATAGCATGTCTACTCGTCATCATGACTGCTTTTTCATGTTCTCATAAACACGAAGAAGGTGACGGTCATGATCATGGGGCAGAGGATCATTCAGATGCAGATTCATCTCACGATGGTCACGACCATGGGGAACATGCCGAAGAAGAGGGTCATCATGAGGAAGGCATTCACCTTACCAATGATCAAATAAAGACTGTTGGAATTCAGTTTGGTGGTTTCACTCAGCTAAAAATCAATGATTATATCACGGCGTCAGGAACTTTAGGGCTTCCGCCAATTGCGCACTCGGGAGTGACGGCAAAAACAGCGGGTATCGTGACTGGAAGTAAAAAATACGCTGAAGGTCAATACATTGAAAAGGGAGTTGTCATTGGGTACATTCAAAATCCGGTGATCATTCTTGAGCAACAGGAATATCTTGAAGCGGCAGCAGAGTTGCAGTACCTGAAGCTGGATTTGCAGAGGCAGGAATCTTTAGTAGCGGCAGACGCCGGGGTTGTGAAATCGCTTCAGAAATTACAATCGGACGTCGCTATGAAGGAAGCGGTGGTGGAAGGAAGAGCTAAATACCTTGATTATCTAGGTATAGAAACAAAGAGTTTGACTCCAGGAAGTATCACACAAGAAATCGCTGTCATCACACAGGCTTCGGGGTATATCTCATCTTTGATATTGCACAACGGGCTATATGTTGAACCACAAATGGAACTGATGGAGATCGTGGACGAAAGTCTTTTGCAGCTAGAGTTAGATGTCTTCGAAAAGGATATTGGGAATGTCAAAGAAGCGCAGCTCATCAGCTACACTGTTCCGGCTTTGGGAAGCACACTCTACCGAGGCAAGGTTCAGGTGGTGGGTAAGGAATTCGATATGACCAACAAGACCGTTCGTGTACTTGGTGAATTGGACGAAAATCGTCCGAATTTCATCAAGGATCTATTCATTACAGCCAACATCTGGCTTAACGATGAAACGGTGAATGCTCTACCCAGTAAAGCGGTCATACAGGATGGAAGTGATAGCTACATTTATGTGGCAGATGCTGACTCAACAGAAAAGGAGGTGCAATTTGAAAAAGTCAGAGTTATCGCTGGTGCAGAGAACGATGGCTTCACTTCAGTACGTGCGATCGACCCGATTGAGGAAGGGATGAAGATTGTTGTCAAAGGAGCCTATTACGTCTATGCCCAATCACAGGCTGGAGAACTGGCGCATGAACATTAAATAATAACCATGGGTTTATTCATTTTTCTCCTAGCATATTTCTTTATAGTCTTCTTTCTCCGGTCATTTCTTCTTTGGAAAAAGACAGGCGTCAACCCTCTTACATTTAACAAAGGTGATGATGCACACGGATACAACGGAAAGGTATTCGGTTTCATTTCCATAGTGGAACTGGTAGTAGTATCAATCCATGCATTTGTTCCAGCCTGGCATGAAATTCTTCTTCCTTTCTGGTATTTGGATGGCTATTTTCTATTTGAGATAGGCTGGATTCTACTATTACTCTCCCTGATTGTAGTTTGGGTCGCACAATCTCAAATGAGAGATTCTTGGCGCATCGGTATTGATGAAGAGAACAAGACAGACTTGATCACTACAGGGCTTTTCGCGATATCTCGCAATCCGATATTTCTAGGAATCATGATAGCCAATGTGGGGTTATTCCTAGCGCTGCCTAATGCATTCACGCTTTTAATCGTCTCACTTTCTACAATAAGCATCAATACACAGATTCGCCTTGAAGAGGAGTTCTTAAGTAAAGAATTTGGAGCCGAGTATACAGCGTATCAGAAGAAGGTGAACAGGTGGATAACCCTAAGGAGGTACTCATGAATACTGTAGAACACCAACACATTTACAATGAAAACGGCGAGCAGGCCTGCTGCTTGGTGGAAGAGAAAAGCGAGAAAGAGACTGCTGACCACAATCAACACGATGGGCATGATCACGGCAACTCGTCACGATCGGGTTGGAAGGAATATTTGCCCGCGATCATCAGTTTCCTGATTCTCATCGTAGGATTGGTAATCGAGCACCTGTTGAAATTGGAATTTTTCAAAGATCCGACCACACTCATTTGGTATATCGCAGCTTATATTCCAGTTGGTATACCTGTGCTCATAGAAGCATGGCGCACGCTTCGCAAAGGGGCAGTTTTTACGGAGTTCTTTTTGATGAGCATAGCGACCATCGGAGCATTCTTCATCGGAGAATATCCCGAAGGAGTGGCCGTGATGTTATTTTATGCAGTGGGTGAGTTATTCCAATCAGCTGCGGTGCGTAGAGCTAAATCAAACATCACAGCTCTTTTAGATTTGCGTCCTAAGACAGCCAATGTGCTGCGCGACGGAGCTTTCTTTACAGTACCTGCAGAATCTGTGGCAATCGGAGACACACTGCAAGTGCGCGTTGGAGAAGCGGTGGCGTTGGATGGTCAATTGAATTCTGAGAGAGCCACTTTGAACACTGCAGTATTGACAGGTGAGAGCCGCCCAATAAGCGCCGCCTATGGTGATGGCATTCTAGCTGGATCAATCAATTTGGAAAATGTGATCGAAGTCGAAGTCACCAAGGAATTCAAGGACAGCAGTGTTTCGCGAATCCTAGAACTCGTAGAGCAGGCAAGGGATAAAAAGTCCAAGACCGAATTGCTGATAAGAAGATTGGCCAAGATCTATACACCGATCGTAGTCTATCTTTCATTGGCTATAGTCCTGCTACCCTACTTTTTCGTTGAATCTTATGTCTTCAGCGATTGGTTGTATCGTGGATTGATCTTCTTGGTCATCTCTTGTCCATGTGCATTAGTCATATCCATTCCGCTTGGATATTTCGGTGGGCTCGGGGCAGCGTCTAAACATGGATTACTGTTTAAAGGAGCATCCTTTTTGGATGAGATCATCGATATAGATACCGTGGTCATGGATAAGACAGGTACGGTGACCAAAGGTGTGTTCGAGATCAAGGACATCGTAACGTCCAATGACCGATCGGAGAAAGACATGATGTCTGCATTGCTTTCCATGGAGGCAGGCTCAACACATCCCATTGCGAAAGCGATCATGCGCTATACTGGCGAAGTAGACAGGACTGATGTCAATGACCTCAGCGAGATTGCAGGTAAAGGGCTTCGTGGTACTATCCGCGAAAAGGAAGTTGTCGTCGGTAATAAGAAGCTCATGGAACAATTCGATATCCAAGCCCCTTCTGAGACTGATGCCATTGTTGAAAGCATTGTCATGATAGGGATTGGAGGAGAATTCGCTGGCTATGTGACTATTGCTGATGAACTCAAGGAAGATGCAGCAAAAGCGATTGCAGACCTGCGTGCGGTGGGCATCAAACGATTGATCATGTTATCGGGCGACAAGGACAGCATCACACAGCACACTGCCGCTCTACTGGATATTGATATCGCTAAAGGCGGTCTGCTACCAGAAGACAAATTAAACGAAGTCGAAGAACTGAAGAAGACTGGAAAAGTGGCATTTGCCGGGGATGGAATCAACGATGCTCCGGTTATCGCGGCTAGTGATGTCGGCATTGCCATGGGGGCCTTGGGCAGCGATGTGGCGATCGAGACGGCTGATGTCATCATTCAAACAGACAAGATCTCCCGCATCGCTACTGGAATCAAGATTGGTCGTTCGACTAAAAGAGTGATCGTTCAGAACATCTACTTGGCCTTTGGGGTGAAGATCTTTGTTCTTGTCTTGGGCTCCTTTGGATTGGCAACTATGTGGGAAGCCGTCTTCGCTGATGTCGGAGTCGCCTTGTTGGCTATTCTGAATGCCACCCGATTACAACGAATGCGCTGGAATTAAGGAATGAAACATTCCGAGACTAATCCATCAACTTTGATGACGTGGCATTAGTTGAGTCTCATGGACCTAATTCCTGAGCAGTTGCCAGATCTTTTCTCTGAATCAGAATGGAGACTGTTGCTGGAAATACGTGAAGGCAATGCCAAGGAGATCAAAATCACTCTCAATAATGGAGAAGTGAAGTTTCTTGAAATATATCAAGATGTCATGTTCGATACGTCGGTTCGACTTAGTGAAATACTAATGAAGAAGGGATACCAGGAACTGGAAGTAAAGACAGTAAAAGGTGAAGTCGTGAACGCCCGTATTACAGATAAAATCAAATACTAATGAAAGCACTGATTACTTCAGGCAACTCGTGGAACTGCATGGCTTATCGCAAAGCGAAAGTTGGGCACCTTATGAGAACTCGTGCCAAACCTGAATCAAGCAAGAACACTTTTAGGAGATGACGCCGATGGACTTTCGGATGATCAAATCCTTGAAATCATAGAATATTTACAACTCATAGCACACATCAATCTTGAAATCAGCAATCAACAGGGACACTAGGACTGCAGTCATCATGGCTCGGGTGAGCAGTGAGGAACAGGCCAAGGGATTCAGTCTCGATATCCAGAAACAAAAACTGGAGGAACACTGCAAACGCGAAGGCATCAAAATCAAGTATGTCATTCGTGAAGATCACAGTGCGAAGAACTTCAATCGTCCTGAATGGAAGAATCTAATAGAACTACTCGGTAAGCCCAATCACGGAGTTGATCTAATACTCATTACGAGTTGGGATCGCTTCAGCAGGAATCTGCACGAGGCATTGATTGAAATGGAATGGTTGCGTTCCAAAGGTGTTTCTGTGATGGCCATTGACCAACCTCTGGATATGAGCATTCCAGAAAACAAGTTGATGCTTGCTATTTATTTGACTGTTCCCGAAGTCGATAACGATCGACGGTCGATCAAGATCCGAGAAGGCATGCGTGCGGCGTTGAAAGCAGGGCGCTGGTGCCGTGTAGCACCCAAAGGGTACAAAAACTCGAGAGACGGGCAGAATCGTCCTATTATCGTCCCAAATGAAGAAGCCAAATGGGTGAAATACGCATTTGAACAAATCATAGCAGGCTGGAGCCAATCCGATGTACTGCGCGTGTTCTCTGACAATCAGATCAAGCTTCAGAGTAATGGGTTGTCAAAACTGTTGCGCAATCCCGTTTACGTTGGAAAAATCATCGTGCCCTCAGACGGCGAGAATGCTGCTTACCTAGTTGACGGTGTTCATGATCCAATTGTCTCTGAAGAGCTATTTCAAATGGTCCAGGAGGAGCTATCAAGACGCCAGCAAATACCAGTAAAGAGCAAACACAAACCCAAAGAGCTTTTTCCACTTCGAGGAATTCTGCATTGCTCTAAATGTGAGAAACGAGTCACGGCTTCTTTCAGCCGAGGTAAATCAGGCAAACGTCATGGGTATTACCATTGCAACTACTGTCGAAAGGAACGCCACCCTGCTGCCAAAGTCCATTCGATGCTCGAATCAGTAATGGCTGAATTTCAGTTTTCGAAAGGCGTTCAGAAGTTATATGACGCCATTCTGAAAGAGACTTTAGGAACTGACAAAAAGAAGGATGAGAAGGAGATTAGCCGACTTAAGAAGGATCTAGAAAAACAACAAACCCGAGGTACTAAGCTGCAGGACCTCCTCATGGATGGTGCTCTCCAAGCCCCCGACTATTCTGAAATGAAAATGCGATGTGAATCGGAAGTCCGAAACATAGAAAGGAAATTGTCCAAACTGGAGGAAAAGGATGTTGAACTAGCCCCCAAACTTGAGAAAAGTGTTCATCTTCTTCACAACATGTCGAACACCTTCAAAGTAGCTGGTAATCAACAAAAGGCGGCCCTAATAAGAGCTATTTTCCCAGAATCGGTGGTTTTCGACGGAACGCGATGTCGAACACCTAGATTGAACTCTGTACTTGAGCTACTTCTGAATATTGACAGGGGTTTCGGAGAAAATAAAAAGGGGAGAACTCTCAAAAATTTAGAGTTCTCCCTTTTGGTGGAGCCGGCGGGAGTCGAA
>DDCZ01000086.1 GCA_002336485.1 Flavobacteriales bacterium UBA1993
CTTGACCATAAAATGAGGGTAGCGGCTGCCAACTCAACTATCCCAAGAAAGGCCGAATATCCGGGCGACAAACCCATCACACTCCAATAAAGAAGGTCACGATCAAGTTGACCAAAATTTGAGTTCAACACAAATGCTGTCGGTTCATAAAATTGTCCGATAAAGACTTTATCGAACCCATACCTAAGTATTTGATACGCGATGAAATACGTCACCGTCATCCCAATGACTTCGCTAATTTTTTGTCTTACATCTGCCGCAATAAGTTTTATTGCAGCTACTGATAAGCAAGCCGAGAGCAGAATTAGTATCAAGTAAAGCGAGAATGTTGAAACCGAATCAGAATAGTAGGTATTAGCCCCCAGATCTTGGTCAATGATTGCACCTGATAACCCATGAACCGCATCCCCAAAGATCAACTCCGTAATCGGCGTTTGGTCTGGAATGAAGGCGTAATGCAGGGGTAAAAAGAAGATGACCAACAATCCGAAAACCCGAATCCAAACGTCAAAAAATCGAGTCAAGATGGATTCTGAATTACGCAATTGTAAGCTGCTTTCTTTTGGCTAGAAATGAGCCGAAAACTGCTACCAAAAATAGCAGTGCGGCTCCTGGCCAAAATTTATCAGAATTGATATTTAGAATCGGAAAACGATTCTTTTTCACACTGTCTAGCTGGTTCTTCGGGAAGTTGAGAAAAATAATATTCGACTCATTGTTTTGGAAAAAGTACCGCTCATCAACGGCGCGTTTCATTTGACTAATTGTCATTTCGCTTGAAAACACTTCGTGACGAAAAACGGTATCAGTACCTGGCTCCCATGGCAATAGATTGCCTTCCAAGTCATAGTAAGCATGAGGTTCAATTAATCTTTGATTGCTCGCCAATTCTGGCGTGTTATAATAGCTCGTGATCATGACGCATGTTGTGTCATCGATGAAGATCACGGAATCTAGCGATGCATTCGACACAAATTTTAAAGGGGCGGCCCCGTAACTGGAATATCGAAGTCGAACATCAGTTTTCAGGGCTTCTGAAAATGTAGCATTAGATCCCCCTTGGCTTTTATGGGCAATCAACTTCGTTTGGGCCAATATTGGCTGGGAAAACGTGTAAACCATGAAAAGAAGAAGTGATTTTGTCATGGTCTAAAAGTGCTTTGAAATCAAACATCGAGTGTTTAACGAATTGTTAATGTGCTTGTTAAGTATTCCTTAATTCCAGCTTAGAAAATTGTGGTCAAAAGATCGAGCATTCTCCATCACCTATTTTTTGTTGAGACATTTTCATCTTGCGTGATTCGATTCCATACCACAAAGAAGCAATTCATAGACTTTGGGTTCACTCCAATCGCTGCTGCGCATTGATTATCTTCCCAGCCTCAAATGATTAGGAAAAGCCAAACTATTCGGATCCTTTTGGGTCTTTTCGTCTGTGTGTTTATGAGCCCTCATAGCCTTCGCGCCCATGGACCAAGGTATACACACATCGAAACTTCGGCTAAAATTCTTGAGGATAAAAATGGTGAGTGGTCGGCAAATGATGTGGTTTATGGTAAGCTGGATTCGCTGTTTCAGCGGATCACTAGCAATTCTCCGAATTTAAATTTCACGACTTCCAGTTATTGGGTGAAATTTAGTCTCAGTAATGGAACTGAGTTGGATAGAGAGTATTATTTGGAAACGGCACGCTCGGTTACCAATCAAATTGAATTATTCGAAATAAGCGACATTGAAATAAAGCGCTTGTATATAACCGGTGATGATTACCCCTTCGCTCAAAGGCCAATTGTATACAGGAAATTCATGTTTCCTATAACACTTAAAGCCCTAGAGACCAAAGAATTTTTATTTCGTGTTTCGAGTGATGGAGAAGTCATTACTCTGCCAATAAAATTATGGGAACCACTTAACTTTCAAGGATTTGTTCAACGCGAGTATCTAACTCTTGGAATGTACTATGGGTTATTAATGTTGGTCATTGGTCTGTTTCTCTTTTTCGCATTTGTAGTTAAAGAACGTATCTACTCATACTACGTTCTTTATGTAAGTTTTCTGTTTTTCATGCAGTCGTCATTAGATGGGTTGGCATATGAATATATCTGGCCAAATTGGACGTGGATGGCAAATCACTCCATCCTTATATTTTCCGGCTTTTCGGTTTTGACGTTGATGCTTTATGCAGCAGATTTTCTAACATTAAGTGTGATGCCGAAATGGTTCAGACAACTCTATAAGGGGCTGATGGCATTCGTTTCGTTGTGCATCATCTTTAGTTTTACGTCGGGTTGGACATATGAAATCGCATACCCGCTTATAAACGTTTTCTCGCTTATTTCACTTCTAATCATATTGATGGCGATTGGTTGGGTAAACAAAACACAGGCTAAGGTTAGCATCTTCTTTACGCTCGGTTTTTTGACCGTTTTGGCGGGTGGCATCGTTTTCATTCTCACAAACTTCAGCCTAATTGAAAGCGACTTCTTGAGTCAAAACGCGGTAAAACTGGGTTCCGCTGGTGAGGTCATTTTTCTATCTCTGGCCATGGTTGGTAGATATCGGGACATGAGCAGAGAAAAGGAAGCAGCCAAGCGTGAGGCGTTTGAAAATTTGGAGAAGCTCAATGAAGTTACCCAAAAGCAAAACGAGATTCTAGAGGTTCAGGTGGCGGAGCGCACAGAGCAACTTGAGGAGAAGAACAAGGAAATCATTGACTCCATCACATACGCTAAGCGCATTCAAGAGGCGATTTTACCTCCCTCTAGTGGATTTAAAACTCAATTACCCAATGCATTTGTATTGTACATACCCAAAGACATTGTAGCAGGTGATTTCTATTGGCTCGAAGAAACGGATGATCATGTACACTTCGCCGCCGCCGATTGCACTGGTCATGGAGTTCCAGGAGCAATGGTTAGCGTAGTATGTCACAATGCACTTAATCGATCTGTACGGGAATACGGATTAAATGATCCTGCTAATATATTGGATAGAACTGCGATTATCGTTGACGAAACCTTTGAAAAGAGCGAAGAGGACGTAAAGGATGGAATGGACATTTCTTTGTGTTCCATCGAAAAATCAACGGGTGAGTTTATCTGGGCCGGTGCTAATAATCCTATTTGGATTATTAGCCCTCGAAAGACGGATCTACTCGGCGTATTGTCAATGGAATCAAACGGTTTGTTTCTTTACGAAACGAAAGCAGACAAACAACCTATTGGAAAATATCCTAATCGCGAAGATTACAATTCGCATCGCTTTAAACTTGAAAGTGGCGACACCATTTTCATTTTCAGTGATGGCTATCCGGATCAATTTGGCGGAGAGAAGGGGAAAAAATACAAATCGAAACGATTCAAGGAATACCTAGTATCAATCAATGGCCTGAGTCCGAAGGAGCAGCGAATCGCATTATCAAATGAATTTGAAACTTGGCGCGGAGAGCTCGAACAAATCGATGATGTCTGCGTAATCGGTCTTCAGTTTTAACACCAAAAACTAAACGCGACTTCCGCAATCGATTACAATCTTGGATTTAACTTAATGTACGTGTTGTTCACCGGCGCTGCGCCTCTCGCTAAACCTGTCATCAGGTCCTTTTTCTCAGTCAATAGCACAATACCCTTGACACGCTTATAGATGCTCATGTTGGCGTAGTCCATATACCAATCTTCGAAAAACCGAATGCCAATCACGTCGCTCAATTCCGTCTTCATTTTCACTTCAGTTTGAACCATTTTCCCAGAGTAAATATCCTCCAAATAAACGGTGTCAGTCCGATTCAAACGCTTGAAAAAGTCATCTCTTGTCAGCGCTTTGGCCTTCGATTCCTTAAACTTAAGTCCATCATAATCATAAACCTTGAGTTGACCGGTATTGATGGCATCTACAATGCTAATTAGAAACTGATATCGAGCAGATGGCTCTATATAACCTCCTGCATCGGAAGTCAAGACCATACCGTCCATTTCTCCACCTTCAAGTGCGAAATTGAAGTCTCGGTTAAACAAAACATTGTACTCAATGTCTTCTCGAATCAATCGCAACTCTCCAATATTTCGGCGATTAAATTGCCCGGCTTTAAAGGCGAAAATTGGCTTTAGTCCGCGATAGTCTCCGTTCTGTTGATCGAATACTGCCTCAGACACACTCAAGTATTTCACCTCCTTTTCGAATCCGCCCTTATTCTTATCAAAATTCCATTCTTCAATAAAGCCAGCCCCGCACATTTTCTTGTAGACATCATCTTCGAACATTAATATCTCTTGTTCCATTTCACCCGATTGTAAGTTCTCTCGATAAACAGTATCAGGACCGGAAATCAATTCATCGTCTTCGATATGCACACCATTCGTCTTGTCAATGATTTTTTTGCCATCAAAAGAGGCGGTAGCTTCAAACACTGCCGGATCGAAATAGAGATTACCAATCTTCTCCAATTCTCCATTCTTCGTTTTCTTAATGGCGGTTTTAAAATCTAAATCCCCGAGTGATGTTGGTGTTCCTGTGCCCAATGGACCGATATAATTCTTGACACTTCTCATCTGCTCCACATACTTGATGAAAGTCTCTGAGTACTTCTTCATTTCGGGATAATAAAGCTTCGTGAAAGCTGCGCTTTGTCCAGGTCGATACACGTACTTAGCTTCCGATAGAGACGGATCATCCAAGAGCAAAAAGTTGTAGCTAATGGCAACGGTGGGAGCTGCGGTACTTTGGGCTTGAGCAAAAAATGGGCTCAATGCTAGAATTATAAACAAGTATTTCATGGCTTAATATATTTCGCGAAAATAATCTTACGGATGCTTAAGCCAAGGCATTTGGGAGATTCTCTATTAAACGTTGAATTTCATCATTTATGATAACCTTGATTGGGGATTGAATGATATTCCATCTATTTGCACCAAACTGAATGGCAAATGTTTGATATGATGAAAAAGCTGCAGGAAGCGCAGCGACAGATGAAAGAGATAAAGGATAGATTGGAAACCATATATGTTTCTGGTAAATCAAACAACGGATCTATAACTGTCACATCAAATGGCAACAGAAAAATTACGGGCATAGATTTTGCTTCTGATTACCAAAACCAGAATGACCCAGAATTTAAAATGGAGATGGTATCTGCAATAAACGATGCTTTAGATAAAGCCAATACGGTAAACGAGTCTGAAATGAAAAGCGCGGCAAGTACCATGATGCCTGGAATGGGTGGATTATTTAAATAAACTTTGAGACGGAACTTCACACTTCACCTTCTATTTCTAGCCTTTTTGGTAGGGACAGCATATTCCGTGCATTCCCAAAATGCGCCCTTGGATAGCTATGATGCGTTCTATTTAGAGCCAATTGAAATTAAAGGTAATGTTGAACGTCATTTTTCGGATGGAGCTCGCATTTCTACCATGATATATGACAGTACTGGAAATTCTCAGAACATCACGCTAACTGCTAAGGAGTATGATGAACAACTGTTTATGGCCAATGCTGATTTTATTGTGACTCGAACTCCTGAAGTACTTATTTACCGAGCATATGAAGATCTGGCTTCTGTATACTCTAGTGTCAAAATTGAGTTGGTAGATCGTGAATCGGGAGAAGCCTACTCTACATACAGTGTGCAATCCATGAAGCTTGTAAGAAAGTTCGACGACTGGTATATCACACATTTAAATATTCAAAATGAAAGTCCGATTGATCCTCTTCCAGCGCACTTGGTGCAGGATAAAGCGGCGATCAGCGCGAGTGCAGCGGTGGAAAAAGAAAACAATGATTTGGCCACACCAAAGGAGGGAATTCCATATGATTCAGCCAAGGTTTACCATGTGCGAGATGTTGATGAGCCTCCTGTTTATCCCGGAGACGTGGCTTCGTATAAAAACATGTTGGATCAATTTCAAGTAACAACAATTGCAACACCGGGCTATACCCCATTTATTATAACAATTGGCGAAGACGGCCTTGCCTCACTTTCCTATGTGCATGATCTAAGTGGGTTTCAAATTTCACGAGCAGAGTCCTTTGTACGGTCGATGCTGATTTGGTATCCAGGCATTAAGGATGCCGCAAGTGTGAAGTGCAAGATAATTCTATACATACATGACTAAGTCGCTCTCCATACTCATCGTGATGGTGCTTTGCTGCCGTGTGGGTGATGGGTTTGGCCAGACCTATTCTTCCATTGATGATATCGTTCAGGCCTATTACAAAGCCGTTTCAATTGGAGAAAAAGAAAGCCGAATGGCCGCATACGAAGACATATTCATTCCATCCGGAACAATTACTTCAGTAAAAACTTCGGCGACAAAACCATCATCAGTTAAGACGCTTAGTTGGGGCGATCTAATTCGTGAAACGGCTCCGTTCTATTCAGACTTCGAGATTAACCTGATCGAGAATGAGCGTGAGGTGGATTACTACTTGGACATAGCTACCGCACATACACTGGTAAATCAACGATCTCTGCAAAAAAGCACGGGAAAAACGTACAGTCAATTTCTATGGATAGACTTCGATCTTGTCTACTTCGATGATCGTTGGTACATCAGCGCTATTAATTGGATTGATCAAAGTTCTAGACAACCAATTCAGAATGCGCTATTGACAGATACACTGTGGCACCAATCCGAATAGGCCGTAATTGTTGATATTTTAGACCTACTCTTCTCTTTCGATTGTTTAACATTGTTGGTAACAACCTATTGCTAATAAATGCTATGAAACAACTACTACGAGGGGCTGCGATCGCAGCTGTAGCTATTGGGAGCTTCACGGCCTGTAACATGGACTACTTTAAAACCGACAATTTTGCCGG
>DDCZ01000058.1:0-2765 GCA_002336485.1 Flavobacteriales bacterium UBA1993
TGTTGAAATCACTGATCTTGACGCGTGTGCTGATGATCTTCCATTGACTATTGACGCTACCATTGCAAATGGTACTTCATATGCTTGGTCTGGTGGTTCTAGCATCAACACTGCTGCTAACACTTTCAGCGATGCTGGTTCTTACTCAGTTACTGCTACAGATAGCTACGGATGTTCTTCTGATGATGACTTCCAGTTAACTGTTCTTGAAACTCCAGAAGCTGCTATTACTGAGACACACTCAGGAAATGCATGGTTCTTCGATGGAACAAGCTCATTGTATATCTCTTCGAACACAACGTACTTGTGGGACTTTGGATACAATGGACAAACTGCTAGCACTGCGAATGCAACTGCTAACTATCCATGGAGCGATCCTAACAACCCAACTACTTACACTGTTACTTTAACAATCGACAACGGTTGTGGTACAGATGTTACGACTATGGAAGTTACTCCAGATCCACTAGGAATTGGAGCGATTGCTGAAGGTTCATTCGGATTGTATCCTAATCCTGCTGCTGATAACGTAAACTTTGTTCTTGCTAATGAAGCATCTGCAAAGGGTACAATTGAAGTAATGGATGTTGCAGGTCGAGTATTGAGCTCACAAACTATTGCTGCTGGTCAAACGACTGGTGAGGTGAATGTTTCTGATCTTACTGCAGGTTCTTACATTGTTAAGATCTCTGTTGATGGAGCTAGCTCTGTAAACGCTTTAATTAAGCAGTAAATAAAAACTGATTAATTGATTTGAAGAAAAGCGCCCCGCATCGGGGCGCTTTTCTTTTGTTCCAAGACCAGCTTTTGAAGGGAATACCAGTTCCAACAGTATATTTTCGATAAATGCTAAAAATATCGTGATGAAAACGTATTTTCGAATGCTAAATCAATAAACTTTTTATATGAAAGCAAAACTTTTACTTTTTTCAACTTTCTTGGCAGCCTTTTTTGGCCTTCAGCAGAATGCGTCAGCGCAGTACTGCACCCCCGCCTACACCGTCGCGTGTGGAACCTATAATATGACCGTGAATAGTTTCAGCACCACTGGTGGTTCTGTGAACATTACGAATAACAACCAAGGCTGTTCAAACAGCACTGGATACACGTATTATTCATCCTTAGGTCATACTGCACTTACGAACAGTACAGTGAATTTCAGTGTTGGTACAGGAACAACCTATGCAACTCATGTTTATATCTGGGTAGACTGGAATCAGGATGATGACTTCTATGATTCAGGTGAGCAAGTTGCTTTTGCTTTAAGTCAAGCAGCTAACTCTACTTGGTCAGGTTCCTTTGATATACCTGCAACTGCAACTCCAGGTACTACGCGAATGCGAATTAGAACCTTATACTACGGTTCGTCTGGAATGCACCCTTGTAATACTTTACCTTATGGTGAAGCTGAGGATTATAACCTAACTATCCTTCCTCCATTCAACAACGATGCTGGAATTGGCGCGATTCTTAATCCTGTAGTTCCTACATGTGATTTGGATTCTGTGGATATTGATGTATCGGTTCAAAACTTAGGATCTGACACACTTCAAAACTGTTCAATCTACTACCAAGTAAACACGTCAACTCCGGTTGCGATGTACTATACTGGATCAGTTGCTCCACAAGGAGGTCTTGATACACTAACAATTGCCAATGTATCTTTCACTAATGGCGATGACCTAACTGTTTGGACTGAATTGCCAAATGGAGTTCAGGATAGCCTTAATGCTAACGACGAGAAATCAATGGTTACTGCCACTGGATTGTCTGGAACATTTGGCATACCTGGAGACTACGCTACTATCAACGATGCTGCTACAGATTTAGAATCATTTGGAGTATGTGGTGATGTAATTTTCAATATTGCTGCTGGTACTTATAACGAGCAGGTTGAATTCAATGAAATCATTGGAACAAGCGAAGATGCTACAGTTACATTCCAAAGTGCTAGTGGAAATGCGAGTGATGTTGTAATTACTTATGCTGGTACAAGCTCTGCAAATGGATATGTAATCAAGTTCGACGGAGCGGATTACATTACGTTTAGCGATGTGAAAATGACCAACACAGGTTCTTATTATGGAAACGTTGCAGTCATCGCCGGACAATCTGATCACATTACCTTAGATGGTAACTGGTTAAAAGGTAATACAGGAACAAGCACAAATTATCAGTCGGTAATTAACATGCCTGGTACTGGAAGTGACGTTTCGTTAACAAACAACCGTATTGAAAAAGGATCATGTTGGTTCTATTCAAACTCTGGTAGTACTGCTGCTAAGAAGATGAATTTGACAATTGAGGACAACAAGATGAAGGACCAAACTTACTATGGTGGTTACATCTGGTATTTTGATGGTGTTGAGTTTAACAGAAACACAATCACCAACGATTCTTCATTCCAGTATGGATATGGATACTACGGTATGGGATACTGGTATTACTGTGATAACTTCAACATTACAAACAACTACGTTGGAGCTACTACTGGAAACGGTTGGTACTACGCTATGTACATGTATCAATGTGTTGGTTCAAGCAATCCAAGAAGTCTTATTGCAAACAACTGCGTGACTACAGGAAATACTACTTCACCTACTGCATATTACGCGCTATACATGTCACAATCAGGTTTGGTTGATATCTATAACAACTCGTTTACTAGGTCTGCAAACAATAATTCATACGCTGGTTACATCTATCAAGGTGGCGCCATCAATTTGAAGAATAACAGCTTTGCAAATATGGGTTCTGGTTATGCC
>DDCZ01000058.1:2852-31340 GCA_002336485.1 Flavobacteriales bacterium UBA1993
ACATGTAACGATACGCTTAGCGATGCTGGAACTCCACTTTCTACAGTGGCTTCTGATATTGCAGGAAACACGAGAAGTACTCAAAGCCCTGATATAGGCGCTATGGAATTTGTTAATGCAAATAGCTTTAGCCTTGGTGGTGATGACACATTATGCGGAAATGAACTTCTTATTGAAGCTGGACCAGCTCAATCTGTAGCTTGGGGTGTTTCTGAAAATGGTGGTTCAACTCAAACATATACAACTTCATCAATCACATTAAGCCCTGCAAGCAGCGAGCCTTCTAACTTTTCTGTGAATGTTGTTCTTTCAACTGAGTTCTGTGGCAACGCTACCGACGATGTTGTTATACGTTTAGTTCCTGATGCGACGCTAGATTCTTCTGCTCACATTTGTGCTGACGAAACTGCAACGCTAACTCCAGGTGGAGGATCAGCTGCAACATATGCATGGAGCAATGGAGCAACAACTGCAACAGTTGATGCTGATGCCCCAGGAATGTACACGGTAACGAAGATGGAAGATGGATGTGAGAGTTCAGCTACTATCTCTATTTCTCAATCAGTTGCCGTTCAGCTTGCTGACGTAGAAGGTTGTGAAGACGATGCACCATTAACTGTAGATGCTACTATCCCTGATGGTTCTTCTTACGCTTGGTCTGGTGGATCCGCACAAACTGCTGCAGCAAATGAATTCTCTGCAAGTGGCGCTTATACTGTTACTGCAACGGATATTCATGGTTGTGTTTCAACTGCTGCATTTGATCTACTTGTTCTAGGTGAGCCAGAAGCTGCCATTGACTATGTAGGTACAGGTGGAACTGCTATTATTTTCAGCAGTGCAAGCTCTACTAACACTAGCCCAAATACTACATACTTATGGACGTTTAACAGCATTGATACTTCTACTGCTGCTAACCCAACATATGTATTCCCTTTTAGTGGAGTTCCGGTAACGTATCCTGTTACTCTAGTAGTAGACAACGGTTGTGGCGAAAGCTTGAAGAGCAAGGATATCAACATAGATCCAATAGGAGTTGATGAACTTGAGGTTAAGGCGTTTGAAGTATATCCTAACCCAGCGACTGATAATTTCTTCATCGCTGCAGGTTCTGATTTCAACACGCTTGATGTTACAATCATCGACAACGCTGGACGTTCAGTTTACACTCAATCATATAATGGACAACAAGTCATCGAAGTGAACGCTTCTGAATTGGCTAGCGGTGCTTATTTGATCAAGATGGTAAGCGAGACTTCGAGTGAAGTTCAGACTTTGATCGTTCAATAAACGATTCATCTATAATTCTTAAAAAGGGCGCGTTTTTCGCGCCCTTTTTTTATGGTTAAAATCGCGACCTTTGTCAAAATTTGAAACCATGAATAAGTTATTCTTCGCTGCAATTGCAGCATTCGCTTTTACCCTAACCTCTTGCCAAAAATGCACCGACTGTGCGTGTGTTGGAAATAACACATTTGAATTCGCAGATGGCATGCCTCAGGCAGATCAAGATTTCATTACAGACGTGTACACCCAAGATTACCAAGATAATTCGCAGGAGCTGTGTGAAAAGCGAGGTGACTTTGACGATGCGGTTTCTTCATATGAAGCATCTAGCCTTTCATTTGAGGAAAGTCAGACTTATCAAGGTAACGATTGGTCGCTGAAAACATCCTACGATTGTACGTGTGAAGAATAGATTTTAAAAACTCTACAAAAGCGACTAATGGTCGCTTTTTTTTTGCCCACTCACACGATACATTAACCTGTCATCATTATTCAAGCGGTGTAGAACATTATGAATCCGAAAACGTTGATGAGAGAGCCTACATTTGACACTTGATTTCCCTTAAAAACATAAACAAGTATTACAGCACAGGCAACCATGAGTTGCATGTGCTAAAGGATGTGAATCTAGAAATCGGCTCTGGCGAACTAGTTTCGATCATGGGCTCGTCAGGTTCTGGGAAATCAACGCTACTAAACATTCTTGGAATTCTTGATGCATATGACAGCGGGTCCTATCACCTTGACAACACGCTGATCAAGTCGCTTTCAGAAAAAAAAGCAGCACAATATCGAAATGAGTTTATTGGATTCATTTTTCAGTCGTTTCACCTATTAGGATATAAAAATGCCATGGAAAACGTGGCGCTTCCCCTCTACTATCGAGGCATTAGCCGCAAGAAACGAAACATCATTGCACGGGAGTATCTCGACAAAGTTGGTTTACTAGATTGGGCTGAACATATGCCTAATGAGCTATCTGGCGGACAGCAGCAGCGTGTTTCCATTGCCCGTGCACTCATTTCTGAACCAAAACTCATTTTGGCTGATGAGCCAACTGGCGCCTTAGATTCCCAAACTTCTGAGAACGTCATGAATCTCTTTCGTGAAGTCAACAAGCTCGGGATCACGGTTTTGATCGTTACACACGAGCATGACATAGCGAATATGACCGATAGGCAGATCACGCTAATCGACGGAAAAATCCATGAAACGAGCCATGTTTGACTTAGACAAGTGGCAAGAGATTTTTAGTACGATTCGCAAAAACAAGCTTCGTACGTTCCTCACAGGCTTTAGTGTAGCTTGGGGCATATTCATGCTGATTCTTTTGCTCGGCGCAGGAGAAGGTCTTCAACACGGCACCGAGAACCAATTTAAAGGGGACGCGTTAAACTCAGTCTGGATCATTCCGGGCAAAACCTCTATTCCCTATGGAGGTTACAATGCTGACCGCGAAATCAAACTTGAGAACAGTGATTTCGATGATCTGAAAAAGAACGTATCCGGCATCGAAAACCTGAGTTCTCGGAAATACTTAAACGGAATCACCCAGATCAGCTACGGAAATAAAACAGGCAGTTTCGGTGTACTAGGTTGTCATCCTGAGGAAAAGGAAGCTGAACAAATCGAAGTACTCGGAGGTCGTTTCATTAATAACCTAGATGTGCAAGAAGCACGAAAAGTGGCATGTCTTGGCAAGGACATGAAAATTGAATTATTTGGAACATCAAATCCAGTAGGTGAATACATCAACATAAACGGAATTCCATTTAAGGTTATTGGGTTCTACATGGACGAAGGTGGCGACAGAGATGTGCGTCGAACTTGGATACCAATATCTACGCATCAAGGCGTTTTTGGCGGGGCAAACAGAGTGGATCGCATGGCGATGACCACAGGTGACGCTTCGGTTGAAGAAGCGGGCGCTATTGTACAAAACATACGTGAACGCTTATCCAAGAAACTCAACTTCGATCCAGCTGACGAGAAGGCACTTTATGTACGAAATCGAGCAGAGTTCTATCAAAAATTCGCTGATTTATTCGCTGGAATTAGACTATTCATTTGGTTTATCGGATTCGGAACAATCTGCGCTGGCATTGTTGGTGTTAGTAATATCATGATGATCGTTGTGAAGGAACGCACCAAGGAAATTGGAATTCGAAAAGCGCTTGGTGCATCCTCGTCAAGCATCGTTGGCCTAATAATGCAGGAGTCCATCTTCATTACTACCATAGCGGGCTATATTGGATTAACCTTAGGTGTTGGACTTCTTGAATGGTCAGGAGATTTCATCCAAGGCAATGAGTATTTCTCAAACCCTGAAGTTGATATTGGAACGGCCATAAACGCCACCATTCTCCTGATAATTACGGGAAGTTTAGCCGGGTTAGTTCCCGCAATTCGAGCTGCAAGTATTCAACCAGTTAATGCCTTAAGGGAAGACTGATATGTTTGATCTAGACAGATGGCAAGAAATATATCATGTGCTAAGCAAAAACGTGCTTCGCACGATCCTCACCGCTTTTGGGGTGTTTTGGGGCATGTTCATGCTTGTGATATTGATGGGCTCAGGAAATGGACTTCAAACCGGTGTGATGGGCAGCTTTGGAAGTTTTGCTACGAATAGCTTTTTCATGTGGGGCCAATCTACGAGCATGCCGTATCAAGGATTTCGAAAGGGTCAGCAAGTCGTCTTTACAAATGGCGACACCGAAGCTCTTAAACGTGAGCTTACCAGCGCGGTTGTTATCGCACCAAAAAGACAATTAGGTGGATATCGTTCAAGCAGCTATGTGACACGCGGAAAAAACTCGGGCAACAGCTTCGGAGTTTCTGGCGATGTGCCCGAAATCATGACTATTTCGCCGAAAAAGATCACCGCAGGTAGGTGGATTAATAATAAGGACCTAGAAGACAAGCGAAAGGTGGCTGTAATTGGCTCGCGTGTTCGAGATGTTCTTTTTGAGACGAACGAAAATCCAATAGGCGAATACATTAATATTAGCGGAATCTACTTTATGGTCATCGGGGTGCACGACTTGGAGTTCACATCAGGACATAACGAACGCGACTTAGAAAGCATCATCACGCCATTAACCACCTTTCAACGGGCCTTTAATCAAGGGGAGCGCGTGGGATGGTATTCCATTATGGCGAAGCCAGAATTCACGGCTGGGGAGGTTGAGAAAGAAGCCAGAGCCATATTAAAGAAACGGCACAATATTCATCCTGAAGACCCACGAGCAATTGGTGGGTGGAATGCAGACACTGAATTTCAAAAAATTTCCGGCCTTTTCTCTGCCATAAATGTGCTTGTTTGGATCGTTGGAATCGGAACCCTCTTGGCGGGCATTATCGGCGTTAGCAACATCATGCTTATTGTGGTGAAAGAGCGTACCAAAGAGATTGGAATACGCAAGGCAATTGGAGCTACTCCATTTACAATCGTATCTCAAATCATACTTGAAGCGATCATCCTGACAGGAATAGCAGGCTATTTGGGCCTCTCAGCTGGTGTCGCCTTGTTGGATTTAGTAAACAGCATGATGGGTGAAGGCGGCGGCATGTTTCGCAACCCAACTATAGATCTTCAAACAGCATTAATTTTTCTTTCAATTATTGTATTCTCTGGCGGACTAGCGGGGATTATCCCTTCTACAAGAGCTGCCGCCGTGAACCCAATTATTGCCTTGCGCTCAGAATAAACTATTATGAAAACAGTACTTCGAATTTCTCTTTTAGTGGTCATCCTGCTCATTTTTGGTTGGACCATCTGGTTCCTCTATGAAAAGGATCAGGCACCACCGGAAGTCTTTGAAACCGAACAGGCGGAAACCCGCGACATCATTAAGAAAAGCGTTGCCACAGGCTCGGTGGTACCTAGAAATGAAATATTTATCAAACCACAGATCTCAGGAATAATTCAATCTATTCATGTAAAACCAGGGGATATTATCGAGGAGGGAAACCTGATTGCCAAAGTCAAAGTAATTCCAAACATGGTCTCCTTGAACAATTCTGAAAACAGAGTGAATCGGGCGAAAATTTCGCTCGAGAACTCTCAAGTTGACTATGATCGCAACAAGTCGTTGTTGTCACAAGAAGTTATTTCAGCCGCTGAATTTCAACCATTTGAATTGGCTCGAAAGCAAGCATTAGAAGAGGTAAATGCCGCCGAGGATGCCCTCGCCATTGTGAAGGATGGCGTTTCTAAGAAAGCTGGAAATAGCTCAAACACCTTGATAAAGTCTACCGTGAGAGGCATGGTGCTTGACGTTCCTGTTGAAGAGGGATATAATGTGATTGAGGCAAATAACTTCAACGACGGCACCACCATTGCCAGTGTCGCTGATATGGAAAACTTAATCTTTCAAGGCCAGGTAGATGAATCAGAGGTAGAGAAGTTACATCTTGGAATGGAGCTTATAATGACTATTGGGGCCATTGAGTCTCACGAGTTTACGGCTACTTTGGAATACATTTCACCCAAGGGAGTTCAAGATGAAGGGGCCATTAAGTTCGAAATCGAAGCCGCTGTGAAGATTGACTCATCACAGTTTATTCGCGCCGGATATTCAGCGAATGCTAACGTAGTTCTGGAGCGGAAAGACAATGTATTATCCATAGATGAAGGACTGATATCCTTTGAAGAAGATGGTGCTTACGTGGAGATTGAAACCACCGAGCAGCAGTTTGAAAGACGTAAATTGGAATTGGGTCTCTCTGACGGAATCTACATTGAAGTAATCAGTGGATTAACCGAAGAGGATAAAATCAAGAAGCCGAACAAATAAGTCTAACGAACGGCTATTTCCCACTTCGTTTGAAATGGACACGAAGCATACGAATCATCTACCCATATATAGGCTGAGTTTTTGTGCTCCTCAATCCACTCTTCCAGACGCTCATTTTCCTTCTTTCGCTTGGTGCTTTCTTGTAACCGGCTGTAGTCATCCTTAAGGTTCGCAACATGCGGCTTTGTAATTTCCTTCAACTGCACTAATCGATAGGCGCGTTTTCCGTCAAGCGTTTCGAAGAGCTCGGGATCACTTATTTCTCCCGGATTTAGTTTTTGAACAGTAAACAACAAAGAGCGATCAATTTGCCCAAGCGTTTCCAACTCAAATAAATTTGTACCGTCTACCGGGTTTATCATTTCACCACCATTCATTCTAGTCTCTTTATCTGTGCTAAACTCCAACGCGGCGTTCGAGAATCCAAATGTATCAACAGCCGCTATTTGCGCCTTGATGCTATCTAACTTGGCACGTGCTTTTTGTAAATCTGTGGCTGAGGTTTGAGGAATCAATAGGATATGTCGAACATTGATTCTATCGCCCTTTCGATCGATCATTTGAATAAGGTGGAAACCGAATTGTGTTTTCACAATGTCGGACACCTCGTCTTTTTGTAATCCAATGGCCGCATTGGCAAACTCCACCACCAACTCTGTTCGATCCATAAATCCAAGTTCTCCATTCTGAGCTGCCGATCCTGGATCTGCAGAATACAGATATGCGAGCGTTCCAAAATCTTCACCGTTCTTGACCCTTTCTTGAAATCCTCGGAGCTTCTCCTTAATGCGTTCTTCCTCCTCTTTGCTTACCGGTGGAAGTTGAACCACTTGAGCCACACGCGCTTGGGAATTGATATACGGCAAACTATCTTTAGGAATCTGGGCGTAAAATTCGCGTACATCGGCAGGTGACACTCTAACAGCCCCCACAACGTTCTGCTGCATTGATTGTATCAATAAAATCTCCTCAACTTCATCTCTAAAGTCTTCCTTGATTTGGTCCAATGTCTTGCCATAAAACTTGACCAACTCTTCTTCCGATCCAATTTGAGAAATGAAATACCTCAGTCTTCGACTTAGTTCCTGCTCTACCTGCTCTTCGGTGACTTCGATACTATCAGCTTTGGCTTGAGTGACAAAGAGCTTTTGATACATCAAGTCTTCCACCAATTCGCATCGTGTATTCTCAGTGACCTTCATATCGCTCAATGTCATCTGGTCTACCTGCTCTTCTATGTCAGAATGCAAGACCACCTTCTCCCCTATTACGGCTATTACCTTGTCAATAGTCTGAGGCTGAGCGAATCCAACAGATCCAATCATAGCCATGATAATGGTCAATCTACTCCTTAATCTGTGGTTCATCATATTTCTGTGCTTTTCCGCTTCGTATTGCATCACGGTATAGTCTTCGAGTTATTGTATTCAACAGCTCAATTTTCCGCCTATTTAGAATCAAATTTCTAATTCTTTTCTTCTCCAAGTCGAGTGGCGAAAGCGTGTTTTTAGACTGAATATCAATTATGTATAAAAAGTATGTATGCCCTGCATCGTTAAACTTAACGAACTTCCCTGTCCTTAAGAATGATCCCTTGTTATAAACTTCAATCGGCAATTCCCTGAGTAATTCGTTGAAGTAGACCCAGTTTGAGTCGTTGTAACAACTAACCGCGTATTTGTGGCAATAATCGAGTAATTGATCCTGTGTTTCAGGGTCGCTCGATTTCATCCAATCACTCACTTTTTCTTGATCCGGACTATTCGGAAGCAGTTTCATGTAACGTACTTTCAAGATATAATCGTTCAATTGAAAAATATCTTGATTCTCTCCGTAGAATGTTTTAATCTCTTCCTCAGAAATTACGGTATCCAGCTTTTGATTGATCACCTCTTTTTCATATTCAAAGATGAAAAGCTCTTTTCGGTACTTTTCTACTTGACTTTCAATGTCTGTTTCCTCAGTACGGAGATTGTAAAGGGCTTTGGAATACATCAACTCCCGATTCATCCAGTTTTGAATGATGTTATTCGCCATTTCCACGCTATCCTCCGCGGCCAATTCATTTGGGATTGACTTCTCCAATTCTTCTAAAGTCAAATAGCTATCGGAAACCTTGGCAACTATGGCAATGGACTCTTCCTCTTCTGTGCATGCACAAAACAAGAGCAATATGAATCCGATGTAAGCTGCTCTCAATGCTATAATTTACTTGTTAATGGAATCAAACACCTTCTGATCCACTTCAAAAGGATACTTACCACGAAGCTCAACAATCCAATCGTCTTCAAGTTGAGATTGATATGCGGATGTAATAAGGCCCCGCGCCTCAATCAGAGCCTTCGGAGTAGGCTGTAGAATGTCGTAGACTTGAACCACGGTTCTTTTTCCATCAATGGTAAGATCATGAATTCCAGCAGACCACGGAGTAACCTTTATCACATCATCTTCCTTTTGAGAAAACAAACCAGAACGAATGGATAGGTCGAGCGGATTATTCGCATTCACTTCCTTCATGATATCGGCATCGGTCAATGACTTCTTAACGCGCTTTTTGGCCAACTTCATAGTCGCTTTAACCACATCGTCATTTGCACATGAATAAATTGAAGCATCTGCTCTTTCTGGCCACATATACTCGCTCTTGTGTGCCTCATAAAAGGCCTCAAGCCCTGAAGTATCCTTCACCGCTTTTGACCAAACCTTCTGATCCATTAAATCGAACAATAGAATTCCATCGTGATACTCCTGCATTAGGGCCTTGAACTCAGGATGCTTCATCTCGAGAATGCTGTCCTCAAATCGAATAAGCATTTCATTTACAAACGCGTTCCAATATTCGGGTAGAACAGAGCTCAACATTTCGCCTTCTTTTCTGGGTTTTTGAACCTTCTGTATAAACGTTAAATAGTCTTCTTGGGTGAAAGACATGGACTTCTTAGTCTTCAAATTGTCAGAAACAGTAAAGAGCACCGCGTCCATACCCTTTAATTCCTTGTTCATTTTCCACTTTCCCGCTAGGAGATCATTTGAGATGTTCTTGTCTGCACTTTTCCTATTTGTATGATTATAGGTAAGCGCGTAATCTTTCTTTAGTTGTTTAAGCAGATATGTGCGTCCTTTCAAAGCCCTGGTGTCCTTTTCAATACGCTTTTTAATAGTCGATTTGAGTTTATCAAACTCAGCAATTCCTCTTTGATCTTCGCGCCGAATAATGTGCCATCCATAGTTGCTTAATACGGGATCACTTAAGTCACCATTCTCTTTCAATGAAAAAGAGGCTTCCTCAAACACGGAAGCGGTGCCACCTGTTCCAAACCATGGCAACATTCCTCCTTTACTGACTGAAGCCTTGTCTTCAGAGAACTCTTTTACCAAATCATCAAATGAATCGCCCGTTTTCAATCGACTGCTGATTTCGCGAATCCTGGCTTCTGCAGTAGCTTTTTGATCTTCTGAATCGGTGTTTGTGCTACGAATAAAAATATGAGAAACACGAATTTCACCTCTCGCGGCTCGTTTGTCCTTGACAAATACCACGTGATACCCAAAACGTGTTCTGATTGGCTTGCTTAGTTCTCCAACATTTGTGTTATATGCCGCATTTTCAAATGGATAAACCATGGAGAAGGCGGTAAAGTATCCAAGGTTTTCTGCAATAACATTTTCATCCTTATTAGCGGATAACTTGGCGATGGTCGCCTGCATATCGACCTCTGAACGAATGTTTTTTGAGAGCGACTTTAATCGGTTTAACGCCTTTAGAGTGTCCGCACCAGATGCATCGGGTGCGACACGCACCAAAATATGGTATGCCGCCACATCTTGATTCATACGATCATAAGCTTCTTGTATCAATTGATCATTGACACTCTTATCTATTAGGTATGGCTGGGCCAGCTGATTTCGATAGCCACCAAGCTCTCGAACAAACTTTGCATTGGTATCCATACCGAGAGACTCCGCTTCTTTCACCTTTAACTTAAAGTTGACGAACAACTCTACATACTCATTCATGGTTTTTTTGTCGACCACGTTGTTTGTATTGTTCTTGTTATAGATGCCTAAAAACTCATCAACCGTGACATCGTCACCTCCGATATTCATCAAAACCCGATTGTCCTGTGCTTGCAACCCTCCGCTAAGGCACAAGACCATCAATAAAATCCTAGCTACGTTCATTTTCATGTTTATCTACTTGTATAGTTTGGTGCTTCTCTAGTAATTGCAACGTCGTGTGGATGACTTTCGCGAACTCCAGCAGCAGTAATTCGGATGAATCTCGCTTTTCTCAATGCGGCCATGTTCGCAGACCCACAATATCCCATTCCCGCTCTTAAACCACCGATCATCTGATATAATATTTCACTAAGACGTCCTTTAAACGGTACACGGCCTGAAATTCCCTCAGGAACCAATTTCGCGATATCGTCCTCAACATCCTGGAAATAACGGTCTTTGGAACCTTGTTGCATAGCTTCTATGCTGCCCATTCCGCGGTAAGTTTTAAATCTTCTTCCTTCATAAATGATCGTTTCTCCAGGCGACTCTTCAACGCCAGCAAACATGGAACCTACCATAACAGAGGAGGCTCCGGCGGCCAACGCCTTCACGATATCTCCAGAGAATCGAATACCGCCATCAGCAATAACCGGAATATCGGATCCTAAAAGTGCATCTGACACATCCATAATTGCGCTAAGTTGTGGAACCCCGACCCCTGCAATAACGCGTGTGGTGCAAATTGACCCTGGACCAATTCCTACTTTTATACCGTCAGCGCCAGCTTCCTTTAAAGCAATAGCGGCATCAGCAGTTGCAATATTTCCGACAATTAGATCTACGGTCTTGTCAGCATATCTCGTTTTTGCTTCTTTCAATAAATCTATCACTCCCTTCGAGTGTCCGTGTGCCGTATCAATGACAATTGCATCAACACCCGCGTTGATTAAGGCATCCATTCGATCAAACGTATCGGCTGTTACGCCGACGGCCCCAGCTACACGTAATCTTCCAAAATCATCCTTGCACGCATTTGGTTTGATGCGTGATTTAACTATGTCCTTAAATGTTACCAACCCTACCAACTTATTGTTGGCGTCAACAACTGGTAACTTCTCAATCTTATGTGTTTGAAGGATTTCTTCGGCCTTCACCAAGTCACTTCCATCTGTTGTGGTAACAACATTATCGGCGGTCATAACGTCGCTAATGCCTCTAGACATAACTTTTTCGAATCGGAGATCGCGATTCGTGACAATTCCGACGAGTATTCCGTCGTTGTCTACAACTGGAATTCCACCAATTTTATTTTCTTTCATTAGGGAAAGTGCATCTCCTACAGACCTATTGGCAGTAATTGTAACAGGATCCTGAATCATGCCACTTTCTGATCGCTTGACCTTTCTAACTTCTGCAGCCTGCGCCTCAATGGGCATGTTCTTATGTAACACTCCAATCCCACCTTCCTGCGCCATCGCGATGGCTAGACCAGATTCAGTAACGGTGTCCATCGCTGCTGAAACCATAGGCGCACGCAGTTCAATGTTGCGTGAGAACTTGGAGGTTATCTCAACATTTCTGGGTAAAACTTCGGAGTGGGCGGGGACCAAAAGGACATCGTCAAAGGTCAAACCCTCAGTAATATTCCGACTTGTATTTTGCATGGATGAGGCTCTTAAAAAATTGCGCAAAAATAAGGCTTCCGATTGGTTAATTCCATATCATGAGCCTAGGTATTGTTAACGAATCTTGCCTATCTGAGTAAAACGACTTTGCCCGTAAAATTCACGGCCTCGCCCCTCGAATTATTCATCTGTAAGAAAAAGGCATAAACTCCAGATGATTGATTGACACCACCCCATCCTTCCGTTGGGTCAGTAGCGATATGCACCAGGTTTCCAGCCCGGTCATAAATTGACAATTTATAACCATCAACATCCACAAAATTCACATCTGGTAAAAACCGGTCGTTAATGCCATCTCCATCTGGGGTAAATGCATTCGGTACAAATATTCTTGGCTCGTAATTGACACAAAATTTATTTGACCTCGAAACTTTGGATAGTCCAAAAGCATTTTCCGCCTGCTCTATCGCTTCCACATAATAACACACCTCGCCGCCGATATATTCCAACTCAAATATCGTGTCGGTAAACTCTTGAAAAAGTCGCTGAACCCGGATTGTATCTCTTTGACTTTCATTGGTTAAGCGTACCAATTGATAGTTTTCGACAAGCGAATTAGCGTGCTCATATCCGGCATACTCCGTCCAACTCATGTCATTGATGTAATCTCGTTCTCGCTTGTATCCGTTTATCCAAATGCTCTTGGCTGATTCAGATTTGTATATGGGAGCATCGCAGTAATCGTACGCAACAATTCGATAATGGTAATCTGTTTGAACGGCTTTGCCCGTAAGGTCGACCATATCGAATTCCGGTCGATTTATTTTGGTCGTCTGGTTCACGATTTGATAATCGTCAAAAGCCGACAGAGCTCTTTCTAGCACATATTTCGTCGTTTCTGAGGTTGTGTCGGTATATACGGCAATAGCATTTAAGTCCGTTTCGTGATTATTTTTAATTGCAGCGGCGTACAAAAAATCTGGCGCATCGGGCGGTTTGACCTTAAAGCGAAAAACATTACTCATCGCTTCCTTTGCAAGTGCCTTATTAAAGGCGGTCACCACATATTCGTAGGAGGCTCCTTTAACAAGTCCAGAATCGACAAACACACTATCGGCTCCAGAAACAAAACCTCTAAAGTCGGACCCTCCGTTGTTTTCTCTACGATATACTCGATACTCATCGACCTCTTCCAGACCAACAGGAAATCCATCCGTTGGCATATTCCATTGCAATCCAATTTTTCCTGCGCAGCGATCAAATCCAACAGAATCAACATAAATTGTCGAAAACCTAAGGCTATCGGCCGCCTGATTGTACCACATCACGATGGTGTCAAAACAACTATCGAATGGCGCTACGGATAATGTTTCTGGTTTTAGCTGTGCATTGATCCCAGATTGACTGTATTGATAGGTAAGATTGTTCTTTCCAAATGATGTGTCTACCCCGATATCATCAGCGAAATACGTGATTAAATAGCCAAATCCATCAACCGAAACCGTCGATTCCCAGGCTAAATCCACGAACCCTGTCGCTGTGTCTACGCTCGCACAAATCAGGTTACACTGCTCTGGAGGGGTCTCATCAATTACAAAAATCGATGCTGCATTGGATCGGCTTACACACCCACCAACACCGGATATTTCAACTCGATATCTAATATAGGCTTCACATCGTTCTATTTCATCCGAAAAAGAGCGCTCATTATATTCTGAGCTTCCAATGGAGACCCATGGCCCCGAATCAACCTGTCGAAATAGTTGGTATGTTGAATCAGCCGAGGGCAGTCCTAACTCACTCCATTGGATTTCGATTTTATTTCCATCCGCGAAGAGATTAAGAATAATTGGTGACACGGTATCAGACGGAAGGCTTTTTGACACACCGCCGTCTGCGGTCGAGACCATGTAGAAACTCACCGTTCCAGCATAATTCCCGATTAATTCAAAACTTGTTTGACTGTAATTAGGAACGATTTGCAATTGCGAAAACACCCCCCCAACACCGTCATAATATATGACGTAGTTCTCAAATGTTCCGTTTGAATCAACGGGAGGTGACCATGTCAGCGTTAAATTACCGTCATCATCTAGAGAGACACATCTTATTACTGGAGGATCAATTGCAAAGCACGATAAGTTCAACAATGAAACCATTGTTATCAAAACCGCGTATTTAGCCAAAACCATCATTGTAGGTTGCAATATTACAACCGTCTATTAGACGAAAAATAATAGGTGAAGGAAACGAATAAAATATCGATGTATTATTCGTGTTATTTAAGAAGGGAGAATTTATACTTTTGCCAAATCGTTATGCTCCGAATTTACACGATATCCTTGTTGACGGCCTTATGTCTGGCCGGGACTAACGTACAAGCACAATATGCTTGGGATGTTGGGGTCAATGCGGGTTTCTCTAATTATCTTGGAGAAATTGGCGGTGGCGCTGGCGAGGCGCGTGATTGGGTTCTTGATATGAAACTAGATCAGACTCGCTGGAATCCTGGGGTATTTGCTCGGTATCGATTGGACTACAACCTTGGTATAAACATGTCCCTGAACTACTTTAGAATTCAGGGCGCGGATTCATTAACGCCGAACCCGAATCGATTCACAAGAAACCTTCACTTCAGAAACGACGTCTTTGAGCTTGCTGCTTGCGGCGAATACTATTTCCTTAATCAACCGGATGTTGGAAGTACGGGAAGATATTTACTCGACTTCAAATCCTATATCTACTTGGGTCTTGCGGCATTTTACAACAACCCTAAAACTCAATATCAAGGTGAATGGGTAGCGTTGCAGCCGTTAAAAACTGAGGGCCAAGAGAAGCCATATAGCAGAATTCAGATTGCTGTTCCTGTTGGATTTGGGTTCTTTTATACTTTTTCGAGGCTACATCGATTTGGATGGTCTATTGGTTGGAGATACACATTCACAGATTACGTGGACGACTTAAGTGGATATTACCCCGATCCTAAAGATTTAGAAAGTGATGAGGCCATTGCTCTATCGAACAGGTCCAACGAAGTTGCTGGACATCCTTTAGCGGCTGATCTAGTTGAGTACTTCGTTCCTGGTGGAGTTCGAGGAAATCCAGATGCGAACGACTCGTACTTACTTACTTCATTCAACTATTCGTATGTGATTCGAGGTAATACCAAGTCATTTGGTAAGCGCAAGAATTACCTTTACGGTAGAAAGCGTGGTCGGGCAGGAAGAGCTCGTTTCTAGCACCAATACTCCATTTCATGAAGCAGACGTTTACCCTTTTATTTTGTATGCTGGTTTATCTTGGCGCTACAGCACAAGAATTTGACGCGGAAACATTTAAAACCGACATTGTGAGTCTTTACGAGGTTGGGAAGAGCAGCTTTAAGACGCTCAAGGAAGGCGAATCATTTGAAACAGTGAACGGTGCAAGACACTATAAATCGACTATGCAGCTGCACGGCGCAAAGTCGGTCTACATATCTGAGGACGAAGAGAAGAGCCACACCTACATTGCTCATTTCACTTTTAAGAATGTTCGAAATCCTCAAGAAAAAATGACGGAGTTCGTAAACCTTATAGCTGAAGCAACGGCGGAACATGGATTCGCAGTGGGCCGCGGAACGGACATCAAATATCTTGGTTATCAAAAACAAACGATAGAATTCCCTGCTGACAATATTGATGATATGGGGAAGCACCCTTCATTTACAGTTGGGATGATCGCGGATGGCAATCCGATGTCATTTGAGATTCAGGTGAGCGAGATCCTCTGGAAGTAGGCTTACCCAAAAAATTGCCCAATCTTAGAGATCGGTTTTAACCACCTTGTGTACCATTTCGCGTCAATTCCATTGGCAACCCATGCCCTAGCGTCTTCCTGATTCGCTATCCATCGATTCTTCCAAGTAACATTACTCTGACCTCCTACGCGCATGTTCACCATGACCTTAGGAATATACACTGCCTTTAGTCTATTCTTAAAAAGCATCCGCAACATCAATTCATAGTCCGCTGCTGTAAAAAAAGACAGATCATAACTACCCAAGGTATCAAAGTGTTTAGCACGTAAAAAGAATGTCGGGTGTGCTGGCATCCATCCAGAATAAAACAAGTTTCGATCAAACTCCCTTGATTTCCAAGTTCGAATGGTTCGAGATAAATCAGCCCTGTCAACATAGTTTAGATCTCCATAACAGGCATCAATATTTGAGGCCGTCAGAGCTTTTGCGACATCTTCTAGGACTTCGGGATACGCCAACACATCATCGGAGTGCAAGATGCCTATGACATCACCTGTGCTCATCGAAATTCCCTTATTCAATGCGTCATATATCCCAGCGTCTTTCTCACTCGAAAAATTCGATACGATATCTAAGTTTTCTTTAATAAGATCCAATGTATTGTCGGTTGAGTCACCGTCAATAATCAAATATTCTATTTGGGAATATGATTGAGATCGAACCGACTCAATAGTGTCGCGCAGAGTTTGACCGCTGTTGTATGTCGACGTGATTAAAGAGATTTTCATTATCGCAACACTCTATCCTTGATCTTTTGAGCCGGATTTCCTCTATAAATTCCATTCGGATCAATATCAGACGAGGCAACAGAGCCGACGGCTAACACGGAATTGGATCCGAAAACAACACCTTGCGTCACAATGGCCTTTGCGCCAATCCAGGCTCCATCTTCGATCCTTATTGGCTTTACGATCAGGTCAAAACTCGTGCTGGAATAATCGTGATTTCCTGAAAGAATCAACGCCCCTTGCGAAAGGCAGGCATTCGATCCAATGTCTACCACATCCAAATTATCAATCCAAACCCCCTCGCCTATCCAGCTATTTTCGCCTACACTCAATTTCCATGGATACTTGATATTCACGTTTGGCTTAATCACCACTCCATCTGCAATTTTCGCCCCAAAGGCTCTGAGGATAGAACGTTTAAATGAATACGGAAGCAAGGCTGGAGAGTCGAAGAATATGGCATTTATCAGATACCATATCACACGTTTAAACATTCCCGCTCCAGGAGTAAATGTGGGATTACTAAAAGTGTTTAGGTCAACTTGTTTCACGGAAGAGATTCAAATAATGACTGCGAATGTCGTCAAAGTTGATCTTATCATGAACGTATTGCTGTGCTCGCTCTGACATTTTCACATAATCTACGTCACTCAAAATCGCAGCCTCACGAATACATTCTTTCCAACGCTCTGTGTCTTTCAATGGAATCACCCAACCTGCTCCGAAAGATTCAACATCACCCCATGGACATTGATCGCTTATGATGACTGGCAATCCATATGCCAGCGCTTCGATAATGGCGTGTCCAAAATTTTCGTTCATCGTAGGTAGAATAAAAAAATCGTGATTCAAATAAGCCGATTTCAAACTTTTTGGTGGCACGGCACCATGAAACTCTAAAGTCGCATTTGGCATAAGGTAGCTCCGACACATTCTGGCATACTCAACGTCATCCTCCTGCCCAAAGACATTCAGCTCCAACATCTCTCCTGAAGCGTTCAGGTGCTCCATGGCGAGCTTCAAATTCTTCTTTGGGCTTACTCGTGAAGCAAATAAAAACTTCGGAATTGGGCTTTTAGCAGTTTTTCGATGAGGTTTTATCTGGGCCGGTAAGTTGCTTATTTCTCTAATGGCTACCTTACCAATGGCCTTCAAAATATCTGAAGACTCACTTTTATCTGTAGAGTGGATTCTAATACTGCTACCAATATTTAATCGGTTGAATAGCCATATAAACAGACCCTTTTTTAGCCCTTTAATTTTAAGCGCGCCAGCTCCTAGCATGCCTCTTGGGGCAAGGATTACTTTATTAAGTCTATTCATCCGCCTCAGTGCCAACAAGGGCTTAATGCTAAAGTCTATGGAAAAGAAGCTATTCAAATAAACACCTTGATATGTGTCGTTTTTCAAGGCTTCAAGAATAAGCGCTTGCCTTGACTTTGCCGTTGTATACATCCTAGAATGAGAATCTACTTTCATCCATTGGTCAAATTCAACACCCGAGTAAGGCACCGATTCCAGTAAATCTCGATCGCCTGTCAGGACATGAAAGTCAATTTCATGTTGGAGGCTCTCGACCATATTATTCAACGACTGAATTGGCCCACCCGCCTTATATCCTGGAACAAACCAGTCTGTAAGAATTAAAATTTTAGGCTTCAATTTCATTCAATTTCATCCATTGACTCAAAACAATAATTGGCCATACTCGCGACCAACTAACATTTCCTTTAGCATCCAAAAAGTCCTTCCACAAACCCTGAACTGCAGAAGCGTTCATGAGACCGCTGTCAACCAACTGATCTATATTCTCCTGACAGAATTCTCTTAAGTCGCCTTTCATCCAATCTTCCCAGGGCAACACGAAACCCATCTTTTTACGCGACGTGATCGACGATGGAAGTATATCCTGAAAACTACTGACGAGCAGTTGCTTCGGAGTGTGAGGATATTTCACTTGATCCGAAACATGCGTAACATATTCGATAAGCTCGTGGTCGAGAAAGGGTACCCTGACCTCTAAGGCATGCGCCATGGACATTTGATCCGTATCTCTAAGCAGAACATTTTGCATATATGTATTCATTTCGGCAATGGATATTCGACTTAAGGTTGGAAGCTTTCCATACCCATCAAACTCCTCTAGCATTTGAACACTTTGATTCACCGCATTTGGAAACGGTTTCTTACCGAGTAGCCCTTTGACTTGGTGATCAAGCAAGACCTTTCTAAATATTGGATACAGACTCTCCAAATCAAAGTAGTCGAGTTTTAAAATTTGCGCAAGTTTAGAAGAGGGTATACCTGGTCGGTACATCTTAGCAAAATGTCCGGCAGTAACTCGAAGGGCCTTTGGAAAACTCAATAACCATGCATTGTCCGAAATTCGTGGAATACGCTGAAAAACATCGTAACCAGCAAAAACCTCGTCTCCTCCGAGGCCTGAAAGTGCTACTGAAAGCCCTTGCTTTTTCGTTTCTCGAGACACGATCCATGAATTAAGCCCATCGCCTGAAGGATGATCCATTGAAGCCAACCCTTCTGGTAATGCTTCAAGAAGATCACTCGGCTTCAACTGGATTTCATGGTGATTGGTCTCAAATTTCTGAGCTATTTCTCTTGCATATTTGGCTTCACTATACTCACTCTCATCAAAAGACACGTTGAATGTATCCAGCTTTTGACCGAGTCGTTCGGAAACAATTCCAACTAGTAAACTTGAATCTATGCCACCAGACAAAAATGCACCGACAGGCACATCTGCTATCAGCCTTCGCTCAACACTTTTGGTGAGCAATTCTCGAATTCGCTTTTGGATAAGAATAGGCTCATTATCCTGATGTAAATTTTGCCATGGCTTCCAATACGGCGCCACTTTATAATCACTTGGAGATATATCAATGTACGTCCCTGGCTCGAGCATCTTTACTCCCTCAACCATTGTTTGAGGGGCATGCACTGTCTGATACATTAGGTATTCAGACAATACCGCTTTGTTTAATTTTCTAGGAACAATTCCACTCGCAAGAAGCGCACGAATCTCAGATCCGAAAACTAGTTGATCATTGACCTGGGCATAATACAGCGGCTTTATCCCGATTCGGTCTCGAACAAGCACCAATCTACTCTCGCGATTGTCCCAAATAGCGCAGGCAAACATTCCATTGACTTTTTGAAAGGCTCCGGTATCCCATTGAATAAATGCTTCTAACAACACTTCAGTATCTGAATTGGTCCTAAAAGTAGAACCAGCCAACTCGGCCTTAATTTCGAGATAGTTATATATCTCTCCGTTGAAAACCATCGTAAAACGCCCATCAGAACTTGTGAAGGGTTGATTCGAATCGGGGCTGAGGTCAATAATTGAGAGGCGGGTGTGACCGAGTGCGACATCACCCGAAAGAAAAGTTCCGCTTGCATCAGGGCCCCGATGGTCGATTGCGTGCACCATTGCATCAAGCGCCTGACCTGCATTTGTCAATTTCCCTGTACCATATATGCCTGCTATTCCACACATTATTTCTGCATCTTCTCTTTTAATCCATGAAAAGAAAGCAATGTTTCAGACCATGTAGTTGGAGTAATACTGTGGGCATTATCCAAACTTACTTGCCCCATTGCGCTTATTTCCGAGTCATTCATCGTGATGAAGTTACGCATAGACTTTTCCAGTTCAGCGACATTTGCTGACTGAAAAACATATCCATTTTCACCCTCCTTTAAAAACGCCTCCCTGGATCCAATTTCGTCGCTGAGAATCATGGGAAAACCAACGGCTGCCATTTCTTGAACGCTGACTCCCCAAGGCTCAAAATGACTTGGAAGGATATACACAGACGACCCTGCGAGAATAGGTTCAAGCTCAGATGGTTGTACAAAGCCAAAATGTTTAATTCCCTCGGACTCAACCCTTCGATCATATGCTTCTCCTGTTCCTACACACCAAAGCTCCCATTCAGGTGCATCTATTCTGATCCTTTTGAATGCGTTCCAGAGATCAAAAACCCCCTTATGGTCAACATATCGGCCTAAGTACAAGAAACGCTTAGGGAGAGAGCTTCGATTCATTGAAATGGCTTTCCGAAACGCATCAAACCGACTTAAGTCCGCTGCGTAGAAACCTGTTTTCACTTCTTCACTTTTATAGCCCAATTTCATTGCATAATGTTTTTGAACAAGACCTGGAACAAAGGCAAAATCGAATGCTCTTCGGATGGTAAACCTTGATACGATGCGGGCAACCTGTTGCTTGAATGTTCCAAACCAATGATTGTCCATGGACAAAATTGTGACTGCCTTCGACTTTAAAGATTTACAGGTCTTCACATACTCTTTATCCATCCAGCCACTGCACAAAATGATATCTGGATCAAAATCGCTTACCAACTTCCGTAGTTCTCCTCCCGAAAGTGTTTCTCGAGAAAATGATTCACAAAAAGACAGGTCAAATTTGAAGGGAGCTTCTGGGTTCACAGGCCAATGAACAAGCAATATCTCCGCTTCATTTGAAAGCGCTCGAAAGCAGGATATTGAGTATTCTGCTAGTTCCGAATATAAAATCACAACTCTCATTGCACACCTTGGATTAAGGGTTCACTAGATACCGTCTCCGCCTCATCATCGCTCGAATTTTTCGGCTGTAGAATGAGTGTTAGGGAGATAAGGAAGAGACTCGTAAATGGATTAAGAGAGGCGCCTAACCAAGATTCGAAATTTGCTGAAAACAGAATGGTGTAAATAATGGGCAAGGTGTAACGCGATTGTGCAACACCACTGAGAACAATTCTTACGTATGATATGAAGAGTAACACGATCCCAATCAAACCTGTATCGAGCCAAATAGTTAGATAGCTGTTGTGGGCATTCCCCTGATGTCCCAGCGCACTCAATTCCCAGAAAAAACGCTTGTAGATAAGCTCGGTATACCCAAAACCTCCGCCTGTAAAAAACACTTCCTGAATCTGCACCCAAGCGAATGTCCAAGCCACGAAACGTCCACTACCTTCATTCAGCGTCTCCACTCTTAAGTATTCCTCCAACCCGAGGGCTGATGCTATTTCAGGCAAACTGCTCAACACAAAATCGTATCCGCCGATCACAATTAGAAATATGAATAGGGTAAACCCGTTTGATAAGTACCTCAATTGAACAAACCCAAAAAACAACAAAATCGCAAATAGAGACGTTCGGCTTCCTGTGAGAAAGAGGCTTAATAAAAATGTCCCAATGAAAAAGAGCTCTGTAGGCAGATCAAGCCAATTGCCCTTCGATGCCTTACGCAGTAAAAAGTACAGTGGACCTGAAACAGTAAGCAAGATTCCCATTCCATTTGGGTTTCCAAGAAGCCCGCGATACCTGCCCACCAGAGTTGCAAAACCAGGTAGGACGATGTATGCCAATAGTCCGGCGGCAAAAAGGATACCTAATGCGATCATTAAGTCTTTCCCAATGTTTTTGTTTTGTTGCGAGCTACGCAAAAAGAAAATCGGAACAGTGAAGAAAACCAAGCTGTAAGACAATGATTTCTGAAATGCATTAAACGGCTCATCAGCCCATGTGCTTGCCAGGACAGCAAAGATCAAGAATGGCAAAAAGACCTTGAATATTTGATTGTTTAATGTTCGAAAATCTGAGTAATGACGCAACACGTAGCCAACCAAGAGCAAGACAACGCCAATTTTTGCGGTGGCCGCAAAGGCCATCATGGGGTCTCTATTATCAGAGAGTACCAGTAGAGTCACAAATGCAATCAAGGCCTTACTGAGATCATTAGTTCGGAGAATAAGCAAATAGCTCAGAACGCACCATCCGACAGCAACGCCATTTGGAGTAAATCGACCTGCCAGTACCCAGGATAGGATGATGAGGTAGAGATCTACATAATTTCTGATATGTTTAACCAAATCATTCACTCAATTGCTGTTTTGATAGAAACTCAATGAATGGTTTGATAATCGCATTCCATGTAAACTTTGATCGCATCAAGTCTAACGATCGCTTCTTCATTTCTAACAATTCAATTTCGGTTGCATTCATTACGGAAAGCATTGCCTCCACAATTTGATCTTGTCGTTTTGGCTTTATCAGAATTCCATTTCCATCAATCATAAGCGATGTAGCACCGACATCTGTTGCTATTACTGCAAGACCACGAGCCATAGCCTCTAATATTACGTTAGGCATGCCTTCGGAAATGCTAGGACAAATCAAGGCATCTGCTTGATCCAAAACCTTAAAAACTTCTTCTTGCGAAGACAAACTTCCCACATAGCGAATACGATCGTGCACTTTTTGATGTTCGCTTGGCACGGGCCCTACTATGGCTAGCGACCAATTGAAGTCTGATATCTGATCGATGGCTTCGTACAATTCAGGTAATCCTTTCAATCGATCATATCTACCCACAAACACAAATCTTCGCTCATCATTCGCTGCAGCTACATGCTTCACGATACATCCCTGATCTATGCCTGATGGCATCTCAAACACCAATTTATCGAGCGTCACTTCATTCTTGATTAAACGCGTAATATCACCTCCGTAGGAAAACACAACATCCGCAGAATTCATGAGTTTTCGAACTGGGGCACGAAGGAGGAATTTGGTCAATTCACCCTTTAAATCAGGCTGAGCCTGGAACATATTCATCCCATGAAACTTCACACCAATATTTGATTGAAATGGCAGCTCATTTCGCCGTCTTATAATTTCAGAACCAACAAAGCCTTTGGTATAGATGAAGGTTGGAGGGGACTTCTCGGTTTTCAACTGATTAAAGTAACGCAATGAAAGTTCCCTTTGCGAGCGGAGATAATGGCCAGGAATCCAACCTGTATCATCATATTCGAAGCCTCGAATAGTTATGTTTTCTTGCGCCTCTTTGGAAAATGAATGCAATGCAACATCATTTGCAATTGGCTGAGCACTGGGAAAGCAATGGTAAAGAACAACTCGTATTCCGTTGCGGGCAGAATGCTCAGCAATTAACCTTGAATGCTTTTGCATTCCCCCCATGACATAGGGAGGAATACCATCCGTTAGGAGAAACAGATTCATGAGTTGGAGTAATAATCTTCAATTGACTTGCATATAAAATCAATATCGGTATTCGACAGATGAAGGTGGAGTGGCAACCTCAGTAAGCACTCACTAAACCTATCAGAATTCGGAAGATCTGAGCCCTCGTGTTTGTCTTTATAGTATTCACTTTTATGAAGACTTAAATAATGGAATACAGCACCAATTTCCAGTGTCTTAAGGTGGTTTAGAAGGGCATCTCGTTCCTGCTTTGATTTAAGCACAATAAAAAACACGTGACCATTATTGGTGGCATACTCTGGAATTCGAGGCAGTTCAAAATAACCCGCTTCGGAAAGTTTTGACAGTTTTTTAAAATATGCATTCCAAATTTTGATTCGTCCAGATTGTATGTCGTCAATATGCGATAACTGACCAAAGAGGTAGGCCGCAATTAATTCTGATGGCAGGAACGAAGACCCCAAATCCACCCAACCATATTTATCAATCTCACCCCTAAAAAACGCCGTCCTGTTCGTTCCCTTTTCCCAGAGAATCTCGGACCTTTTTTGGAGTGACGTATCATTCACAACCAACAATCCACCCTCGCCAGCTACGACATTTTTGGTTTCATGGAAAGAAAAAGTGGCACAATGTCCGAACGACCCGAGGGGTTTCCCCTTGTAAAAAGATTCGATCGCCTGAGCCGCATCCTCAATTAGGAATAAGTCATGTTCCTTCACCAAATCCATAATCGAATTCATGTCGCAGGCGGCTCCACCATAATGGACAACAACAATTGCCTTTGTTTGGGCCGTGATGCACCTTCTAATGGAATCCACGGAAATATTTGGGTGACTTTCATTTGAGTCGGCAAAAACAATCTTTGCTCCTCTCAAAACAAACGCATTGGCAGTCGAGACAAATGTGAAGCTCGGAATAATTATTTCGTCTCCCGGCCCTATGTTCAATAGCAATGAACTCATTTCCAAGGCATCGGTACATGATGTTGTCAGAAGAACTTTTGAAAACCCATACCTGTCTTCAAAAAATTTATGGCACTGTTTCGTAAACTGGCCGTTGCCTGCAAGACGTCCCTGAGTCACTGCCTGATTCACATTTTGCAGCTCGGGCCCAAATAAATACGGCTTGTTAAATCGTATCATCTCATTGTAAAATTAGTCCTCCCAACAACTCAAATCCATCTTCAGATAATCAGCAAGTTGTTGATTCAGACTTTTATAATAATTCGAAAGAAAGGACCGCACTTCCCCTGAATAAGACTCCTGGTCAGTTTGGTTTCGATAGTTTGTAGAGGTCTTTATCTCAGTCGAATCTACGTTTAGAAACTCCCAAATCTTTTGTTGCTCTTCGATTTCCGAATTTACCAATCGTTCAAATAGAATGGGTAAAAAATCTTGGCGTTCAAAAGTTGCCAAATACCGTTTTATAAACCTCAAATAATTCCCTCTTTCTAAGTAATTGAAAGGGTCTACCGAAGTTTTATCCGAGCTGATTATCGGTGGCTTGGTTGACAAGAATACTTCTTCAGCCGTGCGGGATTCGAAGCCATTTGATTTACTAAAGCGATAATTTGACAAGGCCCTTTCTACAGGATCTCTCATTATCATGAGAATTTTACACCCGGGCAATGTTTGCTTAATGCGTTCGGGTACGGATGCAGACTCGTAATAGCTTGTGCTTTTTTCGCCTAAGAAACTTGTTCCTTTCGCGTCGGAAAACAGTGTGTTTCGATAATGATCGGCATCTCCGAATTGACTTAGAAAATATTTTGGCTCTGGCCTTATCGGTCTCGCCATATGAATTTCCGGATGTCTATCTAGAATTCCATACAAATGGGTAGACCCTGATCTCTGTGCCCCAATTACGATGAGATGGCGGAAATCACTCAACTACCTCGCGTATTTGATAAGGTTCGCTTGAGGCGAGCTGATTCATGATTCGAGCTAAATATTCTCCCATAATTCCGAGCATGATTAGAATAAAGCCGCACAAGAATGAAAGCAGGGCAACAATTGTGGTCCATCCTTCAACCTCAACTCCCAAAATCAGGGATTTGAAAATGAAAAACAAACCGGCTACAAAACTTAACAGACTTATTATTATTCCAGCACCGCTCACAATTTTCAAAGGGTAGGATGAATAATTAAACAGTAAGCGAGCGACAAGCTGAAGAATTCGAATCAGCGTGTAGTTTGAAGACCCAATTTCTCGTTTATGATGCTCTGTTTTTACATTGGCCATTTTTGACGCGCTCATCAATAGTAGGCCCGGGATGTACGGATAGTTTGTTCGGTAATCCAATAATCTCTGGGCAGTTGACCTAGTAAATATTCGAAAATTAGTCAGTTTAATATGCTTTGGCTTTCCGAATATTTTTCCATTCAAATACCCAATCAGCTTAGTTCCGAGTTTTCGAACTCCAGCATGCATCTTCTGATTAAATTCTGCAAAAACAAGGTCGAACCCCTCCGAAATTTTGTTGATCAAATGATGAAGCTCCTCAGGTGGATTTTGCAAATCGTCATCCATTGTGATGAGAAAGTCGCCCTTGCTTAATTTGATACCACAATAAACTGCCGTGTGTTGCCCATAATTCCGAAGCAAGTTTACAGATCGAACGCGCTTATCTTTTTGCGACCACCGGCGCATAATCTCCCAACTATCATCCGGACTGCCGTCATTAACCAAAACCAACTCCACATTGTATCCTTGACTATCGCAAACAGTCAAAACACGATTTATTGTCTTATCCAAAATCTTTTCACTCCGATACACAGGAATAATAATGGAATAAAGTGTTGATTGATTAGCGCTCATTGATACAAATCTATTATTCTGAAAGGTGCCGAAATCGGATTACTAATATTCTGCTCGTTGAATCCTCGTTAAGTTCCTCTTTCACTTGATTCGATACCTGATCAACTGCGTCTGTTGAAAAATGGGTCGCATCATGAAATGGATCCATTTTAACACCTACATATACGGTGTCAAGCGGCATATTATAATCGCTCGAAATAGAGGATAAGTTGCTGTCGTAATGGTTTTGAATTAACGAAAACCTTGAATCTGTTAACTGCTGACATACCGGCCACGAAATGATATGAAACCGACCCGCCTTATCAGAAAGTTCATCAAATGCATGGTGCATCCATCGATCCTTAAACTCGAACAACCCCTCAAATTGATTGTTGTCAATCACCTCTAATATGTTTCCAATATATTTCAATCGCTTTGTTGAATCTGGCCGATTCGAAAATCGACCATGGCGTACGGACTCAAGTCCACTTATTGAAAACTCGTAACGAATATTGGTTCGTACGATTTCTTTGAAGTCAACACTAAATGCATTCGATTGATTAGCCTGGTAGAAAGCCTGCATCGCATCAAGTTGAAATCCGGCTTCGGATCGATCTTTTTGGTACCGATAATAGAGCGGCCCCATCCCGACAATAGCATCTCCCTTTGCGGGAAACCGATGCGCAAATGAAATCAGATCATAATACCCATTTCCATGTTTGGCAACGCTGAATGGCGGTTTGTCCAAATCAAGCATGGAAGGATCTAGTCCCTGTATCATTTGCGAATCACCCCAGATCCAGGTTCTTTTTTCAATCATCTCAAGGGTTGACCAATAGTTTAAAAAGAACACATGCCACAGCCCAGCAAACAATGCTATCGAAACCAATATGAGCAATATGTATTTAATAAACTGGTTCACTAAAACTGAAAATAAATAAACTCTGTTGAGGAATCCCGAAATACAAAAATGAGGGTCATGAACAAACCTAGAATCGGGACTTCAAGCATTCCAAGGTTTAATTTTTCGAGTCGCTCATCATTCCGAAGTGGCCACTCAAGAGCTACCAGCGCAGCAGGAAACAATAGGTATGCACTATATGCTGTATCACCCAGGTTGCTAAAAGAAAATATGTATTCCCAAGCTTGTCCGATACTCTCCGATCTAAAGAAAACCCAGCCGATACAAACAAACGCGAACGTTGTTCCAACGGACAACCAATCCCTAACTCCATATCGATCGCTTTGCCCTGCCTGTAGATGTTTACGATTTGAGCCTAATAGAAACAATGGCAGGAACAATAAGGCGTGCAGTGCCCCCCAAGCAATAAATGTCCAATTAGCTCCATGCCAGAGGCCACTGACCAGAAATATGACGAAAATATTTCTTATTTGAATGGCTCTTGATCCTCTCGAACCACCGATGGGGATATACAGGTAATCTCTAAACCACGTGGATAAACTAATGTGCCATCGTCTCCAAAATTCCCCAATGTTTCTTGCGAAATAGGGGAATTTAAAATTTGACATTAAATCAAACCCGAACAGCTTGGCGGAACCAATGGCGATATCGCTGTAGCCCGAAAAATCACCATAGATCTGAAAAGCAAACAAGATAGATCCTATGATTAGTGTAATTCCACTTTGCTCGGTATAGGTCTCGAAAATTGAGTCGACTATTGGTGCTAAGGTATCTGCAATTACGATCTTCTTGAACAATCCCCAAACGATAAGCCGGATTCCCGATTTAGCTGATTCAAAATCAAACTTTCTACGAGTAGAAAACTGAGGCAATAGATGCGCCGCTCGTTCAATTGGACCAGCGACTAATTGCGGAAAAAAGCTAACAAAGGCGGCGAAATTTATCAGACTGTCCGTAGGCTTTAGCTTGTTGTAATAGATATCCAACGAGTAAGACATCGTCTGAAACGTATAAAAGCTGATCCCAACCGGAAGAATTACGTTTAAGGACCAAATATTTGTATCGAACCCTATCGATGACAGCGCAAGATTGAGCTCATGAATAAAAAAATTGTAATACTTGAACACCCCTAATAAACCAAGGTTCATCATCATACTCAGCGCGAGCCACATTTTTCTGTGGCGTTTGTCGCTGGCTCCATCAATACGGAAACCAACGAAATAATCGAGTAAGGTTGATGCAGCAATCAAGGTTAAGAATCTCCAATCCCACCAACCGTAAAACACATAGCTCGCAACGAGTACAAAAATATTCTGCCACTTAAGGTTGACATTATTTAGCGCCCAATAAATTGCGAATACGATCACTAAAAAGACGGCAAATATTGGGGATGAGAAAACCACTAACCTTTCGTCTTCAGTTGAAATCGGTTAGAGATGGAGTCTATAAATAGAGCGAGTCCAAGGACGAACAATGGAGTTGCCGGCAT
>DDCZ01000038.1 GCA_002336485.1 Flavobacteriales bacterium UBA1993
GCTTCAGTGACCGTGAATTCTTCATTCGGAAGCACGTTGTTTTGAATCAAGACAACTTCACCAAGAAGGTTTCTTACTGTTAGGTTGGAGAGTTGATCACCCTCAATTCGAAAACTTCCATTTGATGGATTCGGATATACCACCAGTGCGCTCTCGGCACCGATGTCTGCAATGCCCCCACAAATCATCCATTCTGCTACAAAACTGTCCGTTCCTTCGCAGCCCGAATTGTTCTCAACTACAATGGAGTAGGTTACGTTTGTTATGCTGCCCTCAGATATTACACGTGTTTGTGTAGTTGCTCCGTCATCCCATAGGTACGATGAATAGCCAGTGCCAGCATCTAATGTGTAATTGTTACCGACGCATAAAAGTGTATCTGGCCAAAGCTCAATAAATGCCTCAGGCAATGCGCTTATGTATATGGTTTCATATCCAAAACAATTGTTCTCAGAAATTACAAAGACAGTATAAGTGCCGCTGTCCGTCACGCCAATTGTTTGAGATGTTGCAGTAGTGCTCCAATTGTAGGTCGAGTTCGTAAATGTTCCCGCATCAAGCACAAGAGTGTCATTTGGACAAATCCCAGCGTCAGGTCCTAAATCAACATTTGGAGAGTCATACAGCGTGATGAACGCTCCCATTGAAGCAGAGTCGGAACAACCATTGTTGTTGGTTTTTGTCATGTTGTACCAACCACCTTCAGTGGCAAATATGCCTGTATTCGTTTCGCCTGGAATGGTGTCTCCATTTAAAAACCATTGGCTCGATCCACCATTAGATCCAGAGATTAACACCGTCTGTCCGGGGCAAATACCAGAATCGCTGTATGAAAGATTCACAGATGGATTGGAAACATCCTCGATTAAAATTCCAACAGATGCGCTATCTATACAAAACGTGTTATTCACTACGCAATTGTAGACTCCGCCTGACCCAACTGCATAAGTCTGATTGGTAGCTCCTGAAACAGACTGACCATTCAAATACCATTGATGCGACGATCCAGTAGAGGCAGTCAAAAGTGCGCTGTCACCAGGGCAAAGCGATTCAGCATTGGTTGATACTGTTATTGCTCCGGGAGGAATAAACGCCAAACCCTTGCAAGAAAAATTGGTCCCTAATCCAGTGCTAGAAGCATATCCATTTGTATCGATTAAGAATAACGAATCGTCAATGTTTGTAATAAGAAATTGGCCATCTCCATAATATGTAGCGGCAAATATTTCATCCAGGCTAATGCTTCCATTGGTGAAAGGAATGTTGGTGACTGTATTGTTTGTGAGGTTAATACGTTCGAAAACGGTGCTGCCATTTCCGGACCAGTGATACATATGTCCATCATCCGGTGAAAAAGCGATGGTCTCTCCGTCATCTCCATTCCCTAATACAACAACCTGCGTAATGGAAGCCGTTGTAAGGTTAATGGTGTAAAGCGTTTCTGAGTTTGTTGCTCCATCTCCAGTAACACCGTATAATACCCCGTTATCGTCAAAGGCAATTTCTGCAAAGTTGTCGCCGGTGTTTCCAATGATGGTTACGCTTCCGTTTGTGTCGGTTGTGGCAAGAGATCGTCCACTCTGGCTTGCAATCTTCAGCATCATGTAAATGGCGCCATTGCAAGGGTGTACAGCAACGCCGGTGACACCGTTAATGGTAGAACCGCTTGCTGTCATCGTATTCGTCGATGTAATAACGAAGGTGCTCGTATCTACGATCCTCAAGTTAGCGTCATCCTTTTGAAGTTAAGATGATTGGGTTCTGAGCCTGCGCAAAAGGCGCCACCAGTAGAGTAAAAAGAAGCGCGGTCAGTAAGTAAGTGTGTTTCATATTTATCGGGGATTAATTAAGTGATAGGAATTTATACTGCAAATATATTTCAGTGGACAGACGGATGTACCGATGAAAGGGTAAAGTTTTCCGCTTATTATTTTTTGTAAGTAACTAGCAATCCCTTTAATGAAAGGGGGTGTAAGAGAATTGGTGTGTGCCTAAGGGTTAGTTTTAATAGACGAAGCAGGTGTATTCATCGGCAAAGGTGAAATGGCTTTCTAAAACTTCAGCAGATTAACAGATGATCAGATTCACTAGAAAGAATTGAATTCATCGGTTCATTAAATATCTAACTACTTAAAACACAAAAAGAAGCGTCGCTTGGCGCTTCTTTTTATTTTCGTCCACTTCCAATTTTTTTGAACCTAATCTTAATTATGAAAAACCTGAAATTATTATTTATTCCAGCCGCTATTCTGGCACTGATATTCACATCATGTGGGGGAGGCGATGGCTCGCAGGCCGACAATGCTGAAGTGGACAGTACGGCGGTCGCTTCCGAAGCTGAGTTTAACTATTTAGCGGAGCAATTCGCGGACATTAAACTTATTCGGTACCAAATTCCTGGATGGGAAAACTTAAGCGCCAAACAAAAAGAGCTTATTTACTATTTATACGAAGCAGGTCTCAGTGGTCGCGACATGATCTGGGATCAAAACTATCGACATAACCTTGAAATCAGAAAGGCGCTCGAAACGATTCTAACGAGCGAAGCAGCGAATAGAGCGTCTGCCGAATGGGAAACGTTTGAAACCTACGCAAAGCGTGTGTTTTTCTCAAACGGAATCCATCATCACTACAGCATGGCGAAGATTCCAGCCGAATTTTCAGCTGAATTCTTAGATGAATTATTGGCTGCCACTGGCGCTAAGCTCAGCGACGAGGCGAAGAAGGCGATTCTTGATCCAGAATTTGATGCCAAGAAAGTTAACCTTGATCCGAATCTTGGACTCATCAAAGGTTCCGCTGTTAACCTATACGCTCCTGACATTACCGAGGATGAAGTAAATGCGTATTACAAAGCGCTCATAGACACCAATGACACAGAGCCAATTTCCTATGGATTGAATAGCCGTATGGAACGCGACGCTGATGGTAACCTCTATGAAAATGTCTACAAATCAGGTGGATTGTATGGTGCTGCCATTGATAAAGTTGCTTATTGGTTGTCAAAAGCGGCGGATGTTGCTGAGAACAAAGCTCAGGGAGATGCATTGAGATTGTTGGTTGAATACTATAAGACAGGTGATCTCGAGAAATGGGATGATTACAACATTGCTTGGTCAAGTGCCACCGAAGGTGATATTGACTACATCCAAGGTTTTGTTGAGGTTTACAATGATCCAAAGGGCTATAGAGGATCATATGAAAGTATTGTTCAGATCAAAGACTTTGAGGCAAGCGATCGCATGAAGGTTTTGATGCAGAACGTTCAATGGTTTGAAGACAATTCTTCCATTATGGATGAACATAAAAAGGATACGGTTAAAGGGGTTACCTACAAGGTTGTGAATGTTGCTGGCGAGGCTGGCGATGCGTCGCCTTCGACTCCAATTGGTGTCAACTTGCCTAATGCAAACTGGATTCGAGCCAAGCACGGGTCTAAGTCGGTGAGTTTAGGAAACATTGTACATGCATATGCGCAGGCCCCGAGCTCAGGATTCTCAGAAGAGTTTATCCGAACAGAGGAGTTGAGAGCGCGCTCTAAGGAGCACGGTGGATTGGCTGGTAAGCTGCACACCGCTCTACATGAAGTTGTAGGCCATGCATCAGGAAAATTAAATCCTGGTGTTGGGACTCCAAAAGAGACACTCGGAAGCTACGCATCTACACTTGAAGAAGGTAGAGCGGATTTGGTGGCGCTTTACTATTTACTTGACCCTAAGCTTGTTGAATTCGGATTGATGCCCTCTACCGAAGTTGGAATGGCCGAGTATGATTCATACATAAGAAACGGAATGATGCTTCAACTTAGAAGAATCGAAGCGGGAGAGAGCATCGAGGAGGCTCATATGCGTAACAGACAGCTTGTAGCTTCTTGGGCGTATGAGAAAGGCATGGAGGAAAACGTAATCGAAAAGGTCGTTGAAGATGGAAAGACATTCTTCGAAGTACGTGACTACGAAAAGCTACGTGTGATTTTTGGAGAATTGCTTAAGGAAATTCAACGAGTGAAGAGTGAAGGAGACTATGAGGCAGGTCAAGCCTTGGTTGAAAATTATGGAGTTAAAGTGGACAAAGACTTGCATGAAGAAGTGTTAGCTCGCGCTGAGAAACTAAATAGTGCACCATACGGCGGTTTTGTAAACCCTCGTCTTGTTCCAGTGATGGAAGGGGATAAGATTTCTGATATCAAGGTTGAATACCCTGAGGTATTCCTTGATCAGATGTTGGAGTATGGAGAGAATTACGGATTCCTTAATAAATAAGGACACACTTAAAAGAAGGCCTCAGCAAATGCTGGGGCTTTTTTATGCTCAGTAGTGAATTGTAATGAGCCCTTTAGTCTCAAGAGGCGCCTTCATGTACTCATTGAATTTGATTCCCTTACAGGCGTACTCAGCCTTCGTTAAAAGGTATTCATCGCTGGTGGTACTGCCCGTAACGCCAGACTTTACCTTAAGCACGGTTCCAGACCGATTCACAATGACCTCCACGACAACTGTGCCGCGCTTTTCCGTTGCATTCGATAGTCTAGGTGCCTGAATCATGTTACGGTCAAGGATTTGGTATTCCACCATATAGCCGCCATCTGCGCTTTTGATTTTTCGGATGGGTGTTTCTGATTTAAGACTTCCGTCATATGGGACATACTCATCAAAGAAGATGGAGCTTATGTCTCGAAGCATGATTTTTTTTGGTTGTCGGTTTACGTAGATAGTTAATTCATCATCCATCAACTCCATCACAACGCCCTCGATTTTATCTCCAGTCTTGAGAACGACGCTATGTTGTGCCATAACTGAGCTGGAAATAAGAAGCATTGCAGCCCCAATCAGTACTTTAATCATATCTGGTAGTTTAATGCGAAGAAACAGCGTTCGGGAGCACCGTTGAGAATAGTGGGCAGAAGGTTTATAAAGCCTTAATGTTGAAAAGGCTAATCGTGCGTATCCAAATCCTGCCGCAAAATGGACGGAGTTTTCACAAAGGCCTGATATCGCTGCTTTGTAAATACAATGAACTCATACTGGCTCATCCGCTTCATCTGACCTTCGGAAACACCGATAAAGTCAATGAAGTCTTCAAACTCTTCATGCTGTAGATCGATGATATCGTAGCTCACATACTTGACAAAGAGTTCTTTGAGCAAGGATCGACGCCTATCTTCATTTATAACCTCATAAGCGTGCCGTTTCATTCTCTCTTGCCGACTTACCTGTTGATATAGGAAGGTCAAAGGGCTGTGCACGGCATCGATTCCGCTGAGCATATAATCCCGTTCATTATAGCCAAGGCTGCGAATGTCCTTCTGGATGGAGTCTAATTCACGTTGCGGCATAACACTTACTGCTGGGAGTTGATAGGCTAGTGGTTTTAGGTAAACTTTGACCAAGTATTCGTCCTTTTCCAAACTATCAGACATGCAAATCTTCTCAGTGGCGTATCCAAGTGCTCCAACCAATAAAGTGTCCGCTTTGGATACGTTTACTTCAAATGTCCCGTCTGAATTCCCAAACGTTCCTAGAGAAGTAGTCTTGTTTACTATTAATAGGTTGAACGTTGGATCCTCGCGGTGATATACTTGTCCCTTGATCGTGACATTTTGTGCATTCGATTTGAATGCAAACAAACTGCAGAACAGAAAGAGTAGGAGGGAAGACGCTTTAATCCTCATCATTATAAGAGGGATAACTGAGTCTAAAGTTACAGACGGCCCTTTTTCTTGGGGCTGTACTTGCTAAATAGACCTCTGCGGTATCCAGCACGATAGCTGAGCATAAATTCAAATGCTCCTTCGTAGCCGTTCACCGTGTTGAATGATCCCAGTGGGACGTCATATCCAGCGCCAAAGTTGAATCCGGCAAATTCCATACTTAGCATTCCCATAACATCAAAGACACTTCCCATTGGCGGTGTTGCCATTCGACCATACAGTCCCATGCTAATGCTCGATTCGCTGCGCTTACCTGTGGTTCTCGTGCCCTCGTTGAATAAGAATTGAAATGCAGTTCCCACCCTCAAATTGGCACGTCGTGCCTGTCGAGAATAAAGGAACGATGGCTTGATAGCAAACATGCTATTCGGTCTCAATCGATGCACAAAGTCAGCGTGAACATTGATGCGCCTTGATAAATTTGTGTTCGCCGTGTCGCCATACAGACTCACATCTGGACGATTGACATGATAAACTGAAACTCCAGTATAGAGCTCCATTAGATCACCGCTATAGTAAGTGTACTGAGCACCCGTTGAAAGATCAAAGTAATTTCGAACGTCTGGTAAGAGTGGTTCGCCCGTGGCAACCTTGGGGTCAAAACCTTCACCGACCCATTGTCGGTCCCAATACGCTTCGCTGTAATCGATACCTCGAGAGGCTACTCCGCCTTGAAAACCGATGCTAATACTGTGCTGTAGTCTTGGGTCCAAATACTGTCCAATAGAGAAATTTCCTAAAACCTTGGTATCGCGCAACAAGGCGTCACCTTGATCGTCATTCACAACGCTTAATCCAAAGCCCCAAATGTTTCCAGACCAGGCATTTATTGGTGCGTTCATGTCAAAACTTCCTGAGGTTGTTCTGAAAGGTCTGTGTGGCACGTATGCTTGCTCTCGATAAACAGTTGCAATGCGCCATTTGCTATCGCTGTTTCCAGTGTAAGCAGGGTTGATGTTAAGCGGCTGAAACTGATACATGGTAAGCATTGGGTCATATAACCCGCCTTCCTGTTGCGCCATTACGTTGCTTGCAAGGAATGAAACTACAGCTACTGTGGATATGAATATTCTTTTCATTAGTATCGGACTATAGTTAAGTTACCTTTTAATTCTTCAACGACTCCATCAAGGAAAATAACCTTTACGTAGTAGGTGTATGAACCTATCGGAGCAGGGGTGCTTTTGTAGTTGCCGTCCCATCCAGTGTTTTGAGAGAACGACTCATGCACCACTTCGCCATATCTGTTCCAGATGCGCATTGTGAAACCTTCTGATGCAATTCCATTTCCTCGAACATAAAGGCGATCGTTGCTGCCATCTCCGTTCGGGCTAAATATGTTCGGGATTCCAGCGTAATAGGAGTTCTCCACAAAAACGGTTACAGAATCATAAACCTGGCAACCGTAGTCGTCGTAGTTTGTTATGAAGTATTGTCTCGTTTCCTGAGGGTTAATAATCGGGTATTGACAGTCATAGCATGAAAGGCCCTCTTCAGGGAACCAACTGTAGTACGGACCGGTGCCCGTAGGTTCAAACTTAACGGTGTCTTCTAGATAGAATCTGCTTTCATTATTATCAATTCTGACAAACTTGTCGGTTCCTGGGTTCAGGGTCGGGTGTGTGCCACCAATATTTAGTACGGCTACATCTTGCGAATTCTCAATGGCCACGTCGTGTTCGTTGAAAGCAAATAGCTGAACTCCAACAACTCCGCTATCGTTGAAGCAGTAAATCGGGTCCTGTTCCATAAATATGGTATCCACGATGCTGTCACGCCCAATAAACATTGGATAGTAATCTTCTTTTGTTAGGAATGTGTCTAGCGTATCACCAACCGCGTTCAATGTTAAAATTGTGTCGTTGGTTTCAGGATATGGATGCCACCAGAATATCCAAAAAATAGAGTCAGCTCGTAAACTGGTATTGAAGAATTGAACACATGTGCCACGGCAAATGCTGTCTCTTTCTACCTCAAAACGAGGGTCGGGAGGTAGGCAAGAATCAACTACGATGTAATCCAGACTAATCAATGTACTGTCTCCATTTACGTTCTTCACTTGGAGCACCACAGGATATGTTCCCGCACTGTCATATCGAATTTCAGGATTTTGCTCTACAGAAGTGCTTGGTATACCACCTACAAATTCCCACTCCCATTCGGTTGCATATTGACTTAAATCTTCGAAGACAACGGCAACGCCCGGACAAATCGTTCTGCTGCTAACCGTGAATTTTGGAATTGGAGGAGGACAATCCAAAACTGTGATGGTTTGGAATACTGCGATTGTGTCGTCAATTCCTGCGCCATTCCAAACGGTCATAGTAACTGTGTATGTGCCTGGAGTAGGGAAGAAGACTTGAACTGTATCAACGTCAGCAGTAGGTCCGATAAATATGGATGGATTGGCCGCGCTGCCAAATTCCCATTGAATACTATCAGGGTTTCCAGTAGCCAAATTGTAAAACTCAACAAAGTCGTTATTACAGATCACGTTTGTGTCACTGATGAATGCTGCGACGGGTACTTGACAAGTTCCGACATCGATTCTGTTCGAAAAGACGACGGTTGAGTCAGCGCCGGAAATCGTATCGGTAACCGTAAGAGTTACATTATAAAGACCAGTAGCGGGGTAGCAAATGTTCTGAGGGTTTTGATCTGTGCTTGTCGCCGGAACACCACCTTGGAATTGCCATACCCATCCACCTTTTCCAAAACCACCTGGAAGCGAAGCGTCGAAATAGTTCACACACTGTCCTTGACACAAAGTAGAGTCAGTAACCGCAAGTGCAGGAGTAGGAGGGAAACAATTTAGAACAGTAATGTCTTGAGTAATAGACTGAGATCCGTTTAAATTACCAACCGTTAGCGTGATAGTATACGTGCCTGGAGTTGGGAAAACAATGTTTGATGGATCTTGTGAAGTTGAAGAGGCAGGGATTTGTGTAGAGCCAAACTGCCATACCCATCCTGTAGGATTTCCTTCCGATTCATCCGTGAAGTCTAAACCTCCGCCAGCACAAACCGCCGTATCGACAGCGCCAATAACGGCCAATGGGTCGCTCTCATAAATCTCAAAATTATCTACGGCGAATGATCTATTGCCACCATTACCATCGCCGTCGTTTACCCAATGAAACCCGAATCCGAGTTGAGTTTGCGAGTTTGCTGCAGTGTTAAGGTAAAGTACATAGTGAGACCAAACGCCATTCGGGCACGAAGTCGTATTTGTCTTCGCAAGATCGAAGGTACCATATGTTGGAGCCAAATAGCTGGAACCAACCGTTACAACAAACGTTGCATTGTCATCTGTACTATCGCCAACCTCTAAGTAATCGAATTCAACCCTCAAGTCGCCACTTGTGGCTGTGGCATCGAAGTTCGGGGCGTATGCCCATATATCAGCCACACTGTCTTTTTGATAAGAGGCGTTCGGATCAATCGATCCAACGTTGGTTCCAATATGAAGTGTTCGATTCGTGGTGCCAGTTCCCAAACAACCATCAGAACAGTTACCCTGTCCTTCGTTCGATTCACGCGTTCCCATAAAGAAACGATTGGTTGTGTCTGGGTTGTTGGTTGTCCCCGTATAGATGCGCCAAACGTTGATTGAACCAGAGGCCATTACAGTGTCAAACTCACTGCAGACGGTTGATGTACCAAAATCTTCTGAGTAAACTTGAGCGTTTACGGAGAGGAGTGGCACACATAGTAATAGTGTGAAAAGTATCCTCAATCTGTTGTCTGTAGCACGTTTTGCCTTATTCATCTAATAAATTAGAGATTTAACCCACAAAGAAAATCTAATATTCATTACGAACAAAAATTAATTTGGAAGCTTTTCAGGCGTGAGTTTGTTCAAGAATTCTAAAGTGTCTATGCCGTCCGCATAGTCTGTCAATTCCGGTGATTGGCCGGAGCCAAAGTCTCGATGTCCGTGGCCAATCACACATTGAATCTGCTCTAGATTCTGCTCAACTTTCACGCTTAAGTCAGCCTTATCTTCATAGAACTCATAATTCAAGACGGAAACTGGCGAGAATAGTGAGGGTTCTTCAATCATTAAGATTAAATCATTTTCCAAAACTGCCTTACGCTCTAGCATCATCAGTGCCTTGTGATACGTGTAGTTGTTGACATATTTGTTGTTGTCCATCAAATGTCGAAAGGCCATGCTTGCTTTGAAAATATTGTTGAGGTCGTAGTTTTTGGGAAGAAAAAGCTTCGTCACATTGCGGCAGCCTAATCCAAAGTATTGAAAACAATCTTGCATTAACCCTTCCAGTTCCTCCTCCGATTCCGTTCCATCTAAAATGGCTACTCCGGTTCGGTTTTTCCGAATCACGTTGGGGACATGGCCAAAATAGGATTCAAAATATCTGGAGCTATTGTTGCTTCCCGTGGCTAGAACTGCTTCAAATCCATCCAATCGCTCAACCAGGGTAAAGGTCTCTTGCATCGAATCTTCAAACTCGACCAGTTTTTTGAGAAGCGCAGGGATGAGGACGTTGTCTGCAGATGCGCATTTGATCAGCGCCCGATTGCCCGACAATAGGGTAGCGAGCACGTCGTGAAATCCAACCATTGGAATGTTTCCGGCTAAGACCAATCCAACGTTAACGGATTGAGGTTCGGATGGTGGATACGTCGAGATCCAATTTTCAAGGTGTTCTTGATTCAGTGCATTTGCCCAATACGATATGGCCTTTTTTGATTCACGCTCGGCAAACCAACCATTGGCGGTTTGGGCCCGCATACTTATGTCATATGCAAATGTGGTTTCATAGGTTTCCTCGCTAGATAGTTCCTCTCGGAGGAATGCGCCTAAGCGAGAAAGCGATGCGATACGTGTGGATGTTGAAACCATGGTGCAAATTTAGGACCCTCCGCGACTTAGAGAAGGGTTTGGCCCAACCAATTATGTCGATTTCTGTGATGGACGGAACAAACGTTATCAATGCGTGCGGTGGACCAGTCGTCGCATGCGAATTGAATCTTTGAAATGGAAGAGGTAACAACTGGTTCCACTGGCTTTTTTAGAATCGTGAACAGCAAATCCGAGATTGAAGGTTCGTGACCAACAATAATGGCTGCATCATGATCGCTATTTAATGTGGTAATAAACCCCAGCAGGGTCGAAAGATCAGGAAGGTATAGCTCATTAAACGCCATTTGATGCTCCTCAGGAATCGTGAATTCACTCAGAATGTTTTCGGCTGATTGACGCGTGCGTCGGGCAATACTCATTGCCAAGAACGTAGCTGAAGGCTGCTCAGTCTTTAATATGGCGCCCACTTCTTGGCAGTTTGTGATTCCTCGGCTAGTGAGAGGTCGATCAAGGTCGGGTCGATCGAAGTTTGATCGATCGCTCTTCCCGTGTCGTATGAGGTAGAGTGTTTTCAATGAATTCAAAAATAAGGGCTTCGGTCATAGATCTGTGGCGGTGATTTCACGGTTGTTAACCGAAGGCAAAAAATTTGTTCAAAACCATGTGAAAAAGGAAACCTAATAAACCTCAAAAAGCCCAGGTTGACGTAGTAAATTCGCCCACCTACCCACGTCAAGGAAATGTCAGCAGAATATACAGAAGATAATATCAGAACCCTTAATTGGTCCGAGCACATTCGCATGCGACCGGGTATGTATATTGGAAAACTCGGAGATGGAAATGCGGCGGATGATGGAATCTACATTTTGATCAAAGAGATCATCGACAACTCGATTGATGAGTTTGTTATGGGCAATGGAAAGAACATCGATCTCAGTATTCGTGGAAATGAAGTAAAGGTGCGCGATTATGGTCGAGGCATCCCACTCGGAAAGGTCATTGACGCTGTATCCAAGATGAATACAGGTGGAAAGTATGATAGTAAGGCGTTTAAGAAATCGGTGGGACTAAATGGTGTCGGAACCAAGGCAGTTAATGCACTTTCATCATATTTCAAGGTTGAGTCAGTGCGTGACGAACAAATCAAAGCCGCTGAGTTTTGTAGAGGAGATCTGACCGAAGATGGCAAGATTGAATCCTCATCAACTAGAAAGGGAACGCGCATCACTTTCATTCCGGATGAAGAGATTTTCAAGAACTATAGCTACAAGCATGAGTACGTTGAGAAAATGCTCTGGAATTATGCATACCTCAACCGTGGTTTAGCAATCAATTTTAATGGCGAGCGCTATGAGTCAGAGAATGGGCTTGCCGATTTGTTGAATAACAATATAGATGAGGAGCCGCTTTATCCAATTATTCACATCGAAGGAGAAGATATTGAAGTAGCCATCACCCATACACAGAGTTATGGCGAGGACTATTATTCGTTTGTGAATGGTCAGTACACGCCGCAAGGAGGGACGCACCAAGCGGCGTTCAGAGAAACCATCGCTAAGGTGATCCGAGATCACTATGGAAAAAGCTTTGAGGCACAGGACATTCGAACCTCAATTACAGCAGCTGTTAGTGTCAAGGTCATGGAACCTGTATTTGAGTCTCAAACCAAGACGAAGCTTGGGTCTCAAGATGTAGGCCCCGACGGTCCCACTATGCGTTCATTTATCAACGAATTTTTGTCTCGAGAACTGGATAATTTCTTGCATAAGAATCAGAAAATTGCTGATCTGTTGCTGAAGAAGATTGTTCAAAGTGAGCGAGAACGGAAGGAAATGGCTGGCGTTAAGAAGCTTGCTCGAGATCGCGCAAAAAAGGCCAGTCTTCACAACAAGAAACTACGCGATTGTCGAGTTCACCGTAACGACAAGGATGATCGCAGTATCGATACCTCTATTTTCATTTGTGAGGGAGATTCCGCCTCGGGTTCCATCACAAAAATCAGAAATGTAAATACACAGGCAGTCTTTTCTCTTAAAGGAAAGCCGCTAAACACGTACGGACTCACAAAAAAGGTGGTGTACGAAAACGAGGAATTTAATTTGCTTCAGGCTGCGTTAAATATTGAAGATGGAATTGAAAACCTTCGATATAATAAAGTGGTAATCGCCACAGATGCCGACGTTGATGGAATGCACATACGCCTGCTCCTGATTACCTTCTTTCTTCAGTTCTTTCCAGAGATCGTTAAGCAAGGCCATTTATATGTCCTTCAAACGCCCTTGTTTCGAGTGAGAAACAAGAAAGAAACCATCTATTGTTATAGCGATGAAGAGCGAGTCGCGGCGCTGGAAAAATTAGGTAAGAATCCAGAAATAACGCGTTTCAAGGGATTAGGAGAGATTTCGCCGAGCGAATTCAAGCAGTTTGTTGGAGAAGACATTCGTCTTGATCCAGTGCTCATTGGAAAGGAAGCTTTGGTGAAGGATTTACTATCGTTCTATATGGGTAAGAACACACCCACAAGACAAGAGTTCATCATTGACAACCTTAAGGTTGAAAAAGACATTACTGAGGAAGATACTGCTGAAAAGGCAGCATAGTGCATGGCTGAGGAAAACGACAACATAGAAGAACGCGACGAAGAGTTTAGCCAACAGGAAGATCAGCAGGAACTGGAGAAAGTCATACATGTTAGCGGCATGTATAAAGAATGGTTTCTCGATTACGCCTCATATGTAATTCTTGAACGAGCGGTTCCGCATATCAACGACGGATTAAAACCAGTTCAGAGGCGGATCCTACACTCCATGAAAGAAATGGATGATGGACGCTATCACAAAGTGGCCAACATCATCGGAAACACTATGAAGTATCACCCACATGGCGATGCTTCCATTGGTGATGCGTTGGTGCAAGTTGGGCAACGAGACCTACTCATAGATTGCCAGGGAAACTGGGGAAATATCCTAACTGGCGATAGCGCGGCCGCACCAAGATATATTGAGGCACGGCTGACCAAATTTGGTTTGGAAGTGCTTTTCAATGCCAAAACAACCAATTGGCAATTGAGTTACGATGGGCGAAACAAAGAACCCGTTACGCTGCCGGTTAAGTTTCCGTTGCTATTAGCTTCAGGAATTGAAGGCATCGCCGTTGGTCTCGCATGTAAGATGTTGCCGCACAACTTCATTGAGTTAATCGATGGTTCAATAAGCATACTTAAAGGCAAGCGGGTGAAGATTTATCCCGATTTCCCTACGGGTGGATTTGCAGACTTTAGTGAGTATAATGATGGTTTGCGCGGTGGTCGGGTTAAGGTGCGTGCACGCATTTCTGCCGATGATAAAAAAACGCTTCGCATTAGTGAAATTCCTTTTGCTACAACCACATCGTCGCTCATTGATTCCATCTTGAAGGCAAACGATAAGGGTAAAATCAAGATTAAGAAGGTCGAAGACAATACGGCGGAGTTCGTAGAGATCCTAGTTCACCTGCATGATCGCGAGTCACCTGATAAGATGATCGATGCGCTGTATGCATTTACAGATTGTGAAGTTTCCATTTCTCCAAACGCTGGGGTAATCGAAAACGACAAGCCTCGATTTGTTGGGGTAAGTGAAATTTTGGCTCAAAGTACCGAAGAGACCAAGGGATTACTCAAGCTAGAGCTTGAGATCGAAAAAAGCGAGCTGGAGGAGAAATGGCATTTCGCTTCACTCGAAAAGATATTTATTGAAAAGCGAATCTATCGTGATATTGAGGAGTGTGAGACGTGGGATGACATAATCAAGACAATCCATAAGGGTCTCGAGCCGCATGTTAAACATCTATTGCGTGCAGTAACCGACGACGATGTTGCCAGATTGACTGAGATCAAGATCAAGCGTATTTCGAAGTTCGATGGGTTTAAGGCCGATGAAATTATTACCCGACTAAATGAAGACATTGCAACAGTCAAGCATCATTTAGAGAATCTGACAGATTACGCTATTGAGTATTTCAAGAATCTCAAGAAGAAATATGGAGCTGGTAGAGAGCGAAAAACAGAGATACGATCACTGGATGTTATAAAACGAAATCTTGTCGCTGCCAGCAACGTAAAGTTATACGTGGATCGCGTCGAAGGATTTATTGGTCATGGGTTAAAGCGCAGCGAAAGCGAGTTTGTCTGTGAGGCTTCAGACATCGACGACATCATTATCATTCGCAGAGATGGAGTAATGATTGTTTCGAAGATGGCAGATAAGACGTTTGTCGGTAAGGACATTCTCCACGTTGGAATTTGGAAAAAGAACGATGAGCGAACGATATACAATTTGATTTATCAAGATGGCCCCGCTGGAAACGTGATGGTGAAGCGGTTCAACGTGACTTCCATTGTCCGTGATAGGGAATACCCACTTACGAAAGGAACCGCCAAGTCCGCTGTACTTCATTTAACGATCAACCCAAATGGAGAGGCGGAAATTGTGACCGTAATACATCGAGCAAAAGCGAAAATTAAACGTATAAAGTTTGACTTTGACTTTAGTGAGCAGCAGATAAAAGGACGTGTAGCCAACGGAAACATTCTGACAAAACACAGCGTGAACCGAATTGAGCTCAAAGAAAAAGGCGTATCCACCTTGGCAGCGCGCAAAGTTTGGTTCGACGATTCTGTGAAACGCTTGAATTACGAGGAGCGCGGAACATACTTAGGTGCCTTCAATGGAGATGATCAAATCTTGACCATTATGAGTTCTGGTGATTACCGGCTAACTGGAATTGATTTGCTTACAAAGTTTGACGACGACCTGATTAAACTTGAGAAGTGGAATCCCGAAAAACCGATCAGCGCCGCCTATATGGATGGTGAAAAAGAGGAGTTGTACATCAAGCGATTCATAGTGGAACCCAGCGATAAGCCAATACACTTCATAAGTGAAGCGCCGAAATCAACCTTAGAGTTTGTCTCATTGGAATGGAGACCAATGGCCACGATCAAATTTGATAAGCGCGCCAGCAATAGAGAAGATGAAACGATCAATATCGAAGAATTTATTGCTATAAAAGGCTTGAAGGCCCAAGGAAATAGGCTAAGTAAGTATAAGGTAAAGGCACTTGAAGAACTTGATCCGTTGCCTTATGAGACGGATGCCCCCGAAGGCGAAGAAGATGATGAAGACGATAGCGCAGGGATGACAATTGATGTGAAACCGTCGGATGTGCGGCCAGCAGTGTCCGCATTTGTTGAGAAAATACCTGAGAAAACGGAAAGCGTCAAAGAATCAAGCTTGCCTCCAATTTCTAAGAAGAAGAAAACAGAGCCTCAAGAACCGGAAGAAAAAAAGATTGAAAAGCCTAGCGCATCAGAACCTGATTCTAAGTTGGAAGCTGCAGTAGAGGAAGTGGAGCCTAAGCCGGCGAAGAAGTCTTCTAAAGAATCTGTTTCAGATGAAGACAGAAAAGATGGCGATCAGCCAAAAGCTGAACCCAAAGAACCTGTCGAGAAAAAATCGGAGGAGACCAAGAAGCCTGAGGCTCCAAAAAAGGATGACTCTGATAAGAAAGATGATGGTTTTGGTGCAGGCAGTCAGATTACCCTCGAGCTTTAATGAAAACCTTTTTATTGTTTAACCGTCTTAGAACCATGAAAAGATCATTGCTCGTTGTTGTGTCATTACTCTTCGCACCTTTGGTTTGGGCACAAAATTATAACATGGAGCTCATGGGACGTCTGGAATATGACGTCGAGCTGAGCGATGTTTGGGGCTATGTGGATGAAGAAGACAATGAATATGCACTTGTTGGTCTCCATGACAATTTTTCAATCGTGGATGTTACAAACCCATCTACACCAACGGAGGTTTTTAGGACCATTGGTGCCAACCCAAGCACATGGAGAGATATCAAAACTTGGGGCGACTACGCCTATATTACATGTGAGTGCGGACCCGGTTTACTAATCGTAGATATGAGTCCGCTTCCAGACACAACGAGTTTGCAATACACGTATTGGGTAGATGATTCACTCACCTTTTATCAGGCTCACAACTTATATATTGACGAGAATGGGATCGCGTATATTTTTGGTGCGTTTTATTCCAGAGGAGGCGCCATCATGCTAGACTTGAATGACGATCCGATGAACCCTACCCCAATTGGAATGTTTGATGTAAACTATTTGCACGATGGCGTGGTGCAGGGCGATACTCTCTGGGGTGGAGCGGTAAACCTAGGTCAGCTTCAAGTAATTGATGTTTCAGACAAGGCAAACCCAGAGATCATTTCTACGTGGAAGACTCCAAATAGCTTTACACACAACGCATGGTTTTCTGACGATTCGCGGTATGTTTTCACAACCGACGAAGTGCGAAATGGAAGCATTGCGGCCTACGATGCGTTAAATGTGCTTAACCCGATTGAATTGGATGTTTGGACCGTTAGCGACACCGCAATAATTCCTCACAACACACATTTTTTTAACGATTACCTGATTACTTCTTATTATACATATGGCATCAACATTATTGATGTCAAGCGGCCTAAAAACATGATTGAAACCGGGCATTATGATACCAGTCCAGATTATGTGTACGAAGGTTTTAATGGATGCTGGGGAGCTTACCCATACCTGCCATCTGGAAATATTTTGGCCACCGATATTGAGGAGGGTTTATATGTATTTAAACCAACCTACACCAGAGGATGCTATCTGGAAGGCTCTGTAACGGACGAGCACACTGGTGCATCCATTGTCTTTCCTCAAATTCAGATATTGGAATCTGGTTTAGATGAAAAAGGAAGCATTGCAGGCGATTATGCGGTTTCAACGCTAAATGAGGGCTCATACACCCTAGTTGTTTCAGCAGACGGGTACTTTCCAGACACGGTCGCCAATATTAGACTTGACAATGGTCAATTGACCCTCCAAGATGTGCAGCTAAGTAACTGGCCACTTGGTTTGGAAGACTTGGTCGGTGAGAAAGGATTCGGGATTTTTCCAAACCCAATATCAGGCTCGTTCAACGTATTCGTTGATCAAGAATTTCAGGAGCTTTCTTGCTTTGACCTAAATGGAAAAGAAGTCTTACACCGAGATTTACACCAAGGGAAAAATACTTTCACGCATGATTTGCCCAATGGTTCTTACCTAATACGCCTATCGGGCAATACAAATGTGGAAACCACACAAATAATAATCAATAACCCATAACATGACAACTCCGAAAATCCTTGTGTTGATTAGTGGCCTAATCCTCGTCGTACTTGCATCATGCACAAAATGTGAGGAATGCTACTACGTGGTTGAAAATTCTAACGGGAAAACGGAAGATAAAATGGGCGAGTACTGTGGTGATGAGATTAAGGCGTTGGAGAAAAAAGAGCACTACGATCCTTTAGGTCAGGCGTATGTGGAATGTAGATAACTATACCCTACCGTCCGGCACCAATGATTATTTGGTGTTTTTGATTATTTGACCGACAAATAGGGCTCATTTATAGATAAAATGTAATTTTAAGCAGTTGATTTGGAATGTCGCGAGTTTTCGCATGTCCCAAAGTATATTTTAACCCAATTACTGCTTATGAAAAATTATTCTACCTATTTGTTGACGATTGCCTCCGTACTAATTATGGGGGATGTTTATTGTCAAGACGCGGCACAGCTTAATACCCCGAGTTTGCCAACTGATTTAAAAGAAGATGTCAGTCTTCGAGATTTGAACACCAAACACTTCATTCTGCCCGATGGAAAAATGGAAGCATACATTTCCGGCGGCCCTATCCATTACCTGTCTGAGGGTAATTTCTTGGATATCGACGCATCGATCATACCTGCTTCTGGAGCGTTTGCCATGAAAAATGAAGCGAACCTGATCAAGTCATATTATCCTAATGATCTATCCACTGCAGGTGTCAAAGTAGTGGGAAATGATTGGAGTATGACGTTGGGATCTGCCTCAAAACTAGTAGCCATATCTTCTAATGGAACAGAGCTGTCGATTCTTGAAGAGGCTGGGTCTAGTGAAATCACTTCATCCGCAAAAAAAGCGATATATCCAAACCTGTTTACAAACGCTTCTGCAGAATATGAAGTAAACAACGGTTATATTAAAAACAACATTGTATTGAATTCAATGCCGTCTAACCTTCCTTCCGGAACGGATTATTTGGCCTACTCTGAAGTAATTACAATTCCCGAAGGATTTACGCTCGTTAGCGCCGAGATGGAGATGTCGGGCGAGCATTTTATTAGTTCTGGACTTAACCTTCTTGACGTTCAAGGCAATGCGGTTGCTGCAATACCTGTACCCGAGGTATACGAGCTAAACAACTCAGCCAAAACGATTTTTGCTGATGGGGTTTGGGATAAGACCTATAAGGTGAGCAAACTATCGGCCACAACATTTGAATTATCCACGCTTGTGCCAATGAGCTGGCTTACACAATCGGGAAGACAATTTCCAGTTGTAGTTGATCCAACAGTGACGCTTACTGGACAATTCGGAGGCTGGCAGAATTCTGCAAATGGCTACAATGACGCTACATTCTTTGTTTTTACGGCGAATAGCTACAGTGGCACGACCTACCGAGCATGGACAAAATGGAACATTTCATCTATTCCGAATAATGCATTAATCTTCGATTCTGAAGTGCAGATGTACTGCAACGGTGGTGTTACCGGAGCGGATACCATAAATGTGAATGATGTAACCGGTACCTATGGAAACTATGGAGCTTATAATTCGAGTGCTTACGCTGATTTAGCGAATGGCAACTACATTCAGTTTCCTACCAATGGAGTAGGTCAGAACTACGGATACTATGATCTGGGAACAACATGTGACCAGGATATTGAAGACGAACTTGGAAACACATGGTTCCAATTGGCGTTTACAATGGCCGCCGGTACCACAAACTGGAAACGATTTACGGCTACCTCAAGTTACTTGAGAGTGACATACTTGATATGCTCTGGACAAATTACAGGTACCATTTCTTCCTCGGCGTTAAATTCTGCGGGAAACCATATTGACTGTTATGGCGATTCGACCGCTTCAATTTCTACAACTGCCGCAAATGGCGGATCAACATATACGTATCAATGGTCAGGCCCAAATGGATATGCTGGAACCACGTCATCTGTAAGCAATGCCGGCGCAGGTGTCTATGCTGTTACAATTAGTTCAGGTACTGTTTGTCCAGCGACACTGGATACTACGATTCTTGGACCTGGAATGGTTCTTATCAACGACACAGTTAGCAACTACTCTGGTTATGGTACATCTTGCTTTGATAGTGACGACGGAGAAATTACCTTGACTCCAACTGGTGGAGCGAGTTTTACATATTCTTGGACAGGACCTTCAAGTTTCACCGCGACGACTCAAAACTTAACTGGTCTAGAAGCTGGTTGGTATTTTGTGACGCTAACCGAAAGCTCCTTTTCATGTGAGGCCAGTGATTCGGTATATGTTTCGCCAGCTCCTTACCTATACCTTACCGTAGATAGTATATCAAATGCCTATTGCGAATTCGATGAAAACGGTGGAGCAAAGGCCACAGGGTTTGGTGGTATTTTACCGTTAACCATCGATTGGGACAACAGCGAAACCGGAACATATGCATATGCATTGAACGCTGGTCCGCACTCAGTTTCCATTACAGACGCGCATGGTTGTGAGTTTGATGAAGGCTTCAATGTGGCATTTGACAATGCTGCTCCAAATGTGAGCTTAGGAGGAACTGATACTGGATATTGCGATGGTGGTAGCATCATTTTAAATGCTGGTGGAGGTTACGAATCTTACGATTGGGGCGGAGGCGTCGTGGGTCAGCTTTTGCAGGTTAGCGCGCTTGGTACTTATAGTATCACGGTCACGTCTTTCGCAGGTTGTGAAGGCTCAACTTCGATTAACGTTTCTGAAGTTTATGACCTTCCAGAGCCAGATCTTGGCCCGAATGTGAACGCACCAACGTCTCCAGTAATATTAGATCCTGGAATTTACGTGGCATATGTCTGGAATACCGGATCATTAGATTCTGTCATCAGCGTGAGCATTGCCGGAACCTATTCAGTAACTGTCACGGATAACCACTCGTGTCAAGGAACCGATGAGGTTAAGGTGAAGTTTTGGACGACCGGCGTGGATGAGTTAAACAATGGTTCGTTTAGCCTATTCCCAAATCCATCTTCCACGGAAGTTCGGATTATTGGAGATCAATCGGCATTGGCTTACATCATAAGAAATGCGCAAGGTCAACTCGTACGATCTTCCAACCTCGGTCAATCGGCTGTCAATGAAACCATCGATGTTTCCGACTTTGCAAATGGTATCTATTTTATTGAACTCCAAGATGAAGCGGTGATTTGGAGATCTTCCTTTATTAAGAACTAACCACCACTATCCAATTTAAACCCTGATTTCGATTTTGAAATCAGGGTTTTTTTATGTCTAATTATTGAATGATGATTTGATTGAAATAAATCAAAATCACAGACGTTAAAGCGCAAACGCACCCATCTTGAAATCACCTAAACACCTCGCTGCTGTTCTATTTTGCGCTCTTGCCTTTAGTCTATTGTTCTTAGATAGTCTACCCGGAATCAATGTGCTTCTTTTTGACATTGTAATACTTGGGGCCGGTGCCATGATCTATCCAAGTTCCCTTTTAAGTCCACCACGAATCTTGTCAAGCTTAGCGCTGTTGCTAACCTCCATCGCAATGACCGTAAATGCCGCCGGCTGGACATTCTTTGTCCACTTGATTTTATTTGGCGTATTCGTTGGGGTGCTAATAGCGCCGGAGGCGAGGTCCATCGTGACTTCTGTTCGGCTGGGCATCTATAATCTGTTGTTTTCCTGGTTTCGTTTCTTCCCCGATCTCTTTAGGTTAGAAGTACTGAGAATTAAGCCTATAAGGCGCTTTTCAAAGCACTATTATCTCGTTGTTCCGCTCGTTGTATTCATAGTTTTTGTTTTCATGTACAAATCTTCAAACCCCGTTTTTGATGGCTTTGTTTCAGATTTTTCATTTGGTCTGAGTCAATTTTTGGATGAGTTGTTTAAGGATTTTAATTGGCAATGGTTCTGGACATTCATTCTTGGACTAGTTATCAGCGTATTCGCTTTGGTGCACAATGCTTCTAAATCAATATTGGCGGAGGATGCTTCTGCGCTTGATTATTTGAAACGAATCAGGGTGAAGCATTTCGATTCATTCAAGCCACTCGCCCTGATCAACGAATGGCGCGCAGCAATTGTGCTATTGGTTATGCTCAACTTACTAATTGCAGTGGTCAATACAATTGATGTGTATTGGGTTTGGTTCAATTTCGAATGGGAAGGAGAATACTTGAAACAATTCGTCCATGAAGGCACATACATCCTCATTTTGAGCATCTTCATCTCTGTAGGGATAGTGCTCTATTTTTTCCGTCGGAACCTGAACTTTTATTCAAAAAATGTATGGTTGAAACGGCTCTGTTATTTATGGTTGGGGCAAAACGCCATTCTCGCATTGTCCGTGGCCATAAGAAACCTACATTACATCAATCATTTTGCGCTCGCAACCAAGCGCATAGGAGTTATGTTTTTCCTCTTACTTGTAATAATTGGAATAGCCACCGTATATCTTAAAGTACGAGATAGACGGAGTGCGTTTTTTCTGTTTAAATGGAATGCACTTTCGCTGATAGCCGTGCTTTTCCTTAGTGCAATTCCAAATTGGAATACCATCATTACCAGCTATAATTTCAGCCACCATGAGACGTCTTTCTTGCACTTCGATTATCTCGCCACGTTTGATGCTGAAAGCATTCCGTATTTAGATTATTCCATAGAAGAGCTGCAAGAAATGGAACGAATTCAATCGGAAAGGTTCCCGTTCGAAGAAAAGTATATGACTGCTGACGAGTATTACAAATCAATCCAGGAAAAGAAGGCTAGGTTTCAAGAATCAATGGAAACAGCAACATGGCAGGAGTGGACCTTCGCTAGACAGCGAACAGCAGATTACTTAGCCGAGAATTAAGCCAGACAAACCACTTTTCGTGTTTTCTTTGCTTAAATCGACATTCACTGATCTTCTGCATCGCAGATTCTAAGCCACTCTCCGCGCTTTCTTGATTGAATCTTTAACTAACGAGTCGTTGTTTATGTTCGCTTTCGGTGTGCATCTTGACCGGATGTTAGCGCCGTAAATTCGAACCTTAGATCACAATTGATGACCGAGCGCGGCCCTGGATTTATTCTTGTTTTCATGTTGATGGTGACCGCCGTCCTAATTGGGCTCTCACTTGTTGTTCCAGACAAAGGCATGCAATTCGCTCTCGACTTCGAATTGAAATATCCATCATTTGATCGTTTGGTAAACAATCAAAATCCCGAATATGCCGACATTACATCAACCATCGCGCTTTCCGACTCGCTGAATGAGGTGGATCAAATATCGGATCAAGAGCTAGAAATTGCCCTTGGAATGGTCGATACAATTGACTCTGTTGTTGTTATTAGGCGGAAGCATGTCAATGTTGATAGCATGCGCGCCGCGGAGAAATACCTTCAGCACATTGAGTTCAAAGGGGGCGACGCCTCCTCGCTTTATGCGTTTTTTGAAGCGCTAGACGATGTTGCCTACAAGAAAGGTAAGACACATGTCTTCCACTACGGTGATTCCCAGATTGAAGGCGATAGAATGACAAGCTATATCCGCGATAGGTTGCAGAAACGGTTTGGAGGATATGCTATTGGAATGATCCCTGCGAGCAACATAAATCAGGTCAAGCTTCTTAATCATGAGAACTCCGAGGGTTGGTATCGATACCCAGCGTTTTTTAAAGAGGGCGCTGAAGGTGAGAATTCGAACTATGGAGCCATGGCTTCGTATTCAACCTATACGCCTTATCCTACCGACTCTTCCTTAGCAAAGGATAGTGTTTACGCTGCATGGGTGCGTTATGACACGAAAAAAACAATCTATAACAACACCAAGAAATTTAAGCAGGTCAAGATTTTTCACGGACCAGTGTACGACGCGGTTAGATTAACATTTCCTATTTACGACACCACGTTTACAGACTATCTCAAAGGACAAAAAATTCTAAACACGGTTAGCCTTGACTTTGATGAGCCCATCGATGAGGTTGAGTTGAAGTTTGAGTCTAAAATCAGTCCGCAGATTTATGGAGTATCCCTCGAGTCGCCAACCGGTGTTCAGGTGAATAATGTTGCCATGCGAGGCAGCTCGGGAACGATATTTCATAAAATTGATCCTGCTTTGTTTGCTGCCATGCATGATGAGTTGAATACATCGCTAATCATCTTGCAATACGGAGGAAATGTCATGCCATATATGAAGGATTCAGCGCAGGCAGCTCAGTATGGAAGTCGATTCTATAATCAGATTCGCTTGGTTCAAAAAGCATGTCCGAATGCCTCCGTCATTTTAATTGGCCCATCTGATATGTCTACGAAAACAGAAGATTTCTTCGAAACATATCCATTGCTGGAACCCGTGCGTGATGCGCTTAAAAAAGCCGCATTCAAATCGGGGATAGGGTATTGGGATATGTATGCTGCCATGGGCGGAAAAAACAGCATGCCTTCGTGGGTTGAAGCAAGTCCAGCTCTCGCAGGTCCAGACTACACACACTTTACGCCGCGTGGAGCGCGAATTATTTCTGAGTTTTTCTACAAAGCACTAATCATCGAATACGAAACATATAACAACTCCAAACTCGCGAATGACGATTCCAGCCAGCATCCGTAAAACACTTTTGACCCTATCCATTGCAAGCATGGGCATGTTCGCCAGCGCGCAAGATGTCCTGCCAATACCAAGCGAGCAACCTATAGACACGGTGGAGGAAGTTCGATATCCGTTTGTTGACTACGATCGCAATCATTTCACTGGAGTAGAGCACAGTAAATCATTCGATCTCTATTACCAAAACTTCGATCGTATGATGCGCTATGGTATTGGTCAGTTGCAGATTATTCACTTCGGAGGATCGCATATTCAGGCCGACATCTGGAGCAATTTGGTGCGAGAAAGACTTCAAAACATCGACACAAATATCCAAGGTGCAAGAGGCCTGTTGTTTCCGTTCAAAACAGCGAAAACAAATAGACCCTATTCATATTACGTGAATTGGACAGGAGAGTGGCAAGGGCATAGAAGCTCATATAGTAAACATGAAAGCACATGGGGCGTTTCTGGAATAACCGCCACTAGCACGGATACGGTGGTGAGTTTGAAATTCACATTTCATCAATCTCCGACGCCCGTGAAAACGAGAATGTTTAAACTTTTGAGCAACCTAGAACAAACCGATTACAAGCTTGAAGTGAAGTGTGAGTCAGATAATTATGTACACGTTACACATCATCCGCAAGCATATACGGAAGCCATGTATGGTCATGATGTGGACTCCATTGAATTGGTATTTAGAAAGCCTGCGGGATCTACGGACGAGCTCCAGTTTTACGGGCTCGTAAGCGAAAACTATAATCCGGGCATTGTATACCACAGTGTTGGTGTTAATGGATCGCGGTTTGTTTCATTTCAGCGCTGTGATTTGTTTGAGGAGCAATTGCCGTATGTGCGCCCAGACCTGATCATTATGAGCATTGGAACAAATGACTCATCAGAACCTGGCTACGACAGCACAAACTACAAAGCAAATTTCAAGTCGTTCTTAGACCAAATTCGAACCGCAAATCCAAATTGCGCCATTATGCTGACCATGCCAAACGACAATTATGTTCGTAGGAAATATCATAATGACAATTTAAGCTCCGTGCGTAGCGTGATATATGAGCTAGCCGAGGAATATGATGCCAAGGTATGGGACTTGTATGGAATTATGGGCGGATCTGGGTCAGCGCGCACGTGGCGTGATGCGGGTATGATGAAGACCGACCTCGTTCACTTCACTAAAGAGGGTTACTTGATCAAGGGCGATCTATTCTACCAAGCATTTTTAGAGGACTATTTAAAGTGGCATAACGAGCAAGAGCCGATTTGGACAGAATAAAGGAAATATTCGCTTTTTCGGATCAGCATCCGATGATTTTCACTGCCTTGGATTTTTGGGTGTTTTTCATCGTGGTCTTTGCTGGATTCGCGCTTTTGTCAAAAAAGACGACGCTGCGGAATGCCTATTTGATGTTGGCCAGCTTCTTCTTTTATTACAAGACCAGCGGCACATTTCTAATCTTGTTGGTGTTCTCTATTCTGTTTGCCTACAGCACAGGTGCCTTAATTCACGGCGCTAAGAAAAGCTGGCATAAAAAAGCACTGTTAATTTCCTCCGTGGTGGTGCATTTGTTCTTTCTATGCTACTTCAAGTACGCCTACTTTTTTGCCGATGTGGTTTCAGATTTATCTGGTTTCCATCTGCATGTTTTTGATCCTTTGGCATTGTTGGGCAACGCATTAGTTCAAACGGATTACTTCAGCATAGATCGAATCCTATTGCCCGTAGGTATTTCATTCTTCACCTTTCAGATCCTTACATATGTAGTGGATATCTATCGCGGAAAACTCGAGCCATTAAGGTCTCTGAGCGATTTTGGTTTCTACGTATCGTTCTTTCCACAGCTTGTAGCTGGTCCTATTGTTAGGGCAAGTGAGTTCATTCCACAATTGCACAAAACAAGCATTCTAACCAAAGCCGAATTTGGATTGGCCCTCTTCATGATATTAAAAGGGCTGTTCAAGAAGATGTTTATCGGCGACTACATGGCTGTGAATTTTATAGATCGCGTGTTTGCCAATCCGTTGAGCTATACTGGCGTAGAGAATATAAGTGCCTTGGTTGCATACTCGCTTCAAGTCTACGTCGATTTCAGTGGATACACGGATATTGCCATTGGACTATCACTTCTCATGGGTTTTCGTTTAAGCCGCAATTTCAATTCGCCATACAAAGCCTTGAGTGTGGGAGATTTTTGGAGAAGATGGCATATATCGTTGAGTACCTTCTTGAAGGATTATCTCTACATACCGATAGGAGGGAACAAGCATGGAGTGATCCGAACCAATATCAACCTAATGATTACAATGTTAATAGGAGGCTTGTGGCACGGAGCCAGTTGGAACTTCATTCTATGGGGAGCAATCAATGGAGCCGGACTCCTTTTTTACAAATCATGGAAGAAAATTTCACCGTATGAGCTGAGTACGCATTGGTTGGTGCGCATCTGGCGTATTGGAATCACCTTTGCCTTTATAACGTTCACAAGAATCTGGTTTAGAGCGCCTGATACGCTGGGCGTGCGTCAATTTTTCAACCAAGTCAGAACCAACATGGGTTGGGAGATAATACCGGACTTTATTGCTGGGTTTAAGTACACGTTGCTTGTAATGGCTTTGGGATTCTTGACACATTGGTTGAGCAATGATTTCAAGGATAAATGGCGCGATCGGTTTATTCACGCCCACCCAATATATCAAGGACTTATTTGTATTTCGGTAATTGTGGTTATCTACCAAAGTCTGAGTGCTGAAGCACAGCCCTTCATTTACTTCCAGTTTTAACCTCTCGCCACAAACCAATGTAGGTTGAATTACATCTTATGGGTGTGTTCAATTAATTGCGGGCAAAGCAAATTTATGAGAAGCCTTGTTTAATAGTGCCGAGCACGGCGACAATCTCGCTGTGTCTATCAGAGAAATTACGGCGCTCGTAGATATGGAGATCAAGTCGGTGTAATTTGGCTCACAGCGCAATTCAAAGCATGTTTTAATGATTATTTTCGATTCGAACTATACCCCTTCAAAATGAACCACAAGCCACTATTTATAGCCTTCTTCTCTTTGATTGTTTTGGCAGGATGCAAAGAAGAACGAACCCCCGAAATGAATGGCCCGCACATGCTATCGATTGTTTCTGGAGACAAGCAAAACGGAACTGTCGATGAAGCTCTTTTGGAACCGATTGTGATGCAAGCCTTGAACATAGAAGGAACTCCAATTGAAGGGGAAGATATATCCGTAACAATTGTTTCTGGTGGCGGATCGCTTGGCGACGAAACCTTAACAACGAATGTGGATGGAAATATTGAAATCTTCTGGACAATGGGACACGAGGCGTATCCAAAAATTGAAATCGAAGATGGGAATGGATTCATCACAACGATTGAAATCGACTATGACCCGGAAACGACCATGACTGATCCCAGAGGCGATGGGTCTGTGTATAGTATTACTAATTACTGTGGCACATATTGGATGACTCAGAACGTACGTTATGAAACAGAATCGTCCGAGATCAGAGCGGCGAATCCTGATGAATCGTATGGTCGCGCATATTACCCAATTGAGTTCGCAAGAGTTTGTCCAATTGGTTGGAAAGTGCCAACAGATAAGGACTGGATGAATCTTGAGGAATGTTTGGGGTTGACAGATTTAGGCGATTCAAATGAAATCAGAGGCACGCATGGTGATGATATGAAGATGGACGCAGATTGGGATGATCAAACTTCTGGGGCGGATGGTACGGGCTCAAATTCGAGTGCCTTCAACGCACTTCCTGCAGGCATCTATGACGGTGTGAAGTTTAAATTCTTTGGCAAGCAAACGGGTTTCTGGTCCCCGTCTCAGGATTCAACAGAGACTAAATACTTGACCCGATTTCTTTATTACGATTCGGATGCCGTGCATCGGGTTGGTGTTTCCCAAGACACAGCTTTGTCTTGTCGTTGCATTAAGTCCTAGCAACCCATGCTTACGTGATAGGCGGCGCACCCAACTAGTTCTCCATCATTCGCCAACGTTGATAGGTAGAGGACAGGTTCAAAGGTGTTGTAATGCCTAGATGCATCTAGAATAATATCAAGCTTCTTATCGCCATCCAAATCACCAATAAAGTAAATGTGTGGCAGTCTGTCGTTGAAACTATATGTGGCAAATATGATCTGTTCAATTCCGTCTTTCTCAAGGGTGAGTCGGTAACTCGAAATCTCTGGCCATTCGTCGCTCGTTTGATGGTTATACACGTTGCCACTGGCGTGTAGCAAGTAGTTATGTCTCTTGAATTCCATTCTTAGTGAGTCATTAGGAAGCATTTTTGTGCGGCGATGAATGATGGGATCTAATAACGCGAGTCTTGCTGGTTTGAAGCCACTGAGTAAGAAGTAACAGGTGTCAGCGCTATCGGCAGCAACCACATTCCAACCCGATTTCTCTCCATCCTTATCCATCAGGGCATCATACCCTGGTTCAATGATTACCCTTGTCTTTCGCACGAAAACGTCACCATTTTTAAATAAGCCAACCCAACTTGAGTTTGCCCAATTTGGATTCACTTCCTCATTGTGGTACGTGCCTGGGCTGAGAATCATGCATTGGTATTGCGTGTCTTTTGGGAAAGTCTCATAGACTGTATCACAATCCGTTGAATAACCCGTGATGGGGTGAATGAATTCTACCTCAGTTTCTTCATTTTCTGTTACCGAGGGCGCTGAATCTATCTCAATTACTTGCGGTTTCGAAGGAAGCTTGGATACAGTTTTGTTTGGGCTTTTTTCCGTTTCAGCGCAGCCAGAGAAAGTGGCAGTAAGGCATAGAAAGCATATGATAGAGAGGTGGCTTGGCCCGATGTTGAACATTTTCAGCTTGTTTCAGCCAAGGTAAAGAAACCGTTTGATGATCATATGGCTTCTAAAACTGCCGCAAAACCTCAATCCGTTTTTCGATCGGTGGGTGTGTAGCGAATATAGAACTCAGTGAAAAGCCCTTTTTCTTTTCAGAGGGGTGCTCAATAAACATCTGAGCAACGTCTTCGCGTTTAACGGCCTCAATCAATGGATCGCGGCTAATTTTTTCGAGTGCGCTGGCCAAAGCCAATGGTTTCTTGGTTAATTCCACCGCACCGGCGTCAGCTAAGTATTCGCGTTTACGTGAAATTGAGAAGCGAAATAACATGCTTAGAAGCCAACCTATCCCAGCCAAAGCAATCACCACGACAATGATGCCGCTGTTATTTTTCTTTCCACGTCCGGAGAAGTAGAGGCTGCGAAGTCCAATTTCGGCGACAAAAGCAAAAATGCCAACGAAGATGATGCTCACTACTAATAAGCGCACGTCACGGTTTCGAATATGGGTGAGTTCATGCGCAATAACAGTTTCTAATTCATCGTCGTTCAACATGTTGATGATGCCCTCGCTTAAACTGATCGCGTAGGTTTTTTTAGTCAAACCGCTCGCAAATGCATTTAACGACTCGTCAGGAATTATATACAACTTGGGAATATCTAATCCACGAGAGATACACAGGTTTTCGAGTAGGTTGTATACGCGCAAGTTTTCTTTGCGCTCCAGCGGTTTAGCACTCGTCGCTCTCTGAATCATGGCGGTGTGGCCAAACCACGCAATCGTAAACCAAATGGCCACAGCAACTAGAACAAAAGGGGTGTAGAGCAGCGCTTCGTCGTTAACTACGCCAAATGAGATTGGCTCTTCAGACATGAAGTTTAGAATGTGAAAAAAGGCCACGACCAGAACGATGAGCACTGTTGGGAACATCAGCAACAGCAACATTGATTTGGTGTTGTTGCGCCTAATTTGCGCCTGAAGACCTATGTATTTCATTCTTTAATTAGTCGAAGCTAACTTTTGGCGCAGTTTCGTGCGCAGCTCGATCGGCGCTAGAAATCTCAAACATGACTTCTTTGTTAAACCCAAACATGCCAGCAATTATATTGGAAGGAAATGTCTGGACTGAATTGTTAAGCTCCTTGGTTGCTGAGTTGAAGAACCTTCGGGCAGCAGCAAGTTTGTTTTCAACGTCAGAAATTTCGCCTTGAAGTTGAAGGAAGTTGGTGTTTGCTTTTAAGTCAGGGTACGCCTCAACTGCAATTTTCAATCCACCGAGGGCGCTTGATAGCATGTTCTCTGCACCGATTTTTTCGTTAATCGACCCAGCGCTCATCGCTGCAGATCGAGCCTGAGTGATACGCGTAAGGACGCCATCCTCATGCTTCATATAGCCTTTTACCGAATCAACCAGCTGAGGGATAAGGTCATGTCGTTGTTTTAGCTGAACATCAATGTCAGCGAACGCGTTTTCTCGGTTGTTTCTCAGCTTCACCAGTCGGTTGTACATTGAAGCAAGCATGACAATAAGAAGAAAGATTACAATTCCGCCAATGGCTAAAGACATCATGATAGTGTTTGTTTTGGTAAGCGTCAAATTTACTCCCAGATAGCGCCATTGCAATACCGTTCATCATAATTAATTCATAAAGGATCGGTTTCGAAAGCAACGGCTCTTAGAAATGTCGAAATCGTCTCTGACAATGGTGGGAAATAACATTGTAGTATCGATGACCAATTGTCCATAAATGTGAACTATGAGCAGGAACTTAAAACGGTTGCGAGACAGAGTACCCTGATTCTTACACCTACTTTTGTATTATGGAATTTTCACTTTTTAGTGTGTTGGATTTGCTGGGAGCACTGGCCTTTGCAATTTCTGGGGCATCCTTGGCTATTGAAAAGAAATTTGATCTATTCGGGGTCTTTGTTCTCGCCTTTGTTACCTCAATCGGAGGAGGAACTGTCCGTGATATTTTGATTGGCCAAACTCCCGTTGATTGGATGAGTAATGGCCTTTTGATCAGTACGATTGCAGCAGGCGCATTACTTACGCTTTTGTTTAATCCGTATGTACAGAAACTCAGATTTATAGTTTACCTCTTCGACGCCATCGGTCTTGGACTGTTCACCATGGCCGGGATTCAAAAAGGACTTTCCTTAGACATGAACATTTTCATTTGTATTAGCTTGGGCACTATTTCCGCAACCTTTGGCGGACTCCTTCGAGACATTATTACGGGTGAAAAACCAATGCTACTTACTCGAAAGGAAATCTATGCAATAGCGAGTGCCATTGGCGGTGGATCCTTTTTTGCATTCCGATATTTTGAACTTCCAATGGAAATCAACGTACCGATGACCATCCTCATCGTCTTCTTAGTCCGTCACATTACCTATAAAATGGGTATTCGTCTTCCGGGTGTGGATGAGAATGGGAAGTGGGTTCGAAACAATGTAGACCCAAAAAGCTAAGCTGGGTTACTTTAATGTACACGTAAACCCAGCACTCTCAAAGTTGGCGAGTGCAGCCTCAAAGACGGATTTTCCTTCGTAGTCACTGTAGCATATGTCCGAATCGTTGGCGCCATTTGTGCATTTATAACAAACGTCTTCTACGGTCACTTGAGCTGAGGCAAAGTCTTCTTTCTTCAGGTTTTCAGAGCTTGCGGTAAGATAAATGTCAAAAGTACCGGCATCGTCCCAAATGAAATTAACGGACGCTGCGATGTCTACTTGAAATACCTGATTTCCATTTTGAAACTCCTCAATTTCCCAATTTAAATAATGTGCATCCTCTGAACATGACGTTAACGTCACATTGTCAAATACAGTTACTGTGGTTCCAGGTTCAATCAAAATACATGCGGTGGGTTCCTTTTGGCAGCTTAAGGCTATGAAGCCGATAAACAAGGTGAACAAATGAATTTTCATAGATGTGTTTTAATACTTCGGCCTAGCGTTCAATTACTCCGTCGGCTATGGTAAGCTTGCGATCGGCCATCTCCGCCAATGTTCCATTATGGGTAACTATTACGAATGTTTGATCAAAAGCTTCACGCAGATCAAAAAACAGCTGATGAAGCTGCTCCGCATTCTTCGAGTCCAAATTACCAGAAGGCTCGTCAGCAAAGACAACGGCGGGTTGGTTTATCAGCGAACGAGCAACGGCCACTCGCTGTTGTTCTCCTCCGCTAAGCTGACCCGGTTTATGGTGTGCTCTATTGTCTACTCCAAGGAATTTAAGGAGGTCCAATGCCTTTGCTTCTGCCTCAGATTTTGACAACCCTTTTATAAATGCAGGCAAGCATACGTTTTCAATCGCGTTGAACTCTGGTAACAATTGATGAAACTGAAAAACGAAACCGATCGATGTGTTTCTAAAATGGCTCAAGGCTTTATCGCTGAGACCAAGCACATCCGTATTTGCGATGTTCAGAACGCCACTATCGGCTCTATCCAAGGTTCCCAAAATTTGAAGAAGCGTCGTTTTTCCTGCGCCGGAAGCACCAACGATACTCACGATCTCTTTGGCTTCAATGCTTAGGTTAATGCCCTTTAAGACATCCAGTTCACCGTAGCTCTTTCGGATATTTTGTGCTTCGATTATAGGCATGGGTGCGAATGTAAAGGTTAAGAAGCTACTTCGGATTGGGCATTTTACACGTTCCTATTGAGGCTACATTTGCCGCATGTTCGCACTGTCAAAAAACAAGGTTCCGATACTAATAGCTTTCTTGGCTTTCAGTTGGATGATCATTGCAGGGCAGTGGAGGGCAGAGAATGTAATACGCGGCGATGCGCGAGGATATTGCGCCTATTTGGCCAATTGGGTGGTTTACGGTGAATTTGATTTTGCCTTTTACGACGACCTCGACCCCGATACAAAAGAGCGATACTGGCTAAATACATACCCCGATAGCAAGTCCATTCCAAAATTAACCATGGGTGTGGCCTATGCCCAGCTTCCCTTGTTTTATGCTGCCCATTTGGTTGCTGGACCCATGGGGTTTGCACGCGATGGTTGGTCCATGCCATATCAACTTAGCGTAGGACTAAGTGGAATACTCTTTTTCCTATTTGGATTGATCGCGCTAAGGGCTTTTTTGGTTCGGAGGTTCTCCGATTCGCTGAGCGACTTTACATTGCTCTTGGTCGGGCTTGGCACCAATCTCCTTTATTATGCTGGACCCGATAACGCCATTTCTCATGTCTTCACATTCGCCCTCTTTTCCATGGCGCTGCTTGCTTTTGATTCATGGCTGGAAAAGGGAAGAAGTTATAATCTGATGTTCACTGCATTGCTGTATGGATGGATCATGCTAATTCGCCCTACCAACGGAATATTCATGTTGATTCCATTGATTCAGTTAATCGATTCTGGTCAATGGCGCGCGTTGTTTCAATGGGCAACGGTTCCGGCAATATTCTTTGCGCTGCTTCCATTTCTTCCTCAAATGATGCTTTGGCATGAAGCCTCGGGGCATTGGTTTTTCTACAGCTACGGGGAAGAGCAGATTTTTTGGTTGAAACCGGAAATTCTAAATGGATTATTTAGTTATCGCAATGGTTGGCTTATGTATACTCCAGTAATGATGTTGGCTTTGCTCGGCGTTGGGTTTTTATGGAAGATAGACCGAGCGTTGACAATCGCGGGAGCAATTTGCATTCCTGCCCATATCTATGTGGTTTTCTCTTGGTGGTGCTGGTATTATGGAGATAGCTTCAGCATCCGGCCGATGATCGACATATATCCTTTACTGGCTGTATTCATCGCCTCATTTTTGAGATGGTTCATGGCGAGAAACAACGCCACGTTTGCAGCGACTTTCATCATAGGCGTCGCTTTCATCGGAAATAGTCTGTTGCAAACGAGACAATATGAGCGTGCGCAACTCTCCGGAAGCGCGATGACCAAAAGCGCCTTTGATTTACTCTTTCTTAACCCCAACGCACCATCAAACATGGCTCTAACAGGGTTGTGGAAAGCACCGGATGTTGAGCGTTTGATGGAAGGGAAACCAGAGCGTGTTAAGCGAGACACGGTAATTGAGCAAACCTGGAAGCCAGATTTTGATTCAGGTGAGCTGGCTGGGTCAATGGATTATAGCCCGCAGTTGAGCGTTCCAGCTAGTGATTTAAACACATCCTTTGACCGGGTGTTGAGAATAGGCGTCGATCTTAAATGCAGCAATTACGCTAGATCTGAAGTTATGCTCATTATGAGCTTTGAGGTTAACAAGAAGTCCACATCGTATCAGAGCTTAGAGCTGGATAGGCTGCCTTTAAAGGAAGATGAATGGGATAGGGCAGAGGCGTACCTTCAGAAGCCGGCAGACCTGCCCGATGGCGCCACCCTTGAAGTCTTTCTGTGGTTGCGAAATGGCAAAGGCCGCGTCGCGTATAAAGATCTTAGGGTTGAGCAACTGGATTGCCCGTACAGCGAATAACTACTCGACAATATTGTATTCAATTTCGGAGTCTTCATTGCTCTGAAAGATGCGAACAAGCCCTTTATTCTTAACGTATGTAAGTCGGCTGAATGAATTTTGCTCGGTGTTTTCCCGTTCATCTTTGAAGTACATTTTAGCCACCTCATCTGAAGACAGCACGAGGCAATCGTTTACTGGATCCAACGCTGGGATTCTTTCCAATGTATACTTCATGCTAGAAATGAAATCCATCGTTGCGCTTGGGTCATTGTAAAAGGCATAGAACACCGTGGCCGAAAGCTCAGGGTCGTCATAAGCAAATTTCGATTTCCCGTCTAATTGAGCCTTAATCTCTCGAATTTCACCGTTCGGTGCTGGCTCAAAAAAGGCTTGACCAACAAATTCCAGCCAATTATTCTTCGAATAGCGCTCAACGCTTCGATTCATTGGAACCGAATCGCCTCGGAGCCAGGTGTAGGTCATTTGGTAAACGGTGTCTTCCATCGAGTTTACCTCTTGCATTAAAAACAGCAAGGCTTCTTGGTCGTCCTTATAATGAGCAAACGTTCGATAGGTTCCGTCTTCCTCATCCGGCCATTTGAGGTAATCGAGTAATGAAAAATCGGTTGATGAAGAACTGATCGTTTTAGATTCATCATCGTTTTGGACCTGCTCATTAGCTACTGCTGAAGCGGATCCTGTGTCAGCAATGCTGCTCGAGTCTTCAGTTGAAGGTTTTACTTGTTTCTTACTTTGATTGCAGCTTACTAGGAGCGCTGCAACGATTAATAAACCAAAACGCGAATACATCTTACTTCTACCCATAAAATCAAATTTAGATACCACTGACTCGAATTTTGCGCTTTTTCACTCGATAGCCATCAATTTTTCGAATAACATCCAATGCCACCTCCGCCTTTACGGCCACAAATGCGCAGTCCTGCTTTAACTCAATAAGTCCTAAATCTTCGGACTTTATTTCACCTTGCTTGATGCATAAACCGGCTATATCTCCTTTCGAAATTTTGTCTTTCCGTCCACCGGATATAAAAAGCGTTTTCCAATTGGATCTAGGTTCTTGGCTTTCTGTTTCAATATCCTCGAATGGCAACTGAGGCACATAATCAGGAAGCGGCTCGTCGGTGTACTTTATTACGTACGCCGTTCCATCGCTTTTCATGCGCGCTGTACGACCGTTTCGATGCACAAACTCATGCTCTTTGAGAGGTAAGTGATAATGAATAATAAACTCAATGGCCGGAATATCTAGCCCACGTGCAGCAAGGTCTGTCGCAATAATGAGCTGATGCGTTCCATTCCGAAACTTTATCAGTGCCCTTTCTCGATCCACCTGCTCCATTCCACCAAAAAAGCACCCGTGTTGAATGTCATGCTCGAGTAGGAAGTCACTTACCCGTTGTATGCTGTCTTTGAAATTACAGAAAACAATTCCCGGTCGGTTTCCTAGGTGCTTCAGGGCCTTTACCAATGTTTCAAGCTTATCCTTGTCCGGAGACCTGATCGCTTTTAGAGTGAGACCACCAACACCAGCTGATAGGTAATCTATCTGAATTGGGTTCTGTACGCGCACAAATGGAGGAACAGGCACTTCGTTAGATGCAGAGGTTAGAATGCGTTGCTGCACGGCATTTATGCCAAGGCAGATCGATTTCATTTCCGATTCAAATCCAATTTCCAGAGACTTGTCAAATTCGTCTAAAACAAGCAACTTGATGTTTTCAATCGAAAATGTTGTCCGTCTTAAATGGTCTGATATCCGACCAGGCGTTCCAACCAGAATGGCCGGTGGCCGTTTGAGGTTTATTTTGTCCTTATTGAAAGATTGTCCTCCGTATACCGCGTTGCACTTATATCCAGCGCCCATTTCTCGCACGACTTGTTCGATTTGAATGGCAAGTTCGCGAGTTGGAACCACAATCATCAACTGTACTTCCGAGAGCATCGGATCAAGTTTTTGGATCAAAGGCAATAAGAACGCAAGCGTCTTACCTGTTCCTGTTGGAGATAGTAAAACAACATCTCTGCGCTGTTCTATTGCCGCCTCGGCCTCTATTTGCATAGGGTTCAAGGCTTCAATCTTTAGCTTTTGTAATATTTCGCTTTGCGTCTTCACGTTATTTTTTTTCAAAGTATCCCTTCAAGGTCGTACCTGTGTTTGTTACAGTCAATGCCCAATTAATCCAGTTCTTCAGCAGGCCGAGGTACCATTTCGATTCAATACTACGTCTAAGTTTCTCGTCAGAAGATTCCTCGGATATAAACTCCTCAGAATCGGCCTTTTGCGAGGTTTTAAATCGCGTTAGGCTAAATCCGGTAGACAGGAATTTCACTTTTTTGAAGTCCATCTTACGCGCCAACAATTCGAGCGTAGATTTGGTGTAATAGCTTAAGTGCTCTGGGTAGTGGATAATATTGTATTCGGCTTTTAGGTAGTATCTGGTAATCGCGTTGAAGTTAGGCGTAGTCAGGTAGAATAATCCCTTTGAGCGCAGGTAGCGATGTATATGGCCGAGATCCTCAATTGGATTATTAATATGTTCAAGTACCTCGAAAGAAGTGATTACGTCGAAGGAGTCTGCGTCAAAGCCCTGCTCGGTCAGGGCGCCTTGTAGCATTTGAATGCCGTCTTTTTCGCAAAGCTCGACCGCCTTTGGCGAATATTCAGTTCCGTATACTTCCCAACCTCTTTTTTGGGCCTCGAGCAAGAACCAACCTCGGCCGCACCCAACATCTAATATTCGGTTTGTCTTCCGATAAGGCTCAAACTCATCTAAGAGCGCCTGATAGCTGTTTATCGTCAGCGGCGATAGATAACCCTCCTCGTCGTAAGCATAGGATGCGTAGAAGGCGGAGAGCTCTTCATCGGTAGGAATACGCTCCATCATCACGAATCCACAATTGCCACAGCGCACCAATTGGTGCTTCTCGTAATATCCAGCAACTGGATTTAGCGTCTGCGATTCGCAGACTAAGCAAGATGTGTGTTTGCTGTTCAATGGATGAAATTCGCGGCGAAGTTACTTACCCTCGCGGTTTTTCACCCAGAGATAGAGCTCTTCGACTTTTTCACGGGCCCAAGGGGTTCGCCGAAGAAACTTTAGGCTAGACTTAACCGACGGCTCATATTGGAAACAACGAATCGGAATTCGATCGCCCAATTCATCCCATCCAAACTCACGAACCAAGTGTGCTACCACTTCAGCGAGCTTTACCCCATGAAGCGGATTGTTTGGTTGATCCTGCTTTTCCCTTTTTTTATTCTCCATTATTCAACTTCGCTAAGGTCGACCTTTTCTGCTCCCAGATAAAAGAAGTATGCCGCCACCGCCATGATAGTATGGCTCGCGGCAAGGTGGTTAAACCAAGGGTGAATGACCCACTTGTTTAAAAAGAACAAGGCAGCAATGGCGGCTATGCCTATACCGATCAGGATAAACTTACTTGCCTCATTTCTGGTTTTGTAATACAGGAATCCCTCCAATCCAAGAACCACGAACATCAGTCCATAGCCTGAATGGAAGGTGACGTAAGAGAATTCAAGGGTAACTATAGACAGTATCATGAATGTGCTTAGTTCGATGATGTTCACCACCTGTAGTGTGCTGATTATCTTCTTGTTGAACAGAAGTCGAGTGTGGTTGATGGCAGCTCTCTCAATAAGCATAATGCTAAACATGCTGGTGATCCACCCCGGAAGTTTCCAAGCCATGGAAAGCGAATACAAAAATGCATGTCCCATCAATCCGCCTAGGAAGGTGGCAATAGCCATGAGTAGAAAGTAAAACTTAAAAAGGGTGGTTGCCTGATTCTTATTCGATGACCGATGCAACTTATAGAAGAAATAGAAGCAAACGGCAGAAACCAATAGGTCAGTCAAGGTGGCTATGGGCTCATCGATGCGTATGCCTCCGAGATATATCGTAATAATGTCAGTTCGTTCCATAACTTAGATCAATCATGCAACATTAGGGTTTATTCAACCTTGTTTTAGCTCCAATAATGCCACATTTTCCACATGACTTGTGTGAGGAAACATATCAACGGGCTGTGCTTTGATAAGATTATATTTCTCGCCAAGCATTTTTATGTCTCGTGCTTGTGTTGCCGGGTCACAGCTCACGTAAACAATGCGATGAGGTGCCGCTTCAAGTATTCTAGTGATTACATCTTCGTGCATTCCTGCTCTTGGTGGGTCGGTAATTAAAACGTCGGGGATGCCATGTTCCGCGATGAATTCCGCATTGAGTACGTCCTTCATGTCGCCAGCAAAAAACGAAGCGTGTGTGACACTGTTCATTGCCGCATTGCGTTTCGCATCCACGATCGCTTCGGGAACATATTCAATGCCCACTATGGATTTTGCCAAGTTGGCGACGTAAAGCGCTATAGAACCTGTGCCGGTGTACAGATCGTATACATTTTGAGTTCCGTCAAGTCCAGCGAAGTCAAACACAATCTCATAGAGCTTTTCAGCCTGACTCGGGTTGGTCTGGAAAAAGCTTTTTGGGCCGATGAGGTAGTCGACGGTGCCACCGTTATTTGGTCGGGTGAATGTTTCAACAAGTTCGCGTTCGCCATGAATGTGCTCAGCCAGGCAATCGCTAAAACTATCATTGACCTTTTCGTTTACAATAACCCAAAACGAATGAGTGTTGGGGTACGCCTCAATAAATGAGGCGCACAATGCTTTTACATCATCGTTGTGCTCTTGCACAATAAGAAGAATCATCCAGTCTCCCTTGCGATTGTTTCGAAATAAAACGTTTCGCATGATGCCCGTTTTCTCTCGAGGATGATAAAATGGAATAGGCCGTTTCTTAGCCTCTTCAAATATGAATTGCCGCATGGCATTGTGTGCGTCGTCTTGCAAATGGCATTTGTCAACGTGAAGAATCCAATCAAACCTACCTGGAACATGGAACCCAACGGCTTCACGATCGGTGATTTCTTCCTCGGATGTGATTTCCTCTGGCGTTAACCATCGGCTCTCCACAAAGGTGAATTCAAGTTTGTTTCGGTAGTGATAGATCTGCTTTGATCCAAGAATTGGAAGGGCCTCAAATTCTGATTCTCCGGCAATCCGTCTTAATTGCTGAAAGACCCGGTTTTCCTTGAAGCTAAGCTGATCTTGATAGCCGAGGTTTTGCCAATTACAGCCACCGCAGTGATCAAAGTGCGCGCAAACTGGATCAACGCGCAGGGGAGAAAGCGTAGTTATTTCTTGGACACGCCCAAAGGGCATACCTTTTTTCTTTCGTCTAATCTCCAATGTGACCACGTCGCCTGGAACGGCATCCTGACACAAGTATGCGATACCATCTTTTTTGCCGATAACAGCACCCTTTGCTCCGATATCAACTATTTCGATATCGGTTTCTATTTTTCGCTTCTTCAAAGTGGGCTATTTTCTCTCGAGTACCTTTTTGGAAGCACGAACAATATCGCTCACATCCAATCCGTATTTTTTCAATAAATCCTTCGGTTTTCCACTCTCTCCAAAGGAGTCATTTACGGCGATATATTCTTGAGGTGCGGGGAAGTTTTGAGAAAGAACCTGAGCGACTGCGTCACCTAGACCACCATGAATATTGTGCTCCTCTGCAGTCACTACACATTTTGTTTTTGACACACTGTCAAGAATCGCATCACGATCAATGGGTTTTATGGTGTGCATGTTTAATATATCGCATGTAACACCCTGATTTTCAAGTTCTTTTGCTGCTAAAATTGCGTACCAAACCATGTGACCAGTCGCAATGATCGTCACGTCCTGGCCATCGTTGATCTTCCATGCTTTACCAATAACGAACGGTTGATCTTTGGTGGTAAACATCGGCCACTTTGGTCGGCCAAATCTCAAATAAACGGGGCCGTCCCATTCATTGATGGCCAAGGTAGCGTTATACGTTTGGTAGTAATCACACGGATTAATCACACACATATTTGGCAGCATACGCATCAACCCAATATCCTCTAAAATTTGGTGCGTTGCGCCGTCCTCACCAAGTGTTAAGCCAGCATGCGATGCACAGATTTTAACGTTCTTTTTAGAGTAGGCCACAGACTGTCGAATCTGGTCGTATACGCGTCCCGTACTGAAGTTTGCAAAGGTTCCTGTGTATGGAATTTTCCCTCCAATTGTGAGGCCCGCAGCCATTCCAATCATATTTGCTTCTGCTACTCCTGCTTGAAAGAATCGATCTGGATAGGTATCCGCAAACGCATTCATTTTCAACGAACCAATTAGATCTGCGCATAGCGCTACCACACGATCATCACGTTTGCCTAGTTCGGCCAGGCCTGCACCGAATCCGCTGCGTGTATCCTTTTCTTCCGTTGGGTTAAAGTCTTGTAGGTTCATAGTTGTTAGTTCAGTTTTACAGCGACCGAGGACCCGCTTATTACTCTAAAGTTTTTTTCGACAGTGAAAATGCTCTCTTTGGCTCGCATTGGTCTAAAAACAGCCACGTACTCACCGGGCATAAGATTCAATGTTTCTCTTTCTTGTGTGCGACTCAGAGTCGCCACCAGCTCCATTTCATTTTTTCGAACGATGTACACGCTGCCGTATCCATGTCCCACTTTACTGAATGTTGCTACACCGGGTTGGGGTATTGCTATGGTGGTGGTATGACTTTGAGTAATCTCTACATCTTCAATGTAGGTGCGGGGAAGTGTGAGAATCTCTAGATCATACTTGCCAACAATATACTTCTGAATTTCAGAGAATTTCTGCACGTGAAGCGTTTGCATATCGCCGTGTCGACGCACAATAATGGGAAGCTTATCGGCATCTGGATTTACGCCCTTCATTTTGAATTCTAATAGGCCTTGTGGTGTTGGAATTCCTATCACAGTGTGTTCGCCAGGAGTAATTGTGGCGCTGTCTACCATCCGCGGCGGAATGGTGTGAGCGACAACCCGATAGGTGTGGACAGGGTCCAGTTCCAATGTATCGGGATTTCCTCGGTTGTTCATCGTATGAACAAGGTTGTAAACCATCGCATTTGTATTACGATCGTAGAAAGTCATGTTGATATTTGTCTCTGTTGGATTTTCGTTGATGTCCAATAGGTTGACTTGGGCGGTTGTGTTATTCAGTGCTTGGCTAATCACAATCCCTAACGCATTTGTGAAGCTCTTTTCATCAGACGCGTCGTAAAAGGATCCCATGCATTCAAAGGATTCTCGAAACTCTAAATCCAGCCCAATTCCGATTACAAATGGTTTGAGAACGATACCTCTTCTTTGCAATGACAGCGAGACGGCACATGGATCGCCATTGCACTCTTCAATTCCATCGGTGATCAATATGATGATGTTTCTGCATTCTCTGCTCGGACAATCAGGGAAGTCATAACCTGCCTTTTCGAGGGTGGCTGCAATGGGAGTGGTTCCTTTAGGCTTGAGCGACTTAAGTGTCGATTTGATTGCGCCGACATTTTTAAATCCTAACGGAACCTTTAGTTGGGTGTCATCGCAGTCTTGACCGTGTAGGTAGTTTTTTTCATGCCCATATACGCGAAGCCCTAGTTGTAAATCCGGGACATTTCTCAATGAGTCAAGCGCTTGGCTCAGTAATTTGGTTGCGACATTAATTTTCGGCTTCGATCCCCAGACTCCATTCATGCTGTTTGAAGCATCAAAAATGAAAAGAATGCGCGTTAAGGGAACTTCATCCTGTGCCTTCAATATTGAAGTAGAGGCGAAGAAGAATAGACCCGCTAATAATATATGGATTGCCGTTTTTGTCACAAGTGCTGGATTAATAGTCTCCTACCGTTTCTTCCAATTGTTCCAATGCGCGTGCCAACTGTTCGTCATTCGGAGCCACACCGTGCCATTTATGTGTTCCCATCATAAAGTCAACCCCTGCGCCCATCTCTGTTTTCATTAAAACAACTACGGGCTTTCCTTGACCTAGAAGCGACTTTGCTTTTGCAAAAGTGTCAACAACGCTCTGCATATTATTTCCTTCAGATTCAAGTACGATCCATCCAAAAGCTACCCACTTGGCGTTCAGATCTCCAAGGGATAATACGTCAGACACATCTCCGTCAATCTGCCGATTGTTGTAATCAACAGTCGCAATTAGATTATCAATCTTGTGGTGAGGGGCGCTCATCGCGGCTTCCCAAATTTGTCCTTCTTGAAGTTCTCCGTCACCATGCAGGGTGTAAACAATGCCATCATCGCCATTGATGCGTTTTGCGAGTGCCGCACCAATCGCCACGCTTAATCCTTGACCAAGAGAGCCTGAAGCCATGCGGATGCCCGGTAAGTGCTCTGCGGTGGTCGGATGGCCTTGTAATCGAGTATCGATTTGACGGAATGTACCGAGTTCAGACACAGGGAAATATCCGTGTCGAGCCAATGTGGAATACCAAACCGGTGATATATGGCCATTTGAAAGGAAGAAAACGTCTTCGCCTTTCGCGTCCATATCAAAATTTGATGCGTCGAAACGCATGACTGATCCGTAAAGCGCGGAAAAAAAGTCTGCACAACCGAGCGACCCTCCGGGGTGTCCGCTCGATGCTGAGTGCACCATTCTTACAATATCTCGTCTAATTTGTGAGGCTAAATTTTCTAGCTGTTGTGTGTTGCTCATAGGGTAGTGACAATATGCGCGAAAATAGAAGCGCCCGAAAGGGTAGAGGCCCAATGTTTAAAACTTTTGAGAACTTTGAAACGCTAGAAACTTAGCCTGAAACCTTGAAAAAAACGTTCTATATATCCTTACTCGTACTGAGCGCGGTCTTTTCTTCCATTTTGGCAGAGGCTCAATCTTCTGGATTCATAGAAAATAAGGGACAGTGGAATGCTGCCGTCACGCACAAGCTTCGCGTAAATGGAGGAGATTTTTGGTTAGAACGAGGTGGATGGTCCTTGAGTTTGATGAATTCACAACAAAGAGAATCGGCGCTTCACGCTATTCACGATGATTCAGGAACGTCGAGTCTTGTGGACGGCCACATCATCAAAGTGCGTCTCTTGCGATCCAATGCTAGACCAATTGTACGTTCTCTTCACCAAAAACCCGAGTACCATAATTACTTTATTGGCAACGATAGTGCAAGCTGGAAGGGCCACGTGGGGCTTTTCGATAAAGTCATACATGAAAGGATCTACCCAGGAATTGACATGCACGTCTCGGCTATTAATGATCAGCCAAAAATCACCTACGTTGTTCAGCCAAATGTTTCGCCTCATAGCATCGGCCTCGTGTATGAAGGGCATAGAGGTCTAAGTACGAATGGCGAGCGCCTGGTAATAACAACATCAATTGGCGACATCGTAGAAGAAGATTTATATGCTTATCAAACCATTGATGGGCAATCGGTAGAGGTGAAATGCCGGTTTATAGTGGATGGAGATGAGGTCGGGTTCAAGGTTGGCCGGTATGACGAGTCAGTAACCTTATTTATTGATCCAACAGTGATAGCCTCAACTAATTCAGGATGTACATCTGAAGCGTTTGGACACACAGCAACATTTAACGACGCGGGTCAGATCTATTCCGGAGGCAGATGTTTTGGTACAGGATATCCAACAGACACCGGCGCATTTCAGGTTGATTTTGGCGGGCCCTACACAGGAAGCTACTATCTAAAAGTTGATATGTGTCTCTCAAAGTATAACAGCGACGGGTCAAGTCTGATCTATGCCACATATCTTGGCGGTAATGCAGAGGATTTACCTCATTCCATGATAGTCAATGATAGCGACCATGTGGTGCTTTTGGGGTCCACTAATTCGACCAACTATCCCGTAAGTGGAAACGCGCATGATACAACGCATAATGGCGGGAAAGACATTGTTATTACCTCGTTTTCCAGTGATGGCTCCCAACTTATCGGCAGCACTTATCTGGGTGGATCGAGTTCGGATGGGGTCAATAATTTGGAGCAGTACTATGCCGATGCATATCGAGGGGAAGTTGTATTGGATAGTTTCGGAAACATCTATATCGCAAGCTTTACAAGATCTGGAAACTTCCCAGCGACCAATGTTGTATTTCAAGACTCACTAGCCGGACAGCAAGATGGTGTCGTTTGTAAACTTTCGAGCGCATTAGACACACTTTTTTGGGCCACATATTTGGGCGGTTCGGCGCGAGACGCTGCCTTCGCATTGAAAGTAGATGATTCGTCAAACGTATATGTGGCAGGCGTTAGCGCTAGCTCCAATTTCCCAGTAGATAGCAACGCTGCTTATGCTTCATTTATCGGAGGATCGAAGGATGCCTTTGTTGTTAAGCTCAACCCCTCAGGTCAAACAATGCTGGCGGGTAGTTTTTTTGGAACGACAAGCGCCGATCAGAATTACTTTGTTGAGCTTGATCCAGATGGTGGTGTGTACTTATTTGGTACATCGGGAGGCGCAATTTCAGCCACCACAGGGAAATATGTCGGTCCAGGTTCTGGTGGCTATGTTTATAAAACAAATTGGAATTTAGATACGGTAGAGTGGGTGAGCACCTTTGGTAATTTAGCTCCGGCTGCATTCCTTGTTGACAACTGTAGTCGGATTTATATTTCGGGTCAAGGCGCAACAGCAAGCGTGTTGAACCTAGGAAGTTTTGATACGCTGGATCCTGTGAACTCGCTCACGCAGGCGGGGTTTTATTTAATGAAGCTATCGCCTGACGCTTCAGATATTGAGTTTGGATCGTTTTACGGAAACAACGGAAGCCATGTTGATGGTGGAACTAGTAGGTTCGATAAACGCGGTGTCGTTTATCAAGCAACATGCTCGAATGGAACGTTTCCAACTACAAGTTGGGCATATTCGACAACCAATCAAACCAACAACGCGACATATGATAATACAGTCTTTAAAATTGACTTTGAATCGAATGTTGCCAAAGCTGAGATAGTTCCAGGCGATACTGCCTGCGCGCCGTACCTAGCCATTTTTGACAACGACGGTAGCGTTGGAAACGTGCATTTCTGGGACTTCGGAGATGGAACTACTTCTACCGACTCTATGCCCACACACCTTTATGATTCAGTGGGTTTCTACGATATTTTTTATGTGGTTACAGATTCTGCCGGGTGCTACGGAGATGACACAGCCCACATGACGTTAAACGTGCTTTCTGCCGTGGTTCCAACCATTTTGATTGGAGACACCGATTGCGTCGACTCTGTTTTACTCTCTGTCGATACGACAGATTTTAGTGGGTTTCAGTGGAGCACAGGGCAATCAACCTCCGAAATTTACATCTACAACGAAGGGACCTATTCGGTTACCACTACCGCAAACCTCTTTTGCGAAAATTCAGAAAGTGTCGATATCACGTTTCAAGAAGCTTATCACTTTCAGTTGAACGATACAGGGATTTGCGAGGTGGGATTTCCCGTATTCGGGCCATCGTCGGCCTTATGGTATGCATGGAGTACAGGAGATTCAACCCAATCTACAATCATTTCAACCACAGGCGAATACACACTAACAGCCTCAAATGGAGATTGCGAGCAAGTAGAGTCGATGAACGTGGATGTCTCATTTGTGCGATTCACTGCTCAGGATACCGCCCTCTGTCTAGACTCGTTTCCCTTGACTGTTGGTCATCCTGGAGGTTCGGTATTATGGAGTACAAATCAAACATCCGCTACCATTTCGGTTTGGCAAACAGGCACGTATTGGGTCACGGTATCTAATGGCTTCTGCATCAGCAGCGATACAATTGAGATTGAATTTGATCCAGAATTAGTGAACCTTGGACTAGACACTACCGTTTGTGACGGGTTTGAATTGACAGTGTCTGGTGATTATGATGCGTATTTATGGAGCAATGGGACAACCGGGAATAGCGTTTATATTGATTCAACCACGTCGATTTCCTTGAAGGTGGGCAGTGGGAATTGCACCGATACGGACACACTAAGGGTAAACGTAGAGCATCTGAAGTTTGAAGAACAATCCCTGAATGTTTGTGATCTTGATAGTTTTCAGGTGTTCGCCCCAGACTTCGCAAAGGCAGATTATTATTGGTCTACGGGAGACACGTTGCTTACGGCATGGGTCTTTGAAACAGGCAATTATTGGGTGAATATTAAAACGGAATATTGTCAGAATAGGGACACGGCCGCGGTCCGATTTGTAACAACTCCGCCATTCTCACTTGGTCCTGATACCTCCATGTGTTTTGGTGAAACGCTCACCATTCCAATCGATTCAAATTACAGCCAACCTGTGTGGAGTACAGGAGATACCGGGGCGTCCATAACCTTAAGAACAGCGGGTGAATTTTGGGCTGGACAGTATTATCAAGGATGCATTCGTTATGACACCATCTTCATTGGACTGCGCGAGCTAATGTCCGATTCATTTTCTATGATCAACAACGTAATGACGCCTAACGGAGATGGGTTGAATGATGTGCTTGAGTTCCACATTGAAGAGGAGTCTCTCGTGCTCGATTATCATCTGTGGGTATTTGACCGATGGGGAATACAGGTGTTTGAATCGGAGGATATGCATGAAACTTGGAATGGCATTCGACCGTCGGGAAGGGCGGCAGACGATGGTGCTTTTTTCTACATACTTGAGTTAGAAACAACGTGCACTCAAAGACCCATTATAGAAGTGAAGGATAACGTTACCCTTCTTAGGTAGGCAACAGGATTGCTGGCTTTAACGTCTACTTGACTCAAATCACTGAAAATGGTGCTGATGAATATCTTAAGTTTGAAGGCACGTACCCTAAAGCACGACCTACATTGAAACAATTTGCGCTTGCATTTTTTCTCGTCTTGATTTCGGCATCGATCAATTCGATGTTCTCGCAATCGAGCGGATACGTTGAAAACAAAGGGCAATGGGATGACGAGGTTGTTGGAAGATTTTATCTTCCAAATGGAGCTGCTTGGTTCTTTAATGATCGAGTGCGCTTTCCGCTAGTAGAGGAGGAACTGCTGCACGAGGCACATGAATTTTCACACGAAAATCCAGACGTTTCTAATGTGCTATCTGGACATTGTTATGAAATGGTTTTTTCTTCGGAGTCAAATCCAACGCATCGTTTTGTTGATAGGGTTCCCGATTATGTCAACTACTTTATCGGAAAGGATAGATCGAAGTGGGCAGGCCGAGTTGGGATTTTTAAGAGACTGCATTATTCCCGAATCGCGAAAGGAGTGGATCTAGATTGGTCTATGGATCAGGGAAGGATGAAATACACATTTCGGATCGACCCTAACACAGATCCATCCTTTGTAGGTCTGGAATACAATGCCGTTCGCAAGCTTGAGCTACGCGAAGGGAATTTGGTTGTGACACTCCCAAACCTTGAAGTGATCGAGCAATCTCCGTATGTATATCAATTGGTAAACGGCAGAGAGGTTGAAGTTAAGAGTGGGTTCGTTATCGAGGCAAATCGAGTGTCGTTTTCCATTGGAAACTATGATCCTTCGTTGGAGTTATTCATTGATCCAGTAATTGTTGCCTCGACAAACATTGGCGCCACGGTTACAACCTACGGTCACTCCGCCACCTACGACCAATTCGGAAATATTATTGGCGGAGGCCGACCTTTTGGTGCAGGTTACCCATCCGATACGGGGTCATTTCAAATGGACTTCGCTGGAGGAGGAACCGATATTGGAATTAGCAAACTGAACGAGGATGGCAGCCAACTTCTTTGGAGCACGTATATCGGAGGAGCCACCTCTGATGAATACGTGCATAGTCTTGTTGTGAATGGTTTTAATCAGGTTGTTGTTCTCGGTAAGACCTCTTCATCCGATTATCCAGTCGCGTTTAATGCATACGACACCACGTTTAATGGTGCTGAGGATATTTGTATCACCATATTGTCTGACAGCGGAGATTCCATCATTGGTTCCACGTATGTTGGAGGTGAGTCAAATGATGGTCAAAATACCGTTCCAGCCTCGTATGCGGGATTTAAGGGAGAGGTAGTCTGTGATCTTTACAGCAATGTTTATGTCGCAAGCACATCGAGTAGCGATTCCTTTCCCACCTCAAATGGTGCGTATCAGGCAACGAGGGATAGTCTGCAAGATGCCGTCGTATTTAAAATGACTTACAATTTAACGGGTATGTTGTTTAGTACCTATTTAGGTACGGAAGGGAACGATGCGGCCTTCAACTTGAAGCCGGCAAAGGACAACACAGTTTACGTCACGGGTGCTACGTCCAGCGGAAATTTCCCGACAACCTCTGGTGCGCACGATGAAACTTTTAATACCGGAACCTACGATGCCTTCATTACGCGTTTCGACCAGAATGGGCATACGATACTAAATAGCACGTTCATCGAATCCGACTCGAATGGAGATGATAAAGGACTTTTCCTTCAAATTGATCGGCATCACGATATCTATGTAATGGGCTCGTCAACCGTAATAACTGGCGACACAAATAAATATATGGGGCCTGGAGCTGGTTCATTTATTCGGAAATATGGACCTGAATTAGATACACTCGAATGGACTTCCACATTTGCTAGCTTACGTCATTCCGCATTTCTGGTTGATAATTGCAAGAACATTTATGCCGCTGGAAATCAACCAGGAAGCGTTGATACAGTAGATGCGGTTCAGGCAACGCAGGGAGGCTTTTATGTTATGGTTTTGTCGCCGGAGGCTGACACCATTTTAATGGGATCGTATTACGGAACTACAGGTTCCCATGTAGACGGAGGAACAAGTCGATTTGACAAGCGAGGTGCGGTCTACCAAGCCACGTGCACGAATGGGGCGTTTCCGCTGACGAGCACGGCTTGGTCTGGAAATCAAAATGGAGGATCTTATGACCTGACTGTGTTTAAGATTGACATGGAAATTCAGGCCGCGGTTGCAAATGCCCAGATAGCGCCAAACAGTGTAGGCTGCGCACCGTACACCGCGAACTTCACAAACTTTGGAAGCCAGGGGCTTTCTCACTATTGGGACTTTAAGGATGGAGATACCTCCAATTTGGCAACGCCTTCGCATACGTTTAACGATCCGGGAGTTTACGAAGTTGACTATGTGATTTTTGATACGGGAGGATGTGTGTTAAGTGACACGGCTACCTTAATCATTGTTGTGCATGATTCCACGGCACCTGAAATTGTAGTTGGACCAACCGAATGCGTTGATGAAGTAGTTCTTACAACAACAAGTGCGTATGCAAGTTACGAGTGGTCAACCGGTGCCGCAACACAAACAATCACCACAGATTCAGTTGGCGAGTATTGGCTGCAAATCACGAACTCATGTGGGTCCTATAGCGATACGGTGCAGATAGACTATACTCCTAGTTTTAGCTTCATATTGCCACCAGACACCGGCATTTGTGATCCGAATTTCTTTCTAAGTGGTCCAGATTCTGCGATCAATTATTTGTGGAATTCCGGAGACACAACCCAGACATTGACGATACCTAATACAGGAGTTTACACGCTTATAGCAGACAACGGGACATGCGCTGATACCGATTCCATTCACATTACAGTAGCCTATACAAACATATCGAGCCAAGACACGGTTTTATGTGTTGATTCTGCCGTTTTCGCAGTAAATAACGATTCAGGAAGTATTACTTGGTCAACAGGCGATACGGTTTCTTCGATTACAATAGATAGCGCCGGCACGTATTGGGTGAAATTGGAAAATGGATACTGTACGGTCATTGATACCATTGACGTGATTATCGCTCCATTGGAGCTAAATCTACCATCGGATACCGCTATTTGCTCTCCTATTTTTATTAATGCATTTGATTCCACATTCGTCAGTTATCTATGGAGTGATAGCAGCACCGATTCGTCGTTATTGGTTATTGATTCGGGCTCTATTTGGCTGGAGGTGTCAAATGCACACTGTTCCGACGCAGACACGATGCGCGTAGACAACATCGTTTACATCCCAAGCTCAGGAAATAACCAATTCTACTGCGATACGTTCACAGCGCCGCTTGCTATAGTAGATAGACCTGGTGCAGATTTCTTGTGGAGTACCGGAGATACAACCAACGTGATCATAGCTACTGAATCGGGTAGGTACATAGTTACGATCAGTGAAGGGATTTGCAATTGGTTAGACACGTTTGAAGTGCAATTTGCGAAGACGCCAGAAATAGATATTCCCAACTATGAGATGTGCGAAGGCGATAGCGTAATCATAAATGCAGACACCTCTTATTCCAACTATATATGGTCCAACACTGCCAGCTCATCGAGCATTGTCGTTAAAGATTCAGGGTCATACTGGGTAAGTATTAACAACAATGGATGCGAGAAACGACACGAATTTCAGGTGAGTTATTTAGACGCTTCACGCATTGGCTCACATTCTGTCCCTAACGTACTTACTCCAAACAGCGATGGAATAAATGATGTGCTTTTCATTGATATAAATGACTATTCCGTATTCACGCATTGGACAATTGATGTCTATAATCGTTGGGGGTCTTTGGTATATCATAGTAGTGAGCCAACCATTCGTTGGGAGGGTAGAACGTTTACAGGTGAGCCGTTAAAACCGGGAGTTTACTATTACATTATTGATGGCAGCACGATCTGCCTTCAAAAGGAAACGGTAGGATATCGAGGCTCTATCACAATTCTTGAATAACGGCCTTCATATAGTCTTAAATTTGCCGCCCAAATCCACGAATTATGGCATTAAAGTGCGGCATTGTAGGTCTCCCAAACGTAGGTAAGTCAACCCTGTTTAATTGCTTAAGTAACGCGAAGGCGCAGGCGGCAAATTTCCCATTTTGCACCATCGAGCCAAACGTTGGCACCATCACTGTGCCAGACGAACGTTTAAACGCATTAGCAGAGATCGTAAACCCGGAGCGGATCATGCCAACAACAATTGAAATTGTAGACATCGCAGGATTGGTAAAAGGAGCGAGTAAGGGCGAAGGACTTGGAAATCAATTTCTAGGAAACATCCGAGAGTGCGATGCCATTATTCATGTTCTACGTTGCTTCGAGGATGGGAACATTGTTCACGTCGATGGCTCTGTAGATCCTGTGCGAGATAAAGAGGTGATCGACATGGAACTTCAGCTTAAAGACCTGGAAACCCTTGGGAAGCGCATTGATAAAGTTCGGAAGCAGGCCACCGTTGGTGATAAAGAATCCAAGAAGCAGTTTGATATCTATGAGAAATTTAGACTTCACTTGGAGCAAGGAAAGTCGGCTCGGTCTGCACCCGTTGATGAAAAGGAGCGAGAGATTGCTTCTGATCTATATCTGCTTACTGATAAGCCTGTAATGTATGTGTGTAACGTGGAAGAAACGAGTGTCGTTGATGGCAATGCACATACCAAGGCGGTGCTTGAGGCTGTAAGGGATGAAGAGGCGGAAGTGTTGGTTTTAGGAGTTGGCATTGAGGCCGATATATCATCGCTTGATACGTTCGAAGAACGCCAAATGTTCTTGGATGATATTGGTTTGAAAGCACCGGGTGTTTCTCGGCTAATTACGAGTGCCTACGATTTACTTAAGCTTCAGACCTACTTTACTGCAGGGGTGAAGGAAGTGCGTGCCTGGACCATTGAAGAGGGGATGAAAGCACCTCGGGCCGCAGGTGTTATTCACACAGATTTCGAGAAAGGGTTTATCCGTGCGGAGGTTATTGGATACGATGATTACATTGAGTTACGATCCGAAAATGCTGCAAAGGAAGCAGGGAAGCTTCATGTCGAAGGCAAGGAATACGTGGTGAAAGACGGGGATGTGATGCACTTCCGTTTTAATGTTTAATTGGTTTCTAAGCTTTTGTATAGACGGCGGGCTAAGGGTAAAAGGTCGATGACTATTCTTGATCACATAGCGATCGATTTAACTCTATCGAACCAACATCACCCGCCCTTCAAAACTTCGCTTCCCAGAAAAGTCTTCAGAGATCATATCCATCTTCCAGAGGTAAACACCAATAGGCGCAGGAGAGCCGTTTGAGTTTCCATCCCAACCCAGGCTGCTTTCATCAAAAGTGAATATGGATTTCCCCCAGCGATCAAAGATCGTACAGTCAAACTCAAAAAGACCTTCGCCCACAGGTTTCCAATAGGAGTTAAATTGATCGGCAAGAACGTTTGGTGTAAAGCTGTTTGGGGCGTAAAAGTCTGCGCCGCATGTCTTGACTTGTATTGTGCTGCTGTCTACGCAACCATGCACGTTTGTTGCAAAAACAGTGTATGTTCCAATCTCGTAAATGGTGTTCCATGGAACCTAATTGCCATCGCTCCACAAAAAGTAAACAGGGTGATAGCGGTCGTTTTCTGGATCGTAGAATTCTGGTTCTACATACAGACCATCTTCACAAAGCAATACTGGCGATTCGTACGTGAAGCTAGGAGTGCTTACCCGATGGGTGTTTAACGTGTCAAACGTTACGCCGCAACGGTTATAGTAGGTGAGATGATATGTGGTATGATCAACAACGGTGCGCACATCATCAGTAAAACCGTCATTCCAATACACGCTATCATACAATTCAGGGTTGAGGGTGATTTTACCTGTTGATCCCTCACAGAAAAAGACCGTGTCCAAACCACTTTGCCGCGGCAAGGAGTCTATCTTAATTATTATGTCGTCTTTTTTTGATCCGCAGGTGTTGGTGGTTCTCACCTGTATTGAAATTGGGTGATTTGCCTTAAGTGCCTCGGAGCTTAATATCCAGTGACTTACGCTATCAACATTCAATTTATCGGAGGTCCATTCGTAGGTTGTTCTCTCGGCGTATCCAGCGTTTAGAATAATGGAGTCGCCATCACAAGACTCAAGATCGGCGCCTAACTCAGGGGTGTGGTGCACATCAATGAAAATCAAAATACTATCTCGGAATGTGCCGCAGCTATTGGTCAACGAAACTCGCGCCTCCATTTGATCCTGACCTGATGGTATTGTGAAGGAAACGGATTCTGAGTTCTTGTCAACTCCAGAAGGAACACCGGTCCAGTTGTATGTAGTTCTATCAAAAAGACCCGCTGAAATTTCTATGGAATTTGCCTCGCAATCTACTATGTCTGGCCCGAGGTGAATGTTGAGTGGAAGATCCGCTACAAGAAGAAGGGTGTCTCGATCTGTCCCACAGGCATTTGTTATGGTCACATGAAAGTAGTTGGAGCCTGGAGCCAAATTGGAATCAAAGACAGAGAGCATTGAGGCTATCGATCCATCTTGCCACAGGTATGTACCAAATGGGGTAGAGACATCCAGAGAAAAGGAATCTTCCATGCACACAACCGTGTCACCACCTAAGTCTACAATTGGATCCGTTACAAATGCCACTTGGAAGGTGTCTCTATCTGTGCCGCAGAAGTTGGTTTCCTTCACCCAATATTGGCCTTGGGTGGTGATAACCTGCGTACTCGTGGTATCGCCATTCTTCCACAAAAATGTACTTAATGAATCTGTTTCCAAATCGATAGAGTAGGTGTCTCCAAGGCAGAGTATGCTGTCAAGGATTGGAATTTCAGGAATACCCGTATATCGGACTTGGATAGTGTCTGTGCTGGTGCCACATGCGTTTTCTGCTACGGCCCAAACGGTGTCTGCCGCTGTGATGTCGTTGACTGAATCTGTGGATCCATCAAACCAGTTATATGTTCCGGCGTCGACTTCAGCACTGAGGTGAAATACATCTCCATCACACAAAAGTGTGTCGTCGGTTGGGAAAATGACCAAGGCCTCGATGATGCTGTCTACAACCACTGAATCGCGTGCGGAGCCGCAGTAATTGCTCAGTTCTAGCCAATATGTATCGGGCTGTAGTATCTGGATATACTCTATGGTATCTCCGGTATTCCACAAATAGCTGTACTGCCATTCGTTGCTGATTTCAAATGTGTCGCCTTCGCAGAGTACAGTGTCTGGCCCGAGGTCTGGTGCGGGCGTAAGCAATACGGTCACCGTATCGTAAAACGTATCCAGCCGACAGCCACTGTAGCTCACGGCCATAATAGGAAAGACACCTGCCGAGTCGAAAACATATTGCGCCAGGGAGTCGCTGCTGACCATTACCTGTGCCGCTCCCGTATCGATAAACCATTGGGCGCTGTCGAAGTATGCGTAGTTGTCGAAACTAAAAGTGGTCGTATCGCTGGTACACTCAAGGCTGTCATGTTCTATTTCGCGGGGGACGAATAGGTTATGTATAATACTTGGTAGAACTACATAAGTTTTCTGATCGCATTGGAGTCCATCTAGCGTAAAGTTGCACGCACTGCCAGTGTCATTAGGATTGTTGATAACGCCTAGGTACGTAGTTGCATTATTTCCAAAAGCACGGGTAACGTAAATTTTTCCGTTCATTCCCAATCGCAGGCCAGCCATTCCATTCGGAAAATTAGTTGAATAGGCGGCGATGTCTTGTCCGCTATTCAACATGGTTGAAGCATTTCCTGAACTCAGGTCGAATTGCCACAATGCTCTATACGCTGAAACGCAATACAGCTTCGAGCCATCTGGCGAAAAGGCAACACTGTGATTTTCATTTGGGCTGCTCAAGTTCGCCTCATTAAATGTTCCGATCAATTGAAATTGACCTGTTGAATTATCGAAGGAAAGTAATCGAGTTTGAGAAATACCGCCGGTTCCACTAGTTTGAAAGGACTGTGCATAGTAACCTCCATGAGGTGAGAAATCATTCAAAGAATAATAAATGGCAGCATTAGGAAATGTCTCATAGAGGCTTGAGACGGGATTAGCCACAATGCCCGAATCCGTAATCTGCCATGCATGCATGGCAGAATTGGTATCATGTTTATTTCGCAAAGCAATCCAATAATCGGTGTTGTTTGAATGTCGTGTTATTGAAAAATCGAGGGCTTGATTAACCGTTGAATCAAGCATTGTGCTCTGCTGATATATAGATCCTAATCCACCATTTCCGCGGACGTTGACTATTTGGTAGAATAGACCCATTGTTACTGGATTGTTGTTATCAATTCCTGCTGTGCTAAATACGTAGTACAAAGAATCATTACACGGCAGGGGGCAAATAGATACGCCTCGTGCGTTTTTTAATCGTCCATTTGCAATTGAATCGCCATTTCGATCCATAATTGTGTCAGCCGATATGTAAAACAACAACTGACCATTTCGATCCGAAATGCTCGCATGGCCCCTGGGACTGCTTCCGTAGGGTATAAAAGAAGGTCCTGTCTGAGGTGTTGCAGAATTTGCTGTAAACACCAGCTGATTGCTATCGCCCCAAATCCAATTTGAGTATTCAAGTTGAGCCTGCAATGAAGTGATCGACAAGGACATTAGGAGTAAAAGAAACGCAATGAGAATTGAAGGGAACATTGGTTCATTAAGACGCAAGAAAGCCAGCCTCGAAGCTTTTCGAAGCTGGCTTGTCCATGATATGATCTGTTTTTGAATCAGTGCTTAATCAACTTATCGAGGCTGCATAAGCCTCAATTGCAAGCTTGTCCGAGTGGAAGAGGATGGCTTTTTTTGAATTCATACTAATTCAAGTTTAAAGCCATAAAAAAGGGAACGAAGCATAGAGTATCAATCTGATTAAACATAAAATGTTGTCAAGTAAAGATGTCCGTCCCACGGGATGCCCTGAAAATAGTAAATGAAAATTATGTGTCAGCCCAATGACGTTACTTTGTTAGCCTTGTGTCAATACATTTTCCTAGTACCTTAGGAACGACGACCCGAAATAGTATTTGTTACAATGAGCCTGAATTCCAAAAAAAAACAGAAACCGAGTTAATAAATACCGTCATGTTAGTAATTGAAAGTAAAATTCAATTGAAGATGGAATCTGACTACTAAATTCGCAGTCAGAATATCAATAGGTACTGCTATGGCGATAATAATTACGGATGAGTGTATAAACTGCGGGGCGTGCGAGCCAGAATGTCCAAATAACGCGATTTATGAAGGTGGAGTGGAGTGGCGGTTCTCTGAAGGCACGGGATTAACTGGATTCGTGGATGGCAAGAACGGCGCATCTGCAGATGCCGATGCGGAGAACGAAGCCAAGGAGATGGATGTATACTATATCGTTACTGATAAGTGCACAGAATGTGTTGGTTTTCATGACGAACCACAATGTGCAGCCGTTTGTCCAGTTGACTGTTGCGTAGATGATCCTGATTTCCGCGAAAGCGAAGAAGCACTTCTGGAAAAGAAGGAATTCCTACATGTATAAATGAGATTGCTGCAACACATGCAGTTCGTTACCGTTTCAATGATTCAATCCTACTTGTGAAACGGTTAATCATCATACTTATGCTCATTCCAACCCTGTCAATGGGGATGGATAAAGATGTTACGCTGAAGGCGAAAATCCGTCAGTTGGTCGAGCTTCGTTTAAAGACTATTCGTGCGCCAAACGATGAAAAGCGCATGGCAGCGGACGAAGAGTTTCGATCGTTTCTGAGAGATGCCCTAAACGATCCGAGAAGCTTTAAAGAAGCGTTTGACACCATACCGCAACTCGCAGATTTGCGCAGTGGAGATGATTTTTTTCGATTAATCAATTGGAATGTGCCAATGGACGATCAAACCCACAAGTATCGGTGCTTTATCCAATTCTACGATAAGAAAGAGAAGACCTATCGGGTGGTTGAACTCAAACAGGGTTACCGGGATTTGGAAGGAGAGAATCGCAAAATATTCAACGAAAAAGATTGGTACGGAGCGCTTTACTACAAGATCATTCCCTCTAAAACGTGGAAAACAGGAAGCAAACGCACCTATATCGTTTTGGGGTGGGATGGTCACGATGAGTTTTCCAATCTCAAGGTGGTTGATGTACTCACCATCTCAAATAAAAACATACGATTCGGAGCGGATATTTTTGACACGCCAGAAAAGAACATTAAGCGGTTTATCATTGAGTATAAGTCAGATGCGTCTGTTTCTTTAAACTACGATGAAAGCAAAAAGCGAATTGTATTCAATCAACTTGTTCCGTTGCAGCCAGACCTTGCCGACATGCGCGAATTTTATATTCCCGTGATGCAGTTTGACGCCCTGGAATGGAAAAACCGAAAATGGCGTTTTGAAGAAGATGTCAATGTCAAAATGAAATCCAAGGTTGATACCGAGTACAATGACCCACCCGAGTCGCAAAACATTCGTTAATCGAGTCGTTATCGAATTGGCATACATAACTTTGTTTGAATGATTCGCCCAATAGTCAACTACTTAGTTCGAAGGCATGTTGCCAAAACGAAGCGTGAGCCTTCTGTGGTTCATGGAGACCTTATAGATAGTATGGCCATTGTTGCATGCCGTGATCAGGTAGATTTCTCGATTATTGAAGGCTATGTAAAGGATATGCGACAAAAGGGAATCAAAACGGTCGATTTCTATATCGCTTTTCCAAATTCAAAAACCCAAGAACTTTACGGAGCTACATTGAAAGATTTTCCTTTCAACCCAAAGAGCTTTGGTTTTTTTGGTGCGTTTAAATCACCAGAGTTGGAGCAAATAAATGGCAAGAAATACGATGTGCTTGTTGACTTAAGCGACGGAGCTACCATGGAATGCGACTTGCTTGTTGCGCGAATAGAGGCGCAATGGAAAGCAGGGAAACGAATTCCTGAACGCGAGCATTTACTCGACTTTATGATTGAGACGAACGATGCCGACACAAGAAACTTTATTCACAACTTAACGAAGTACCTGACAGGCTTTAACACCCTTAATGCAGCATGAAAGACTTTAGAGGAACTGGTGTGGCAATGGTTACACCATTTAAATCCGATAAGAGCGTAGATTTCAACGCACTTGAAAAACTGACAAACCACCTCATTGATGGAGGCGTAGATTACCTTGTGGTTCAGGGTACGACGGGAGAATCGGCCACGCTTACGAAAGATGAAAAGCAAGAGGTGCTTTCCTGCATTGTTTCAGAGAATAACGATCGACTTCCATTGGTTTGGGGACACGGTGGAAACAATACACAGGCGCTCATTGAAGGCTTTAGTCAGTTTGATTTAAACGGAGTGGATGCTGTACTTGCAGCAAGTCCGTATTATAATAAACCCACTCAACCGGGCATTGTGGCGCACTATAAGGCGTATGCAGATGCTTCTCCGTTGCCGGTAATTCTTTACAATGTGCCAGGCAGAACGGCTTCGAATATGGCGACGGCCACCACGCTCGAGCTGGCCGAACATCAGAACATTATTGCAATCAAGGAAGCTTCTGGCGACCTGAGTCAAGTAGGCACGATCATAAAGAATCGTCCTTCAAAATTTTTAGTTCTTAGCGGCGACGATCCTCTGATTATTCCGCATATGGCATTAGGAGGAGACGGAATCATTTCGGTTGTTGCAAACGCTTTTCCAAGGCAGTTTTCGGAAATTTCACGGCAGTGCTTCATAGGAGATTACAACACGGCAAGACAATTTCATTATTTACTGATAGATCTAATTCACTTATTGTTTGCGGAGGGAAATCCTGGGGGCGTTAAAGCGGTTTGCCATATGCTGGGCCTTATGGATAATGAGGTTCGATTGCCTTTGGCCCCAGTTAGCTCTGAGTTGATGAAAAAATTGGAAGTTCAAATTGAACGGATTGGAGCCATTGCAAGTGTCTAAATATCTACTGACACTTTTGCTCCTTGGATCGGTGACTTGCGCGTTTGCGCAAAAGACATTCAGTGGCCGCTTAGTGTATGATATCACCTACGATCAGGTGCCCGAAGACATGAAAGGGGTGGAGAATGGGTTGCCCGAAAAATGCGTAGTGGTTACGGATGGAACAAGTTGGTGGATGGAGCAACACACCGAAATGAACGGGGCGTATTCCATCGTTTACCAAAGCCAAAAGGATTCTATTTATGAAATGCTAAAAGTTGGTCCGGATCGCGTCAGAGTTTCCTCAAAAATGGAACTAGAAAGAAGGGTGTGGTTGCCTACCGAAAACACCCAGATATGGAATGGACTCCCAATGCTCCAATATCAAAGCCAAGACCCCGTTGAAAACCCGCTGACCGTGTGGGTAAGCAAAGAATACGCGCCGATTTTGGGGTTGTTTTATGCCGATTTGGAAGGCCTTCCTGTGCGCTTTACAAAGGAACGCGCTGGGGTGCGTATGACGTATGCTCTAAGGAGACTGAAATTGGAGCCGATTGATGAAACATATTTTGTTTTGCCATCTTCCTATAATGAAGTCAGTGCTGATCTTTACCAGCAATGGCTTCGTTAGCCAAGTCCAACATCTAATATCATCATGACCAGGAATCCGCCGATAAACCCAAGCGTAGCGATGTCGGTGTATTTGTCTCGTTGAGTTTCTGGTATTACTTCTTCCACAACAACATAAATCATTGCTCCAGCTGCAAAAGACAATGCGTAGGGTAGGATGGGTTCGAATACCAATACGGCCCACGCGCCGATCACACCAGCAATAGGTTCTACTATGGCGCTGAGTTGCCCGTACCAGAAGGACTTACGTCGACTTACTCCTTGTCGACGCAGCGGCATTGCAACAGCAATTCCTTCAGGAAAGTTTTGAATACCGATACCAATGGTTAATGCTACGGCGGCTCCGATCGTTGCTCCGTCGAAACCAGCTGCAACGCCGCCAAAAAGGACCCCAATGGCAAGACCTTCCGGAATGTTGTGCATAGTTATGGCGAGTACCAAAAGCGTGGTTCGGTGCCAGCCTGTTTGCGGGCCTTCGGCTTCGTCAGGGCGAAAGTTAATGTGAAGGTGAGGCATCACCTTGTCAAGTGCAAAGAGGAAGAGGGCCCCGCTTCCAAACCCAATAGCGGCAGGAATCCAGCCAGCAATACCCTGATTCTCGGCCATCTCAATGGATGGAGCTAACAACGACCAATAGCTTGCCGCTATCATAACGCCACCAGTAAAGCCCAGCATTCCATCGAGCAGGGCACGCTTCATGTTTTTAAAGAGGAATACAAAGGATGCTCCGAAAGCGGTAAGAAGCCAGGTAAACGTAGTTGCCACGAGTGCCGCCACGATTGGATTTAAACTACCCATGAAATCAATTATCTGATTCATATTTCGGTTTTAACAAAGAGGTTTTTACAGACTTGAATACTCAGCGAATGCTGCGTGTCCCCAGATAGTACGGTTCTCGATTGATCGTAATCAAATATTTCCTTGATCGTAATCTGATTTCCCAACTGGATTTTTTGATTGTCTAAAAACTGAAGAAACGCACGTGAACTATCCTTTACCCCAGTTACATAACCCGTTTGCCCTACATTTAACTCTGTGAGTGATACTTGCTCCTGACGGTGTATGATTCCATCCTTATCGGGTATTGGATCGCCGTGTGGGTCAAATTTTGGGTGATCCAGAAATGTTTCCAATCGATTTATCAATTCTGAAGAATCGATATGCTCCAATTCCTCCGCTAGATCATGTACCTCATCCCACTTAAAATCTAGCTTATCCACTAAGAATACCTCCCAAAGGCGATGCTTTCGAATAATGTTGATGGCGATGTCCTGTCCTTTCTTGGTAAGCTTGACCGCCTGGTATTTCTTGTAGTCGATGAGCTTTTGATTGTCCAACTTTTTCAGCATGTCACTTACTGTGGCCGCTGAAGTACCAAGCGATTCGCTTATGGCATTCGTTGTCGCTCCAGTGTCGGATTTCAGACTTAATTGGAAGATCGCCTTCAGGTAATTTTCTACGGTATTGGATGCCATCGATTCGAATTGTTTGACAAAACTAAGTCAATTTGACGTCAATTCGAAAAATAGATTTAGACTAACCTAAAAATATAATTAGGTTTGCATTATGTTTCGAATGCGAAAACAGCCTCTACTTGTGTTTTTTTTCATCCTAGTTGCCAGTTTTGGGTCGGCCCAAACTGCCTCGGTCATGGGAGTAATCACCGGCGATGATGGCTCTTTGCCATATGCAACAGTTGAACTTGTCGGAACTTCAATGAGCACCGTTTCCAATGAAAGTGGACAATACCAATTCAGTGATGTGCCATATGGACGCTATACCATTCGTAGTTCATTCACCGGATATAAGGTAAGTACGCAATCCATTTTAATTTCTGAGACCAAACCATACACAGTCAACTTCGAGCTGCCTTCAATGATGCTGGACGAAATTGTCGTTTCGGGTTCTTTGAAGGAGATGAAAAAACTAGATAGCCCAGTGCCTATTGAGGTTTATCAGCCAACATACTTCAAGCGCAATCCTACACCAAACATCTACGAGGCATTGCAGAACGTTAATGGCGTGCGACCACAACTAAATTGCAATGTCTGTAACACTGGAGATATTCACATAAATGGATTAGAAGGCCCATATACCATGATTCTTATCGACGGAATGCCCATTGTTGGGGGATTGTCTTCGGTTTACGGATTGTCAGGGATTCCAAATAGTATGATTGAAAGAATTGAAGTGGTGAAGGGGCCCGCTTCTACGCTTTATGGGTCTGAGGCTGTGGGTGGATTGATAAATGTGATTACAAAGAAAACAGCAAACGTTCCGCTATTATCGATTGACGCCTTTGCCACATCTTGGCAAGAATACAATGTGGACGTTGCGCTAAAGACCCGCTGGTCAAAACGGATTACTTCGCTAACCGGGATCAACTACTTCAATTACAAGAATCCAAAAGATGTCAACGGTGATAATTTTACGGATGTCACGCTGCAGGATAGAGTAAGTGTCTTTCAAAAATGGAATCTAAGTCGAAAGGAAAATCGAGTTATGAGCATTGCCGTCAGATACTTATACGAAGATCGATGGGGTGGAGAAATGCACTGGACGCCAGAGTATCGTGGCGGAGATTCCGTTTATGCCGAAAGTATATACACGAATCGATGGGAGGTCGTAGGAGTTTATCAAATTCCAACAAAGGAGAAGTTACTGCTCTCGTATTCGGCAAATGCGCATGATCAAAACTCGGTTTACGGCAATACAAAGTATAACGCAAAGCAAAACATCGGATTTGCTCAATTAGTCTGGGATAAGAAGATTGGAAGGCACGATTTCATAGCGGGGTCGGCACTGCGATATACATACTATGACGATAACACTGCCGCTACAAGCGATCCCGTAAGCGGAGCCAACCTGGCTCGAGAAACCTGGTTGCCAGGAGTTTTTGTTCAGGACGAGTTGGGTGTCAACGAATTCATTAAGGTTCTAGGTGGTATTCGATTCGATTATAACTCCAACCATGGAAGTATTTTTACTCCACGTGCTGCATTGAAATGGTCGCCAAACACCAAGAATGTTTTTCGCTTGAATGCAGGAACAGGATACCGCGTTGTGAACCTCTTTACCGAGGAGCACGCCGCGTTGACTGGTTCGCGTGAGGTTGTAATTGAAGAAGAATTACGACCCGAAACGAGCTATAATATAAACCTCAATTACATTAGGCGGTTCTACTGGAAAGAGTCGTTTTCGTTTGGGTTGGACGCCAGCTCTTGGTATACCTACTTCACCAATCAGATCTTACCTGACTATGACACAGATCCGGATAAAATCATCTATGATAACCTTGATGGATATTCAGTTTCTCGCGGCGCAGCCATTAACGGAGACTTTGACATAGGTAATAGAGTTACTGGCAATATTGGAGCGACCTACATGGATGTATTTGTTGTAGAAGAGCAGAATGGTGCGATACGCAGATATAAACCCGCACTCACAGAGTCGTGGTCGGGAATTTGGTCCTTAACATATAAGTTCCCCAAACTACGTGTCAATCTTGACTACACCGGAAATCTATATGGACCTATGAGATTGCCAACTTTGGGCCATCTAGATCCGAGGGCAAATAAAAGCCCGTGGTGGAGCATCCAGAATATTCAAATAACACACAGAACGAAGGAGGAGCGCATTGAAGTTTATGGTGGGGTTAAGAACTTGTTGAACTTCACGCCAGCCTCGAATAGCATTGCTCGGGCCAATGACCCATTTGATAAACACGTTCTCAGAGATGAATTTGGAGCCGTCATTCCTACACCGAACAACCCAAACGCGATGTCTTTTGATCCATCATATGTCTATGCTCCAAATCAGGGTATTCGTGGATTTGCCGGGATAAGGATAAAGTGGTTATGAAAATTCGAGCCGTAATCGTTTTGTGTTTTCTATCGCTTGGGTTGAATGCTCAGGTTTCCCTACTGCCAATACAAGAGTATAAGGCAGGTGATTCAATCCATCAGTCTGCCATATTGATTTCGGCGCCATGGTGCAAATGGTGCACAAAAATGAAATCTCACACCCTCGAAGACAATCGGCTAAAAGATTTACCAAGAAAGTGGGTGGTCTATCAGTTCGACTATGAGTTGCAAGAGCCAATTCTATTTGGTACGCAGTTGTTCGAGCCACAATCGGATGGACCGCACGACTTAGCTAAAGCGTTATGTGGAAGAGAGAATATAGAAGTGCCCTACTTCATTATACTCAACGACTCAAATGAGGTGGTGTTTGAGCATAACGGATATTTGAATGCCAAAGAGCTTGAATCGGTGCTGCGGTCGAAGAAGTAGGCTGCTTCATCGAGGAAAACAGGTTTTGTAGCCAAATACTAGCCGCCATTTCGAAAGCTTACGTCTGATTATTACTTTTAGCCTTTCTAACCACAGCCACATGAAGAATTACACACTGCTCGCCGCGCTTACACTTATCACTACAATTGCCATAGCGCAGCCGGTGATTACATCAAATCCTCAGGATGCCTCAAATTGTCCGGATAGTTGTTTGATGCTAAACGTAGCAGCTAATGGGGTAGGGCTAAGCTACCAATGGCAAGCAGATGAAGGAAGCGGGTTTGCTGACTTAAGTACAGCCACAGCGATGAGTCAAATGCTCAGTGTCTGTGATGCCGGCGCCGTTGCACCAAGTGCTATTGATTATCGCTGCGTGGTTACTGACACAAATGGATATAGAGACACTTCCCTTTCGGCAACCGTTAGTCTGGATTCCTGTTTGGCTCCAACGGCAAGTTTTACATATTCATTCGATCAAGCAGAAGCCTGCTTTGTGAGTACATCCACCAATGCTACCACGTTAATATGGAACTTCGGAGACGGTGAAACTGACAATAGCAACAATGCTACTCCTTGCCATGATTATGGAACGGCTTGGATATTTGATGTAACACTTTACGCCTATAATGATCACGGATCTGATGAATATACATTAACCTGTGACCTGGTTGGATTGGAAGAGATATCATCTAATATGAGTGTGTTTCCTAACCCAACGAGTGATATCGTTTTCATTCAAAGCGACGAAAGAATATTACATGTTCGTGTAATGGATTTAAAAGGAAATACCCTTCAAGATCAGTCAATTATGTCATCTACCTTTAATTTGTCATTGAAGGATTATTCTCCAGGTGTTTACACGATCGTCATTGAGACTAATGACGGATTGATGTATCAGAAAATGATCAAGAACTAATCTTGACTCGTCACCTACTTCTCTTATCATTTTCATTTCTTATGCTGTCCACACATGGACAGGATAAAAAAGGGTTCGACTTTCTAGACGATCAGAAGGCATTGGATGAGATTTTCCGAATGTCGCTCACAGAAAGCAGCGCGTATCCATGGCTCGAAAGCATGTGTTTGGATATCGGTCATCGGTTAAGTGGATCACCGCAGGCGGCCGAAGCTGTTGACTATAGTTTCAAACTTATGACCGAATTGGGTCTCGAGGCTCAGAAGCAACCAGTGATGGTGCCGCATTGGGTGCGTGGTGAGAAAGAAGTTGCCTTTATTCAGAGTAGCGACGGAACAAAGCAAGAAGTTCAGATTCTAGCTCTTGGCGGCTCTGTAGCGACATCTGAGGAAGGCTTTATGGCCGAAGTAGTAGAGGTGGAAACATGGGAAGACCTTGAGGCATTGGGTAGAGAGAAGCTGGAAGGAAAGATTGTCTTCTTCAATGAACGCATGAACCCGGAGAATATATACACCTTCCACAGCTACGGACATTGCGTAAAACATAGATGGGCGGGAGCAGTTCAGGCATCGAAATACGGCGCGGCAGGCGCGATTGTTAGGTCGTTGAATCTCCGCATCGATAAGTTTCCGCATACTGGTTCCATGACATATGACGACGCTTTGGACTCGATTCCTGCTGCGGCCATAAGCACCGCTGATGCCGAAACAATAAGCGCTCTATTGGAAGCAGGGTCGAAAGTGGAGATGATGTGGAAGCAAAGCTGTGCCACATATCCAGATGTTCAATCGTACAACGTTATCGGAGAGATTAAAGGCTCTGAATTTCCAGACGAAATCATCCTTCTGGGTGGTCACCTTGACAGCTGGGACGTGGGTCATGGAGCACATGACGATGGAGCAGGGGTGATGCAGTCTTTGGGAGTGCTTGAACTCATCAAAAAGCTAGAATACAAGCCGAAGCGCACAATTCGCGTGGTCTTCTTTATGAATGAAGAGAACGGTTTGCGCGGAGCCACAGAGTACGCCGCTCAATCCAAATTGCAAAGCCTGAATCACGTTGCATGTATTGAGTCTGATCGAGGAGGCTTCACGCCTAGAGGCTTTCACGTTGAAGGAAATGAAGCGCTGGTTCAGAAGATCTTGGCGTTTAAACCCGCCTTAGAGAAATATGGGGTGAGCCAGTTAGAAGAGGGTGGAAGTGGCGCTGACATTGGGCCACTGAAAACAGAGGACAATGTTTTGATTGGCTTTGTGCCGGATAGCCAGCGATACTTCGACTACCATCACAGCCCTTCTGATACGTTCGACGCGGTGAACAAGCGCGAACTGGAACTCGGTGTGGCGTCCATGACTGCGTTGGTTTACCTCATGGATAAGTACGGCCTCTAAACGAATCGGGCTTTTTATTCGACTAAGCTTCTTGTTTAGCCAACCAATTGTTTCTCATTGCGTTCATTAGGTGTTGCAACACTATATTTGACAAAAGCCTGACACTCTGAACCTAAAAGCATCATACTCTACTTTTCTTATCATTTGCATGGGTGTGTTGTTTTCGTCCAACGCAAAGGCACAATGTGTTACCAGTCCAAATTTTAATAATTGGGTAGATGAAGGCGATTCGGCTGCTGCATGGACTGTAATAAGCAGCGGCACGCAGTGTCAGCAAAACAGCAATACTTGGTATCCAAATTTTTTTGTTGGTCCCGATACGCTGATCAATGTTCACATTTCTGGAAAGTTTCGAGTTAATACATATTCCGATGATGACTATTTAGGTTTTGTCTTTGGGTATAAAACCCCAGTCGAATTTGGCTGGATGGGCTGGCCAACATTTAACCCATCCCTTTACAATACCGCCGACTTGGAGTTTTATTTGTTTGATTGGAAAAAAAATGGACAGACTTATTCTGGCAATACCGCCCAGGAAGGCTTTTCTCTTGATAAAGTTGACGGTAATTTTTATGCCTCCATTGCTACTGTGTTTCCCAGTTTTTGGGGGCATTCGACGAGCACAGCATTTAACGTTTTACAGACTCAATATAGTACGTCAAATGGTTGGGTGTCCTTTACGACTTACGACTTTGATTTGTACTACGCCCCAACACGCGCGTTAATATTGATTGACTCAGATACGATCTTTGATCAAAGCGGATGTTTTGAGCCTGGCCGTTTTGGTTTTTACGGTTTCTCTCAAAGCGGCGCGACCTATTGGGACTTTCAATATGAACTGTTCATTGATTTCGGAATGGAGGCACAAAATGTATGCTTAGGTGATACAATGAATTTCACTTTTATCGATACGGGAACGTGTTATAGCTCAAATACCTTTTCAACCGTAGATACTTTTTATTGGGATCTTGGAGATGGTACATTAACCAACGACACCAATCCCAATCATTATTATGACACTGCGGGAGCGTACACGGTTAATTTAATTGCTACGGATGTTAATGGCTGCACCGATACTGCAACAAAGATTATTTACATACATAACGCCCCCAACGCTGAGATTGGCTTTGGCGATGTATGCAATGGAGATAGCATGGTCTTCGCTGACTCAACCTCGCTTCCGTATGGATACATCAATGGATGGAGCTGGTCTTTCGGGGATGGGAATACAGACACAAATAGTAGCGCACCTGTTCATACATATAATCAAAACGGATTCTATACCGTGCAATTGGCTGTGGAAGATAACGCAGGATGCGTAGATACTACAGATACCATAGTTCAGGTATACGCGAATCCGGTTCCACAATTTCAATCTCAGAATGCATGCGACGGAAATGCGGTTCAACTCATTGATCAAAGCATCCCGGCCCTATCGCCAATTATCAACAATGAATGGGATGTAGATGACAATGGAAGTGTGGATTACAATGATTCATCTACTGTGAACAATGTATACGCAACGCACGGAACGTACGCTGTTCAATTAACCGTTTACGACTCGCTTGGTTGTCGAGATTCGGTCACGGATCTAATTACGGTATTCCCTATGCCAACGGCCGACTTCGAGGTTCCTAGTGTCTGCTTCACGGAAGCTTCAGTTTTTCAAGACAGCTCTGAAGTGGCAACAGGACAGATAACAAACTGGGCTTGGGATTTTGGCGATGGATCAGCTTCTAGTGTTGCGGAGCCTTCGCATATCTTCCCAACTTCTGGCTTGCAACATGTGCAATTGCTAATTACATCAAACGGAGGTTGCCAAGATTCAGTAACCAAGACAATTGGAGTATACCATCTTCCCGTAGCTGTATTCGAAACGGAAGCCCAGTGCCGAAACCTTCCGGTCAATTTTATTCAAAACTCCACCTCGCAAAGTGGTAACATCGCCAGCTATTCTTGGGATTTTGGAGATGGAGACACATCTTTAAGTTCGGGGCCAATTCATGACTATTTGAGTGCGGGGTTGTTTCCTGTCAATCTAAAGGTGGTTACCCAATATGGATGTGAGGATACAGCCCAGTCCAATATTCGAATATATCCCGCACCTGATGCAGCATTTAATTGGACCAATAATGTTTGTGAGGGAGACCCACTTCCATTTTTTGATCAGAGCTCAATTTCTTCTGTAACACCAGGTGGAGATCAAATTGTTAGCTGGAATTGGTTGGTCAATGGTAGCCAGTTGATTATCCAAAACCCGGTTTATACCACGAGCTATTTTGAGAAGTTGAACGTATTTCTGCTGGTTACAAGCAACAATGGTTGCATAGATAGTGTCCGAAACTATCCGGAGATATTTCCAATCCCTGAGCCAGCCTTTACAGAATACATGGGCTGTGCTGAGCGTGTCTCCTCATTTATAGATGAAAGCAGCATTGCAGTTGGGTTGGTAGATCAGTGGATGTGGGATTTCGGAGATGGAAATTCGGCAGATAGTATAAACCCAAATCACATATACGCCTTGTCTGGCGATTACGATGTGCGCTTAACTATCACATCAAACAAAGGATGTGTGAACGAGACTGAGCACACTGTGCATGTGCATGAGACGCCCGTTATTGATTTTAAAATTGTTCCAGACGAAGGGTGTTCACCGCATTCGCCAAGGGCCGTTAATTTGAGCACAATTGCCATCGGCACACTTTCTTACGAGTGGAGGGTGAATGGTAAGTATTTGAGCGACGAGCAAGCACCGAGTTTCTTTCTGGTAAACGATACATTAGAACCTGTGTCCTTTGATATTGCTATGACAGCTACCAGCGACAAAGGCTGCCAGGCTTCTAAGAAAAAGAATGAGGCAGTTTGGGTGTTGCCTTCCCCAAAGGCGAAATTTCAATTTGTTGAGAAAGATGTTGACTTATTCGAACCCGTGATTCACTTTAATAACCAGTCGGAACATAGCATTCGATGGCATTGGAATTTTAATGACGGCGCTTCCTCGGTTGATTTTGCGCCGGCCCACGAATACACCAACTCAGGTCTGTATCGGGTCAGACTCATATCTTGGAACACATTTGGTTGCTCGGATACGGTCATCAACTCCATTGATATAGAGCCAATAACAACGTTGTACATTCCAAGTGCATTTACACCAAACGGAGATGGAGACAATGATGTATTCAATCTTCAGGGCTTCAATGAAGGCAATCGTTTTGAAATACGGATTTGGGATAGATGGGGACATTTGATCATGCAATCCGACGATATGAACTTTAGCTGGGATGGACGACTTTCTGACAACAAATTGGCGCCGGTAGGTGTTTATGCCTACGACATCCTCTATCAAGAATCAAATGAAGAGTATCGTGAAATACACGGTCAGTTTTCGTTGCTTAGATAGTTTCCCGATGTACATTTGAAAGGAATGGAAAAGGTTCCCAAAAATCCAATTGATAAAGATAAAGTTGCCGAATCTCCTGGCCTACTGGAGTACGCACATCATGTAGGTAGTGCGCTTATTCGTCCAGAAGACAAGGGCAAGCTCAAAGGGCGGTCCCTGGCGGCAATGTATGAGCAAACAGATCTTCAAATTCAACAGATTAAGCGCCAAATAGAGGTGCTCGTTGAGGAAGCAAAACGCATTGACGATCGAAAGCGTATATCCGAGAAAATTTACGAGACTGGTTTGTCCTTTCAACCAGTTATTGGTCACATCTACCATGTGTATGAGAAAGAAGATGGGAGTTCTAAAGTCTCCATGCTCAGCCCAGATGATTGGGGACGTACTAAACCGAATTGGACACACATATCCAAGGTGAAACTCTTGGGCGACCACACATGGCAAATTTTAGATGATGCGTAGATTCTCAATCATTCTAATAAGTGCTTTATTGTTTGGATGTGATCCAGCACCGAGAAACGACCTTGCGATGATTCAAGATGTAATGAATGGCCAGGCTATAGCTTGGAATAAAGGCGACATTGAAGGTTACATGCGCGGATACTGGATGAGCGATTCCTTGGTTTTTACCGGAGGGAAGTCCGTAAGTCACGGATGGCAGGCAGCCTTGGATCGATATTTGGAATCATATCCAAATAAATCGGCCATGGGAAACCTAACCTTTGATAATGTTGAAACTGAATTCTCATCCAAGAACACGGCCTATTCAATAGGGCAGTGGACGTTAAATCGAGAGCAGGACACGCTTTCGGGGCGATTCACATTGGTCTGGAAGCGGGTGAATAATGTTTGGGTAATTGTTGCTGATCATAGTTCATGAAAAAAATACCCAGCCTTTCGGTCTCATTCTTAAATTTGAAGATTCATAAAGATGCTATGTTGAGAACCCTAACTTTTATTGCCTTACTAGTTTTCTTGTCGCCCAGCGTTTCTTTTGCCCAAGAGGGTGAATCGGCGGCAGAGCCACAAGAAGAGAAGGTAATTGCCTCCGGCAATATGCAGCGCGCAGACAACCTTTTCTTTGATGAAAACTACAAAGAAGCCCGGCTCGAGTATGAATTGGTGCTAGAAAAACGTCCAGAAGATACACGTGTTAATTATAACCTTGGATTGTGTTACCTCAATTCAGATTACGAGAAGGTTAAGGCTATACCATACTTCGAAAAGGTGGTGTTTTATGATGATGAGGCGGCTACAGTGCATTATTTGATGGGTAAAGCATATCAAGCAGACATGCGGTTTGATAGAGCAATTGAGCAATTTAACTTGTTCATCGAGTACTCTTCAGCGGGCGACGATTTTACTATTGAAGATGCAGAGGTCGAAATAGAGTACTGCGAAAACGCGTATCAACTTATTAAGTTTCCAAAGAGCTGTACGTACGAAAATTTAGGAGAGCATATCAATAGCCCTTACCCAGATTATTTCCCGTTTGTTACAATCGATGAGAGCTTCTTGGTTTACACCTCAAAGAGAGACGATGGAAGTAAAAAATTACCAGATGGTACGTTCGCCTCAAACATCTATTACTCAAATGTGGTTGATGGTGACTATTCAGACGGAGTACATATGCCAGGTGCTGCAAATGATCCAGGAGAAAGTGAAGTAGTGATTGGTATGGCGCTAGATGGGAAGAACATGCTCTTGATGAAGGGGCTTGAAAGGATCACTGGTGATATCTTCGAAGCAGAATTTGCAAATGGTTCACTTGAAAATGTTGCCAAGCTCGGAGAGCGAATTAATTCTCCTAAGTCTCGAGAAATTGCGGCGTCCTATGGTGAAGACCGTAATTCGATATTCTTTGTAAGTGACCGTGAAGGTGGCTATGGAGGTACTGATATTTGGATTGTCAAGAAGTTACCTACCGGTGTTTGGGGCAAGCCTTACAATGCTGGCGACGGTGTGAACACGGAGCGAGATGAGGACTTCCCGAACTTATCACCTGATGGTAAGTCGCTTTTCTTTAGTTCGAAAGGACATTTCTCCATGGGTGGATTTGACATTTTTGAATCAAAGTGGGACTTAGACTCTAATAAATTCAGCGCTCCAAGAAACTTGGGATATCCAGTTAACTCTGTCGATGATGATATGAACTACCGTCAGTCAATGTCCGGTCGTTATGGATATATCTCAGCCCTTAGGCCTGAAGGTTTTGGCGATTACGATATATACCGATTGACAATTGCAGATGTGGACCCAGAATTCTCTGTTCTTAGAGGCGTTTTGTCCACAGACAATGGATCATTAGATAACTCAGCGATAACAGTGAACGGAGTGCGAGGGACAGAGTTTCTTGGCACATACACTCCGAATCAAAGCTCGCAACGCTTCGTTGTCATTCTTCCTCCAGGAGAATTTGACGTATTGGTGACTGCCGATGGGAAGAAGCCGGTGGCTTTCGAAGTGAAGATCTTAGGCAAGAGTTCGTTCCAGCCTGAAATCGTTCGTGACATCAACATGGAGGACGAGTAACCTCTGAAACGATACGTCCTCTATATTTCCAATGATTGTTCGCAATGCGCTGAAGTAGTTGACTTTATTCAACGAAAGGCCATAGAATGTTTGGTTATTAACGTCGATGATGAAGGCGATAATCCGCCTGAGGCCGTTTTTATTTATCCCGTGATATTCTTGAACGATGAGCTCTGTGCATATGGGCGTGGAATAATAGAGCATTTTCAACAAATCAATAATCGCCCATAATTGATTCATTCTTTTGTCGGGTGTAGGCTAACTTTGGGATGTGCTTGACATTCTAAATACCGACCAGATTCGGAAGGCCGACGCCGAGACAATCTCGCGGCAGTCTATTTCCTCTTTTGATTTAATGGAGCGTGCGGCGCAGGCCTGTACCGACTGGATCTGCGAGAATTTTGATTCGAGTTGTAGGATTGCGATAATTTCTGGACCGGGAAACAATGGCTGTGATGCACTGGCAATTAGTCGTCAGCTCTCAAAACTGGGTTATTCCATTCGTACTTTTATCGTTGAGTCTGGTGGCGATCATTCACCTGACCTTCAGGTCAATCTTGAGAGGCTCAAGGCAGAAAACATGGAGTTGACCTTCCTAAGGGAATCGCATGATGTTCCACCTTTTGAATCAGTCGAATTGATAATTGACGGAATTTTTGGAAGCGGGTTAAACAGATCCGTATCAGGGTTAGCCGCTGCGGTCATTGAGCGAATCAATAACGTCGACGCAACGATTGTATCTATTGATGTGCCCAGTGGTCTGTTTGCAGATCCCGCAATCAATCCTGAAGGTTCAATTATCCACGCAGCATTCACCCTTTCCTTCCAACTTCCAAAGTTGGTGTTTATGATGCCAAGTGCTGGGACATACGTTGGGAATTGGGTCCTCCTGGACATTGAGCTGGATCAAGACTTTATAGCCGTTCAGGAATCAGTGAATAAGTTCGTCGACGATATTCATGAGTTTAATCAAGCGTTTCTGAGGCCTCGATTTGGCCATAAAGGAACATTCGGTCACGCATTGATAGTGGCTGGCAGAGAAGGCTCAATGGGCGCGTGTGCAATGGCTGCCAGATCAGCGTTGCGCGCAGGCGTAGGATTAACGACTGTTTTTGTGCCGTATGAATCATTGACCGCCATTCAAACACTAGTCCCAGAGGCGATGGCAGATTGGGATATGGATTCGATTCATACAAAGGTGGCGTCCAATGCGTTTTCGGTAATTGGAATCGGGCCGGGTCTAGGCCAAAGCCCTGAAGCGATCACATTGTTCAAGGGTGTGATAAAGGCGCAAACGGAGCCAATTGTATTGGATGCCGACGGTATAAATATCCTTGCGAATTGGGATGATGGATGGAATGTTCTGCCAGTGAATTCGATTCTAACACCGCACGTTAAGGAATTTGAGCGACTTTTTGGTCCATCGATTAGTGATTATCAGCGTTTTGAAACACTTCGATCATCGGCGATTGAAAGAAAGGTGTTTATCCTCTTGAAGGGTGCGCACTCGGCATTAGCAACACCTGATGGCGTTGTTTATTTTAATTCTACTGGAAACCCAGGAATGGCAACAGCGGGTTCTGGGGATGTTTTGACTGGCATTATCACGGGGTTTTTGGCTCAAACCAGCGATCCGTTTATTTCGGCGCTTTGTGGAATGTATATCCATGGAGTGGCAGGAGATATGGCCGCGAATGAAAATGGAATGCACGGAATGTTGGCTACGGATATCATTGATCGAATCGGCCATGCTATCGATTATTCATTTTCATTTGCAGGATGACATTATCACTCATACTTCTTTTGGCGAATGTGCTCGTTTCGATTACATGCTTTCGAAACAGAGAACTCTTCTTCAAACTGGACTTTCAACCATATATGATCGTTCAGAACAAGCAGTGGTACCGTTTCATTTCGCATGCCTTTGTCCACGCCGATGGATTTCACCTTGTTGTAAACATGTATGTGCTTTATGCCTTTGGTAAGCTCGTTGAGTCAGGGTTTGCAAAACATTTTGGTGATATGGCTGTGCCGTACTTTGTTCTTCTTTATGTAGGTGGAATTCTCTTTAGCGCGATTCCTGGCTATGCTCGAAATCGAGAGAATTACAACTATCATGGGGTTGGAGCCTCGGGTGCTGTTAGCGCCATTGTGTTCGCCTTCATTTTGATGGAGCCCTTTGCTCCATTAACCTTGGTCTTCTTACCTTTTTTTGGGTTGGATGCGTGGATGTTTGGTGGCTTATACCTTGTTTATGAAATATATATGGATCGCAACAGACAAAGCCCTATAGCGCACTCTGCTCATTATTTCGGGGCCATATTTGGAATTGTGTTCACGGCCGCGATGAAACCAGAATTGATTCTCCAATACCTTCCATGAGTGTAGTCTACTTCAAAGATCGATTGTGTGATATTGAAGAGGTGCAAATTGCCCCGTCAAACCGCGCATTTAGATTTTCTGATGGTGTCTTTGAAGCCGTCAAGGTGTATAAGAGCGCTCCGCTCTTTTGGGCATACCACCAACTACGGCTGTGGGAAGCGCTTGAAACAATGTCGATTCGGCCTACATTAAGCATCCATGGGTTGGGGGAAATAGTCACTCAGGTGATGGAGGCTAATCCAGAGATGGAGCATGGCATGCTGCGCATTATGGTTTACCGATCAGGAGGAGGAAAGTATATCCCCGAGTCGAATGATTCCGAGTTGTATATTGAATTCACTCCTTCTTCCGATCTAGTTTACCCACACCCCGTAGAAGAGAAAAGAGCCGTGCTTTATGATGAAATTCCATTACCAATACATTTTCTTGGGAACCACAAAACACTGAACAAAGCGATTCACGTGCAGGCGGGAATATTTGCAAAGCGAAAGGATTGTAACGAAGCTTTTTTAGTGAATCAAGACGGAGCCATTGCTGAAGCTATATCGAGCAGCATCTTCGTTTTAAAGGATGGTGCGTTACAAACACCTCCTTTGAGTGCAGGTGGGTTAAATGGGACAATACGAAAGGCAATGTTTGAGTTGAGCGCGTCACTTTCCATACGTATCATAGAAAAGGAGGTTTATCCAGAAACCCTGAATGATGCGACAGAAATTTGGACCACGAATGCCGGCACAGGAATTAGCGCTGTATCATTCTATAACGATCGTTCGTATGGTACAGAGATGGCCAATCAAATCCAGAAGAAATTGATTGCGAAGGCTATTAGTTCAGCTCAGGATTTTCGGGAAACTCAGCCATAATTGAGAACTTTTTCCCTAGTCGAGTAAGACTTCTCTTCCAAAGACTATCGGCGTCTCCAGCCAAAACCTGATCAGCAGTTAAACTACCGATGATCCAGGAGTGATGTTTCAGTTCATCTTCAAGTTGACCAACACCCCAACCGGAGTAACCGCCAAAGAATTTAATTTGATCGGCTGTGACCTTTCCCAAATCAATAAGCTCCTTAGCGTGATCAAAATCCCCAGACCAATAAAGATCATCCATTATTTTACGTGACTCATTTATTTCAGAACCAGCGCTATGAATAAAGAATACCGTCTCGGAACTCACAGGGCCACCGATATGAAAAGTATGACCGGAGTAAGGGAATGTGTCAACTATATCCGAGATTTCGAGTTCGGTGGGCTTATTCAAAATGAAGCCAAAAGCACCATCATCTTCTGTATACTCCGTAAGTAGAATTACCGACCGACTAAAGTTGGGGTCCGATAAAAAGGGCTCTGATATTAGTACGCTTCCTGCTGTAAGAGACTTGGGGTCAAAATTGAAACCAATTCTGTGAAAGAACTCGTTTTCTATGTTTTCCGGTTTAAACATGTTTGATGCGACTAATATAATCTTAGGTCATTGCGAAAACAAAAACAATGAATGATAATTGTTGTTTTGCCCTCATAAAATGATTTCGGTCAATTTCAAGCCAAGAACAACGGCGTAATATTGTACAAACAAGGAAAATGAGCTACCAAAAAGCACGTAAGGATTATATACTTCACGAATTGTGGGAGAAGGATTGTCCATCTGATCCTGTTGAATTGTTGGATAAGTGGCTGCATGAGGCACACTCCGATAGCGAAGATGCCAATGCCATGATGTTGTCGACGGTAAATGAAGACCATGAGCCTTCCAACAGAATTGTGCTCCTTAGAGCCCTAAACTCTGACGGAATTGTGTTTTATACGAACTATGAAAGCGACAAGGGTCGGCAAATGGGTTCAAATCCAAACGTCGCTCTGAACTTCTTTTGGTCTTGGATAGAAAGACAAGTAAGAATACAGGGCCGGGTTGAAAGGTTATCTGATGCAGAAAGCGATACTTATTTCGCTTCCAGACCTCGAGAAAGTCAGATAGGGGCGTGGGCCTCCGCGCAGAGCAGTAGCATTGGTAGTCGTCAAGAGTTAGACGATGCAGTGCGCGCACTTGAAATAAAATACAACGGGGTGGCCATTCCAAGACCTAAGTTTTGGGGTGGATATCTCGTACGTGTACGCTATTTCGAATTCTGGCAAGGCCGAGCCAATAGGCTGCATGACCGTATCGCTTATACAAAGAATGAAATGGGGTGGTCTATAGATAGACTCTCGCCGTAATTACTCCGCAGCTTTCTTAGGTGCAGCCTTTTTCTTCTTAGGAGTTATTACAATTGCTGCAGCTGACTTCTTCTTTCGTGACTTTCCGTAGCTGCCTGCAAATCGTTTTCCTTTTGCTGTTTTGATATCTCCTTTTCCCATGGTCTGCCTTTTAATATTAGAGCGGCAAATTTAACAAGATCATTCACTTAAAATAGGGCATAAAAAAACCCCTTCATTTCTGAAGAGGTTTTAATTCGTTGTGGGTGTAATTAGTTTACAGCTCCACCTAAATCAGCTCCAGCTTTGAACTTAACAACGTTCTTTGCAGCGATTTGAATTTCTTTACCTGTTTGTGGGTTACGACCAGTTCTCGCAGATCTGTTAGATACTGAGAAAGATCCGAATCCTACAAGTGCAACACGACCACCTTTCTTCAAAGTTGATGTAGTGCTATCAACAAATGCATCTAGTGCTTTTTTTGCGTCAGCTTTAGAAATACCGGCTCCGTTAGCCATTGCTTCAATTAATTCAGCTTTATTCATTTTAAAATAATTTTAGGTTAAACAATAATTTTTACGACGGGAGCAAATATTGGTCGCAACCTCAAGTACTGCAAGCCCTACAGCCCCTTTTGTTAATAAATACACCCCTTTGTTAATAAGTGCAGCCTAAAACGCCCTGTTTTAGAGGCTTTCAGCCATGTTTTGGTCTAAAATCACTCGGTTTTACTCCGGATAAACCCGATCTGAACCATCAAATTGGGGGGTTTGGATGCTCATAACCTTCATCGGAGCGTCACTTTTCACCTTTACTGAGTGGTGGGTGCCCTTCGGAATAAATATGTAATCTCCAGGCCGAATGGTCTTAACTAGATCTCCTAAAGTCATTTCTCCTTCCCCTTCCAATACATATACGATCTCCGTGTGGTTTGCATGGAAATGCGATTTCACTTCATCCTTCACCCAAATTAAAAATGTCGTTGTAAGCGGATCGTGATCCAATTCGTATACGTGCACATTGTCATACTTCAGTTCTGGTTGAAAGTTCGCCACATTCATTATCTGCTGGGCACTTAATGTATAACCCGAAATTGCCAACACAGCAATCATTAATATCCGCTTCATGATCAATCTTATTTTCTACAAAGAAAAGAACTCCCTTGTTGATCGCTAGCCATTTGCCAACAACTATCTTCGCAGCCTAATATTTATTCCTATGATGGATACACAACAAACAGCTTCTGAAGAAGCGATTGGTTTAGAAGAGAAGTACGGCGCACATAACTATCATCCGCTACCTGTTGTACTTGATAGAGGCGAGGGTGTGTATGTGTGGGACGTAGAAGGGAAGAAGTATTTCGACTTTTTATCCGCGTATTCAGCCGTGAATCAAGGTCATTGCCATCCTAAGATCGTGGGTGCCATGACGGAACAAGCGAAAAAGCTTACGCTCACGAGCCGAGCTTTTTACAACTCAAAGCTTGGTGAATTTGAACGCTATATAACAGACTACTTCAAGTTCGACAAGTTCTTACCAATGAATAGTGGTGCTGAAGCAGTTGAGACTGCCATTAAGATTGCCCGTAAGTATGGGTATGAAAAACGTGGTATTCCGGCCGATAAAGCGAAAATTATTGTAGCGAAGGATAACTTCCATGGACGAACAACAACCATTGTCTCTTTTTCAAATGACGAAGATGCAAGACGAAACTTTGGGCCGTACACTCCCGGATTCGAAGCCATAGATTATAATGATATCGCGGCGCTTGAAGCTGCAGTAAGTCAAGAAAACGTTGCTGCATTCCTAGTAGAGCCTATTCAGGGTGAGGCAGGCGTCAATACACCTTCTGATGATTATATCCGAAATGCGAAGGCAGTTTGCGACAAGTACAATGTATTGTTCATCGCGGACGAAATTCAAACAGGCATTGCACGCACTGGAGCCTTGCTAGCTATTTGCGGTAACTGTGACTGCCAAGGACATTGCGAGCGACAAGCCACATATACAAGACCGAGCATGCTTATCTTAGGGAAGGCCCTCAGCGGAGGTGCGTATCCAATATCTGGAGTGCTCGCCGATGATGAGATCATGAACGTTATTCAGCCAGGTCAGCACGGATCCACGTTTGGTGGTAACCCAATTGCAGCAGCAGTGGGTATGGTGGCGCTGGAGGTTGTTAAAGATGAAAAGTTGGCTCAGAATGCACGACGTCTTGGAGAGATCTTTAGACAAGAAATGACGAAGTTGGCCGAAGAGTCTGACTTGGTTTCTTCCGCTCGTGGACGCGGATTGTTGAACGCAGTATTGATCAACGACTCGGAGGACAGCGATACAGCATGGAACATTTGTGTTGCCCTAAAGGACAATGGATTGTTAGCTAAACCAACCCACGGAAACATTATTCGTTTTGCGCCTCCATTGGTGATGACGGAAGATCAATTAGCGGAGTGCGTTACTATTATACGAAACACGATACTCAATTACAGCAAGTAAGACATGGCGAACCTTCTCAAAAACAAAGAAGATCAGCAGGTAAAGATCAAGAAGCCAGATTGGCTGAAGGTTAAGATACCGAGTGGGAAAGAATACCTCCGTGTGAAGGAGGTTGTTGAAACCAGAGGCTTGAATACCATTTGTTCTAGCGGTAAATGCCCCAACCAAAGCGAATGCTGGACTGCTGGTACAGCCACGTTCATGATTCTGGGTAATACGTGTACGCGGTCTTGCCAGTTTTGTAACGTAGATACAGGCGCAGGAGAAGAGGTAGATATTTTTGAACCGGCTAAGGTTGCAGAAAGTGTCCGAGTCATGGGTTTGAAGCATGCCGTTATCACATCTGTGGATCGAGATGACTTACCCGATGGCGGAGCCAATCATTGGAAGAAGACCGTAGAGATGATTCGAAAGAAGAATCCAGGATTAACTATTGAAACGCTCATTCCGGACTTTAAAGGTGAGTGGGAAAACTTGGACCCAATTCTTGAAGTAAAGCCTGAGATTGTGTCGCACAATATTGAAACAGTAGAGCGCATCACGCAAAAAGTGCGGATTCAGGCCAAGTATTGGCGAAGCATGGAAGTGCTGAAGCGTTTGAAAGATGGTGGAATCAATAAAAC
>DDCZ01000018.1 GCA_002336485.1 Flavobacteriales bacterium UBA1993
AACAGCGGCTATAGCTAATGCTGGTTTGAAAGTAAAAAATAATATTTTGTACTTTCAATAACCACCCACCAGTTGGCGGGCGGAAACGTTTTCAAAATGCCGTACTAGCCATAGCCAGTAACGTTGGCGCACATTAAAATGAAGACCTTACTTCAAATACTAATACTGCTTACTCTGACCAATTGCGGACAACAACAAAAGCCCGACAAGGAAACTTGGGACAAAATTGATAAGGCAATCAAGGAAGTTGAACCACCAAAGGAACAAACACCACCTTCGATTGAACATTCAATTGGTGACTTGAAATTCATTTTTTCCAATTTGACAGACCCATATGACCTTGGACTCTATCAACGTTTTGAAGTCAAGTCAAAAGACAGTAGCCAAGTAACTATTGAATCAAAAACTCTTGAACTAGAAGGACTAAGCTTTGAACTCAACCATGAATACGTCTTTATGATAGATTCGACTTCATACTATTTGATCACGGCAAACAATCGACCAGAACCGAACTATTATTACATACTAAAACGGATAGGACAGAAGGTTGAACTTGTTGGACAAACCGAACCTCTAACGAAGGAACTTTTCGGTGACATAGATAATGACGGATACCTAGAAATTGGCGGATTCAATACACACTGTCAAGGAGCAAGTGCAAAAGACTTTAAAGACCCTGACTTTTGTTTAGACCACTTCAGAGTGTTTGAGATAAAAAATGAAATTTCCAGAGACACAGAAACAGAAGAAAAGGAAAGAAAAAACGTGCGCCAACATAGGCTAAGCAAACATGCTCGGTGAACGGTAAACATTCACGTATTATCTTTCAAACCAAATTCATCTTGGCGATGAAATGATTGGATTGAAAGCCGGACGCTTCATAGCCGAGACCCCTAAGTCTCCACCACCTAAAACATTGCCTTAAACTTTCTTAGCCCTTCGTTGGTTTAAAACTCAATCTACCACAACAAATGAAATCAAGCGTAATCATTATTGGAGGAGGTTTATCGGGTCTTACCGCAGCCCGCCAGCTCCATTCACAAGGCATTGATTTTAAACTGATTGAAGCGAGCGATAGAATTGGCGGTCGTGTAAAAACGGATGTTTTAAATGGCTTTCGGCTCGATCATGGCTTCCAAGTGCTACTCACAGCATACCCCGAAGCCCAACGCTGGCTCGATTATGATAAGCTTGATCTGTGTTCATTTAATCCGGGTGCGCTCCTACTCTATCCTGACGGATCAAAAGATCAACTGGGCGATCCCTTAAGAGATTTCAGCAGCTTGTTTCCTACTCTACTCTCTAATGCAGGGAGTCTATCTGATAAATTCAAAACCTGGAGACTCAAGAATAGATTGGCCAGCATGAGCATTGAGGAAATATTTGAGCAGAAGGAAAACACCACCATAGACACGCTTGCGAATGAATATGGCTTTAGCCAAACAATCATTCGACATTTCTTCCAGCCTTTTTTCGCTGGGATTTTTTTAGAGACCGAACTAAAAACCAGCAGACGGATGTTTGACTATGTGTTTAAAATGTTCAGCGAAAATGACACTGCTGTTCCTAGCTTGGGAATGGAAGAAATACCCAAACAATTGGCAGCCGCTTTGCCGCAAGAAAGCCTCATCACCAGCGCCAGAGTCAATAAAATCGATGGTCAGGAAGTCATTCTTGAAGATGGCTCAACATTTAGCGCTCCTCATATCATCCTAGCAACACAAGCTTCGGGTTTGGTGAAAGAATATGCTTCCATAAACACGAAATATCAGAGCACTACGCATCTGCATTTTGTGGTGAAAGATGATCCTATTAAAAAGCCCATGATTGCGCTTAACACTTCAGAAAAAAGACTAGCTAATAACATTTGCACCATCAGTAATGTCGCTGAAGGCTATGCTCCAAATGGCGAACATTTGCTTTCAATTTCAGTAGTTGGTGATACAGGTTTAAAAGAGTCGGAATTACCCAAAGCCATTCAAAAAGAATTGCAAGCATGGTTCGGCAAGGCCACTTTGGATTGGGAACATCTTCATACGAAGAAGGTAGATTACGCCCTACCAAACCAACAAAACGTGTTGCACCAAGCACCTGAAAACCAATACACCCTGCGTGATGGATTATACGCCTGTGGTGACTTCCAAGCAAACGGAAGCATCAATGCATCGATGATGCAAGGGCGAAAAGTAGCTGAAAACGTTGGAAAGAAATTATAGGCAGCACTCTAATATGACTAAGCAAAAGTTTTAGGCATGATGAACATCAAACTAAGGTCGAAGGTGGCTAGAGATATCCGTTTTGTGCAGAGCAATTTTGATGAAGCTCTATTTCATCACCTATTGCCCCCTGGTGCTGAATTGATTGCCTATGGTGGGTCAAAGAAGGGTGACATTGTCCACTTAAAGTTGCCTCTTGCGGGTGAATGGATCAGCGAAATAACGGAAAATGGAAAGTCGGAACACCAATACTATTTCATTGACGAAGGCCGGCAATTGCCTTTTCCGCTTAAAAAATGGAAACACAGGCACGTTTTGCACCGAGATCAAGGGCATACCATTGTTGAAGATGACATGAGCTACTCCACCGGTAATGTTTTACTCGATTTATTTTTCTACCCTGTTTTGCTCCTATCGTTCTTGCCTCGAGTCTGGCAGTATAAGAGCTACTTCAACAGAATTTAAGCTAAAAGCCAGCAGACGCTAGCGGATATAAAGTGAAATCCATTAAAGTTCATGTTTTCCCTCAAGCTTTATCCTTCCCATCGAATGAGAAAGCATGCTGAATAAGCGGTTAACAGACCATTTTGTATCCAATCCACAGATAATTCCAATGAAGTAGTATTTCCACAAGGGTGTTGACGGCCAGTAAATTTTTGATTCGAATATATCTTACCTTGGCTTCTGAATTTGGCGTTTAACCCTATCCACTCCATCATTCATTGGGACAAAACTTTGACTTAAATCAAATCACGCTTCGTTTTCACGATCGCGCGCTTGAGACTAGCTATCAGTCTTACTCAGACGAGCGCCAGGCTGAAAACCTAATTACAGGACTATATCCATCCTTTCCAATTTGGCTGGGCGTAATTGCGATAATGATCGCCGTTGGAATGGAAGAGCGTTACCAGCTCGTTACATTGATTTCATGCACCATTTTTCCGTTCTACGGAACCTTTATATACCTCACCAAGAAGGAAATAATTGGGAAATATGTTGGGGTGGCATCTACGTTCAGCAACACCCTTTCTGGAAACCTAACAATATATCTCGCCACCTTTATTCCGGATGGACTGGACTTTATGCTTCCAGCAATTGTCTTTAATGTGTTATTCGCTTTGTATCAAATGAGATTGAGTTTAATTCAA
>DDCZ01000073.1 GCA_002336485.1 Flavobacteriales bacterium UBA1993
GTCTGCTATTTTCTTTAGGAGGTGTTTAGCACCATCATTAATCATATACATAAATGCCATCTTCCCAAGGGTACGATCATCGACCATATCGTGTTCTTTCAATGCCTTAGTTGCAATCATCATCTGTTTGGTTGACCCCCTCCAATAAGGGTCACATTCATCCATCATTGGAATGAAGAAGTCTTCTAAAAATCTACCGCTCTTTAAGCTCGTTAGAGCTTTGTTCATCACCCATTTATTATATGGTATGTCAAACGCCTTTTTAAGGTTTAAACGGGTCTTAGAATCAGTAACAGCGTAGTCTATTAAATGCTGATGATGGAAGAGATGGAAAAGAAAGAATGCGTGTGAGTTAGCTAAATCTAATTCACCAGTGGGGGCGGTAGAATCTGAGCGCCATTTAATTTTACTTCTATACTCTTTGTTGAGATTAACCAGATGATTGTGACATCGATTTCCGTAACCATCTATGGTGGGTACAAAATGCCCTCCACTTAATGCAGAATTGGTCACGTCCATTTGCAAATCATCCAAAAAACAATTTTGGATGGAGTTGTATGTCTTCAAAAGAATTGCTCCGTTAAAAGCGTTTACATCTTTGTTATTTAACCTTCGGATTCTTTCTTCTGCAATTCCATTTGCGAGATGAACACGCTGAAAAGAACCTCTTCTTCCCTTGACTGAAATTAGATTATAGTGGTTCGGGTTGTCATCGCTGTTATAGGGCGTGGGGCGGTGCTCCCAATCAATCAGACCACATAACCTCCCTTGATTTAATAACAGTAAATAGTCATTACCTAGTATTTTCTTTAGTCTATCGGTGCTTACGTTTCTGAACGTCTTATATCCAACCGCAGAAACTATATGAAAACAGAGAAATGCCATACACTCATACTGGTGTTCCTTGAAATACTGTTTGATTTTACCCCTTCTTCTTTTGTCCCGAGGCATCAACCCCGTTTGAGGTTGATTGGAAATTACTCTGTTTACAAGTGCAGAGCTTGCTGAACAAGTTTCAGTGTAGGTTTGATTTAGGGTAGCGGCAGAGGCAGTTGCCACGTATTTAAGAGCTGATTCTGCTGTTAAGTCTTCAACTAGATTTTGATCAACTGACACGTTTAAAGGATACCTAGTAGAATCTCCAAACTCATCATTCGCTAACCAAATCAATTTAACTTTTTCAGATTGCTCCAACATCTACTTAGAGACGCTAATAGAGGCAATCAGATGCCTATTTACAGCGATTAAATACTAAGTAAGGCAATCTGTATTCCTCTTTCTTTTTATGCCAAGAGACAATACCGTTTAATCCCCCACAAAAATCAAAAGTTGACTGGCAGAATAATGGCAGTAGATAACCAATAACAGCTAAATTTGAGTAAATCAAAAGTTATTTAATTTACCAGTCATTAATCTGAAAATCTTAAACTGTAACGGTGAAAGTTGAAAGGGGGGAGAGGGGTTAAACCCTTTCGTACCAGCACTAGCAATAAAATTAAGACGACCTCCAGAAACTTAAAANNTCCCGTTCACTGTCGCGAAGGTCTTTATCACCAAGTGACCCAATCAGGACTCGAACCTGAAACCTGCTGCTTAGAAGGCAGCTGCTCTATCCGGTTGAGCTATTGGGCCATTTAAGTAAAAGAGGCCTCCATTTGAGGCCTCTAAGTCGGGGTGGCAGGATTCGAACCTGCGACCTCCTGCTCCCAAAGCAGGCGCGATAACCGGGCTACGCTACACCCCGAAAAAAAAGAACTGCGACAAAAAAAGCCGCCCTTAAAAAGGACGGCAAATGTATAATTATTAGGAATAAAAAAACAATCTAGATATGGCTATTTCTTAGCTCAGCTACAGCGTCGGCTAACGCAGCTACATCCTCGACTTTATACTTCTTTGCGTGCTTCTTAATTGGCATCAAAAGTGGATTCAATGTTTTAAGATCTTCACCTAGTTTAGTCATTTCTGCATTCGACTCAAAGACTCGACATAAGTGCTGAACGCTCTCAATTGAACTTACCATTTCCCAAAAACCGAGCTTTATTTCATTGTCTTTTAGGTCGCCTTTGAGCATTTGGCAACTAACATGAAGGCCTTCAATCCAACCGCCAATGATCATAAATGTGGCGTATTGAGCTCGTTCTTCTGAAAACAACTGATCCTTTGCCTTTAAATATGCCTTAGTAAGCAACACTGACTTATTGATTGTTGAGTCGTCACTTACCATTTTTGACATTAACTCCTCATCAAATGCTTCTGCAACGCCCAAACTTCCTGCAGCGCCTAATAGGCCTTTCATTCGGTCCATCGCACTTTGGTTCTGGCCAAATGAGGCCGCGAAAATGAGGTCGCTCCCGATTGCACCAATTCCCATGGCCTGCTTCGAACTTCCACTAAAGCTTTTGCTAGGAGAAAGTAAGAAGGACTCATTAAAAGCGTAGCCTTTTTCATTCATGTGCTGATAAAGCTTCGCAGTAACCTCAATGTTCGTTTTTACAATTCCAAGTTCTTCAAGGTAGCCAGAGGGCAATGAATCAGCTTTTTCGAAATTGTACTTAGGCGCCGTGCTATGCTCTTCCTCACCACCGCCACAAGAACTAATCAGTAAAACAGAAGCAGATAAAAGGACTAGGGAAAATTTTGGGTATTTCATTTTGTTGTAGGTTTCAATGCCCGCAAATCTAAGGCGATACGGCAAACAACCAAACGCCAACATCATATTTTGTTTTGCACCAGCAAAGTTTGATTGAAGTTGATTTGAAATTCTCTGTAGCGGAACATCCCAATTTGGTTCTTTTCAACTCCAAACCAAATCACCTAGCTCTTCCTTTTCTCCAAGGCCAAGTTGCCTTTGTCCCCGATAAGTAAGCAGGACGCTTTACAAATAAGTAGTTGATTCGGCCGCCTAATCAGATCTATGTCTGACCCGGAAAAGTCAATGTATTGGATTGGCGAACGGATATAGTTCCAAACTGGCCGTTTATTAAGTCTACCTTACAACAATTGCTCAAACGTCGACTTAACCAATTTTCCCTGAGCGATCATGATAATTATGAATAGATTAAATGATAGTCAAGAGTATGATTCAGTTTCATGGTATACGAAGATCGGAAGGCTCAAACGCGCTTATGAATCGCTAACGGATTTAGACCTTAATTATACCCAAGGACAGAAGGAAAGTATGATAGAAGCTCTTATGGCCAAGTTGAGCATCAGTAAAAAGGAAATTGTTGCCGTTATGGATAAGGTTCGACCACTTCGTTGATATGAACTTGATTCTTGGTTAATCTATTTCATGATTGAGGTAAAACGCGTATCGGATTGAATGATGCTGGTGTGAGCCAGTAAGTTCATTTTAAACTCTGATCGCCACCGGTATTAGGGCTGGGGAGTGATTGTCTCCCTGCCAAACAAAAAAAAATCCCAAGCAATAAATGCTTGGGATTTCGTGTGCGGAGAGAGGGGGATTCGAACCCCCGGAACAGTTTCCCGTTCACATGTTTAGCAAACATGCGGTTTAAGCCACTCACCCACCTCTCCTAGTTTGTGATAAACTGGCCGCAAAAGTAAAAGAATACCAAAATGAGAATAGATTATTTCTTGCGTTCTATCGTAACTTTATTCCCATCCATTTGAATCGTCCATGATTCAGATGGAAATATTTTTTTCGCGTAACGCAAATACACGCGTGTGCGCTTCGTTACAACATTGGCATCCTGCTTATCGCTAATAGGTTCTCCGGCAAATTGGAAGCCATGGATGTTTGGGTTTTTAAGGAAGAAATCTTGAATGATTGCTTCAATTGTAGCCATCACTGAAAATATTTCACCCCGATTTACCAGGACGTATTCTTCACCGCCAAATTCTTCGTTTAGGACACCAAAAACAATATTCACAAATAATATATCGGATTGCTTCCTTCCAAAACGAACCTCGTATTTTATTCCTTTTGGGGTGGTGAAATAATAGACTCCTGCAGAGGGAATGGCAGGGGCGATGAAAGGGCAACTGTCTAGCACTGCCTCAAACTTAGACAAGTTTATTGAATTAACTTTGCAACTTTTTATGGCAGCAAAAGTGGGTAAGTGGTTTGCGGGCACCTTAGGTTGGGTTTTAGGTGGTCCTATTGGAGGCTTGATTGGATTCGGGATTGGCTATTTGTGGGACAATGCCACACTCGAAGGTGAGGTTTCGGGGCAGCAAGGCGCGGGTCAATTTAGGACTACAGGAAGAGGTGATTTTGGAGTAAGTCTTATGGTATTATCTGCAGCAATGATGAAGGCAGATAATAGAGTGCTTAAATCTGAATTGGCATATGTTAAATCATTCCTCAATCAGCAATATGGGCAGCAGGCATCCACTGAAATGCTCCAGGTTTTAAAGGATCTACTAACCAAGGATATTCCAGTGGCGCAGGTGTGTGCTCAAATAAAGTCCTATATGACGCATCCTCAACGCTTGCAGCTTGTACATTTTTTGGCAGGAATTGCAAATGCAGATGGGGAAATTCATGAATTAGAATGGAAACTATTAAAGTCAATTTCGAGACTATTAAATGTCAGTGAAAAAGACTTGGAATCGCTGTCGGCAATGTATCAGGTCGATAATGATCGGTATTATCGCATTTTAGAAATTGAAACTGGAGCAACGCAAGACCAAATTAAATCGGCATATCGTAGAATGGCGAAAAAATATCATCCAGATAAACTAGGTGATATTGGCGAAGAAGCTCGGAATGCCGCGGTTGATAAGTTCACACAGGTTCAAGAAGCATATGATAAATTAAGTAAATAATAGAAAATGAAACGATTAGGAATGTTGGCGCTTGCATTAAGTTTTAGCGCAATATCAGTGGCACAAAAGCCAACAAGTGTAAAACAGGAAGAAATAATTCAAGGCCAAAAGGAATTGAATGCCAAGTTGGACGAGATGATCAGTCTTCAAAACGAAGTTCAGTCCTTGTACGGTAGCAGTATGGATATGAATAATGAGGTTACGAAATTGAGTTACGCCTACGGCCAGTCAATTGGTGAGAATATGAAATCTCAAGGCATTAATAATATCGACTTCTTTGGTTTGAACAAAGGTTTGTTAGATGCATTTACGAATGCACAAAACCCAAAGATGACACCCGAACAATCGCAGCAGTTTCTTAATGAATACATCGGTCAATTGATGGCGGTAAAGGCGGAGCAGGCTAAAGAGGCTGGTCGCAAATGGCTTGCGACAAATGCGCAACGCTCAGAGATCAAGGTGACGGAAAGCGGTTTGCAGTATGAAGTATTAAAAGAAGGAGCTGGATCAAAGCCCGTTGCAAACAGCGAGGTTACCGTCCACTACCATGGTACGTTAACATCAGGCGAAGTTTTTGACAGTTCTGTGGACAGAGGTCAGCCGGCAACATTTGGTCTTGGTCAAGTGATCAAGGGTTGGACGGAAGGACTTCAGTTAATGAATGTTGGAAGTAAGTACAAGTTCTATATTCCAAGTGAGCTTGGATACGGTGAACGTTCTCCAGGAGGCGCGATTGGCCCGAACGAGGTGCTAGTTTTTGAAGTAGAGTTATTGAAGCTCGGTAAGTAGATAAAAACAATAGAGCAAAAAAAAGGGCCGGATATCCAGCCCTTTTTTTTGCTTCAGCTTTTTATGTGTTAGGCATAGACAATCTTATCCTTGGCATAAAGACCTTGGGCTAGCTTATCCTTTACCTTGTTGAATATCTCAATGGTATATCGAACGTCTTCTTCTGTGTGAACGGATGTAGGTATTACCCTTAACATGATAGTGTCCTTTGGAACTACTGGGTATATTACCATGGAACAAAATATGCCGTGGTTTTCTCGTAGGTCAAGAATAACATTGGCCGCTTCAAATGGGCCTCCCGATAAGAAGACAGGTGTTACACAAGAATTTGTTCTACCCAAGTTAAAACCATTCTCGCGAAGGTTCGATTGAAGCAGATTCGTAATCTTCCAAAGATTATCCTTCAGTTCTGGTCTTGTTCGCATTAGTTCCAACCGCTTTAGTGCTCCTATAACAAGAGGCATCGGTAGTGACTTCGCGAAAATTTGAGAGCGTGTATTATACCTTAAATAGTCTATGATTTTTTCCTCGGAAGAGATAAAGGCCCCAATTGTAGCGAAAGCCTTTGCGAAGGTTCCAAAGTAAACGTCAATGCCGTCCATGCAACCCTGCTCTTCGCCTGTTCCAGCTCCCGTAGCGCCGAGGGTCCCGATTCCGTGAGCGTCATCAACAAAAAGTCTGAAATCAAATTCGCTTTTAAGATCTACGATCTCTTTTAGTTTTCCTTGATCTCCCGCCATTCCGAAAACACCTTCTGTAATTACCAGAATACCTCCGTTTGTGTTTTCGACCAGTTTACCAGCTCTTGTGAGCTGTGTGCGTAGGCTTTCAATATCGTTGTGCTGATAGACAAAGCGTTTTCCAACATGCATACGCATACCATCCATAATGCAGGCATGTGATTCACTATCATAAACGATCACGTCATTTCTGTCTACAAGCGCATCAACTGCTGATGCCATCCCTTGATATCCGAAGTTTAAAAGAATAGTGTCTTCCTTATCAACAAACGAGCTTAGTTCAGATTCGAGTTGCTCATGGTAGATGGAGTTTCCGGACATCATTCTAGCGCCCATTGGATAAGCGAGACCCCAGTCTTTAGCGGCTTGCGCGTCGGCCTCTCGAACCTCTGGGTGATTTCCAAGGCCCAAATAATTGTTTAAACTCCAAACTAAAACGTCCTTTCCTCGAAACTGCATTCGGTTGGAAATTGGTCCTTCTAGTTTTGGGAAAAAGAAATAACCATGTCCCACACTGCTGTACTGTCCGAGTGGGCCCTTATTCTCCCTGATTTTGTCAAAAATGTCCTTCATATACTTGCGTCTTTGTTTGCAGGTTGTAGTTGCAAAGTTAGTATTAACTCAATTTCGAAGGGCGATTTATCAATCATGTACTAAGCATTTATTAACACCGTTACATGCATATTCAGATTAGATTTGCGCCCTTTATGAATTGGAGAACGATTGTATCATTAACCCTGGTGGTTGGCACCCTGTATTCGTGTACGGAATACCGTAAGGTGCTGAAGAGTCAAGACATGCAGTGGAAGTATGATATGGCGCTTGAATACATGAAGTCTGAAAAGTTCACCAAAGCTTATCCGCTTTTGGATGAGCTGTATATAATGTATCGAGGTACCGAAAAAGGTGAAAAAATCGCTTATAAGTTAGCGTCTTGTGAGTTCGGAATGAAGGACTATATCCTAGCAGGTCATAGATATGGCCAATTCTTCAAAAACTATCCTGGTTCGGATAAGCGTGAACGCGCTCAATTCATGTCCGCATTTTGTAATTACAAGGTCTCGCCGAAGCCTTCATTGGACCAAACGGAAACATATAAGGCGGTAAGATCATTCCAGCTATTCGCTATTCAACATCCTGAAAGTCCATTAATTGATAGTTGTAACTTACTCCTTGATGAACTGCGATATAAAATAGAATTGAAAGAGTATCGGGCATCTAAACTCTACTATAAGCGAGAGACATACAGAGCAGCAACTGTGTCTTTAAAGAATTTCAATGATCGATACCCGAATAGTAGATATAAAGAAGAAACCTGGTTCTTGTGGTTCAAATCCTCGTACCTCTTAGCGAAGAATAGCGTCACAGAGAAAAAAGTTGAGCGGATTGAATCTGCTATTAAAGCATACACTACCTTTGCCGACCGCTTTCCGGAGAGTAAATACATGAAAGAAGCGGTGTCTTTGGATCAAGACTTGAACAAAACATTGGAACTGGAATTAAACCAAACGTGATATGGATACGCTAAAAAACTACCAAAAACTCGAAGCTCCTTCAAGCATTATAACACGAGATGTTTCAACGCTGGAAGAGAATTGTACAAATGTGTACGAAGCAATTTCGATCATTGCTAAGCGCTCAAATCAAGTTGGAACTGCCCTTAAGCAGGAATTAGATCAAAAGCTACAGGAATTCGCATCGGTTACAGATAGTCTAGAAGAGATTTTTGAAAACAGAGAGCAAATCGAAATTTCAAAAATGTATGAGCGGATGCCGAAACCTTCGGCACTTGCAATGGAAGAGTTTCTTGCAGGGAAAGTATATTTCAGATTACCCGAAGAGGTAATAGAGACCGAGCCTTCAAAAGAAGCCTAATCTCATCCCTGTGTTAAGGGGAAAGCGAATACTTCTTGGGATCTCGGGTAGCATAGCTGCCTACAAATCAATCATACTCGTTCGCGAACTCGTCAAAGAAGGAGCTGAGGTGCAGGTTATTTGCACGAAAGCTGCACTTGATTTTGTAACTCCAATTACACTAGCTACGCTCTCAAAACGTCCTGTATTTTCTGAATTCATTAAAAGTCGCGAGAGTGGTGAATGGACGAATCATGTCGCGCTAGGGAAATGGGCCGATCTCCTCATTATAGCTCCGATGTCCGCAAATACTTTAAGCAAACTTGTTTCTGGGAATTGTGACAATCTGCTAATCGCCACTTATTTAAGTGCTGATTGTCCGATATATGTCGCTCCTGCAATGGATTTGGACATGTATAAGCATTGGACGACAACAAGGAACCTAAACCTGTTACAAGAACGTTCCGTCAATGTAATTGAGAGCGAGGACGGTGAGCTTGCAAGTGGCCTGGTTGGTAAAGGTCGCATGGCTGAGCCCGAAACACTGCTCTCTACGATCAAAAGACACTTTGAAGTTGATTCAAGAATTGCTGGAAAGCATTTGATTGTTACTGCTGGGCCAACTTTTGAAAAGATTGATCCAGTTCGATTTATTGGAAACTATAGCTCAGGTAAAATGGGATTCGCTATCGCTGAAATCGCAGAACAGTATGGTGCAGTGGTGACACTCATTACTGGTCCCACAAGTCTTTCGCTTAATTCAGATTCTATTAATCGGATAGATATTGAATCGGCCGAAGAAATGTTTGAAGCGGTCAAAAAAGAATACGATAATTGCGACGCGGTGATTATGTCTGCAGCTGTTGCCGACTATCGACCTAAGGTTCGTTATTCTTCGAAGCTTAAAAAGGCGGATAGGGCAATCGATGCCATAGAATTGGAGGATACTCAGGATATTCTAAAGTGGCTTGGTTCGAATAAGAATCAACAGAAACTGATTGGGTTTGCGCTCGAGACAGACAATGAACTGGCTAACGCCCAAAAGAAGCTAGAGAATAAAAACCTCGACATGCTCGTTATGAATTCGCTTAACGATAAAGGTGCTGGATTTGGAACGGACACAAACAAGGTTACTTTTATCTTTCCCGAGTCAAATGTTACACACGAACTAAAAAGCAAAAAGGAAGTTGCTAAGGATATTATTGATGCGCTTGAAACTATTATTTAGCCTTATACTATCGGTATTTCTTTGCTTTGGCGCAATCGGTCAAGAGCTCAATTGCTCTGTGCAGGTCAATAGCAGCCAAGTATCGATTAATGATAAGACAGTATTCGATGCGATGCAGCGTTCGGTGTTCGAATTCATGAATAATCGAAGATGGACTTCAGATAAGTACTCCCCAGCTGAGCGCATCGATTGTAGCATTCTGATTACAATCGATCAGCAATTGTCTACCGACGAATACGAGGCAACAATTCAAGTGTCATCATCCCGGCCTGTATTTGGAAGCACCTATACATCAACCACGTTCAAGTATCAAGATGAAGGGGTTCGTTTTAAATACCTTCAATTCGATGTATTAGACTTCAGTGAAAACGCCTATCTCAGCGAGCTAACATCGCTTCTAGGGTATTATGCATATATCATGTTGGCTATTGATTACGACACCTACTCTATGATGGGGGGGCAGGAACATTGGCTGTTGGCTCAAAGGATAGTTGCAAACGCTCAGACCAGTGGAGGTGCTGGCTGGCAATCATATAAGAACAGAAACAACCGATATTGGCTGGCGCAAAATGCTCTAAGTGATAGATTCAAGTCTTTACGCGAATGCTACTTTGTGTATCACCGAAAAGGTTTTGACCAATTAAGTGAGAATGTCAGCGCGGGTAGAGCGGAGGTGTTGAAGGCGATAAAACTGGTTGAGAAAACACATAATAACGAACCAAATTCTTACAACCAACGTTTGTTCTTTACTGCGAAAAATGATGAGATTATAAAACTCTTTTCAAAGGCAGAACCTGCTGAAAAGAATGAAATCACTGGAATTTTAGATACAGTTGATCCTGCCAACTCTACCAAGTATTTGGCAATTAAGGAAGGCGGACGATAGAATTCGAATGGTCTTCGCGAAGGTCTTATCGAATGGAGTCAACAATGCCGTACTTCACAGCCTCTTCCGCATTTAACCAATGGTCTCGATTAAAGTCCTTCATGACTTTCGCAAATGTTTGCCCGCAATTGTCGGCAAGGATGTGCGCGCTGAGCTCTTTCGTTTTGATGATCTCATTGGTTTGAATTTCAATGTCACTGGCCGTTCCTTGAAATCCACCCAAACTTGGTTGGTGAATCATGACACGGCCGTGCTTGAAAATTTCACGCTTTCCCTTTTGGCCTCCTGATAATAAAATGGAGCCCATAGAAGCGGCAAGTCCCATGCAAACAGCGTTTACCGGCGATGAGATCATTTGCATCACATCGTAAATGGCCATTCCCGAGGTTACATAGCCACCCGGTGAGTTTATAAAAAAGGTAATTTCTTCTCCTGGTTTGTCGGCCTCCAAATACATAAGGCGATCAATCACATGTTTCGCTGAGTCGTCATCTACACCACCCCAAAGAAACACTTGACGATTTTCTAGAAACTTCTTATTGATCAATCCCTGATCAAATCCTTTCTCTTTTTTGTCGTCCTTTTCGTCCTTCTCCTCTTTTCCTAGTCGTGTAAGTCGTTCCATTGTCTAATGCCTTTTGAGCTTCAAACCTAAGTTAATTTTGTTTCCACTTAGAAGGAATTACGACGAAAAACTTGTTAGTAAGGGTCAATGTTGATTGCATTAAACTGCTCGTTAAGTAGGGGCGCAGTTTCAAGGGTGGATAGGTCCATTAGGAAGAATCCCGTGCGAAGCTTTGTTACATCAAGTCGAATAAAGACGATGCTTCCTTCGTCAAAAATTTTTGGATGAAAATTTAGCTGTTCCTCTTCCAAGATAATCTCAACTTTTTTAGATTGAAGGTTGTATTTGTTTATCCTCCATTTGCCGATACTTAGATACTCTGGATCAACAAGCGACTCAAAGATCAACCAGTCCCCATCAGGCGAAACATCCGGGTGTTGGTCGCGCCAAGTATTGTTCGTCAATCGAATTTCTTCGCCCGTTGCCACGTCAATCGAGTACAATTCGAAATTATCACTCTCAGGTCCCTCGTTTTCTGGTATGGATACGCAGTAGATTAACTTTCCATCTGGTGAAAAGACTGGATCCAAATAGTCGACATCTGATCTGCTTGAAATGGAGATTGCATTGTTGCCAAAATCGTCCACAATTGCCAGCTGCCAGTGTGAATCCGTTGTTGTTTTATAGCATACCACGATTTGCTCACCGTCTGCCGACCACCTAGCCCAGGAGGTTGAAGACCAGTCATGCTTTCCTGCATTAATGATTACATGGTCTTCATTAGAGGTAAGGTCTAGCACGCGCAACTCTGCGTTTGAAATATTTTGAAGGTCTTCACCAATCGGGCTCGTATAATATAGAATTGAGCTTTTCCTTGGATTTTTATGCGGCCACCAACTGTTTTCGTTCGGATTTTCGCTCAACCTGGTTCGCTCACCGTCCCGTTGCTCCCAGACTTCAATTACCCCGGTTTCGTCCGATGCAAAGACATAATTAATGTCTTCGGCTGGCGGTAAGTTCTCTGGCCCATCCATGGGCGACTTATCGCAGCCAATGGCCATCATAATGGCGGCCCCAATTAAAAGAATTGTTGAGTATGGTTTCATTCGCTACGGTCTAGACGTGCTTCAGTCGATTGAAGTTAGCTCGTGCTATCGATTCGAAGATAGTTTGTATTCGGATACCCAACTTTATTGCAATTTTATTTATCGCGAATAGTTCCTTTGTGCGATGCTAGAACCATTTCGATTCGGAGTCTTGGGTGGACTTTTCTTGTTTTTACTTCTTTACGTGCAATCAATGTTTGAGTTGGTTGATCTGACTGTGTTAAGATGGATATTCGGCCCCATTGTTTTTATATTGATAATCGTGGCATTGGATTTTAGAAGCAATAGGTCGAATCAGAACTTCAAGATTCTTTGGTTCTCCGGATTCACAAGACTTATCGCCGCGATTATTACTTTTTTGGGAATAACCTTTATAACTCGAGATTTGGTTTGGAGTTCACTTGACAAGGGAGATATCGTTTATATCCTATTCATGGAAGGTGTTAATCAGCTTTTTATTGCGCTTATCATATTATCAATCATAACTGCGTTATTTACAAAGTTGAATCGAAAAACACATTAATATGGTAAAGGGCAAGTTTGAGGGGAAATCTTGGAGTGAAATAAAATCAAATGATTCGTGGGCCATATTTAAAATCATGGCGGAGTTTGTGGAGGCATTTGATATTTTAGCGAAAATAGGCCCATGTGTGAGCATTTTTGGCTCCGCTCGAACAAACGAATCGGATCCGTATTATAAGCTCGCCGAGAATATTGCATTCGGACTTACGAATGAAGGTTATGGAGTGATTAGCGGGGGTGGTCCGGGGATAATGGAAGCCGCGAATAAAGGTGCCAACCGTGGAGGAGGTAAATCTGTAGGGTTGAATATTGATTTACCATTTGAGCAAGAGTCAAATCCATATATCGATAAGGACAAATTAATCAACTTCGATTACTTCTTTGTTCGGAAGGTGATGTTTGTGAAGTATGCCCAAGGTTTTGTTGTACTTCCAGGCGGGTTCGGCACAATCGATGAATTGTTTGAGGCCTTAACCTTGATCCAAACTCAGAAAATCGGAAAGTTCCCAATAGTACTGGTCGGTAGAGCATATTGGAGCGGCCTGTTAAATTGGATCAAAGACACAATGCTCCAAGAAGGAAATATTAGTCAAACTGATTTGGACCTTTTCCAGCTGTGCGACACGGCTGAGGAGGCTGTTGGTCTTATCAAAGAATTTTACGACACATCTAGGTTACGGCCTAATTTTTAGGGAATTAACAAATTTCTGTTTGTAATTGCAGAAAGGATAAGTTTTGGCCTCTCAACACGGGGGTAGATTTGCTTTCCAAGGTATAAAACTCCCTTGGAATAATGGTCAAGCAACTAATCGTCCTATTCAATCTCCTCTCATTCATTATTGTCACTGCTCTGCTGCCCGCAGATATTAGAGTAGATACAAAGATTCCAGAGGACGCAACTTTTGTTATGGACTCGACATATATCATCGAGGTAGACATAACCAAGGGGCCAATTTTCGGATTCGCCAAGTACCAACAAAATATTCCTGATGGATATATCGCTCAACCAGTTGAGACATCCGAGGCGTCTTTCACATTCGCTGATGGAAAAATCAAGTTTATCTGGATGGCAATACCAGAACAGGAAATCGTCAAAATCTCCTATGCGCTAACCGCGACTCAAGATGCAAAGCCTGAAGGGTTTCTTGCTGGAAAGTTGTCCTATATAGAGGATAATGAGAGGAAAAGCTACGATATTCCACAGATTGCAATCAAAGCGGTGTCTGATGCACCAGTTGTTGCCAAGATTCCAGCCGTTGCTGAAGTTTCCAGATCCGTCACTAATCTTGGTGGGAATGAATATCAAGTCGACTTGAAGATTGTGAAGTCTGGAGTTGAAGGTTTTGGTAAACTGGAAGAATATCTCCCCGAAGGAGCGGAAGCCGCAGTTAAGGTAAATGATAAGGCTGTATTTAGCCAGGTCGATAACAAAGCCAAATTCGTTTGGATGGCTGTCCCAAACCCAGAAGAAGTAGTTGTCTCGTACACGGTTAAAAGTGAGACGGACATAGAAACAGCGCTTAGTGCAATGGAAGGTAATTTCTCATTCCTAGATGACAATGAGACCAAGACGGTAGCTGTGCTTGGTGGTGCCCCTATCGCTTCTGAAGCGGTTGTTGCTGTGGATGAAGCTGAAGAGAATACTGAGTCAAGCACTGCATCGGTTGTAGAGGAAATAGTTGAAGAAACTGTGGAGGATGCTGAGGAAGTGGCAACCGTAGTTGAGACCGAAACAGAATCAACTGATGCATTGAATGATGTTATCGCTGAAAAAGTAAAAGAAGCGAATGAAGCCGCTGACGAAGAGTCGGAAGAAATAGCTGATGCAGTTGAAGAGAAAGTAGAAACAGTGGTGCCTGAACCAAAAGAAGCAGTGACCCAATCTAAGGAAGAAGTGGTCGAGCGGGTTGAAGAAAAAGCCAGTGAAGAGTTAGTCGCCGATAATGGAAGCACTAAAATTCCAAATCCAGAAACGGGAGTTTCTTATAAGGTCCAAATCGCAGCTGGAAAGAAGGTTGTTTCAAATGAATTCATAAAGAAAGTGTACAATTTTAGAGAGCAATTTGGCATCGAAAATCATGAAGGTTGGGTGAAATATACGACTGGTAGTTTCGATGTATATAAGGGAGCCCGAGACAAACGAGAAGCCCTTGTGAGTGCCGGTCATAACTTCCCAGGTCCGTTTGTAACGGCATACAATTCAGGTCAGAGGATTACAGTGCAAGAAGCACTTATGATCTCGAATCAGAAGTGGTTTAAATAAGAGAAGGAGTAAAAATTGTAGAGTGTTGTGGCTTTCACTACATTAGCGACTTCATAACCCATTGTGAGCTTCATGCACGGCCTTCGATTTCAGCACATACTATCCATAATTTTCTTCACTGTCCTAACCTTAGGGTTTTGTGAAAATTACTCTGCTCAAGAAGCCGCGACTGAAGTAGCACCGGCGGCAACTGAAGCTGCGCCAGTTGATACGGTAAAGGAAAAAGAATGGCACATCCGACCAAAATTATCCGTGGGAGTTGGGATGCTAAATTATCAGGGAGACTTAATAGCCACAAAGGGCTATTTCAATCCTTTTCAGAATAGAACATCGGTACACATCAATGCAGCACAATCCCTAAACGACTTTTTGGATTTGAATTTCTTTATGATGTACGGATCGCTTGGAGCGGACGAACGCACATTGGTAAGGAATCTGAATTTTAGAAGTAGGGTTACTGCAGGTGGATTGGCCGTTTCCTACAACTTCGACCACATTCTGAAGGAAACAAGAAAGCTTGAACCTTTTGTTTCTCTGGGTTTTGAAGTGTTTGAATTTCAGTCAAAGACAGATTTGATCGATGGATATGGAAATACCTATCACTACTGGGATAACGGAACCATCAAAAATGTTGATCAAGATGATGCTGAGGCTCGAAAGGCAATAGAAATCACTAGAGACTATGTTTATGAAACGGACATTCGAGAATTAAACGCGGATGGATTTGGTGATTATTCTGAACGCTCGTTTGCCATTCCAGTTGGGGCTGGTTTCAATCTTTTGATGAATGAGAAAATGAGTTTCAAAATGGGGCTTGAATATCATTGGACGTTTACAGATTACATCGATGGTATTACAGTTGATTCACGCGGTGCCAGAGCGGGTAATAAGCAGACAGATAAGTTCATGCACACATTTGCAAGACTTACATACGATTTAACTCCCATCCCCCATGAAGATGCACCCGACTTTTCAGGAGATGACAATGCGGATGCGGATAATGATAGCATTGCGGATTTCTTGGATGATTGTCCTAATACTCCAGAAGGAATAGAGGTCGATGAAAAAGGGTGTCCGCTTGATAGCGATAAGGACGGTGTAGCAGATTATCTCGATGCAGAATTGAATTCACCCGAAGGATCAGTGGTTGATTCCAGCGGGGTAGCGCTGAATGACGCTGATCTGGAGCAGTTATTCTTAGAATGGACAGATGAAACAGGTGAGTATGCCACATATTCAAACACCTCTTATTCCGTTGAAACGGCAGAGCGGAAAACGAAACGCCAAAAGGAGCAGTATACTGTTAAGATCGGTGAATTTGAAGAGGGAATTGATGACAGCCTAGCTAATGTATTGCTCGGAATGCCGGAGGTAACAACGCGAATAACTGAAGACGGAACTACGGTTATTGAAATGGCTGGTTTTGATAATCTCCCTGAAGCATTACAGCGAAAGATCGATATGGAGTCAGCGGGAATATCTACAGATGGAATTGTTGAGACAAATTCTTCCGGAACTACGTCAAAAGTGACTTCAGTTGAAGAGAATATGATATCAAATGAATCATTGGGCATGACGGTAGATGAGGTTATCGCTAAGAACAAAACGCTGCCAAAGCCTGATCGTCTTATCCTGAATCAAAGCGATTACACACTTGATCGGCCTATAGATCCAAGAAGTGTATCTAAAGCTGATGATTCTCAATTTGGGGATGCTACGGTTTACAGAGTGCAAATTGGAGCTTATGCGAATAGGTTGTCGCGAGACGTATTTGATGGTATTCCTGATCTTGTTGTAATTACGACCAAGGATGGATTGACTCGATATTATGTTGGGGCAGTTACAAGCTACAAACAGGCAGCCTCTAGAAAAATTGACATGGTTCAGCGAGGGTTTGATGGATCACACGTGATTCCGTTTAAGGAAGGTCAACGCGCATTAATAACTTCCGATGGCAACGTCTCAATGGGAGGTACATCAACGGCTCCAGAAATGGCGGCAAACTTTGGGAAAGTGAAATTCAAGGTGCAGATTGGATCATACACCGGGCAGATTCCAACAGACGTACTAGACAAAATGATGGACCTTGGAAGAATTGATCAGCGAGAGATGGACGATGGTTCTGTGAACTATATGACAGGAAAATTTAACAACTTCGAAGATGCTGAAGTCTATATGGATGAGCTAATTTCGCAAGGGTTCGACGGATCGTTCGTCGTTGGTGAGCATGAAGGGAAGATAATTTCCGCCACCGAAGGGATACAATTACTAAAATAAAAGACTATGAAAAATTCAATATTACTAGCAGCTGCGATGATGTTCTCAGTTGTAGGATTCTCACAAACAGCTGAGACAGGAGCGAAGGCAGAATCAAAAGCAAGTTGTGCAAAAGGAAAGCCTGCATGTTGCGCAAAGGGTTCAAAAGCAAGTTGTGCAAAAGGAACAGCAAGTGCTTCATCAGAATCGTCTGACAAAGCTACTATCAATGCTACTGAGCCTAAAATAGAGAAGGCAACTAAGAATTAAACTTCTGAGCTTTAGAATGATACTAAGATTCAAAAAAGGTGGTCCGTTGACCGCCTTTTTTAATGCCCTTTTTTTTCTGGGTGGAATATTTTTTGCCACAAATGTCCATGGGCAAGACCTTCAATTAATGTTTTATAATGTCGAAAATCTTTTTGATACGATAGACGATCCCTTGAAGTTTGACGAGGATTTTACTCCCGCGGGAAAACTTGAATACACCGCCGATCGATACGATCAAAAGCAAGAAAACCTTTCTCGTGTAATTAACGCTGCGTTTGGCAAAGAAACGGCAGACATACTGGGGTTATGCGAAGTAGAGAACAAAGAAGTCTTAATTGACTTAAAGGCTAAACTTGATAATTCTGCCCTAGAGATTGTGCATGTTAATTCAGCGGATGGAAGAGGCATCGACAACGCCCTGATGTATAATACGGAGATGTTTGAATTGCGTGAAGCGGGGGTGCGAAATGTTGACCTTGGGAAAGACGAACGTCCGACAAGAGATATACTGTGGGTCCACCTTGTTCATAAGGATACCAAAGAAGACTTTTTCCTTTCTGTGAATCACTGGCCATCAAGATATGGAGGAGAAGAAAAATCTAGATGGAAACGGAAAGTGGCTTCGGATGTCTTGGCAAGCTTAAGTAAGGAAATTGCCGATGAAGTACCCGAAGCTTTGATCATACACATGGGAGATTTTAATGACCACCCAGACAATGAAAGCTTAACCAACCTCTCGGATTGTAAACGAGGTCCCTGTCTTCAAAACTTATGCGAAAAATTTGTGGAATTGGAGCAAGGCTCGCATGTTTATCGCGGGAAATGGGGTGTGTTGGACCAGTTTCTAGTGAATGCCAACGTCACAAATAACTCGAGGGCGTATTCAGCAGCCACAGACGATGTAGCCTTTTTCTCGGAGGAGTGGATGATGTATAAAAGTCCAAATACGGGAGTCTTCTATCCCAGTCGAACCTATTCAGGGCCCAAGTATTATGGCGGGTTTTCGGACCACCTTCCTGTTACTTTGATCTTGCGAGAACAGGATTGAAGTTCATAAAATTCATTAAGCTTCAGAGAGAGAATTATCTGTGGCTCAATAATAGCTAACTTCGATACGTTAGGTTACGATGAAACACATTCTCGCATATTGTCTTCTCTTGCTTGTGCCATTTATCTCGAATGGGCAAAACAATATCGACTCCGATCTCGGAAAGCTTGAGGTATTCCTATCCAGTATAGACAAAAGGTATGTTGACAGCGTTCAAACGTCCAGCATCATCGAAAAAGGAATGCGTTCCATGTTGGAAGAGTTGGATCCACATTCAGTTTACATGAATCCAGCGCAATACAAGTCGGCTACGGAACCACTTTCAGGAAAGTTTAAAGGAATCGGTATTCGATATCAAGTCATCGAGGATACGTTGACAGTGATTGAGGTTTTGGATAAAAGTCCAGCTAAACGCGGTGGGGTAGAGTTGGCCGATCAAATTGTGGCGATTGGACTCGATACGCTGTCTGGAAAATCGCTCAAATCAGGAGAGATGTCAAAAGCGTTGAAGGCGGATGAGAACCTTGATGAACCATTGACGATTATACGCCAATCAAAGGCACTTCAACTCACCTTAGAGCGGGATAATGTGCTTGTTAGCAGCGTGCCCAGTTTCTTCATGATGAGTGAAAATGTGGGTTACCTTAAACTCAGTCGATTTAGTTCCACCAGTTTGGTGGATTTTAGAAAGGCACTCGATGCGTTGGTAAAACAAGGAGCCGAGAATCTGGTACTGGACCTTCGCGGAAACAGCGGAGGCTATCTGAGTGTTGCAATTAAGATTGTAGATGAGTTTATTGAGGATAGAAAGCTCATAGTATATACCGAAGGTGTGAACCAATCGCGAAAGGAGACGTTTGCCACATCGGGTGGAAGATTCACCGATGGAAAACTCGTGGTGTTAATTGACGAGAACTCAGCATCTGCAAGTGAAATTGTTGCCGGCGCCATTCAAGACTGGGATCGAGGATTGATAATCGGAAGACGATCCTATGGAAAAGGATTGGTGCAACGCACTATTGAGTTCGAAGACGGATCGGCCATGCGGCTGACCATTTCACGTTACTATACTCCTACAGGTAGAAGCATCCAAAGACCATATGAGGATGGCGTAAAGGCTTACAGAAAAGATCTCGGTGCGCGCCGAAAGAGTGGAGAGCTATATAGCCAAGACTCCATTAAGCTGAATACATCTGACGTGTATTTCACCCCTTCTAGACGGAAGGTTTACGGCGGTGGTGGAATTGTTCCAGACGTTTTTATTCCTGCTGATTCAGGGCAATCGAATGAATTTTTGAAAGAATTAAACAAGAGTCGCTTGCATTACAAACTAGCCTTGGATTATGCGTTGAATCATACGGATCAACTAAAGGCTTCACATCCGTCGGTGGTTGATTATACCAAGAATTTTGATTTCTCAGAAGATGAAATGTCTGGGTTTTTCGAAAGATTGAAGGAAAAGGGTATTGAGAGTACAGAAACAGGTTTTGCGCAAAGCGAAGCAGAGCTGGGGAAGTCCCTTAAGCGATTGGTTTCGCGCTTTCATTACGGTTACCGAGATTACCACTATACCATGCTCTATAAAGATCCGGCACTAACTCGAGCAATGGATAGTATCGAGAGTGGCACATTCGAGGATTTAGGTTTAAAATAGATGGGCCATATTAGATTATATATAGCCTTAATGATGGTCATCTTAGGACTCGGGGCCAGGGCCCAGGAGAATAAGTTTGCCCCAGGTGAATCGCTGAAGTATGGGGTCTATTATTATTTAATGGGAGTTTGGGTAGGAGCAGGGGAAGTAACTTTTTCCGTTGAAGAATCTGTTTTTCAAGAAACCCCGTGTTTGAAGTTCACAGGATATGGTCAAACACATAAACGCTACGACTGGTTTTACAAGGTGCGCGACACATACGAAGCATATGCTAGCCCAACGGACTTAACACCGTATCGATTTCGAAGGGACGTAAGCGAAGGCGACTTTTACTTCGTAGAGGATTGCTTATTTGATCACCAACATAGCCGCGTTTTCTCTGTATTGAAAGTAAAGGAGAAAGCTGTGAAAGTGGACACTTCAGCATTGATGGAAAACAGTTTTGATGTTTTGTCAATGATTTACCATGCTCGAAACCTAGATTTTAGCTCGTTCGAGGTTGCGGATAAAATCCCAATAAATATGTTCGTTGATCGAGAAACCCACCAATTGTTTATTCGGTATCTGGGCACTGAAGTATACGATCACGATGAATATGGTGAGATTGAGTGTTATGTATTCAGTCCTTTATTGGTCGAAGGGACACTCTTTAAATCTGGTGAGAAAATGAAAGTTTACGTCACAAAGGATAGCAATGTGATTCCAGTGTATATTGAATCTGAAATTCGTGTTGGTTCTATCCGAGCCGAGTTGACCGGGTACGAAGGACTTCGAGCCGAAATCGGAAACTAACCTTAGATATCGTAGCTAATCTTTACGACATCAGTAACAGGGTGAGACTGGCATGTAACGATAAATCCCTCTTCCAGTTCTTCATCTGTCAAGACATGATTCATCTCCATTTCCACCTTTCCTTCAACAAGCTTGGCCATGCACGTGGAGCAAATCGCACTTCGACATGAATAAGGTGCATCAACACCTGATTTTAAAGCTACATCTAGTATCTTTTCTTTCTTGTCTACTTGGATGGTGTGTTCTTTTCCATCCATTTCAATAATCACTGTCGCCATATCTACCGTCTTAATTTATAGTATGATGGATAATAATTATTGACCCTATTCGGAAGGCTTTTGGCCCAACCCAATACGCTTTCATTATATCCAACTCGTTGCCATTTTTTCGAATCTTTTGACTCCGCAGAAATACGGTCTTTTCGCAAATAATCAAGGGCTTGATCTTGTGTGAGTTCAACATCGATTGATGCCGATGCATGCATTGCAAGACCATGCAAGGGTATAAGATCTTTTCCCTTCGGTTCAAGAACAGGCAAGCCTACTGACTTAAACGGGAAGCGATCCGAAAGGCGTCGGCACAGTTCAAACCGATCATTAACCCCAAATATTTCTGTATTTCGATGCCATTCAAAGTCAAAATTGGTGTTCTCTACAAAGTACGTGGATTGAGAAAAGGGCGTCAATCTATACCCGCGCTTTACCCTCGCTGGATCATTGTCAAGTTTGCGCAGCACGCTGATAAATAAACCTTCGCCTGTGGAAATGCCCGGCAAGAGGTAATAACCATGACAAATTCCATTCAGCATGCCCGGAACCAGATATTCCTTGAACTCATCCAGCCGTGGAAGCGCGAGTTCATATCCATCGTTCAAAAGCCGAGAGATTTGATTTTCGTTCTCGGATGGATTCATCGTACAGGTGCTGTATATCAAAATGCCTTTTGCTCGAAGGCAGTTGGAGAGATCATCCAGAATTTCATGCTGCTTCATGCTACACTGCTCAACGAGCCGTTCAGACCATTGTGTTATGGCGAATGGATCCTTTCTAAACATACCTTCTCCAGAACATGGAGCATCGATTACGATTAAATCAAAAACGGCTCCCAGTTCCGAGAGTTTCGAAGTAGGAAGTTGTGAAACGGCTTGATTTGTAGCTCCCCACTTTAGCAGGTTTTCTTGCAATACCGCATTTCGTTTCGAGTCAATTTCATTCGCAATTAGAAACCCTTTATCGTTTAGGTAATCTGCAAGAAGAATGGATTTACCTCCTGGAGCAGCACAGGCGTCCAGCGCGAAAATGCCATCTTCTTGGTCTATGTCTATTCGATTCAAGATGGCCTCTAAAAACATACTAGAAGAATCTTGCACATAGTAAGCCCCGGCATGAAAATGAGGATCCAGCGAAAATGCTGGACGTTTCTCCAAAACGACGCCATTTTCAGACCAGGGCACCGGCGAACCATCGAGCTCCAGAGGCCTTGGCTTTGTGCTGTTTTTACGGATAGAAACGGATGCGGGCTTTGTCAATCCTTCCTCCACCTTATTTGCCACGTCAGCGCCAAAGTACTCGTGTAAACGGTTGATAAACGTCTCAGATATCATTGGCTCTCCATTTACCCTTCAGATCTGGATATGCAAGGGCTGTTTTAAGTTCCTCGAGAAAATCCGCTCGATCTACTTCTTTGGCGCCCAGCGATTCCAGGTGATCTGTATGGAGTTGACAATCAATAAAATGCAAATGATGTTGAAGCATAAACGTGTGCAAATGATAGAATGCCGCTTTGGAAGCATCGGTCGTTACACTGAACATGGATTCTCCAAAAAATGCCTTTCCGAGAGACAATCCGTACAGGCCGCCGACTAATTTTTCGCCTTGCCAAGTTTCAAAGCTGTGGGCAAACCCAAGTTGATGCAGCTCCATAAATGCGTCCTTCATCTCCTTCGAAATCCAGGTGCCATCTTGCCCATTTCGCTTCATGGTGGCACAAGCATCAATGGTGGCTTCAAATGCCGTGTCCATTCTCAGCTCAAATCCATGTTTTATCATGGACCGCTTCAAAGATTTTGAGCATTTAAATTGATTGGGATACAGGAGCATCCGTTTCATCGGACTCCACCATAGAATGGGCTGATCTGCATTGTACCATGGGAAAATGCCATTCTCATATGCTAGAATCAACCGATCCATGCTTAGGTCTCCGCCAACAGCTAAGAGGCCATCATCATCCGCCAAACTGGGATGAGGAAATAGAATGGATTCCGGGATTTCGTAGACAGACATTTAGAAATATATTCGGTATAAAACTACGGGTAAGAACCCTAATTGATACCGATCTTCTAGCATGTTTGTTGCGGGCGAATATTCGCGCGAAAAGATGTTCTTTCGGTTGATGATGTTTTGAAGATCAACGGCCCATTCCTGTGTTGTTTTCTTGCCATTTAGTTTTAGCGCGATGCGCACATCGGGGCGGAAATAATCTGGATACTTCAACTCGAAATGGCGATTGTAATCATACACAGCGACTCCATTGGCGGTGGCACTGGTATTGAGCGGTGTATATCTTAAGCCGCCCGCATAGGCTATTCTTCCATCCGTAGTTAGTGTGAGCTTCTTCTTTTTATTCTCCGCCGAGCTTAGTAGCCATTCCTTTCCAAAGAGTAGGCTATAAGCCTGATTTCCGTTAAAAGCAGTGTTATACGTATTGCCGTTTTGAGCCGTGTATTTGCTTTCAAAAATGGATGCCGTAAACAAATAATAAAATCCTTTATGAAGGAAGTGCTCTAATGTGAGCTCAAGCCCATAGTTCTGGCCTGTGCCTTCATTTACCAATCTCACGGGGTAGCTAAAATCAAAATTAGCCCCCTGATTCAAGATGGAGTATGTAGTGCCAGCCGAGTCAATCGGCACGTTTGAAAGACTCTGATAATAGGCTTCAACCTTCACATGGGTGTTTTCGGATATCAAATAATCGGCGCTAACCACAAAGTGGTCACTAAGAATTGGTTCGAGGTCTTGATTTAAAATTTTACTCGCACCAGATGGTTGTGTTGACTTGCGGAAATAGAGTAGGAGCGGCGGTAGTTGTGCGTGCCTTCCATACCCTGTGCCAAGCGTTAATCGAGGAGCAGCTTTCCACTTCACCCCAAGTCGAGGCTCTATAGTATAGCTGTCATTCAAAAGAAAGATGAGGGAGTGAAGGCCGGCATTTATCGTCCACTTATCTCCAGGTCGGTATTGGTGCTGAACAAAGGGTTGTATAAGTCCGGTACTTCCTCTGAAGTCGCTTCGAACAAAATAGGCGTTGTCCGTGTCAATCCAATACTTTTCATCCATATTGAAATAGAGTAGGTCATTAAATGATCCAAACTTAAGCGCGTGTCGAGCAGATATTTTTCGATTGTAAAAAGCCATGAGACTGACCTTACCCTCAATCGAGTTGTTGGTGTAGACGTTGTATGCTTCACTATTAATATCGTTCAATGTGTCGTTAACGATAGAGCGTCCGTTGTAGCTCCAAGATAAGGTTGACTTTACATATGATTTGGTGCCGATAAGCTGTGTGCGTGAAACCCCGAGCGCGGCCATACTTGTTCCATAATATAGATCCTCTCCTTGGTCGTCGAAAAAGGTGTCGTCGGGATCTTTTTCGTCATCAAGGAATGCAATGTTGCTTTTGCCCCCAATTCCAAAGATGTCCCACTTTCCATGCTTGTCGGGTAAGTTTATATGGAAGTTCCCATCCTGGTATTCAGGTACAGCCACGGTTCCAAAGTTGATACCCATTACTTTAAATAGCTCCAGTGTGGAGTATCTATAGTTCACCAAATAGCTTGCTCTACTCTTGCGAGAAATGGGACCTTCTGCCATTAACTCGGCTCCATTAAATCCGATTTGGCCAAGAAACTGATGCTTTTGATCGTTGCCCCGACGCAGGTGCAAATCAAATGCGCCTCCATATGCGTTGCCATATTCAGCTGGAAAGGCCCCTGTGAAAAAGTCAGAATTACTTAGGACGTTGTTGTTTAGAATCGAAATCGGGCCGCCGGTCGAGCCTTGAAAGGAGAAATGATTCGGGTTTGGTATGTCGATCCCTTCAAGCCGATAAAGCACCCCAAAGGAGGAGTTGCCCCGAATGATCAGATCGTTTCTTTGATCGTTTACAATCCCAACTCCCGCGAAATTTTGAGCCATTCTGCTCACGTCGTTTAAACTACCCGCGTAGCGTTGTGATTCTTCTACGCTGAAGGTTCTAGCGCTCACAGTGGCCATTTGATTGATGGTTTCAGTTTTGTCTCGGGTGCCAGTAATAACTACTTCTTCGCCAATGATGGCCGACTCCTGCAATTCAATTTCTAAAACAGTTTCACGCGACGAGTTTAGTTCAATGCTGTTTAGGGTAATATCCGAATAACCAAGAAAGCTGACTTTGAGTGTAACCCGTCCTATTGCTATGGATTCCAGCGTGAAGTATCCATCTATATCGCTACTAGCTCCGATAAACGGATCTGAATCAACTATGATGACATTAGCTCCAATCAGTGGCTGACGAGAGTCGGTATCGATTACGCGACCGCGAATTGTTTGGGTAATCTGGCCAAATCCACTGAGTATCGAAAAAAGGAAAGAAATAACGAGCCAGAATCGAATCATTAGTAGGTCGGCAACACGGGTTTGTTATCTAAAATGTTCTCAATTTCAAGTATGGCTGCGTCATCCAAGAGATTCATTACATCGATCGATTGCAAGTTTTCTTCAAGCTGTTTCTGCTTCGTGGCTCCTGTGATCACAGTACTCACATTTGGGTTTTTTAGACACCAAGCTATGGCAAGGTTGGCCGTTGAAACGTTTAAGACCTTAGCGATCTGTCCTAGCTTCTTAACTTTCTTGATGTTCGCGTCGGTCAACATTTTTTCGCGAATCCATTTCATATCATCCATCGCTAACCTCGAACCTTTAGGAATGCCGTCGTTGTATTTTCCAGTCAGGATTCCACTGGCAAGCGGAGACCAAATGGTTGTGCCATATCCGTATTCAGTAAAGAGTTTATGGTATTCAACCTCCAGTTTTTTACGCACGAGCATGTTGTATTGCGGTTGTTCCACGATAGGAGCAATGAGGTTGTTAACCCGAGCAACCATGATCGCTTCTTGGATTTCCTGAGCACTCCACTCACTGGTTCCCCAATAAAGAACTTTTCCTTGCTGGATCAGATTGTGCATGGCCCAGACAGTTTCTTCCATCGGTGTGTTTCGATCGGGACGATGGCAGTAGAATAAATCTAAGTAGTCTACTTGAAGTCGATTTAATGCGGCGTGGCAAGCCTCAACGACGTGTTTCCGGCTTAAACCCCTTTGATTTGGTAATTCTCCACCCCAGAAGACCTTTGATGAGACTACGAAGCTGTCTCTTTGCCAAGCGGCATCCTTTAAGATCTTGCCCATTACAATTTCGGATTGTCCCTTTGCATAGACCTCGGCATTGTCAAAAAAGTTTATTCCGTTGTCGTATGCACAATGCATGCAACTCTTGGCAACTTTCATGTCAACTTGATTTCCGAAGGTTACCCATGAACCGAATGAGAGAGCGCTTACCTGTAAACCTGATTTGCCGAGACGTCTGTATTCCATGCCGTTTTATTTGATTCCAAATGTAACGCTGGAAAATCGAATGTGCCGAAAATTGAAGGAAGGTCTATGGAATGGATGCCGTATCTACCGCCTCCTTAAGTGGAATGCGTTCGTCGTTGCGGTAAGCTTCAACAACGGCCTTTCTGAATCCAGCTTGGGCCATCGTATCTTTTGTGTGGATTGCTTCCTTGAGCGAACTAAAATGTCCCACGGACGTGTGGATCTTTCCTCTGGATTCGCGCCTAAAAATTTCCAGTCCCATGGTAAGTCCAGAAATGTCCTCAAGGCTAGGTTGGCTCCCCAAATTTACGCGGTAGTAGACGCTTGAAATTGCATTAGAACTTGAAGCGTCGATTAATAATTCGCGCTCAGACTCAAGCCGTTCAATCTTAGAAACGAGCTTTCCATTCCTTAACTCCGTCTCGCGCTGAACTACCGCGATCGAGTCTCGTTCTCGCTGCATTATGGACACTTCCTTTTTCAATTCTTCAAATACAATTTCATTGCTCAACTTGGCATTGTCAAGCTTGGCGTTGAGCGCGCGCGACTTCGTGTCGTAAATGATTTTTTTACGATCCATTTCATCCTGACTCTTGTTGAGTTCATCACGGAGAGCGACAATTTCAAGGTGTGCTTGGGCTTCTTTTTTACTCAGATTATTTACCCGATGCATCAAATTGTGCGTCTCCTCAAGCTGTCTTGATGTTGCTACTTCCAATGCCTTTAGGTTCTTCTGTGTTTTTGCTTTTTGCGATTCAAGGGTAGCGAGCTCGTTTTCCTTTTTCGCGATTGCCGATTTCAGAGCCAAATCTCTCGCTTCAATCGAGTCGAGCTGATGCTTTAAAGCCTTGAGCTCCTCGTTGTTTTGAGAACCACTTTGGCTTAGTTTACCCAGGCTGTCAATTTGCGACTCAAAGTTTTCGATTCGTTTTGATGTTTGAACCAAAGCCATCTTTAGGTCTTCGTTTTCTGCACTGCGCGCCATGAGGTTGTTTGATAAACTATCGGATCTAGCCTCTAAGTCTGCTTTTGATTCCTTCAGACGATCAATTTTTCTGTGTTGAAACTGGGCGTGGGCGGATTGTAGTTCTTGCTCCTTCTTTTTCCAGGCCAATTCTGCTCTGAGGCTTTCAATTTCGGCTCCTACTTCAGTGGTTGAGGCGCTCTCACGTTCAATACGCGCTTCGAGCGAGTCAATCTGTGCACGCTGCACTTTCTCGATCTTTTGCTTTTGACTGAGGTCGGCCTCCAATTTATTGGCTCGTTCCATAGCCTCGGCTTGTTTCTGGAATTGCACTTGCAGGTCGGCGCTCAAATTATTGGCGTATGCTCTAGCCGAGTCAGATTCTGCCTTCAATCGCAGAAATACCAGTTCTTGGTCGTGAATTAGATTCTGCGTTGCGCTTCCCGACGCCCTCATCTGCTCTAAACGACTATTGATGTCTGCAATTTGCACCAATATCGATGTGTCAACGATTTATTTCGAGTTATTCAGACTTTCTTCCAAGGCATGCATTCTGAGAATACTCTGCTGCTCACTTTCTTGCTTCTCTTGGATGTCAGAACTCAACCGTTCGATAAGCAGCGTCTTTAATGCAACTTGCTTTTTCAGGTAGTTGATTTCAGATTGGGCACTGGCCAATTGGTCGGTACCAACAAACCCCTCTAGGGCCTGAATGTCTTCAGGTGAAACTTCCACACTTACTGCAATGTCGCTGTCCTCAAACTGTCGACCGGATTCAATTTGGCCGTTCGCCACTACTTGGGCGCGTATATAGAGCACTTCACTCTGAACCGACTCACCGATTCGAAGGGTTACATATACTTCATCGTGAAAGAGACCATCAAGAGAGTCGGTTAATAATTTGACTTTTATGAATCCATATTCACCAGAAAGGACCGAGCTGCGGGTATGAATAAAATCGAGGGATTCGCTCACAGATCGAACCGAAAGGATGGATGCGGGCGCTTCTGAAGTGTTTCGAAAAAGGAAATCGTGCTCGAAGTAAAATTCCGTTTGCGCCAATTCACCAAAGTCGTGTTCGGTTTTATTGAACGTAATTAAAGGTGACTGTCCGAAGGAATTTAATCCAAGAACGAGTAGAAGAAGGCCAAGTGTATACTGTTTTAGCACCTTTCGAAGGTAATCTTAGGCCTTGCTTGTATATGAGAGGTCGGCGCATGTTATCAACATCTCAAGGTCTAAATCCATCCCAAAATATTGGGCGCAAAAAAAAGGGCAAGCTACTTACATCGCACCGCTACAACCGGCTACCCTTGCTTCATTCCTGACCTGGGGGAGTTCACCGGGAGCTGGTCGTATAAGACTTGCCCTCGAAGCGCAAAGGTAAAATTGACTTTGACCAATGCAACATGATTTTCAGCTTTCCGAATAATTACATTTGTCCTCTTCAAAATGAAGCGATATCAAAGCATATTAAACGCAGGCAGCATTGCAGGATTGTTGAGTTATGGGTCATTTTTAGTGCTCTATTATTTGCTTTCATTCAATCCACTTGGCCCCGGGAAACTAGTGGCCTTTATTGGGGTTGGTGTCTTAATGTATTTCGCGCTGAAAAGGCATTTGGACATGGAGCTTGAGGGGTTTGCCACGTTTAGACAATTGTTGACCCCGGCACTCATTTTTTCTTTTGTCTTCGCCTCCCTCAATGGCATGTTGATTTATCTCCATGGTGCGTTTGTCGACGCTGGATTTGTAGAATTAGTCGTGAACGATAGTCTTGAGTCCATTGGCCCATACAAGGACGAAATGATCAATTTCATGGGCAAAGCAGATTATAAAAAGATGCTGGAGGAATATCAAAACCTCACGTTTTCTGAAGTAGCGCTGACCGACGCCCAGTCCAAAAGCTTCTCTTCCATTTTGTTGGGGCTAATCTTTGCGCTTACCATGAGAAAAAATCCACCGATATTTGACGACAGTGAGCACTAACCCGAATATTTCTATCGTCATCCCGCTTTTAAACGAAGCGGAATCTTTACCCGAACTCCACGATTGGATTAAACGGGTCATGGATGCGAACAGCTATACCTACGAAATTTGGTTTATCGACGATGGTTCCACCGATGATTCTTGGAAGGTAATTGAACAACTTAATGCCGCTGACCCATGTGTTAAGGCCATTAAATTTCGACGCAACTATGGTAAGTCTGGTGCGCTGAATGTTGGATTTGAAGCAGTAACCGGAGACGTTGTCATCACCATGGATGCCGACTTACAAGATAGCCCAGAGGAGATTCCGGAGCTGTATCGCATGATAACTGAAGATGGACTTGATCTTGTTTCTGGCTGGAAAAAGAAACGGTTTGATCCGCTTTCTAAAACCATCCCGACTAAGCTCTATAACTGGGCGACACGAAAAATGAGTGGCATCTATTTGCATGATTTCAACTGTGGGCTTAAAGCCTATCGTATCGATGTAGTGAAGGCCATTGAAGTATATGGTGAGATGCATCGATACATTCCCGTTATCGCGCATTGGGCTGGATTCAAGAAAATTGGGGAGAAAGTCGTACACCACCAAGAACGCAAATACGGCGAAACCAAGTTTGGCCTAATTCGATTTGTAAACGGGCCGTTAGACCTGCTCAGCATTTCATTTGTAAGCAAGTTTGGAAAGAAACCCATGCACCTTTTTGGACTCATGGGTACCATCATGTTTATGGTTGGATTCTTTCTAGCTGCCTATCTCGGTTTGGAAAAGCTGTATTGGATGAGTGTGAAGGTTGCGGCGCCGCTCGTAACAAGTCAGCCATTCTTTTACATCGCCCTTACTACAATGGTTATGGGAGTACAGCTCTTTTTAGCTGGGTTCATTGGAGAAATGATCTCGAGAAACGCACCGGATCGAAACGTGTATCTGGAGTCTAAGCGACTAGTTTAATTGAGCGTCTAGCTCTAACAATCCTTTATTTTTTGGATGGATTTTTAATCCTTGTCTCGTAAGCGTTTTTGCCTCAATCGACTGATTCGTCATGGCATAAGTCTTGGCGAGGTTTAAGGTGATCTCCGCATCGGATGGGTCGATTTCGTAGGCCCGCTCAAACGCCAAAACCGCCTCGTCCATCTCTTGTGAAATGCCATGCGCAATGCCTATTTGCATCCATGCCGTGGCGTCTGTTGGATTCATCTCAACATAGCGGCCTAGAGATTTCTTCACGCCTTCCCACTTTCCAAGCTCGCCATAGATCAAACCCAGTTCGTGATGAAACTCTTGAACCTCATAGATCGAAAGTGCTTGCTCCATCAACGTGGCTGCGGATTCGTAATACGTAACGCGTTTCGCGCCTGGACCTAACTTTTCAGCCTTTGCCTTATAGATGTTTGCAAGGTTATGGTGGGCCTTAGCGCTCTGATTTAAGTGCTGCAGGTCATGAGTAAATAACGTTTCGTCGCTCTTCCAATCGCCGTTTCTGGAGAAGGTAACCAAGGCCATCGGAACGATGATCAATACCATGACTACCTGTGCATGAATTTTCTTCGTGAGTGCGAGCTTGTTCAAGATCATCGATATGCCGGAAACTGCAAGCAATACAAAGCCCAGCGAAGGAATAAATAAGAACCGCTCTGCCATGGTAGCCCCAATCGGAAATAGAAAGTTGGAGACGGGAATAATCGGTAAAATCAAAAGTGCAAGTATGAAGGTGTGGTGCTGTTCTGATTTCACACCGCGATTTTTAAACTGACGAATGCGCCATCCAATCAGTGCAATGAGCGCTCCAAGGGTCAGTAAAACCTGGAAATTCGAAAAAGAGACCAAAGGAATGGTGTTAAAGCTATAATCATAGACCAGCGGATGCGGAATGAAGAGCAGGCGCAGATATTCGCCCATGATCCAAATTTTCGTGGCTAACACATCACTTGCCGATCCTGGCTGTGTCAGTGCATTGTCAAATACGTGGTATTGTTGGTCGAGCAGCACTTCGGTTACCGAAAAATAAATGGCTAGAAATATCGCCGAAACTGCAATTGGTGTGATGCTCAGTTTGATGGTTTCCGGAATACGCTCTGACTTTTTATAGGCCATCAGCATATAGACAGGCAAGAGCGCGAGGGCCGTTTCTTTCGAAAGCAATGCCACTAAAAACAGGATGGCCGCACCAAGCATGGACATTGGTTTTTTGTCCTCAAGCCACGTCCAAAATTGGTTCGCACTTAATGCGAAAAACAACAGACAGTAGATTTCATCGCGGCTCTTGATATTGGCAACCACTTCTGTGTGAATTGGGTGTGCAACAAAGAGCAACATAGCCAGATATAGCCAGACATCATCCATGAGTTTGAGGCGTGTCAACCAGCGCAGCAATACAACGCACAGAAGCGCAAAGCACAGCACGTTAAGAAGGTGGCCAATGAAAGGCGAGTTGCCAAACAAGGCATGCTCAATCGAAAAGCTAACGCCGCTTATTGGTCGATAGTTTCCGGCGTCTTTTCCATTAATTCCAAACCAGTAGCTATGCGTAAAGTGATCCGCAATGCCTGCGAAACCCTGTTGGGTAAAAGTGTTTTGGGTGATGATCGCCTTGTCGTCCAGTACATATCCATGACCGAGTGTATTGGCATACATGGCTAGTGCCACTCCAAATATTACGAGGTACTGTAACGGCTTCATTCTTCAAACATCGCACATTTTATGACGTCATAGTATGGCTACTTTTGCTTTTCTATTCAAAAGGCAATTGACGATGAAAACCTATTTAAAATCGAAGCTGAGCATGCGGCAATATGAGTTGCTGCGAATGGCTGCCTTTGAATTCAAACGGTGGAAATGTCGAGTAACTGCACCAAAGAAATTTGCCACCGAATTGAAACAACTGCAGTTGGGCAGTGGTGCGCGTCCGCTCAAGCATTGGCTCAATGTTGATATGATTGGCAGCGATCTTAACCTAGACATCGCTACGGGTAGCCTTCCGTTTGCCGACAATCAATTTGATGTGATCGTCTCGCAGCATGTTATAGAGCATTTGACTCTGGAAGATGAGTTCTTACCGCTTCTCAAAGAATGCCATCGATCGCTTTCTGAAGGCGGTGTGATATGGCTTTCAACTCCAGATTTAGAGAAGGTGGCGCGATCGTATGTCGATCATAAAAATGAGGACATGATAACCGATCGCCAGCAGCGAATCCCAGATTGGAATATGGGAAGCATCCCATCGCAGCACTTTATGAACGACATCTTTCACCAGCAACTTGAACATCGAAACTTGTTCGATTTAGAATTGCTAACCTGGTGCCTAACCGAAGCTGGTTTCAAGAACGTTCAACGAACGGATGAGAAAGATTTGGTAGAAGCGCATCCTGAAATTCCGATGCGAAACGATGACTATCAATCCATCTATGTCCGCGCCACAAAATGAATCGGATTAAATCCTGGATACAACGCCATTGGCTCATAAGCTTGACACTTCTTGTCGGAGCCACATTGCGTTTCTGGAGATTCTGGTCCATTCCCTATTCACACGACGAACTCAGTGCACTAAACCGCACATGGTTTGCTTCCTTTTCCGAACTCATAGAAGGAGCTGTGCGGTCGGATGGACACCCAGCAGGAACACAAATCTTGCTGTGGTTTCAATCGATGATCAGCTTTGAAGAAGGCTGGATCAAGCTCCCTTTCCTGATCGCTGGTGTATGGTCTATTTGGTTGGTCTACTTGGTTGGAAAGCGATTGTTTAGCGAATCATCAGGTATCCTCGCCGCGGTGCTCATCGCCACACTTCAATATCCAATTACGTTTAGTCAGTGGGCGCGCCCATATGTGCTCGGACTCTGGGTTGTTTTGATGCTTACCTACGTGCTCTTGCGTTTTCGCGAAGCCGAGGGCAGAGGAGTAAAGTACATTGTCTTGTTTGCTGTATTGGCTGCAGGCGCTGGTTACATTCACTATTTCGCTTTGCTGCAGGCCATTCTTCTCGCGATTGGTTTTATTCCGCTTCTTGATTCGAAAAAGTGGCCGATGCTGGCACTTGGTGGCCTTTTGTCATTTCTGTTGTGGGCACCGCATTTGGGGATCACGATCCACCACTTAAGTCAGGGCGGCATCGGCGATTGGCTGCAACCTCCCGGGCCAAACTATTGGATGGAGTGCTTAGCCTACGCCTTTCAGTTTTCGTGGTGGCCGGTTGTAATTCTAGGAATTGCCAGCCTCGCTATGTTGGCTCAGGTTCAAATTTGGGTGAGAAGCTATGTGCGCTGGATGCTTTTGGCACTCGCCATTCTACCATTTGTGATTGCCTATTTCTATTCCATCGAAATAAACCCGCTGCTGCACCAGAGCGTGCTCATTTTTTCCTTCCCCTTTTTGCTTTTGTGGATGGTGTCCTTTGTGCGGATGCAAGGTATTGGGTTGATACTTGTCGCATTGATTCTAAGCGCGTCTAACGTGAGTACGTTGGTGCTCGAGCGTAATCATTACGAACTAAACTACGGCAGCGAATACGGCTCGGCCCTCGAATGGGGTGCGCACCTTAGCAAGCGGGAATCAAGTTTGGCTACACTCGTTGATTTACGCCCAGACTTCATCGAACTATTGATTAGAGAAGGCGTTGTTCCGCCATTAAACATAGATCTCCTTTCTAGAATCAAAAGTAGCCAGTCGGTGCAAGAATTCTTGGATGAAGCTGATGCGTCATTGTTGTTTTTTGCCATGGATGCGGGCAGCAGTCCAGAACTTTTAACCGCGGCCATGGACCATTATCCATGCATCGAAGAGCATAAATTCTTTCACGCCGGCGAGGCCTATTTACTCAGCAAAAATTGCGATTCGAGGATTGAGATATCAAAAGCGCCCGTTGAAGATGAAATGATTTTTCCAGACAATCCGTACAGCAGCGGTTGGGAGTGGAAATGGACGGAACTCGACTCAAATACCAATACACACTTTGTGGCTAAATTCAGAGGTGTTATGGGCGATGCATCCATTGTAGCTGAAGTCAAATCGGATGTGATGGAGCCAGCTTGGCGCGGGGTGGCGTTTCAAGATTCTCGTAATGAAAAGATCATCAACCAAAGCGGATACCACGTCATCTATAACTCTGAGATGAAACGCGATTCGAGTGATATTCTCAAGTCTTTTGTGTGGCTGGGCAATGGTGGCGGAATCGAGCTTTATTCCTTTCGCGCCTACAGCGTTCCAAAAAACACAAACAAGTTTCGCCTCTTCAGAAAGTAGCTAGAAGAGGCTCCCCTGTTCTTCGGCCATGATCGGCACCTGAACGTTCACATCAAACTTCTCGAGCAACTTTTGACTCATATATCGGATCAGCATCGGCGAGTGCAACTCCTCGTGCTGGTGCATGAAAAACCAACACGATTCGAGGCCGTTTTGGCTCCATTTCCCAATGCGATCTACCCATTGATCAATTCGGGTATAGTCCGATGAGTGCAGTTGATTCCCTACAAATCGAATCATTGCATTTTTAGATGAAAGGCGCATATGAACCAAGTCTCTATGCCCGGCGGTATCGGTGATTATTGGGATGCATTTGTGCGACCGCAGCTGCTCAAATAATCTATCGGCATTGTCTTGATCGGTATACCACATGGGATCTCGTAGTTCAAGGGCCAGCGGAAAGCCGGAAGGCCATTTTTCAAGATATGTCTTTAGCGCTTCAAAGCTGTCTGGCTTAAAGGTCGGATGCATTTGCAAGAAGCTCGGGCCCAGTTTATCCTCAAAGTGACTGATGGCGTCGCAAAAGCGAACGGTGCCACCGCGTGTTTCTTTCAGTCGATCCCAGTGCGAAATGCCTTGATAGATTTTTGGAGAAAAGGTGAACCCATCTGGGACGGTATCTGCCCAGCGCACCACCATTTCAGCGGTTGGGATGCGGTAATGCGTTGTGTTCAATTCTACCGATTGAAATTGCTTTCCATAGTTGGCTAGAAAGTCTTTCGCCTTGGTGCCCGTTGGATACAAATGTCCAATCCAGTCTTTGTTACCCCAGCCGGTGCATCCAAAATAGACCGTTGTTTTCTTTGTGCTTGGAGTAAGCATGTCGGATGTGTCGGTATGATCCTCGGGTAAGTCAAAATTGACGGTATCTAATAACTCTATTGGAAGCTTTCCGAATTTCATAGTGCGGCCTGTGACTTAGACCAAAATATCGAGTTCGGGATAGGCGTGCACCTCATGCGCTTTTTCCGAGTCGCCAACCCCAGCTTTGCCTTGCAACTGTGCCACAGAAGTGTATTTGAGGCCGTCAGAAGGGTAGGGCAGGATGAGGTCCGATTTGAGTCGATCCATCGCCGGTTTGTTTCCTGGTTGAGTTGGGTTAATCCACTCATCTACTTGATCGGGCCGTAAAATGAGCGGCATCCGATTTGGGTTCTTAGGGTTGTTGTGAATCAGACTCATTTTATCGTTTGCCGGCACCGTTACGATGGTGAACGTGCGCCAGACCTTTGAGACGATAGTCGCTTCTTCCCAAAGTCCACCCACGAGCATCGTATCCGCTTCGCTGTCTTGTATAAAGAAGGGAATGCGTTTGCTTCCTTGGTGATGATACTCGAAGAAACCAGTCATGTATATGACACATCTGCGGTCTAGAGATGAAGCTTTAAATGAGGGCTTTTCGAACATAGTTTCACTACGTGCATTGATGCATTGATTCCAAAGTTTTAATGCTTTGTCTTCTGATCTGCACCAACGGGGAACCAACCCCCATTGCATAAACCCGAATTGTTTTGATCCTTCGAAGTAGGCGATTGGAAATGCATCGTGTTCAAATGCACTGGTGAAAAAGCGTTGATCCTTCTTAATCGATGCTGGCTTTTCGGTGTAGATGTCGGGGTTTTTTTGCTTCCATTCTTCGTGTTTCCGCTCCAAATCAGCGCGGACATCTGGATTCAATTCGTCGCGAATTGCTTTCTTAAAAGCACGCTCGGCATCGTATGAAGCATTGTAACACACACGGCCAATGTAAGACTGTTTTTTGAAACGTAAATAGATGGTAATGACGTTTTACACCTTCGAAAAATGAAACTTATTATAAAGCCGCAATACATAAACTGGGACGAGGCTAGAGCTATGGCCACCAAGCTGGGAGGGAGGTTGTTGAGTTACCAAGAAATGACGCGTTGGTCTAAAAACGAAGCAGTGGAAATCGATATTTGGATCGATCAAAAAATGGAGGACCGAGGCCAATATTTTGATGCGCAAAAACAGGACATCCGATTTAAGTATCGAAATGAAAATTGTTTGTTGGTAATGCTGGTTGATCCAATACGGATCAGGGAACTTAAGCAGGAGCAAGTACGTGACGACGACCGCAATGAGCAGACGAGACGAAGGTTAAAACGACTGAAAAGGAAATAAATAGGGCATATTGCCCATTGCAGAAATTTCTGATTTCCATGAAATTTGGTCAAAATTCAAAGACATGAAATCAACGCTACTTTTTGCCAGTTTTCTTTTTGCTTCAGCAGGAATTTTCGCCCAAGCGGCATATGTAAATGGTGTTCCATTGGTCATTGTTAATTCCGCTACAAATTCGTTGGATGATAGCATTTCGATTGGTGGGTATGCGCCATCGATTGCATCAAGTGCAGATGGCGATAAGCTCTATGCAGCCACATTTTTTGACACCTATATCATTGATGTTGCTACCAACACCATCGAAGATTCCATCGTTGGTTTTAGCCCAAAATTTGGCGCTGGAGAAGATCCCTCGCTTATCTATGGAATAAGCGGAACCCAGTTCTACACCGTAGATGTATCAGACAATAGCATTGACAGTATCACAATTCCGGGAACCGACCGCATGACCTATCGACCCAATGCCGAAGAAATGTGGGTCACCTCGGATAGTGTGATTCATGTTCTAGACGTTTCATCAGGTGCGTCGCTTTCGACGACTATTACCAGCGGAACAAGCCAATACGATGGCAGTGAATTACGCTTTGATGCGGATGGTGATATCGCCATCAAAATGAACTGGAATAGCAAAACGCTAGTGAAGATTGACGCAGAGACTAAGACTGTAGATGCCACACTGGACCTTGCGCAACTGCCAAACTTGGCGGGCGTTGAAGTGTCCGCTGACGGCGCGGATGCCTTCGTTACGGCCTCAAACAACAATACCATTTACAAGGTGGATGTGGAGACCATGACACTGACCGATTCAACCAAGTTACCGAACCCTCCTTTTGGTGTTGATAGACATCCAAATTCTGGAAAGCTCTGGGTTGTTGGTCATTTTGATCACGTATTATACATCGTGAATCCGGCGGATCTAAGTTTGGAAGACAGTGTGCTCGTTCCCGGCGATCCACATATTGTGGAGTTTGTAAAAACACCGACAGGACTTGAAAGCGTAAATCCCATAAACCAATTTGAGGTATTCCCGAATCCTGCCAACAGCCTATTTACGCTGCAGTCGGCACGTGTCATCGGAGATTGGTCATTGTACGATGTTGCGGGCCGTTCAGTTAAAAATGGAAATTCTAAAAATACCGTGACCAGTATTTCTGTATCCGAATTAAGATCGGGAGCGTATATGATTGTTGCTGGATCACGGCATCGAAAGATTATCGTTGAGTAGTTCATTCTAACCCGAAAATGCCTTCTGCTGAAAAGTAGGGGGCTTTTTTATTGGATTCGAGTAGCTTTGAGCCAACAAAAATCACCGTACGAAATCCCTGTTCTCTACCCTCTGTCTTTCAATTTTCTTCTTAGCTCAAGCTTCCATTTCGCAGACCATTTTGGTTGAATTAGACGAAAGCATGGGAGAGTCAGAAAGCACCGTGCGAACTATTTCAGTTAAAGATGGTGAGGTGAAATCTCAATCATATGAGGATCGAGACGAGGCAAAATTGGCCTACATCACAGCCATTGAGACCATGAACATGGTTATGCTTAAGGTCAGTTAATTTGACGCCGTAGAATATGCCATTAATGGCGAAGTCTTCATTCGTTACAGCGTTTTGATGACAGTAGACAAGTCTTCAATTGGTCCTGGTGGAATGCCAGGTGGCCCGGCTGGCCCAGGTGGCCCCGAAGGAATGCCCGGCGGAATGCCCGACGCTCCCAAATAGTCAGGAGAGCACCAGAGATTTTAGGATCCGAAATCGTATCCAAACACACGCTTCAAGATGTCGGTGACCCGATGTACTGGATCCACTCTAATTTCCTTTTCTTCGAGTGCCACCTTCGAAAACAAGCCTTTCAGCGCTTTGTTCGTGGTGTGCTCAGCCAATGAATTGTTCTGAATCTGCTTCCAAAGAACACCTTTCAACGAAGCTGTGTTGTATGTGTCAATGGCCTTTTTGTATGTGCCTTCTGCAGAAATATTATTGATGTAGTTCTTCTCCAATGATGCTTGAATTTTTGGTTTGAACGCATTGTACAATTGCTGGTAAGTCTTCTTTCTAAGGTAGCTCGTTGCTGCGGTGTCTGAACCACGAAGAATGCCCATTCCGTCTGTAATCGTCATTTCCTTAATGGCTTGCATGAAAATTGGCTTGGCCTCAATAGCTGCATTTTCAGCAGCGCGGTTTACCGACTCTACAGCGTCATCGAGAATTCCGTCGATCACTGGAATCTTTTCCAAACGCTCATACATTGGTTTTGCCTCTTTCGGAAGAAGAATCTTCAATGCTTGGTTTCCGAAATAGCCATCCTTTACATTGAGACTTGAAACGGCGAAATCTGTTCCCTTGCCCAAGGCATCTTTCAATCCACGAATGATTTCATCGTTTGTTAAAACGTCCTTAGCGGTTTCGGTGCTCACACCATAGTCTTCGGCATGCTTCATAAGCTTGGTTAGTTCTGCGCAAGAGGCAAGAACGGTAAGCGAAAGGGCGGCTAGGATAACTTTTGAATGGATTTTCATCGTAGGTAATTTGACCGCGAAACTAGAAGATCGACCGGAGCATGTAAGTGCTATTGGTTGAATGGGAAATTGAATCGACGAGTTGCGTTTACGGCCCATGTCGACTCCATTTCAAAAATCGGTTTTGCTTCTACCAACTTTCATGGCGGTGGATAGTATCTTTGCACACCTAATCGCAAGCTCTATGCAAAACGCTGCTCCTTACACGCCCAAGAATAAAATCAGAATCGTAACCGCCGCTTCGTTGTTTGACGGCCACGATGCTGCCATCAACATCATGCGTCGTATTATCCAAAGCACCGGCGCTGAGGTGATTCACCTAGGGCACGATAGAAGCGTGGAGGAAGTGGTGAACTGTGCCATCCAAGAAGATGCACAAGCCATTGCGATGACGAGCTATCAAGGCGGACATAACGAGTACTTCAAGTACATGTATGATCTACTCAAGGAAAAAGGCGCTTCGCACATCAAGATATTTGGCGGCGGTGGCGGTACCATTCTTCCAGAGGAGATCAAGGACTTACAGGACTATGGCATTTGCCGCATCTACCATCCAGACGATGGTCGTTCTATGGGCCTTCAGGGCATGATCAACGACATGCTTGAAAAGGCAGACTTCCCAACGGGCATGAACCTCAACGGAGAAGTCGGACACCTCGATTCCAAAGACCGTGGATCCATTGCGCGACTCATTTCTGCGGCCGAAAACAATCCCGAAGGATTCAAAGCGGAGATGGCGAAAATCACTGCGCTGGCGAAAGATTCGGACACACCAATCCTAGGAATTACCGGAACAGGCGGATCGGGTAAAAGCTCCTTGGTAGATGAATTGGTCCGTCGATACTTGGTCGACTTTAAAGACAAAACATTAGGGATCATCAGCGTTGATCCATCGAAGAAGAAGACAGGCGGCGCCCTGCTTGGCGACCGAATCCGAATGAACGCCATACGAAACGACCGTGTTTATATGCGCTCGTTGGCTACAAGACAAAGCAACTTGGCGTTGAGCAAGCACGTGCAAGAAGCACTCGACATTCTAAAAGCCTCAAAGTTTGATTTAATCATTCTGGAGACTTCGGGCATCGGACAAAGCGACACCGAGATCTTGGATCACAGCGACGCCAGCCTGTATGTGATGACACCAGAATTTGGTGCAGCCACGCAGTTGGAGAAAATCGACATGCTTGACTTTGCCGACATCGTAGCCGTAAACAAGTTTGATAAGCGCGGAGCGCTGGATGCGGTGCGTGATGTGAAGAAGCAATACAAGCGCAACCACCAGTTGTGGGATGCGAAGGATGAGGACATCCCTGTGTTTGGAACAATAGCCAGCCAGTTCAACGATCCAGGCATGAATACGCTCTACAAGCAAATCATGGATTTGTTGGTAGAAAAGGCAGGCGCCACCGAGTTGAAATCGACGTTCGAGATCACGGATGAGATGAGCGAGAAGATCTTCATCATTCCACCGGCACGCACACGATATTTAAGTGAGATTGCCGAGAACAATCGTGCCTACGATAAGAAGGCCATGGAGCAATCGGATGTTGCCGACAAGCTCTACGGACTCAACCAAGCCATCGTGCTTTTTGGCGGCGAAAGCCAGCTAACTGCCAGCAGCCAAAAGCCGATAGCTGATGGTGTTGAACTTCAATCTCTGATTGAAAAATTCGAGACCATCAAGAAGGACCTCGATCCCCACAATTGGGATACGATTCAGGCTTTTAGCGCAGAGATGCAACGCTACAAGGATGAATTCTACACCTTCAAAGTGCGCGATAAGGAATTGAAAATTGCCACGCAGTCGGTGTCTTTAAGTCAAAACAAGATTCCAAAGATCTCTACGCCTAAGTACCGCAGTTGGGGCGACATTTTGAATTGGACACTTCAAGAAAACGTACCTGGTCAGTTTCCATATTCGGCCGGACTTTTCCCATTCAAACGAGAGGGCGAAGACCCAACTCGAATGTTTGCAGGAGAGGGCGGGCCAGAGCGCACCAATAGAAGATTTCACTACGTGAGTTTGGGTATGCCAGCCAAGCGATTAAGCACGGCGTTTGATTCCGTAACGCTGTATGGAAACGATCCCGATCACCGACCCGACATTTACGGTAAGGTGGGCAACGCGGGTGTGAGCATTTGCTGTTTAGACGACGCCAAGAAGCTCTATTCTGGATTTGACTTAAGCGATCCGAAGACATCCGTTTCGATGACCATTAACGGTCCTGCGCCTATGTTGCTTGGCTTCTTTATGAACGCCGCTATTGATCAAGCGTGCGAGAAGCATATCCGCGAAAACGGATTAGAGAAAAACGTAGAATTTAGGCTTAAACAACTATGGGACGACAAAGGTCTTGAGCGACCTACTTATCAAGGAATAGATGCTGTCAGTTTGAGCGGCGGCGAAGCCGGTAGGTCGAAAACAGAGGCATCCCTAGCAGTATCTGGCAACCTCCCAGAAGGAAACGACGGACTCGGACTCATGCTCCTTGGTGTAACGGGCGATCAAGTATTGCCAGCAGATGTCTATGCCGAGATCAGCAAAAAGACCATGAGCGTGGTTAGAGGAACCGTGCAGGCCGACATTCTAAAGGAAGATCAAGCACAAAACACGTGCATCTTCAGCACTGAGTTTGCCCTGCGATTGATGGGTGATGTGCAAGAGAGTTTCATCCACCATGCCGTGCGGAATTTCTACTCGGTAAGTATCAGTGGATACCACATTGCCGAGGCCGGTGCTAACCCGATTTCGCAATTGGCATTTACGCTGGCGAACGGATTCACCTACGTGGAGTACTACCTCAGCCGAGGCATGGACATCAACGCATTTGGTCCAAACTTGAGTTTCTTCTTTAGCAATGGCATAGATCCAGAATACGCCGTTATTGGTCGGGTGGCACGTAAGCTTTGGGCCAAGGCCATGAAGCACAAGTATGGCGCGAACCCACGGGCGCAGATGCTGAAATATCACATCCAAACGAGTGGCAGAAGTTTGCATGCACAAGAGATCGACTTCAACGACATCCGAACCACGTTGCAGGCCTTGTATGCGATTTACGACAACTGCAACTCGCTGCACACCAATGCTTACGACGAAGCCATCACTACACCTACAGAGGAAAGTGTGCGGCGCGCTATGGCCATTCAGTTGATCATCAACAAAGAATTGGGATTGGCGAAGAACGAAAACCCATTGCAGGGCTCGTTCATCATTGAGGAATTGACCGACTTGGTAGAAGAAGCCGTGCTTACGGAGTTTGATCGCATCACAGAGCGTGGAGGCGTCTTGGGTGCAATGGAGACCATGTATCAGCGCAGCAAGATCCAGGAAGAGAGCCTGTATTATGAAACATTGAAGCACAACGGTGAATTCCCAATCATTGGTGTGAACACCTTCTTGAGTTCGAAGGGCAGCCCAACGGTCTTGCCACGGGAAGTGATTAGAGCCACAGAGGAGGAGAAGCAGTACCAGATTAGCATGCTGAACAACCTGCACGAATGCAACAAAGCCGACCAAGCCGAAATGCTACGCGACTTGCAAAAGGCGGCCATCCAAAACGACAACATGTTTGAGAAGCTATTGGAAGTCTGTAAATACTGCTCCTTGGGTCAGATTACAAATGCCTTGTTTGAGGTCGGCGGCCAGTATAGGCGCAATATGTAGAAATTAGGTCATGCCGCCGATCCGCCTCGGGCGTGATAAGGAGGACAGTACCGCAGAAATATGTAGTAAGAAGTCGGAGAGTGAAAAAGTCTATAAGTCGGAAGTCCAAGCTGTTTGGCGATGAAATGCCTCTCGACTTTCGACTTATTGACTTTCGACTTGTTGACTCTTAACTTATTGATTCTCGACTTATTTTAGAAGCATGAAAATTCAACGCTTCGAGGATATCATTTGCTGGCAGAAGGCTCAAGATTTGGCCGTTTTGGTTTACAAACATTTTGACGAAACCAAGGATCGAAGCTTTAGAAGCCAGATAACGCGTGCCTCCGTTTCTGTCTCAAACAACATAGCGGAAGGGTTTAATCGCAGCTCAGATAAGGAATTCGTGCGGTTTCTAAACATAGCCAGAGCATCCTGTGATGAGGTGAAATCCATGACATATTTGGCGCATCGTCTAGGTTATATTGATGTTTCAGTGAAAAGCAAGTTATTAGATAATTGTGAAGAGGTGTCTCGCGTAATTTATGGCCTGATAAAAGCTTTAAAATAATTGCGATTCGCTAGGTCAAATTACGAATGCACTTTTCGAGGTCGGTGGACAGTATCGGAGGAATACATAGTAAGAAGTCCGAAAGTGAAAAAGTCTATAAGTCGGAAGTCCATTTACTCAGCAATCTAGTGGCTTTAGACTCTCGACTTATTGACTCTGGACTCTCGACTTTGGACTTATAGACTTTCGACTATACAAGACGCTCGACTTATTTTAGAATCATGAAAATTCAACGCTTCGAAGACACAATAGCTTGACGAAGGATAAGAAGACAATACCAAAGAAATTTGTGGCCGATTCCAGTTGCCGAGCATCTTTAGGGTGTCGAAGATTCAAGGCCAATGTTGACCATACATCCATCAGATAACATATGCCTGAGGCAATTAGCTTGACCTAGGGTGTCGTACAGAATATCCGCAATATCTAATAGAATTCTCACTCAAATTCCCCAAAAAAGCGCCGAACATCTGTGTTTAATTCGACTCCTCAGCTATTTCTTTATCTTTTGTTTGCATTCTATTTTGATTCCAGATCATACGCAGAAGAAAGAACATATATATGGCGAAGATGGAAAGTCCTATAATAAAAAGTGTGGTTTTATTCATGACTTATGGCTATTTACTATTCTAAAATAAATTCCAAATCCAAGAATAGATGGAACCCATATTCCAACGAACATGCCTTCGTCTTTCTGACCATTGAACCAAAGTGACACTGAAAGCAAGAAGCTCACAAATGCAAGTATCACAGGATAATATTTATCTAAAAATTTCATGGTGGCTATAATTTAATTAAAGGTGGAACAGTGTTAGACTCAAATTTGTTTAACGCCGGTCGAGTGATTATGACCTTCGTGACCTTCATGGTTTGCGTCATGATGTGGCGCGTGATGATCTGCATTTTCCCCGTGTGGAGCTGGCTCTTCACTTGGGGCATGTTTTGGAGTAGCAGGGCCCGTTGAGGTGCTCTCCTTCATTTTGGTTTCGGACGGTTCCATCTTTCTTTCCTTTGATTCCACCTGCGCCTGTAGCGTGAATGCAGATAAAAGGATTATGGAAGTAAGAGTAAAAAGCGTTTTCATAATATGTTGATTTTAATTGTCTGAAATAGTTGTTTACAAAATGATATGTCTTTGAATTACAAGGGGCTAATTGATGTAAAATAAAAAAGGCGCCGGTGGCGCTTTTCTCATTATTTGTTCAATTCGTCTGCTTTTTGTCGCTGTACGTGCAGCTCTTCTTCAGCCTGCATAAGTTCGTGTTCAGCTGCCATCAGCTTTTCAACGACCACTCTCAACTCCTCTTCAGTGAGCTCTTCATCTGCTCGTTTTTGATGTGCCTTATCCATGGCATCGGCTATTTTTCGCCGCGAATCCTCAATTTTTTCAGCACTCTCATCCAACTTTTTATTGGCTTCATCGCCTGAACCCTTTTCGCCCCCTTCGTGCGGTGGTTGTGGTGGTGGCGGTGGATGACCTTCATGGCCTTGTTCATGATTCGGGTGTTCAGGTGCGCCTGGAGGATGGTGTGCGTTTTCATCTTCGTGTGGTGCAGGCTGATGCCCTTCGGTCATTTGTTCCATTTGTTTCTCTGCCTGAGACTTCACGTCCTCCTGGGCAGATAATGTGCACGAAATCAGTAGTGTGCACGAAGCGATAATCAATTTTTTCATAATCCTTTTTTTAAAGTGAGTTAAGAATTGAGTCTGCAACATTCCCCGCCGACTCCGCTTTTTTATTAATCACCTCAGACTCAGAAACGATTGTTTCCTCATTAGCCGGGGCCATTTTTTTCGTTTCGATTTCCGGAGTGTCGGCAGCAGGAACAGGCGCAGATTTCGTTTCTGTTTCTGTCGATGTTGTTTCCTCAGCCACATTGGTTTCACCGCCGCAGGCAGCGAGCGTAAGTAGTGGAAGGCAAAAGATGAATAAGCGTTTTCTCATTTCGTAGTTTTTATCAAATGTACTATCTGAAATCAATTGTCTAAAACACAGAATCCAATATGGCGGTTCGCTGTGAATGGATCGACCGAAATCTTTTTCTCTTTGGATGTGCCATTGCACATTTTCTTACTGCATAAATAAGATCCGCCAGCCAACGGGACAACATTGGGTAGATCAGAGGCACAAAGCTCCCATACATTCCCAATTATTGAGACCCGGTCTCGATTTTCAATTGCCATTGATTCTGTGTTGATGCGTCGATTGTCGTGTTTGGTGTTCACCCAATATTCTGAATAGGTTGGGAGGCGCGTACCAGCCCATTTACAATAGGCAATGGCGTCGTTATAGCTAACCTGCGTTACGGGATCTTCCGGTTTTGATGGGTGTACTCCATCAGGTTTTCGCCAGTCGGCATGGTGAACGGTGTCCACAGTAAACACGGATTGCTGAACATATGACCAGCCGTAGTTTTCAGCATCCGTCTTGTACCCAGTATTTGAAACAAAGCTTTCAAACTCTGTAACGCTCACGCTGGTCATTTTTTCATTGCAGCCAAATAAGAGAGATAGCGGTATGAATATGAGCCATTTCATTCGGGAATGTTTGCCTTCCAACCTGCACGGAGTTGGGTCGAAAGCGATTGACGCAATGAGTCATACTCAGCGCTCATCGCAACATTCTTATTCTCCTGTGGGTCAATTTCATTGTCATAGAGTTCCGTGCCCATCAGGTCACCACGTTCGCCCAACTCAGGATTCCATTGATACCATTCTATATAATGATGCGTGGCGGTTCGCATGGAATATCCCATATACCGTCCGCCATCGGGTGTGACTTTCGGTCTCCGATGAAATTGGCTGAATGCGGCTTTTTTCCAAGCACGTTCTGGGTCTTTTAATAGTGGAACGAAGCTGGTGCCCTGAAGATATTTCGGGATTTCAATTCCAGCCATTTCGCACATTGATGGGTACATGTCGATCAGTTCTGTTATCCCAGAAATTTGAGCCCCACCATTTTCAGATCTGGGATCATATACAATCAATGGAACGTGAATATCAATGTCAAAGTTTGTCTGTTTGCACCAGCTATTGTGTTCACCCAATTTCCATCCGTGGTCGCCCCAAACAATGATGATGGTGTTTTTATCGAGTTGGTATTCTTTCAAAGCCGCTACAACCTTTCCAAGCTGCGCGTCAACGTAGCTCACACTTGCGTAGTATCCGTGTTTGAGCGTTCTTGCCGTATCTTCTGATATGCTGGAAACACTGGGATGTTTTAGATGTTTGAATCCGTCATAGCCGCGCAGTTCGTACATCGAGTTTGATGAAAATATCGGCGATCCGTCGGGTAGAAAGTCGTTTGGTGCCAGCGGAAGTTCATTGCGATCATACAAATCCCAATATGCCTTCGGGGCCGCAAAGGGGAGATGTGGTCGAAAAAAGCCAAGGGCGAGAAAAAACGGTTCTTTAGATTTACTCAAACGCTTTAGCGTGCGTTTCGCAAGTTCTGCCTGCGCACCGTCGAAATATAGTGTGTCATGCACGTCTTCACTCTCCCAAGCTGGGCCGTTGTTCCATCCATCTGCGTAATAGTTCGGTCTAAGTTCAATAAGAGAGTCTCGTTTTCGCTTTTGGCGGTTTTGGGTTTTCTCGTTGACATAAAACGTTTCTCCGTCTCTTTTTAACCATGCTGGTTTCAGATATTGTCTTGGTCGTAAGTCTGGTTCGTCCCACGAAACCGAATCGGGCATATAGTTGTGGAAGATCTTTCCAATGCACACCGTGTGATATCCGTTTTTCTTAAAGTGCTGGGGAATGGTTACGATGCTTGGGTTCAGTTCTCTGAACTTATCGCCGAGGTGCCAAACATGGTTTGAGTCTGGTCGTAAGCCTGTCATTAGACTGGCCCGCGATGGAGCGCAAACCGCTGCCTGACAGTAGGTGTTCCTGAAAACGTATCCAAGGTTTGCCAATGCATCGATGTTAGGAGATTTTACAAACGCATCGTCATAGACACCCAAAGTGGGTCGAAGATCATCGATGGAGACGAATAGAATATTCATCTTAGACTGGGGTGAAGCCGCGGGAGTTTCTTGCTTGGGGGCCGAGCAGGCTCCTAAAAGGAGAATAAGAATGGGAAAGAAATATCGCATACGCTCAAAACTATCATAGTTCAATGTTTATAGTGCAACTCAATGAAGAACAATATTTCTTGCGTCCTTTTTCGCCAATCCAAGTCTATTGGGGTAACAATTAAATTTTAAGACATGAAAAACAGAAAGAACGGACCTGGTTGCTGCGATAATAACAACACATGCTGCAACGGCGGTGGATGCTGTGGTTGTTGCTAATCACTCACCTTGGCCCGCGTTGAGGATCAGATTCATCGCGGGCTTTTATACTTTTATAATATGTCTACAGAAGAGGTTTGGGATGAATATTCATTCACTGTATTGCGCTACTTTGAATCAAAGGTTAATAGCATCAGTGTCGCAGAAGATTTGAGGCAGGATGTTTTTATCCGGGTGCACGGCAATCTTGACAAACTAGAGGAAGAACAAAAAGTTCAAAACTGGCTAAGCGTGGTATCTAGAAACGTCTTAATTGATTATTG